>JBNLCC010000048.1:0-80201 GCA_050303615.1 Methylococcaceae bacterium | reverse complement strand
CCTTCGCCAGCTTGTCAACACTCCCCGTTAACTTTTTGCTCCTGCCTGGCGCTTCCCGCTCCGCTCACCGAAGTGAGCTGCGCATTATATACCCCTCACCCACCCTGTCAACTCTTTATTTCTATTCGCGCATATTTTCTTACCATCATCTTACGCCGGCTGTGCATTTTCAGCAAATTGCATTTGATGAAGCCGGGTATAGATGCCGCCTAATTTTATTAGTTCGGAGTGCGTACCTTGCTCAGCAACTCGGCCTTGCTCCATCACCAATATGACATCTGCATTTTCAATCGTGGATAATCGGTGAGCAATAACTAGCGTGGTTCTGTTTTTTAAAACCTTTTTTAAAGCCTCTTGTATATATCGCTCTGATTCAGTATCCAAAGCGCTGGTCGCCTCATCCAATATCAAAATCGGCGCATTTTTAAGTAATGCCCGCGCCAAAGCCAATCTTTGGCGTTGCCCGCCCGATAATTTGACACCCTGCTCGCCAATTTCCGTATGAATGCCCTTAGGCATTTTCCTGATGAATTCCATTGCAAAAGCATCTTCCGCCGCTTTATAAATTAGCTCTTCAGAGGCGCCACCCAACCCACCGTAGGCGATATTGTTCGCTATGGTATCGTTGAACAATGTCACATGCTGGGTCACCAGTGCGATTTGCCGCCTCAGATTTTTCAGCGCATATTCCTTGATTTCCACACCGTCCAAATAAATACCACCCATGTCATGATCGTAAAAACGGGGTATTAAATTAACCAAGGTGCTTTTACCTCCACCTGATGCGCCGACCAAAGCCACTGTCTGCCCCGACTTTACTGTGACGTTAATATCGTTTAGTGCCGGTTCTTTTTGACCCGCATAGCTAAAGGATAAGTTTCTGAACTCCAACTCACCCCTGCAGTTTTGTATTTCGAAATTTCCGTTACTCTTTTCCACCGGCTCATCCAGAACATCGAACAAAGACTCTGCCGCTGCGATGCCTCTCTGGATTTCACCATTGGCGTCGCTCAATAAACGAAAGGGACGAGGCAACAAAAAAGCGGCTGTCAGGTAAGCGACAAATTCACCCGCACTCGCCTGCTTCATCAACATCAAAGCCAAATACATCAAACCTGCCAAAGCAATTCCGATAATTAACTGCAGCACAGGAGTCTGAATTGCCACCGTTGTCGCGAGCTTCAGCGATTGCCTTCTATTGTAGGCACTCGCTTCATGAAAACGCTTTATCTCATACGCTTCGCCGCCAAAGCTTCTTACTATGCGGTGACCGCCGACCAATTCCGAAGTAATGTGCGTCATTTCTCCGATCGAATCCTGAATACGCTTGCTAAGCATGCGCAGTCGTTTGCTCACATAACTGACCAGCCAAATAATTATCGGCGTTACTGCTAAAAAAATTAGCGACAATTGCCAATTCATATACAGCAAATAGGCTAGCAAACCGATCGCAGTCAGACCTTCACGCACAAACGTCTTAACCGAATCGGTAGTCGCCCGGGTGACCTCACCCACATTGTGAGTGATCCGTGACATCATATAACCGCTGTTGTTTGCATCAAAGTATGCTGTCGGCAAACAAGTATAATGATCAAAAATTGCACAACGCAAAACATGCACGACATTGACCGCAATCCGGGCCAAAAAGTAGTTTCCCAGAAAACTTCCAACACCCCGAGCCAACATTAAACCCAGAAAGAAGAGCGGCAAATATTCAACGCCCTGACGCGACGCCTGTTGTAACGTGTCAATGATATGCTTAATCAGCGCGGCAAAAAGCGGCTGGGCTCCCGCATATAGCAAAAAACCGATGAAACTGATCACAAACAAATGCCAAAAAGGATAGACATAACTCAACAGCCGTTGATAGACTCTGTCCCCTGACTCCGATGCCCTACTGTTTAGTTGTGCTTCCTTCATAGAATTGAATCCCAATAATTCATATTACTGCCTCATTCAGCCGCCTTAAAATATAAAAGCAGGTACATGACCGACCAATTAACCAACAATCCATTACCTGCCACTGGTATTATACCTCCCCTAATGATCGATTTAGGCCTGACCTGAAAACCACTAATCTTTTACCCAGGTTATATCGGTGAGCTAATACACTGAAACTTTTGCCCACGCTGTGAGATGTGAACTGACCTGCCATGCGACCTATAGATAAGCCCTTAAACTTAAAATCCACCCCAAAACGCATCTTAATCATCTCAATGCGTTATCTTGGCGATTTATTACTGGCTACACCGCTGATACACTCAATACGTCAAGCTTACCCAAAGGCTCAATTAGACTTGTTGGTATTTACCAACGCCTCAGCCATGCTGGAGGGAAATCCGGACATCGATCAAGTCATAACCACGCCAACGCGCCCCGGCAAATCGGAATTTTTCCGCTTATGCAAAATCCTATTCAGAAAATATGATTTAGCAATAGCGACGGAAACCGGCGACAGACGCTTCATTTATGCCATTCTCGCCGCATCGCAACGTGTCGCCTTCTCCCCGCCAAAAAACAGCAAAGGCTGGTGGAAAAGATATCTGGTACAGGCGTGGACGGAATACGACGAACAAAATACACATACCGTCCTGGCGATGCTAAAACTGAGCGGGTTACTGCATCTGGCACCCTGCTATTCATTGATACCACCACAAGCCGAAACACTGAATCCGACCTTGCAGTCGCTTCATCTTCCGACTGATTATGTCGTAATGCATGTGCACCCCCAGTGGATCTACAAGCGCTGGACAAGCCGGGGCTGGATTGAAACAGCCCAATATCTACATAACCAAGGCTTAAAAATTGTACTGACCGGCAGTTCGGCGCAGGACGAGCGGGACTATGTTGATGCAATACAGCGAAACTTGCCTGATGGTACCATCAACTTGGCAGGTCAAACCTCGCTTGCACAGTTAACCAATATCATCAAACAAGCGCATTTATATATCGGACCCGACACCGGAATAACCCATCTGGCTGCAGCTACCGGAACTGCCGTTGTAACCATTTATGGGCCAACCAATCCGGTAAAATGGGGTCCTTGGCCATTCGGTTATAATCAAAATATTAACCCCTTTCACAAAACAGGTAATCAAAACGTCGGCAACATTTTTTTAGTTCAAGGCAAGGCCGACTGCGTTCCCTGTCAACTGGAAGGTTGTGACAGACATCGCGGCAGTCACAGCCAATGCCTGGACACGTTAGCTGCCGGCGACGTCATTGAAACTATCCGACAAGCATTAAAATACCCCGCCGCTTCGACATAGTCCCGAACAAAAGCGGATATCTACTTTATAAAACTCACAAACCGTCAAGTTCCCTTAAAACCCGCTCCGGCTCCAGCTCCTGCAGACACTTATAATGTCCAAGCGGACACTCACGCTTAAAACAGGGCGAACAATCGAGACCAAGCGATATTATTCTCGCACGATTGCTCAGCGGAGGGGTAAAGCCTGGATCGGATGAGCCGTAAATAGCAACCAACCCCCTATCCAACGCCGCAGCAACATGCATTAACCCGGAATCATTACTGACTACCTTGTCACACAACGACAGTAAATTAACTGCTTCGCCCAAACTGGTCCGGCCTGCTAAATTAACACATGAATTGCCGGTCGCCAAATTAATGGCATCGGCAGTTGGCCGGTCTTTTGCCGAGCCGAACAGCCAAACATTCCAACCCATTTTTATTTTCTCACGGGCAACAGCGGCATAATATGCTTCCGGCCAACATTTCGCCGGGCCATATTCGGCTCCGGGACAAAGCCCCAATACTTTTTGCGGCCGTTTATGCAAGGCGAATTTACCGCATGTTTCTGCAAGCTGCTGCCGGTTAATTTGCAGTTTTGGCTGGGGACAATCGAAACCGGCTAAACTTCTTTGTTTTAGCCCCAAGGCAACGAAACGCTGTACGGTCATCCGTAGCGTCTTTTTATCCAGCCTGCGCACATCGTTGAGCAACCCCCAACGCTGCTCTCCGACATAACCGATGCGTTGCGGGATCCTTGCAAAAAAAGGAATCAATGCGGATTTAAAAGAATTGGGAAGCAAAATAGCCTGGTCATATCGTTCTTGTTCCAGTTGCTTAGCCAGCCGATACCGGGTGGAAAGGGCTAATCGCCCCCTACCCACAGGCATCGTTATGGCCGCCGACACTTCCGGCATCAGATCCAGCAGCGGTAGTGTCCAGCTTGGAGCCAACACATCAATCCGGCAGCATGGGTAGCGCCGCTTCAACGTAATGAACAAACTTTGCGCCATTACCATGTCGCCCACCCAGTTCGGTCCGACAACCAATATCCGAGGCGAAAAGACCTGCATCTTAGGAGCTTTCACACCGCTTACCAGTAGTTATCTAATCCCTGCCGAAAGTAAAATTATCCGCAACTCGTTCAATTTGAAAAATCCGGTTGGGCATTATGGTATTAAACGTGTTTTCTTTTCCAGAAAGATCGCGTTCACGTAATTTAAATAAATTACAGTCGGCTATCAAAAACGCGCCGGTAGGCATTTCTATTGCATCCTGCACCCATTTCACGGGAAACAGCCTATTGGTCCCCGGAATACTTTCCAAAAATTTAAAATTCCTGTCAAATAGCAGTACCTCACCTTTCCTGGAATTGGAAAGCATATATCCTTTTGAATAAGGGCGAATATGATGCGGCCCGCTCAATCCTGAAATCACCACCTCATGCTCTAAAGTCACCCTGTCAATTCTGACAACCTCTCCTTGATAAAAGATTACCGCTAAGATCTTGGAAGCGTCATAGGGATCTTCAATAGCGGAATTGAGATGCGTCGTCTGCAAACGGCCGGGATAATTTCTCAGACGATGATCTTCGGTTTTATCAATAGTCCGCTTCCCTCCGCCATGCATCTGATCATAACCATGTTCTATCGCCCACCAGGACCAAATCAAATTACCGGCAAGATCAAACTCAAGAATTGCATCAACGCCGCTGGCAGTTGCCAAAATGCCATGTTCGGTTCTACGTAGCGAACGCACCTGGGTTAAGTATGGACTGCGTATTTCCAGATCGATTTCACCGTTTGCATTGAGCCTGACAATATGTTCGTCTCCTGCAACACCGTCTTGACTGCATGGCAAACCGGTTAGATAATAAAGTCCCTCCCCTTCAACATAGGACATACCGAAAGGTTTGATCGGATAAATTTCCCCCAGCGATTTTATTTCCCCCGATGTATCGGTCTGCTCAAGCAGTTGGACTTTTCCACCGGGCAATCCCTTGAACACATCATTTGACCGATCCTTGCCCAAAAGGATTCTGTTTAATCTGAACTTGACATAATCCCAATTGGTTTGTGGATACGAAACAACAAATCTCATTTTATTTACCTGTCCGGAGCTCTGTAATTATATCTATATTCCTTTTTGAATATTTTTTATAATTTAATTATTTGATTGAACCCTGCCGACTTAACTTACACTGCAAGCGCTTATTGATCGCTGACGTGTTTTCCGTTTGGCCGGCAAAAGGTTGGCGATTTAATTTTCAAACGAAGTAATATTGACCCCCCTCATCTGCTTTTTGCTGCGGGGCAGTTTGAATATCGCCTAAAAGTACTTTTCTGATCAGCTAAGCAATCGGCTTTGAGATAGCACTCCGCAACCGGAATCGTCTCCTGCAAGAAAAAATACACAAAAAAAGGTGTCCATTCTATTCAATGAACAGTTCAATTTCTTGATGAAAACGTGAGAATACAAAAGAAAACTCAGCCTGTTGGATTGCTCATGACGCGCGGCCTTTGATTAAAATTAGCCAAAACAAAGCCTTGCAATATATATCATTTCCACTCAGTAAAGCAACAGCTTATTTTCCATAACAGCTAATACGAGCAGCATGAAATTATGCTAATAACGTTAGGCTCAAGTAGTAATGTCCTTAACTGGAAAGAATGTTCAATTGATGCGCGCTAACTATTCTCGTCGGACTAAGTTGGTGCAAGAATGCTTAAAAGGAAAATCGAATTTCACTTATAACAATTAACAGGAAGGACTGCGCCACTCAAACAGCATTTCAAAATGCCGTTATAATCCTGAAAATCAGAACCGTTATTAATTTCCTAACACTATTCTCCATGTCATTTATTCGTTATTACAATTACGCGCAATATTTAACAAGCAAACCGGCCGCTGTTTTGACCGCTATGTTGGTACTGGTGATTCCCTTCTCAACCTCGTTAACCGGAATCATATCATTGGTTATTGCTCTGATATGGTTAGCGAGTTGCAGGTTTTTGCAATTACCCGCCCTGGTAAAACACAACTCATCCGCGCTCCTTGCTCTACTGCTTTTCTTATGCCTGGTCGTTGCCGTTACTTACAGCACTGCGCCTTTAAATAAAGCGGCCGATATACTTAAGAAATACCGTGAGTTGTTATTGCTGGTCATACTCATCCCGTTTCTTAGCGAAGAAAAATACCGTCGTTGGTCATTTCAGGCATTTGTTCTCGCATCAATTGTGACCTTGTTCGGCTCATATGCCATGAGTTTCGACCTGCTTCCAATTCCTGAATCCGCAAAAGGATCGCCCAGTTTTAAAATGCGCATTACCCATAGTCTGTTTATCGCTTTTTTTGCCTACTATTGTGCGCATCAAATTCTCAATAGCGGGACGAACAAATTTTTTTGGACCATCTTTTTTATTCTGTCAATTTATAACATTTTTTTTATCGTTCAAGGCAGAACGGGACAATTCACATATATTCTGTTAATTTCGCTCTTTAGTTTTCAACGTATAACCCAACCAAAAGCGCTTTTTTTTATCGCATTGAACCTCATGTTTTTTGTACTCTTCATCAACTTTAGCGAAGGCGGAATGCGAATCAATGAGGGCATATCTAACTCCCAGTCTTATTTACAAGGGAATACGGAAACGCAATCATCCATGGGACAGCGCCTGACGTTTTGGAAGTATTCATTGTCATTGATAGCCGAAAAACCGTGGTTTGGTCATGGAACCGGCAGTTACGCAGGTGGCTACCAAAGGCTGGCGGCGCAAGGTGAAATTGGGTCAAACAATCCGCACAATGAATATCTGATGATTACCGTCCAAACCGGCTTGGTCGGCCTATTGCTTTTTTTGGGGTTTCTAGCGAGTTTTTATATGAATTCAAAACGCTTATCACCTGAATATAAATGGTTTGCGCAAGGTACTTTAATGGCTTTTGCAGCAAACAGTCTGTTCAACTCAACGATCCTTGACCATACCGAAGGACATTGGTTTGCCTGTTTAATGGCTTTAAGTCTCGCCCCTTTGACCTCGACAACTCAACGATAACCATCCTTTCTGAGATTATGCTAAGCGCCGTAATAATTACCAAAAATGAATCCGCCCATATAGAGGCCTGTTTAAAATCGGTTGCATGGGCCGATGAGATTATTGTTCTCGATTCGGGAAGTGAGGATGATACAGTCAGTAAATGCCTGAAATATACGGACAAGGTTTACCAAACTGACTGGCCCGGTTTCGGCATCCAAAAACAGCGTGCTGTCGATAAAGCCAAAGGCAATTGGATATTATCTATTGACGCGGATGAAATCGTCACGGATGACTTAAAACAGGAAATACAACAGGTATTAATTGCCCCCGGATTCCAGGGCTACAATATCCCCCGCCTTTCCAGCTATTGCGGAAAACCGATGCGTCATGGCGGCTGGTGGCCCGACTATACACCAAGACTATTCCGCAGCGATTGCGGGCATTTCACGGATTCGCCGGTACATGAACGAATTGTCGTCACAGGGTCTGTAGGCAAATTAACCAACCCACTGCTGCACGACGCTTTCGTCGATCTGGAGGAGGTTTTGCGCAAAATAAACAGCTACTCTTCTCTGGGAGCTAAAATTCAACTGGACAAAGGCAAACGCACATCATTACTCATGGCTATTTGCCGAGGGCTATGGACATTTTTTCGCACTTATATTTTAAAGGCGGCTTTCCTGGATGGCCGTTACGGACTGATGCTTTCCATTTCAAATGCGGAAGGTTCCTATTATAAATATGCAAAACTCATCGAATTACAAAACCGTAGGGAAACCAAGCAATGCAATTGATTTCCGTCATCGTCACTACCTATAATTGGCCCGAAGCACTGAAGGCATGCTTAACCAGTCTGATGGCACAAACAGATCGCCATTTTGAAATCCTGATAGCTGATGATGGCTCGACGGATAGCACAGCAAAACTTATCGCCGGGTTTCAAGAATATTGTATTCCTGTTCGGCATATTTATCATGAAGATCAAGGCTTCCGTGCCGGAACCATACGCAATAAAGCGGTTGCCGAAAGTAACGGAGAATATCTAATATTCATTGACGGTGATTGCGTAGTATTTCCGGACTTCGTTGCAAAACACAGGAAGTTAGCCTCAGCAAATCGCTTCGTTGCAGGAAACCGAGTATTATTGAATCGGGAGTTTACCAACGAGGCCTTACAAAACAACATTCCCTTGCATTTAAAAACTTTTCGTTATTTTTACCACTTGCTGCGGCAACAGAAAATCAACCGCATCATCGCTTTATTGCGTCTGCCGTTAGGCTTGTTAAGACTGTTGCAGCCCAAAAAATGGAAAAAAGCCATGACCTGTAATCTTGGGATATGGAAAAACGATTTCCTTCAGGTCAACGGTTTCGATGAGCTTTTCGAGGGCTGGGGCTATGAAGATTCGGACCTGGTTATACGCTTAATCCATCAGCGGGTTTACCGAAAAGAAGGACGCTTTGCTGTGCCGGTGGTACACCTTTGGCATCGCCATTACGATAAAAGCCGGCAGGACATCAATTATCAACGCCTGTTAGAAAGATTAAAACAAAAAGATTTTGTTATGGCGCTAAAAGGAGTAGATCAGCACCTCTAAACGCCATAATTCTTTCGCTTGCGCTTTATTTCCTGTCAAATATCAGATTGAATGTCACTGGTACCGACGTATCGATACTGCTCAGTTTGGCAATTTCCTTTAATTTATCCAGCCCGTTCAGCAAATCAAAATCTACGACCTGCAAAATAATGGGATTGACGCTAGCCACATAAATAGCAGAATCCTTTAAGCCAATAACCAGTAAACTTGTTTTTAATTCTTTGCTAATCCCATGCAAATTCAATGAAGCCTGCACCGGCACCCGCTGTACTGAACCAACCTGCAACTCGTCCAACTTCAGTTTATCCGTAGTCAGTTTAATTTCTGCAACTGCATACTCATCCGTTTGAAACAAGAACTGGCGCATACGATCATTCCTGACGGGAATACCGGTCTCCACACTGTTTAGATCAATCTTTAAAACAGCGGCGCCATCATCAGTTAATGATCCCGCCATAGACCGGAAGCCATGCACTTCCGTTACTTTGTCATTTTTAGTACTGAGAAAAGCCAATGTCGACTGTTCGTTGTTCAACTCCCAACCGGCCCGAACATACTGTGAAACCAATAATAGGCCGATAAAAATCACTCTTTTCATATTTTGTCTCCTGGCAACTGATAATTCAATCAATCTTCTGCTGCTGCGTTCTGAAGAACTGCTTGCCGGCCTTTTTCCGGCCGAATCCGCAGCTTGATTTTTTCCATCGCACTCAAAAAATAGGGTGCGCCTCCTAACGCCACGGCGTCAACCAAACAATACCATGCCGCTACGCCGCTTGGCGGATTACCTTGAGGCCAGTCCAAAACCGGATCAATTGCCGCCCAATGCCATGTGCCGACAGCCGTTCCGATTAATTCCAGCCAAGTGGTAATAAAGAACGCAGCCAGATACAGCAGCGGTGATCGTCCCATGAACAAAAACACGATAAATACACAATATAACGCCGCGCCGACCCAATCTCCGCGTTCAGCTAAAGTAACCCCCCATAGCGACCAGATGCCGCAGGTTAATAGCACAAACGCCGAAATCGCCCTGGCATACCGATGAAAAAAACCGGATCTGCCTAGGGCCACGGCCGTCAAATAAACCATCCCATGCCCTGGAGGGACATAGGCAGGAACATTTTCGAAACGGTAAGTATAGCCCCCCATATAGGGCGAGGCAAAATGCTCGCCTATTGTTGCAAAAATAATGGCTACAATGACCTGCATTCTGACAAACTTACATTCGCCCAACAACAAACCGATCAAAAAAACCCACGCACAAACACCGAGTGCATTTTGTTTTTCCATGGTTGCGTTTGAATCTGCAACCAGACAGATCGCAACGCTTAAAAAGGTAAAACCGGCAATAAAATAATCACGCTTTCTATGTGTATAGCCAGCATTTGTATCAGGAAAATATCGCAGCATATCCTATCCCCAGCAAGTCAAAACATAAATTGACGCAGTCTATCACCAGCATGCATTTTTTCCTAACTTCAACCTCAGGCAAAAATATAAGCAACAAACGAATATCTGGCTGCCTTGCCGATTAATATCGCCAAACAAGCCGGCCAGAATGCTAGCTTCAACCAACCACCGGCAAAACATAAACCATCCCCGATCACTGGAAGCCAGGAAAAAAATAACGCCCAGAGCCCCCATTTTCTGACGGCAGCGATGGATTTTTGCTGCTTTTTTTCTAATAATGTTTCGACAGAAAATTTTTTAGCTGTCAACCAGCCCAAAAACCAAGTGGTTAGCGCCCCTAAAGTGTTACCCACTGTGGCGATACAAATTATTTTTTCTGTTTGGAATTGCCCGGAACTAACCATGTAGGCCAGCACAGCTTCAGAGCCGCCGGGAGCAAGGGTTGACGAAATAAAGGCGCTGGCAAACAAGCCCCAAAGACTCATTGACGCATTATCCAAATTCTTTAATACGGATATAATAAAAAACCCCTGAAACCAAACGGTTACAGGGGTTCATACAGTGATAAAAATTACTTTTCAGAGGCCGGCTTATTTTGCGAAGTGAACAGCCCGGCAACCCGGCTGATCAGCGTGACAATAAAACCCACCAGTAGTTTTAGCCAATCGACAATAGTCGCGATGATTTCTCCGGCAGTCATACCCTTGAACTTTCGCATCAGGAAAGGGGTAATTAACAAACCGATGGCCAAACCGATCACCATGACACCGGAAATCACTTTATCGCTTTGTTTCACCGCCGCCGGCGCTGCAGGCGTTGCGGCCGCTGCTGACAATGATTTAGGCGGTACCACCTGTGAATAATCGTCCTGCACCACAAATGCAGTCACGCCCGGAATACTCGGCAAATCGCCACTTCCTTTGCCGGTTTTCAACTGGCCTTTCATGCCTTTTTCCATGTGCTGAGCAAGATCGCAATGCACCAGAAAAGTTTTTTCTCCCGGCGGCAAAATCAAGGTACCGGATATTTTACCGGGACCTGTCACTTCCAAATGAAACATGCCCTTCGGATACAGATATTTTGGCAAACCATGCATCATCCATTGATGCCTCACGTGATCCTCGTTGACAAAGTTTACTGTCAATTTTGTACAGGGTTCGAATTGATACTCCTGTACATCGAAAGCAAACATGCGTCCCGGAAATTTTTCAGCATATTTATGGCCGGCATGTACGGTAATTTCCTTGGTGGCGGCAAGACCATCACATCCGTCGGGTATTCTATCGGTATTTTGGCCCATTACCATACCGCCCCCCATATCCATCATATGGCCGCCGCCATGATCCATCAATTTGTTGTGATCCACTATTTCAATTGCGAATGCGGAACTTGCGATCAGCGATAGCCATGCTGTCAGTAGTAAACTACGCATCTTGCTGCCCTCCTTTTTTAGACGAAAACAGTGATTTTGCGATCGCGATAACCTGCTCTCGATTTACTATTAACAGATAGGCAAATACACCGAGCACAAGGCCGATAATGAAATTCCTGAAGGAATTATCTCCACCGTCGGCTGCCTGGGGTCCCTTACCCGGTGCTTTTCTCATTTCCACGACAACCGGTACAAACGCTTCCGGCGGTTGATATCCTTCGGCATCGATTTCACCCAAACTATTCCATTTATCCGTATCCTGCCAGGGCGGAAATTGCCGTGCTTGAAATTCCTTGGTCAGGTAGGGCTTTAAGTCAATACCCTGGACCTTAGGAATACCGTTATCATTTAAAAACGATTTGTAGACGATCGCACTGACACCGCCACCAAGATTCTGACCGTCAGTGGTGATGGCTGATTCAACGTGGTCATGAAAAACCCAGATCCCTTCGCCATAGGAATGAAAACCGTCATTAACGGTGCTGATTTTTAGGTCATTACGCTGCGCAGGCGCCAGATCGTAGATATCGCGGGTAATTTGAGCGACTGGGTTATGTTCCACCCCGTCATAATGGGTAATCGTAGCTTTATGGCCGTGGGTATGTATCGCCGCCAATTCACCCTGGCTGTTAAACATACGCAGCTTAATGTTCTGGTTGGGTTCGACCACAATGAGAGACTCTCTTAGTGTATAAGGGTACGAACGGCCGTTTAACGTATGATAATCCTCCGTCGAATCCGTCAGATCATATTCCCGATTCATTTTTTTGGCGATCAACCGCGGATCATTGTAATCCTGGATCATACTGTGCAATTCTTTGTCTATACCATGATAGTGCAGATCATATTCACTATTGTAGTCCTCCAAGACGGCTTTGGAAGGATGGCGAACCTGACCGGCACCGACGTTGAATGTTTGTAGCCAGTTATTCGGACGGTTTTCTTCGACCACAAACATACCGACCAATCCCATCGCTAAGTGTACATGGGTCTGCACATGGCAATGGTAGACAAAAGTACCGGCATGCCGGGGCTTGATTTCATAGGTCCGGCTTTCACCCGGCATGACGAAGGTATCGCTGGTTTGCGGGACACCGTCATTGCCCTCGCCGGAACTGTCCACGAAAGGGTGGTCAACCCCATGCAGGTGAATGGTGTGCGGGAAATAGTGGGTGTTTTCCAATTGAATCCAGACAACATCACCCTGTTCAACACGAATCACAGGAGAAGGCGCTCTTAATAAAGGGTTGGCCTCCAGACCAACGAAACTTCTTGTCGCCATCCCCCGTGATTTTGGCGAGAAAACCCAAAGACCGGGCTGAATACCGGGCGCTATATCAAAGGTAGGCACGACACCCTGAAAGTCCGGAGAATGCCCGTTTAATTCGGACACTTCAAGTTTAATGATGATATGATCGGGATCGCCATCACCATCCATATCGTTTTTCTTGATAACCGCATCGGCCGCCAGATAGGTCTCCATCAAAGTATTCATGCCGATGTTGTTGGTTCCTTTCACCAAGGCTGCTACGGTATAAGGGTTGTCAGGATCACAACGCAGTGATTCCTGAATATCTACCCCTTCAATTACCTGCGCCTTACGCCACTCGGGCATGTTACCAGTACACAAAGGCTCAACTTTTCCAAGTTCCACTTTCATTGACGGCGGCAAATCTACTGCTGCAGTGACAGTTTGCGTTATAAGCACACTTGCTGCAAGCACCAGATAACCTAAGGGATGTCTGTGCATTTTTATTACCTTCGAATTCTTCAGATTTAAGCGTTGCTTACCATTCTTTGGCTCTACCTAATATTTTATCCACTTGTGCTTTAAAGCCGGGACTTGAGAAATACAAGATATAAAGACCGGCAAATGCAAACAGCGCATATAGCCACAAGCTTCCTGAGCTAACTTGCTTACCGCCGCCGGCCGTAAAGCCGATATGCGCATCAACTTTTTCGCCTTGTTCCGGTAACAAAGTCACATGAATCAAATATTCACCGGGTTCGGTCAGCGTTGTGGTCGCATTAACCGAGCCACTCTGATACGTTTCCGCCGGTTTATAAAAAATGCGTTTGCCTTCAGGTTCTTTGGTTATCTCATACTCCACCTGCATTTTACGTAATTTTGTTCCTATGTAATCAAACACAAAATTAGTCGGTGTATTGATATCCGGTAAATATGCGCAAAATTCCTCACCCGGCGCTTTGAAAGGCTGATAAGCGGTATAGTGTACCCACTCACCTTGAATCTCGATTTTACACTGATCAGTGTCGGTACCTTTTGCACCGCCATGCGCCCATATGGAAGCTGAAAAAACCAACCCAAGCAACCCAAGGAATCCACTTAAATAGAATCGTTTATTATTCATAATACCTTCCAGTCAGTTAATTATTTTTTTAATATCAAATATTTAATCGTATCCTTGTTTTATCCGTCAATTATGAGTCAGATTCGATCGCTAAATTTTTTAGCGGCAGATCCGCCTTACACGACATCAAAACATTTATTAACTCTATCACATCACCCCACACAATGAAAGGTAGTAGCAGAGCATTTACCCCCTTCTCCATAGACTCTAAACATTATAACATTACATAATGCTAATTCACATTGTAAGCTCGCAACGCTTCCCGTAAACTTGCGCTAACAAAGAATTTTTGGCACAAACTACACAATTTCGGAGTTACCAGACATGCCACGCCCCAACAACACACCGGCCTGGAGTGCTTTACATGACCACCAACAACAAATTGCCGGCCTGCACATAAAAAACCTGTTTGACCGTGACAATTCCCGATTTGATAAGTTTTCATTACAATTTAACGATATATTATTTGATTTTTCGAAAAATATTATTACCGAAGAAACTTTGCCGCTTTTGCTGGAACTTGCCCGGCAAACTGATCTGGAAAAAAAAATTGAAGCAATGTTCAGCGGTGAAAAAATCAACCATACTGAAAACCGTGCAGTTCTCCATACGGCATTGCGCAATAGAGACGACCGGGCCGTTTATGTCGACGGGCAAAATGTTATGCCGGGCGTGCGTCATGTTCTGCATAAAATGCGCGAATTTTGCCGGACCGTACATAGCGGCGAGTGGAAAGGCTACACCGGCAAAAACATCACCGATGTCATCCATATCGGTATCGGGGGGTCGGATCTTGGCCCCAGAATGGTCACTACGGCGTTAACGCCGTATAAAATACCCGGCGTGAATGTCCACTTTGTCTCAAATGTCGATCAGGCCGATATTGTAGAAAAATTGCAGCACTTGTCGCCGGAAAGCACTCTTTTTGTGGTCGCGTCAAAAGCTTTCAATACCCAGGAAACGTTAACCAATGCCCATTCGGCTCGCAACTGGGTCATTGATTTTTTCAATGACCCTAAGGCCATTGCCAAGCATTTTGTAGCCATTTCGACGAACAAAAAAAATGTTACCGCATTTGGTATCGATGCGGATAATATGTTTGAGTTCTGGGATTGGGTCGGCGGCCGTTATTCATTATGGTCAGCAATCGGACTGCCTATCGCGCTGAGCATCGGGATGGATAATTTCGAACAATTACTGCTTGGCGCTTACGAAGCGGACCAACATTTTCGCAGCACGCCGTTTGCGCTAAATATTCCTGTGCTCATGGCATTAATCGGTATCTGGTATATTAACTTCTTCGATGCCCACACACACGCCATATTGCCGTATTGCCAATCGCTCCGCTACTTTGCCGATTACTTACAGCAAGCTGACATGGAAAGCAATGGCAAGAGCGTTGATATCAATGGCGATAAAATCGATTACCATACAGGCCCCATTATATGGGGACAACCCGGAACCAATGGACAACATGCTTTCTACCAATTATTGCACCAAGGCACCAAAACAGTACCTTGTGACTTTTTGGCGGCGGCGCAAAGTCATTACCATTTACCGAATCACCATGATATTCTGATTTCTAATTTTCTGGCCCAGCCGGAAGCACTGATGAAAGGCAAAACATTATCTGAAGTTTTGCAGGAAACCCCCGCTTGTCAAGGTAACAAAACTCTTGCCGCCTCCAAAGTATTCCCCGGCAATAAACCTTCAAATTCGTTTTTGTTTGAAAAGCTCACCCCGAAAACACTGGGTTCGCTGATCGCCCTGTACGAACATAAAATTTTTGTCCAAGGCGCGATCTGGAACATCAATTCATTCGATCAAATGGGCGTCGAACTGGGTAAAGTTCTTGCAAAAGCCATTTTACCGGAACTGCAGGATGACAATTTAATCAAATCTCACGATTGTTCAACTAACGGCCTGATAAATTATTATAAAAAATTACGCGTATAATTGTGCATTTACTGCTTAAACTATTCTTTTTTTTCTTATCGTCCGCCTTGCTAACATCCTGCGATGCAGGGTGGAATTTGTTGCGCAAAACCTCTCATCTGGAGCGCATAAAAAAAACCGGCATTTTAACCGTTTTGACGCGCCACGACCCTACCACATATTATGAGGGGGCCGACGGCTATACGGGTTTGGAATATGACTTAGTCATGCTGTTTGCCAAACACCTGGGCGTCAAAGCACGGTTCGTCGTCCCGGGCAGCTTTGATAAAATACTTTCTCAAATTACTGAAGGTTCGGCCGATATTGCTGCTGCGGGCTTAACAGTCACAGAAAAACGTCAAGCCGTAATGCGTTTTGCGCCAGCCTATCATGAAGTCATTGAGCAGGTTATTTACCATTCGGGAAAACGCCGCCCCAAAAAGGTTGAGGATATGGCCAATGGAATTGTCGAAGTCGTCAAAGGCAGCAGCCATGTCGATACTTTAAAAAAACTGCAGCAGAAAATCCCTTCACTGCAATGGAACATCAATCAGGACCAGGATACAATTGGGTTGTTATACCTTGTCAATGCCGGTTTAATTGATTACACGATTGCCGACTCTAACCAGATATCATTAATCCGCCGCTATTATCCGAAACTGAACATTGCTTTCGATTTAGGCAAGCCGCAGCAACTGGCATGGGCGTTGCCGAAATCCGATGATTTGAGCCTATATAATGAAGTCATTCGTTTTTTCACAAAAATCAAACGTAACAAGACACTGGCCCAGCTAATTGAACGGCATTACGGTCATACTGCGAGTCTGGATTATGTGGGGCTATGTAAATTCCGCCAACATAAAGCAAACAGGCTGCCGTCATATCAAAAGTTTTTTGAAACAGCGGCAAAAAAATATCAAATCGACTGGCGATTATTGGCAGCAATAGGTTATCAGGAGTCCCATTGGCTGGAAAATGCAATTTCGCCTACCGGAGTCGAAGGACTCATGATGCTGACTAAAGGAACCGCCAAGTATCTCGGTATAAAAAATCGTGCAGACCCGGAACAGAGTATTAACGGCGGTGCGCTGTACTTAAAACAGAGAATCAAAAAAATTCCTGTCCGGATATCGGAGCCGGATCGCACCTGGATGGCTCTAGCAGCCTACAACGTCGGCTATGGGCATCTCGAAGATGCCAGAGTTTTGACGCAAAAACTGGGAGGGAACCCCGACAAGTGGATCGATGTTAAACAACACCTCCCGCTGCTTAGTGAAAAAAAATGGTATACGCAAACCAAACACGGCTATGCCAGGGGCAACGAACCTGTTCGTTATGTGGAGAATGTCCGCAGTTATTATGAATTATTGGTTTGGCTGACTGAGGAAGATGCAATCGGTAAAAATACCCTGGCACGCAAGCCGTTTTTAACGGAGACGATTAACAAGGCACTGGACATACAAAATCCGGCGATTTAGACTTTTATCGAACGTCTTTTGGATTGAAAAAAGCCCTTCAACAAAGCCCCGCAATCTGCAGCAAGCACACCCCCCCGCCACTCAACACGATGATTTAAAAAATCCATTTCGGATAACGACAATACACTGCTGACCGCACCCCGCTTCGGGTCTTCCGCCCCGAAGACCAAACGTTTAATTCTGGCCTGTATAATAGCCCCCACACACATAACACAGGGCTCAAGGGTTACAAATAAAGTACTGTCCACAAGACGGTAATTGTTCAATGATTTTCCTGCCTTACGCAGTGCGACAATTTCGGCGTGAGCCGAAGGATCATTGGTTTGAATAGGGCAATTCCAGCCTTCGGCGATGCATACCCCGTCTTTGACCAAAACCGCGCCGACCGGCACTTCGCCGTAAGCCTCCGCCCGTTCCGCCAAACGTATAGCATACCGCATCCATTGCTGATCATCTAACATGAAACAATTCCTGTAAACCTATTGAATCTTACTGTTATTCCCACTCTATTGTTGCCGGCGGTTTACCGGAAATATCATAAGTCACCCTGGATATGCCGGATACTTCATTAATAATCCTGCGGGAAACCAGATCCAGAAAATCATAAGGCAAATGCGCCCATCGGGCTGTCATAAAATCGATGGTTTCAACGGCACGCAAAGCAATGACATAATCATAGCGGCGCCCATCGCCCATCACGCCGACAGACTTCACGGGTAGAAAAACGGCAAATGCCTGACTGATTTTGTCGTATAGCTGCTGCTTATACAATTCCTCAATAAAAATCGCATCCGCCAGTCTTAACAAATCCGCATATTCTTTTGTTACTTCTCCCAAAATCCTGACGCCCAATCCCGGCCCCGGAAACGGATGGCGGTAAACCATATCGTACGGCAACCCCAATTCCAGGCCTATTTTTCTGACTTCGTCCTTAAATAGTTCCCTTAACGGCTCGACCAGTTGCAACTGCATATTTTCAGGCAACCCCCCGACATTGTGATGCGACTTGATCAAATGCGCTTTACCGGTTTTAGCACCGGCTGACTCAATCACGTCAGGATAAATCGTTCCCTGAGCCAGCCATTTGGCATCGGATAATTTGGCTGCTTCCCGGTCAAAAATGTTAATGAATAAATTACCGATGATTTTACGTTTCTGTTCGGGATCTTCCACTCCCTGCAAAGCCGCCAGATAGCATTTCTCCGCGTCGATGCGAATCACCCTGACCCCCATATGTTGGGCAAAAGCCGACATTACCTGATCGCCCTCATGCAAACGCAACAAACCGGTATCCACAAACACACAAGTCAACTGATCACCGATTGCGCGATGCAATAAAGCCGCTACTACCGACGAATCGACACCGCCGGACAAGCCAAGCACCACCTGATCGGAACCGACGGTTTCACGAACAGTTTCAATCGTGTCGTCAATGATATTGCCGGCGGTCCACAAGGCTTCACAAGCGCAAACCTGCAATACAAAACGTTTTAGTATGCGACCACCCTGCCGGGTATGCGTTACCTCCGGATGAAACTGCAGACCGTAGAAACCCTTTTCTTCATCGGCGATTCCGGCTATCGGAGCACCATCGGAGCTGGCGATCAAATGAAAACCTTCAGGCAATTCGATCACTCGATCACCATGGCTCATCCAGACATCCAGCAAGCCGTAACCCTGCTCTGAAGTATGATCCTCAATATCGGATAACAGCTTGGAATGCCCTCGCGCACGGACCTGCGCATAACCAAACTCACGATGTGCGGAAGACTCGACTTTGCCGCCTAACTGCTCGGCCATCGTTTGCATGCCGTAACAAATACCTAACACCGGCACGCCGAGACTAAAAACCACAGCGGCAGCCCTGGGGGTTTCAATACTGGTAACCGTCTCAGGCCCACCGGACAAGATTATACCCTTCGGTGCAAAATTACTTATTTGCTCGGCTGCGCAATCGCAGGAATAAATCTCACAATAAACACCAATTTCCCGAACTCTCCTGGCAATTAGCTGGGTATATTGGGAACCAAAATCGATAATAAGTATTTTATGCGAATGGATATCAGCAGATTGTAAATGACTCACAGCAATAAACTCTTTAATAGCCCCGGCAGCAGACCGATATCGGCCTTAATAGTTGACACGGATAAATCCAAAAACAAAACCAAATCAATCCAAACGGTAATTCGGAGCTTCTTTGGTAATAGTCACATCATGGACATGACTTTCCCGCATTCCGGCGCTGGTCACTCTGACGAACTGCGCCCTTTCGTGCATATCTGCAATAGTTTGGCTACCGGTATACCCCATACTGGCGCGAATACCCCCTAACAGTTGGTGTATGATAGCGATCAAGCTACCTTTGTAAGGCACTCGCCCTTCAATACCTTCAGGCACCAGTTTTTCCACTGAATCGGCATCTTCCTGAAAGTAACGGTCACTTGAACCTTGTTGTTGCGACATAGCTCCCAGCGATCCCATGCCCCGGTATGACTTATAAGAACGCCCCTGGTAAAGTTCCACTTCACCCGGCGCCTCTTCAGTACCGGCAAACAGACTGCCCAACATCACGGAGTTGGCACCGGCCGCCAAGGCTTTAGCCACATCACCCGAATAACGGATGCCGCCATCCGCAATCAAGGGGACGTCGCTGCCTTTTAAAGCGGCAGCAACATTACTGACAGCGGTAATTTGCGGTACCCCAATCCCCGCAACAATACGAGTGGTACATATCGAGCCGGGCCCGATACCAACTTTTACCGCATCGGCACCAGCTTCCACTAGTGCTCTGGCAGCATCGGCTGTGGCAATATTACCGCCGACCACCTGCACATCCGGGTAATGTTTTTTCACCCATCTTACGCGGTCCAACACGCCCTGGGAATGACCGTGGGCGGTATCCACGACGATAACATCAACACCGGCACTAACCAATGCCGCAACGCGCTCTTCGGTTCCATGCCCGGTCCCGACTGCAGCACCGACTCTTAGGCGCTCTTGCTCATCCTTGCAAGCCTGGGGATAATCCCTCGCTTTCTGAATATCTTTTACGGTAATCATACCGCGTAAATGAAAATGGTCATTAACCACAAGGATTTTTTCTATCCGGTTTTGATGCAATAACTTAATGGCTTCCTGCTGCCCGGCGTTCTCCTTGACTGTTACCAGCCTTTCCTTAGGCGTCATTACCTTGGTTACCGGCTCATCCAGGCGCGTTTCAAAACGCAGATCACGACTGGTGACAATGCCAACCAATTCATCGCCATCCACAACCGGTACTCCGGAGATATTTTTGGCACGCGTTAATTCCATCACTTCCCTAATACTAATAGCGGACGGTACGGTAATCGGTTCTCTAATAACACCGCTTTCGAATTTTTTTACGCAGTAAACTTCATGAGCCTGCTGTTCTATCGACATATTTTTATGGATAATGCCTATTCCCCCTTCCTGAGCAATACTGATTGCCAACCTGGATTCGGTAACAGTATCCATCGCAGCGGAAACCAGCGGAATATTGAGTTTGATAGCGCGGGTCAAGTTTGTCGTCATCACCACATTACGCGGCAATACGGTTGAGTGTGCCGGCAACAAAAGAACATCATCAAAAGTTAGCGCTTCCTGAATAATTTGCATGACCACACCTGGAATATAGAAATAACCATGTATTATACTATGCTTTTGCGTTATTTTCTTACCGATTATTTAACATCGGGAACTCCGCGTACAGCCCGATTTGCCAGCCTGAATTGCCTGACTTTTTTTTCCGTTATCCAAGCGGCGCTCATAATTGCCTGAAGCAAAGCACTTCTCCAGAAAAACGGAACCTGGCATAGTTCATCAACCCGGAAATACAGATAAAATATAAATTAGCCGACAGCAACCACAACACGGCTTCTTTTTGCCGAAAAACATGAAATGGTACCGAGTAATGCACAGCCGACTGCTCTAAGGCCAAACAACACCAATACTACTGGACTTTTAACGCAGACGGCCCGCATAATAGTTGTTTTCGTTTGCGCTATTCCCGGTAAATGGGGTCTCCACTTAACTGTACTACACTCAACATATTGTGGATAGTATGTACGAATCGATTTTCTTGCAAACAAGGATTTCCCAGGAAATTGGAATGAATTCCATGAGTGGTTTCCTAACGATGATGCCTGTAGACGTTATTTACGGATATCGGCACAATAAGTTCATTCTGGCGGACAGCGATAGTCCAAACTATGTGTCGATGCCAGCAGTCCATCTTGTCGCTAGCTTACTAAAACGCTGGCTTTTGGGAACACATCAAGGTTCTGTACATGGCCAACATTTACAGGCTTACCTGGAAGAGTTCACATTCCGCATCAACCGACGCAACTCGTACAGGCGTGGTCTGCTTTTCTACCACCTACTTCAGCAAGTTGTGGTCACGACCCCGAAACCCTGCAACACAATCGTGGGCAGGTAACGACTTACTACATGTTGTAGATGGTACAGCTAAGTGGAGACCCCAATTTCCCGGTATTAATAATGCTCGTTGTCGTCAATACAGGCCTGTTGCGGTAACAGACTGGACAAGCTAATTATTTACCTTGTTGCGCAAATTATTGCGCCGTTTTCCGTATTTCCGTGCAACTTCACGATTAACCGCCTATACATTTGGAAGCAGCCGCCCGACAATCCACATGACACACAACAACCGTAACGAACAGGACCGGATAGCGGCCATTTTTGACCTGGACTATACCGTCACCAACAAAGATACCTATCTTTCATTTCTGCGTAGCTTGCTGCGCAGGTATCCGGCGCGATTGATTCGCTCCAGTTGGCTGCCTTTTGCCGTTTTACTCTATAAAACCGGATTACGGGATAATCATTGGCTAAAACGGATTTTCCTGCAAACTATTGCCGGCGGCATGACATCCCGGCAAATTAACGAGTGCACGGAACGTTTTTTGGACGGCCTAATCAACGAGGGCATTCGACCTGGCGCATTAGAAGCCATAAATAAACACAAACAGGCGAATCATCAGTTAATTTTAGCAACGGCGAGTTTCGATTTTTATGCCGAGAAACTCGGACGCCGCCTGGGATTTGATGCGGTCATATGTACGCGAGCTGTCTGGCACGCCGATCACCGATTGCATGGCGGAATATTGGACGAAAACTGTTACGGCCCCATTAAATTAGAAAGATTGATGGAGTTTTTTGGCGAAAATCGGCATCGGTTTTATCTATTCGGATATAGCGACCATCATGCTGACGAACCCTTATTACATTGGGTTGACCAAGCAACTGCCGTCAACCCTACAACACAACTCACAAAGATCGCCCGGCAGCGGAATTTTTCCATAGTCGACTGGGATTAGTAAATATACGTGTATCCCGCAATGAATTCTGATTGTGCGGATCATTAGCCACTTTGATGGGACAGCAAGAATATTTTGATCCGTGGAAGATTTACGCCGAAAAAACCCCCGCAAAAAAGCTGGGATTTAAAATAAAAGTATGTATGAATTACTCAGCCACCGTTCTGGTAGGCGGCAAGCTCTGAGCTACGGTTTTTTCACCATGACCACAATCGGGATGCTCGAAACCTGCCACACCGCCGCCGGTTTCGCCGGTATAAATAATCTGGTCGTTACCATCCGGGCTTGGGCCGGCCGGCACATAATCATAGCCCACCGCATGACGTATACGCCAAGCTATATTATGGTCCGCGCAGGACGAATCGCCACTCACACCGACAGCGCCAACCAATACTCCCTGGGAGTCATATAACCCCAGTCCGCCGCCAAAAACATTAACGCCGCCTATTTTTTGTCCCACCATGGGGTCTTGGGCGGTACCATAATTCTCGGAAGGTCCGGCATAAGCTGCATCGGTGTTAACCGGGTTACTGAACTGCAAGCCAAACAGGCTGCCGCCGGGTTGCGTCGCTTCCCATAAATTGGCTGTCGATAACGCAAAATAGGGAAGACTGAATGCATTGGCGGTATTGGCTTTTTGCGCGGCAATGGCCCGGCTGCCAGGCCATTGGTCACCACGGTTATGGCCGGTAAATGCTATGGCACATACCACCCCGTCGCGGTTTACCACCGCCCCCCCCACATATCAAAGCCGAACCCTCCGTTTTCCTCATTTCTCGCATCTGTAAGAGCTGTCTGCAACACATTGTGAATATAATCCTTGGTTGCCGTGCCAGGACAAATATCTTCAGGGCCATGGGTGAACCCTACGATTGGGATCAGTGTAAGCGCTCCTGAAAAAACTATTTTGCTTAATGGGGCGAATACCGTATTTGCTCTCCCATTCTTCCGGGAGCCGACGTGCTGCCAAGGACAAAACCTTGGATGCAAGATTTTTTGATGCTACCCAAGGCATAATCAGAAAACGAGCGTTATTGACAATCAGGGGCAGGTTATTTAAACGTTGCTCGTGATTCCAGCCGATAAATTGATCTCGAGGCAGCCGTCTGCCAAGCGGCTGCGCCAAAACCCAGGGCGGCAACAATCTGTTGGTCTATGGTAACAAAGTATCTAAGCTGTGCGCCAGGGAGTGGCTTGTGGCCGAGGTAGTGGTGCCGATGGATGTACTCATTCCACAAACGGGAATGATCGCGATGCACCACCGGGCAGAGCTGTGGAGGCGGTAAGGCATGAACGGGTTGAGTGAGCCTCGGCTGCGGATCGGTTTGTGGGGTAAATTGGATTTTTTGTTGTGGCGGTTTACACCGAGGCGGGGGCAAGGTGATCAGGCCGTCTTCGGCCATCCGTAACATCGCAACGCGGCATGACATTTCCTTTAGCCCACCATCGGCCTTATACCAAGCCAATGTTTGGCAGGTTAAACGTGAGAGCACGGCGCGCGTATGCGTTGGGTTCTCGGCGATGAGTTGGCGAATCTGTTCCAGTTCCTGATCTGTAAAATCGCGTCCACAATAACAGGTCATGGTAACAATAAGGAAATCGATAGACCTGGTTGTTCATTGGGTTCGGTAGCCGTCAACGGGATCGGTTTGGCCAATGCTTGTTTTCGTTGTTCATTCATCAGCCAGGGAATAAAGGGTGCGATATCTTCTGGGGGTTGTCCCCCATGTTCCGCACAGGCCGTGAGATAGCGAGTGAGCCAATGGTGTGGATTAAGTTTCCAGAGCAGTAGGGTTTGAAAGAGTGAAAACATCATGGTCGCCAGCTCGGCACTCCATTGGCTGCCCGAGCCATAATAGTTTTTTCGCCCCATACCGGGATTGCGCATGCGCCGTTCCGTGGTATTGTTATCCATGGGAACTTGGGGGAGCGTAACAAAAACGGTCAACCCCGGCCAGTGCGTTTTCAGGCTGTTGAGTACTTTGCTTTGCGCAGCATGCATGTCTCCTTGCTCAGTTCCTCATCGCAGCGCTTACTCATCTGTTCGACCGCTTGCGTCAACGCTTGACGGCGTTTTATAAATGCGGGGGGTTGTTCCTCTAAAGCGTGTGCCTGATCCCACTGCTCCAACCGTTGAACGTTGAGGGCGTAGAGTTGACCGATCATCTTGACCCAACTGAACATCCACGCCTCAAGGTCGGGCCAACTTTTCGCCGCATCGAGAAAATCACGGCGTACATGCGCCCAGCAAAAGGCCAGAATGATGGCTTTATTCTCCCGGGCCAGCCGCTTATAACCGCTATAGCGATCACAGACTACAATGACCTGCTCCAGCGTCTTGTCTAATCCGGAAAAATAGTCAATGGGAATGTCGCCACTGCGGCTCGGCGCCAGGGTGTAATAGACCACCGATGAGGATTGAGTCGCCCAAAGATACCATCGATAACCCACTTTACCTTCAATCGATTCAAACACTTTCCAGCCGGTCTCGTCGTTATGAAGCAGCTCATCGGTCAGTTGTTTTTCGGTGAACCGAGCGAGCAACGGTTTGAACAGCGGCGCAATGCGTTTTAAACCTCCCGTAAGCGTGCCAGGCGCCAGGGGTAATCCACGATAGGCGTAATCAATGCATAAGTTATCCGTGTCCTGGGAGAAAAGGTATTTATTGAGCAGGACCTCCGTCCAGACCGAAATACCAACAGAACTTTTTGGAATGAGCCGCAGTGCCGGTGGCGCCGTGATGAGTCCCGGGACACCATCGCACTCACAGGTCTGGGTATACATTTTCCGTTTGATCAGACGAGCATGGGCTTTGACATGAACTTCAGTAATCTTCGAGTCTTCCGTCTGAAACAGCAGGTCATACGCCTTTTGGCAAAAGGGGCACTGCTTATCTTCAGGTGCGACATCGTGCTCCTCTACAACAACGGGCAGATCAGGCCGTGGGGTACGACCGTGACCCCGGCTCCCCTTTTGTTGGCCCCGAGGTCGCGAACAAATCGGCCTACCGTCAGGCGTAGAGCGGTTTCGTTTCAGGGGGCCCTTTTCGCTCTTCTTACCATACAGCCGTTGCTCAAGATCTCGAATCTTTGCATAGGCCAATTCAAGGGACTGCTTCAGTTCTCCATTCTGTTTTTTAGATGCGCATGCTGACTCTTCCAATAATTCCTCTGCCACTTGAGCTCAATAAGTTCTGCTTGGGTTAGTTGGACGACTTTTTGGGAAAAGGGACTCGAAACAGGTTCTCCAGTTGATACGGGCGGTGAGGGGAGGATTAAATCTTGGCGGACGCTTTCCATGCACTCCTTTATACAGGATAATGCCTCGTGTGTTCCGTACTTTTTTTAAATGTAAAGGTGGGTTAACCGAATGTTCACCCGAACTTAAATGTAAGCCCCTAAAAAGCAACCACCTTATTATTCCTCTGTCAAATTCTTTATCTCCCAGCTATTACATCAATCCGCCTGCACTTTATTACTCAATTCATAAAGCCGTTTGGTATTCCACCCCCCCCGGAAGGTTTACCAGAGTAGTCTTATTGCAACAACGAACACCAGAATGGAAAACAAACGCTTTAATCGTCGTGTCGGCAGATGATAAGCCAGTTTTGCGCCTAACGGAGCGAACGCGATGCTAGTGATGATTATTCCCAAAAATGCGGGCAAATAAATATATCCCAAAAATCCATCCTGTAAATTGGTTTTGTCCCATCCCAACAGGATGTAACTGACCGTTCCGGAAACAGCGATAGGAACGCCGCATGCACTGGAAACGGCAACGGCATTCCGCATTGGCAGGCCGTAGTAAGCCATTAGCGGCACCGTCAGCGAGCCGCCACCTATCCCCAAAAAGGCGGAAAAAACGCCAATTGCAAGACCGGCAATTCCGCAAACAATTCCGGACATTTTCCGTTCGGCGGTTTGCTCTGTAAATCCAACCGCCATTTGCACACCGACATATATAAGAAAACAAACAAACACAAATCGCAAAATATCTGATGAAAGGTAATCGGCAATCATCGCACCGGCAACGCTTCCGCCAAAAATTCCGGGAGCCAAACGAATCACCCTGTCCCATCGAATCGTTCCCAGCCGTTGATGGGCAACAACTGAAGAAATTGAGGTGAGAATGATTGTCGCCAATGAGGTGGCTACACCAATTACCATGAGCACGGCGTGATCAAATCCCTGCAACGAAAATAACCAAACAAAAAAGGGCACCAATACCACCCCCCCTCCTATTCCAAACAGGCCGGCCAACAAACCCGCAACCCCACCGAATGATAGACAGTAAATAAAGGACTCAATCACAATGTTTCCCGAACAATACGAAGGTACGACTCAATCAGCTAATTTTTATGAAAGTTTATCAACTTAGGTTACCATGTTAACAACATTACCAATGTATCTTGCAAGTTGCTATGGAAATCTATTTGGTCGGGGGAGCGGTACGTGACAAATTGCTCAATCGCCCGGTAAAAGAAAAAGATTGGGTGGTAGTCGGCGCGACACCGGAACGAATGCTGGAACAAGGTTTTAAAGCGGTCGGCAAAGACTTTCCAGTTTTTTTACACCCCGAAACCCACGATGAGTATGCTTTGGCCCGCACCGAAAAAAAAACAGCACCCGGCTATAAGGGGTTTACCGTACATGCTGATCCCGGCGTTACGTTGGTTGAAGACCTGCAACGCCGGGATTTAACCATCAACGCCATCGCAATTTCGGCCGATGGCCGGCTGATCGATCCTTACGGCGGACAACAGGACATCAACGCCAAAATACTGCGGCATATCTCACCCGCATTTTGCGAAGATCCGGTTCGTTTACTGCGCGTAGCTCGATTTGCCGCGCGTTATGCACATTTGGGATTCAGCATTGCCCCGGAAACCGAAAAATTAATGGCACAAATGGTAATAAACGGCGAAGTGGATTATTTGGTGCCGGAGCGGGTGTGGTCGGAAACAGCTAAAGCGCTATCCGAAACATCCCCTGCCGCCTATTTCCGGACATTGCGCAAATGCGGCGCCATGCAACGCATCTTCCCGGAGCTCAACCGGCTGTTCGGTGTACCACAGCCGGCACAATACCATCCTGAAATTGACACCGGCAGGCATAGCTTGTTGAGTCTTGAACAGGCAACACGATTATCCGATAAGCCCACTGTCAGATTCGCGGCATTAGTGCACGATCTGGGTAAAGGGGTAACGCCGCCGCACAAGTGGCCCAGCCATCATAGCCATGAAACTGCCGGCCTGCCGATATTGAATGAATTTTGCCTTCGATTAAGAGTCCCCAATCTTTTTAAAAAACTGGCTACCCAGGTTATGCGCCATCACACCCATTGCCACCGGGCCATGCTGCTGCAACCTTCCACAATAGCGGATATGTTCAATGAACTGGGCGCATACAAAAGCGATACCGGCTTAGATGATTTTCTGTTAGCCTGTGAGGCCGATGCAAAGGGACGTAGCGGTTTTGAAACAAAACCTTATCCCCAGGCGGAATATCTGCTTGCGGCTCAACATGCCTGTAATTCCATTGACATTTCTCGGATAATTGAAAAAAACATGACCGGCGCAAAAATCGGGCTCGCTATTCGCGAATTACGCATCGCCGCGATACGCCAATGCAAAGCAGACTTTTCCGGACGCAGTCATCATTGACTTTGCCTGCCGCGACACATTGCGCGATTAAATCACCCCGCTCACGTCATCTTTAGTATTTAAAGGGAGTTTGCCATCGAACAGCCTTAAAATCCGTTAGGCGGAATTATAGTCGGTCATAAACTATGCCGGTAACGTTATTTTTCAGGTTACAATGACGTTTTTCCCTACAACAGGAGTTGATGAAATGCCTTCTTTCGATATTGTCTCCGAATTTGATATGCATGAAGCCAGCAATGCGGTAGATCAGGCCAACCGGGAGGTAAGCACGCGTTTTGACTTTAAAGGGAGCAATGCGATCTTTGAACAAAATAATGAGGCTATTACCTTAAAAGCCGAAACCGAATTCCAATTGAACCAAATGCTGGACATTTTGCAGAATAAATTGACCAAACGCGGCGTGGATATTGCCTGCATGGATATTTCCGCCCCGCAAAGCAGCGGTAAATCGGCGCAACAAAATATCGTTCTCAAACAAGGGCTGGATACGCTTTTAGCAAAAAAAATCGTCAAACTGATCAAGGACAAGAAAATGAAAGTACAGGCCGCGATTCAAGGCGAGAAGGTCAGAGTCACCGGAAAAAAAAGAGATGATTTGCAACAGGTAATCCAAATGCTTAAAGAAGAAAAGCTGGATATGCCGCTGCAATTTAACAACTTTAGGGATTAACCGCTATATAAACGGCGGTTTAACCGATCTATCATTGACTATTTTTGTATGATATCGAACAACACCGGCGGATTTTATGTTTCAAATGCTTTATTTTCCGCAATCCTGGCATACCACAGATAGCCGGCAACTGCCAAGATAAGCCATAGCGTCACCAAAGGGCCAATGACGCCGTCATAATGACTGACCAGAAAAAAGTAACCCGCATTCACGTTGACCATTGTCATCGATTTGGTAAGCTTAATTAAAAATACCCAACCGGTATGGCAACCGATACAAAATCCCAACCCTAAACCGGCTTTCAATCTGGCCACACAGAGAAATACACCGACCATGAACAATGCCGGAAATGACGGTAAATTTTGCATCTTGAACAGATTGCCAAAGGCGTCGAACACCAGTTCAAAAGCACTAAACCATTGCAAATCCGCATAAGGCACGTCCAGGTCCGTTTTCAAAAAGTGCAGTCCGGCATAATAACAGGAACTAATGATTATTCCGGCTACCAACCCCAGTCTCCTATACATTGCAGTTAACAGCAGTCCGCGGAACAACGGCTCTTCAATCAAGGAAATAATCAAGGCGGCTGCCAGTGAACCGGCTAAGGTCATCAACAGCGTCGTTGCCGTCCAGATTTTACTATGATCAAGTTCCCGGATATGCAGATAATTAAGCAATAAAATGACCGGTGCCAAAACAGCAATGCCGACCACGATTCCTTGCCCTAGCTGGCGAAGAAAAACGCTTTTACCGGTAAAGCCGATATCTTCGCAATGCAGCTTTAGCAAAGACATCAGCGGAAAAATGCTTAACACCAAAAACAGCTGCGTGCCTTTATTCACGATCCTTTCTATTGACAATACATCCCCCAGAACCATCAACAGGCTAAATCCTATAAGGCACGCCAAGGCAATGCAAAACAATAAGACAACCAACGGGGCCAAACAAAAAAATATTTTCCCGACGATGTTAACCTCCCTCGCCCATATCGCCCCATAGCAGCTGGACTGCGGCTAACGCTGCGAGCGAAGCGGTTTCTGTTCTTAGAATTCGTTTGCCGAGCCTGACCGGAATAAAACCGGCCTGTTCCGCCATACGCCTTTCGTCCTCGGTAAAACCACCCTCCGGGCCGGATAATAATGTCACCTCTTGCCGGTCAGGCCGTAATTGGGCCAGGGATAATTGTGCATACGGATCCAGAAAAACTTTTAGTCCCTTCTGTATTCCGAGCCAATCAGCAAGTGCACACGGCTCAGCCAATTCAGGCAACAGCGTTCTACCGCATTGTTCCGCTGCATTTTGCACAATACGCCGCCAATGCCTAAGTTTTTGCTGCCTCTGCTCTCCTTTTAACTGCACCACGCAACGTTCGGTCAACAACGGGAAAAAATTGCTGACCCCCAATTCCACCGCTTTCTGTACCGCCCAATCCATTCTTTCGGAACGCGATACGGCCAAACCCAGATGAACCGTTAACAAGGACTCCACATCACGCTCACACCATTGCCCTATCCCGATAACGATGCGTTTACGATGCATTTCAACCACTTTCGCTGACCATTCCCCGCCTTCACCGTTAAACACAATCAGCGCGGAAGATTTTTTTAAACGCACTACGTTGCGTACATAATGCGCACTCTCTTCATTCAACTCGATTGACTCGCCAGCGTGTATCGGAACCGGCAGATATAACCTGGAAACGCGCATCTTAATCGGCAGTTGCAAGTTGCAACGCCTGCCAGGCAACATCAGCGATCAGCTTTATCTCATCCTCGTTGATCACATAAGGCGGCATGAAATAAATAACGTTGCCCAGCGGACGGAGCAATACGCTTTTTGACAAGGCATACCGATAAACCGTTAAACCGCGGCGCTCCTGCCAGGGAAAAGGTTCCCGGCTTTGCTTGTTCTTAACCATTTCAATCGCCACAATCATGCCGGTTTGACGGACCTCCGCTACATGCGGATGCTCGGCAAATTTTCTTGTTGCCTGATACATTAATTGAGCCAGCTTTTGGTTTTTGGTAAGTACCTGTTGTTGCCGAAAAATTTCCAAGGTTGCCAACCCTGCCCGACAGGCAAGCGCGTTACCGGTATAGCTGTGGGAATGCAGAAACGCCGTTAATTTTTGATAATCATCGTAAAACGCCGCATAGATGGAATCCGTCGTCATGACCGCCGATAGCGGCAAGTAACCGCCGGTTAGCCCTTTTGCAAGACACATAAGATCCGGACTGATCTTGGCTTGCTCACAAGCAAACATGGTCCCGGTGCGGCCAAAACCGACAGCAATTTCGTCGGCAATCAAATGCACCCCGTATTGGTCACAAGCCTCGCGCAGCAATTTTAGATAAACCGGATCATACATGCGCATATTTCCGGCACACTGCACCAGCGGCTCAACAATAACCGCGCAAACCGATTCGGCATGCTGTTGCAGCGCATTGCGCATCACCTCGAATTGCCTTGTCGAATAATCTTTCCAGGACTCACCTTGCTCCCTGTTGAAGCAATCCGGCCCCGGAACAGTCAACACCTCCATCAGCAATGGGTCGTAAGTATCTTTATACAAAGCGACATTACCGACTGCCAATGCTCCCAGGGTTTCCCCATGGTAACTGTTCTCCAAGGTAATAAATTTGGTTTTTCCGCGTTGCCCGATATTTCGCCAATAGTGGAAACTCATTTTCAACGCGACTTCGACTGCCGACGAACCGTTATCGGCATAAAAGCAACGGGTCAAACCCTGCGGTGTGGCTTGTACCAGTTTTTCTGCCAATCTGACGGCCGCTTCATGACTGAAGCCAGCAAGAATGACATGTTCCAGCGTGTCAAGTTGATTCTTTATCGCCTGATTGATTTTTGGGTTGGCATGCCCGAACAAGTTAACCCACCAGGAACTGATGGCATCCAGATAATATTTTCCGTCAAAATCCTCCAGCCAGACACCCTTGCCTTTTTTTATCGGGATAATAGGCAAAGTCTCGTGATCCTTCATCTGCGTACATGGATGCCATAAAACGGAAATATCACGTTCCGCAATTGTTTCATTGTTCATAATATAATGCAGCCACAACGGATAAAAAAAGGAGCCTTATGCTCCTCCTCATTAGTTTCGCCTTCTCACTTCAGGAAAATACATCGACCACTAAAAGTTAAGATTTTGCCATATTGTCAAAGTCGGTTCAGCCTTGTTCATGGTATAGAAATGCAACCCAGGAGCACCACCGTCCAGTAACCGCTGACATAGATTGGAGACCACATCCAAACCAAATGCCTGTATTGAAGCGCTATCATCGCCGTACGACTCTAAGCGTTTTTTCAGCCAGCGAGGTATATCGGCACCGCACATTTCGGAAAAACGGAATAGTTGCGTATAACTCGTTATCGGCATAATACCGGGCACTATTGGAATATCAATGCCGCGTTTTTCACATGCGTCCACAAAATAAAAATAGGCTTCGGCGTTGTAAAAATATTGCGTTATCGCCGCATCGGCCCCGGCATCCACTTTGCGTTTAAAATTAATGATATCTTCAGTACTGTTGTGCGCCTGGGGGTGCACCTCCGGATAGGCGGCAACGTCTATCTGAAAAAAATCCCCTGTTTCCTTTCTAATAAATTCCACCAATTCATTTGCATAGCGAAACTCCCCCAGGGATAGAGTTCCTGAAGGAAGATCACCCCGTAATGCAACGATTTTAGAAATACCGTTTTCCTTATAGCGGTTTAAGATATTTTTGATATCGTGTTTGGTTGAAGCCACACAGGATAAATGCGGTGCTGCAGAAACCCCGGATTGCGCTATTTGCATTACAGTCTCGTAAGTTCTTTCGCGTGTCGTACCGCCGGCTCCGAAAGTGACTGAAAAAAAATACGGATTTAATTCCGCTAATTTTTTTTGCACAAGCTGCAAATTTGCGGCGCCTTGTGCAGTTTTTGCCGGAAAAAATTCAAAACTGAATAGCTGATCGTACTTTTTTTGGGTGTACATTTATTTAACAGGCTAAAATATGAAAAGGCTGATTTTTATCAGCCTTTCACTAAGGTTACACAAGAGCCGCCGTTTAATAGCGATAATGATCCGGTTTGTACGGCCCATCGACAGCTATACTGAGATACTTTGCCTGGACATCAGTCAGCCTGGTAAGTGTTACACCCAATTTCCGTAAATGCAGTGCTGCAACTTTTTCATCCAGTTTTTTCGGCAGCACATAGACTTTATTATCATATTGCGCTGAGTTCTTCCATAGCTCAATTTGCGCCAGAACCTGGTTGCAAAACGAGTTAGACATGACAAAACTCGGATGACCGGTGGCACAGCCTAAATTAACCAAACGACCTTCCGCCAGCACAATAATTCGTTTACCGTCAGGAAAAATAACGTGATCCACTTGCGGCTTAATGTTTTCCCATTGATATTGGCGCAACGCGGCAATTTCTATCTCGGAATCAAAATGGCCGATATTGCATACAATCGCCTGATTTTTCATGGCCAGCATATGACTGTGTGTTATCACATTACAGTTTCCGGTGGCGGTGACGAATATATCTGCGACTAATGCGGCGTCATCCATCGTGACCACGCGATAACCTTCCATTGCAGCCTGCAGAGCACAAATCGGATCGATTTCCGTCACCCAGACGGTGGCCCCCTGTCCGCGTAACGATTGGGCGCAACCTTTACCGACATCGCCATAACCGCAGACCACAGCGATTTTACCGGCGATCATCACGTCGGTAGCCCGTTTAATGCCATCTAGTAAAGACTCACGACAGCCATAAAGATTGTCAAATTTAGACTTAGTCACCGAATCATTAACATTGAATGCCGGACAGCGCAATATTTCGTTTTCGACCATCTCATACAGCCTTAAAACACCGGTTGTCGTTTCTTCCGAAAGGCCTTTCACGCCAGGCATTAAATCAGAGTATTTTTCATGCATGACCACAGTCAAATCGCCGCCGTCATCAAGAATCATATTGGGCCGCCAACCGTCTGGGCCTTCGATAGTCTGGTCGATACACCACCAAAATTCCTCATCGGTTTCGCCTTTCCAGGCAAAAACCGGGATACCGGAAGCAGCCATCGCCGCAGCGGCATGGTCCTGAGTGGAGAAAATATTACAGGATGACCAGCGCACCTCAGCGCCCAAGGCGGTCAGGGTTTCAATCAACACTGCCGTCTGAATCGTCATATGTAAACAGCCGGCAATTCTCGCTCCTTTTAACGGCTGATCCTTGGCGAATTCTTCACGCAACGCCATTAGACCCGGCATTTCCGTTTCGGCAATATTGATTTCCTTACGGCCCCATTCCGCCAGAGTAATATCGGCGACTTTAAAATCTTGACTGCTCATTTCGGTTCCTTACTTAATCAACTGATTTACAAGCCTGCTGCATCTTTCAATGCTTCAATCTTATCGGTTTTTTCCCAGCTAAACGACTCTTCGACACGCCCAAAATGACCGTATGCCGCTGTTTTGCGATAGATCGGCCGTAATAAATCCAGCATCGTGATCAATCCTTTCGGCCTCAGATCGAAATGTTCCCGCACTATTTGCACCATACGGTCTTCGCTCACCACGCCGGTACCGAAAGTATTAATGCTGATCGATGTCGGCTCGGCTACGCCAATTGCATAGGACACTTGAATTTCGCAGCGCTCCGCCAAGCCGGCCGCAACGATATTTTTCGCCACATAGCGGCACATGTAGGCTGCAGACCGATCCACCTTGGAAGGATCCTTGCCGGAAAATGCCCCCCCGCCATGGCGTGCCATACCGCCATAGGTATCGACAATGATTTTGCGCCCTGTCAAACCGCAATCACCAACAGGCCCCCCGATAATAAACTGGCCGGTGGGATTAATAAAATATTTGGTATCCTTGTGCAGCAATTGTGCCGGCAACACCGGTAAAATAATCTCATCCATCACCGCTTCATGCAACTGTTTGCTGCCAATATCCTTTGTGTGTTGGGTAGAAAGCACCACGGCATCAATAGCAACCGGCTTATTATTCTGATAGCGGAACGTCACCTGGCTTTTTGCATCGGGCCGCAGCCATGGCAGCGTATTGTTTTTCCGTACTTCGGCTTGCCTTTGCACCAGGCGGTGCGCATAAGTAATGGGGGCGGGCATTAATACTTCAGTTTCATTGGTGGCATAACCGAACATCAAACCCTGGTCACCGGCCCCTTGCTCATGTTCGTCGGATTCATCAACCCCCATGGCAATATCTGGCGATTGCTTGCCGATCAAGTTCATCACCGCGCAACTTTGCCAGTCAAAACCGACCTCCGGATCATCATAGCCGATGTCCTTGATCACCGACCTGGCTAGCGCTTCGACGTCAACCCACGCATCTGTGGTAATCTCGCCGGCCAATATCACCATCCCGGTTTTTACCATCGTCTCACAGGCAACGCGTGAAGCAGGATCATTTTCCAACAAAGCATCAAGTACCGCATCAGACAGCTGATCCGCCACTTTATCCGGGTGACCTTCCGATACCGATTCCGATGTAAAAATATAATTATTACTCATTAGTTTTCCCAGGCTGATACCACTTAATCTTACTTAGACAAAAGGCTGCATACGCAGCCTTTATTAGTTTTATGGTGGGCCCTGAAGGACTTGAACCTTCGACCTGCCGATTATGAGTCGGATGCTCTAACCAACTGAGCTAAGGGCCCTGTTCCTACTTAACTTATTCTCCGTCCAGAAAACACCTTAACTGCTCAGACCGGGAAGGATGGCGTAATTTGCGCAATGCTTTTGCCTCAATCTGGCGTATTCTTTCTCTGGTCACATCAAACTGCTTACCCACTTCTTCAAGGGTATGATCAGTATTCATATTGATGCCGAAACGCATACGTAATACTTTCGCTTCCCTTGCTGTCAAGCCTGCCAAAACGTTTTGAGTCGACTCCCGCAGTCCGGCAATGGTAGCAGACTCGACAGGTGACAATACTTTAGCATCTTCTATAAAATCCCCCAAATGCGAATCTTCATCATCGCCGATCGGAGTTTCCATCGAAATTGGCTCTTTGGCAATTTTCAATACTTTACGCACTTTATCTTCAGGCATTTCCATGCGTTCGGACAACTCCTCAGGGGTTGCCTCACGCCCCATCTCCTGCAGAATCTGTCTTGATATACGGTTTAATTTATTGATGGTTTCGATCATATGCACCGGAATGCGGATCGTTCTCGCCTGATCAGCAATGGAACGAGTAATCGCTTGCCTGATCCACCAGGTCGCATAGGTTGAAAACTTGTAGCCCCGGCGATATTCAAATTTATCAACCGCCTTCATCAAGCCGATATTTCCTTCCTGAATTAAGTCCAGGAACTGTAATCCGCGGTTAGTATATTTTTTTGCAATGGAAATAACCAACCGTAAATTAGCCTCGATCATTTCCTTCTTTGCCCGCCTGGCTTTCGCTTCCCCGATCGACATACGGCGATTGATATCTTTAATCGCGCCGATGTCCATACCATGCTCCTCTGAAATTGCAATCAACCTGTTTTGCGCTTTGCGGATGTCACTTTCGAATTCTTTCAATACGGACGCATAATCATAACGATCATCCAGATATTGATCCAACCATTCGGGGTTGGATTCGTTATCTACAAAGGAGGCTATAAACTCCTTGCGCGGCATTTTTGCCTTTTTAACGCAAATATCGAGAATGATTTTTTCTTGACTTCTGATTTGTTCGACAGTATCGGATATTATGCCGATTAATATTTTCAAAAATTGTGGCGTCCATTTAAATTCACTAAAGCACTCGGCAAGTTCATCAAAAGCCTGCTCTGTTTTATCATGGTTATAACCGTATTTTGCCAAGGCGGAGGTCACCGCTTTTTTCTTTTCCGCCAGTATGACAACTTTTTTTCTTACTTCCTCGTAATCCAAACTGGCCGTTTCATCTTCGTCCGCATTATCATCGCCTTCTTTAATAGCGGCTACCGAATTTAAGTCCTCCGGCTCAGTCAAATCGACAAAACCGGAAATAAAATCCGATAACCGGGTTCCTTTCTCATCACTAATGGAATTAAACGAATCCAGAAAATAATCAACAGCGCCGCTTGATCTCGAAATAGATTTAACGACATGCAGTAAACCCGACTCGATTCGCTTGGCGATTTTAAGCTCATCATCCCGCGTCAACAGTTCGACCGACCCCATTTCCCTCATATACATGCGCACCGGGTCCGTGGTTCTTCCGAACTCACTATCTACTGAAGCTAATGCCGCCACTTCCGCAGCGTCTTCATCATCGGTGGTTACCGCAGCATCGGTAATCAGGGAATCCTCGTCAGGCGCAACTTCATACACCTGAATTCCCATATCATTGATCATGCCAATGATATCTTCTATTTGTTCGGGGTCGACAATATCACTCGGCAAGTGATCATTCACTTCGGCATAAGTCAGGTAGCCCTGTACCTTGCCTTTTGCAATCAATTGTTTCAATTGGGATTGTTGCTGTTCTTGATTCATATGCGCCCGCAAAAATTTACCATATACATCAAAGCTGAACAGGAAATTATAACAAATGTCATGTATTTATCAACACATTTATGTTTGTTTATTTGCTAATAAACTAAGCAATAACTCCCTCTCCTCCCTACCAAGACCCTGTTGTTTTTCTTTGGCGATTAACCGCTCCACCGCCAGATCCCTAGCCTGGTCGAGCAATCTGTCCAACGCCCCGCTGAATTCGGCCCGAATGCCACCCTCAGGAACCATGACGGGCCAGTGCGCCAATGCAGCAACCTGCTTCTCCTCCGGTAAGCCGCGGAACCCCTCAATTAAACCGGCCAAGCTCACCGTTGGATTCTCCAGGATACGTTGCGCAATTACTCTGAACAAAGAAAAACCCGGCAAATCAAAACCAGACCAGTTTACATTCTTTTGCTCAACAACACTAATTAGCTCCGGATGCTGCAACAACAAGGCTACCGCCACCCGGGCCGGCGTCGATTTGCGCCGCTCTCCACTTGCCGGCAACTTTGTTGCTGCATTAATTGTAGCCGGATTATCAAAAAATTCCAGCGTCTCTACTTTTACCATTTCCTTCAACCTGGCATACATCATTTCCTGAAAAACTCCAACCGGCAATCTTTGCAAATATGGCTTGGCCTTTTCAACTAAACCGGCACGCCCCTCAATATCATTAAGATTCATATCGGCGGCCAAATGTTCAAAAAAATAATCCGACATCGAGAACGCAGACGACACCCGCCCGGCAAAATCACCCACCCCCTTTTCGCGTACCAGGGAATCAGGATCAGCTCCTTGAGGCAATATCATGATGCGTATTTGGCGGCCATCCCGTAAACACGGTATAGCGGTATCCAGCGCCCGCCATGCCGCCTGCCTGCCGGCGGCATCGCCATCAAAACAGAATACCAATTCCCGACTATAACGGAATAATAATTCGATATGTGATTTTGAAGTAGCCGTCCCCAGGGTCGCAACAGCGTAATCGATACCGGCCTGGGTGAGCGCAATAACATCCATGTAACCTTCGACAATCAGTATTTTGTCCGGTTTGGAATTCTTTTCGAGCAATTCGTATAGACCGTAAACTTCCCGGCTTTTTTGAAAAACGGCGGTTTCAGGAGAATTTAGATATTTTGGAAGAGAATTATCAAGCACACGTCCGCCGAACCCAACAACACGCCCCCGACGGTCACGAATAGGGAACATCACCCTGTCGCGGAACCTATCATAAACCTTACCGTCATCTCGCTTGACCAGCAAGCCGGCCTCAAGCAACTCAGCGGATTTAAACTGATTGGATAGGAAATGCCAAGCATCGGGCGCATAGCCCAACAAAAAATCGCGCGCCACATCCCCGCTTAAACCTCTGGACTTAAGATATGCAACCGCTTTGCCTCCTTGCTGACGGTTACGCAACAGCTTCGCAAAACAAAAGGCCACCTCCCTCAGCAAATCAAACAGTTTAGCCGAATCACCTTTCCTGCTGATAATTTGCTGCCTGCCGCCCGCCTCCCTGGGAACATCCAGGCCGGCGAATCCCGCCAACTCCTCTACCGCCTCGACAAAATCCAGGTGGCTATAATCCATCAAAAAGCTAATAGCATTGCCACCGACACCGCAACCAAAACAATGATACAACTGCTTGGTTCGACTTACGGAAAAACTGGGGGTTTTTTCATTATGGAAAGGGCACAGGGCGACAAAATTGCTGCCCGATTTTTTCAAAGGAACATACTTATCTATCAGATCAACGATATCAATCCGAACCAGAAGATCATCAATAAATACACGAGGGATTCTACCCGACATGCTCACTCCCCTTATAATACTGCGGCCAAAGTAGCCGCGGAAGGAGACTTATTCAATTAGGCAGCCAAAGCCCCTTTAATTTTTGCACTGACCACCGACATATCCGCACGTCCCTGCATTTGGGGTTTCAAAAGCGCCATGACTTTCCCCATATCTTTAATCGATACCGCCCCCGATTGAACAACGGCCTGCTTGACCATGTCATCGATTTCCCGGTCGGAAAAAGGCTGCGGCAGAAAATCCTGAATCACCAGAATCTCGGCCTGCTCCACTTCGGCGAGATCGTTCCGGTTAGCTTCACGATATTGACGAATCGATTCGCGGCGCTGTTTCAGCATCTTATCGAGCACGGCAATCACCTGACTATCATCCAGCTCGATACGCTGATCTACCTCAATCTGTTTAATCGCGGCAAGAATTAAACGGATCACGCCTAAACGCGCCTTATCGCCCCCCTTCATGGAGGACTTCATATCTCCCGTGATACGATCTTTTAAAGAACTCATACACAGACCTACGGCTGCGGACGACCACGACGCAGATTTTTCAACGCATAACGTTCACGCGCCAGTTTTTTCAAATGACGCTTCACCGCGGCGGCGGCTTTACGCTTACGTTCCGCAGTTGGTTTTTCATAGAATTCACGGCGACGAACTTCTGATAATACCCCGGCCTTTTCACAAGAGCGTTTAAAACGGCGGATGGCAATATCAAAAGGTTCGTTTTCTTTTACTTTAATTGACGGCATAAATTTTACTCAACTGTTAAAATATTAAATGAAGGCGCCCTTTTACATATACAAAGGGAAACTCGCTATTTTACCTTTAAATCATAAATTATCAAAATGGTATGTACGTTTTAGGCATCGAAACCTCCTGCGACGAGACCGGCATCGCCGTTTTTCATTCAAAAAAAGGGCTTTTAAGTCATTTTTTGCACAGCCAAATTACGATGCATAGCGAATACGGGGGAGTCGTTCCGGAACTTGCATCCCGCGACCATATTCGCAGACTTATCCCGTTGATCAAGCAAACCCTAAACGACTGCCAACTTTCCAAAAGCGATATCAACGGCATCGCCTATACTGCCGGCCCCGGGCTAATCGGTGCATTATTGGTTGGCGCCGCCACCGCCAGAAGCCTCGCCTGGACCTGGGGGATTCCCGCTATCGCCGTGCATCACATGGAAGGGCACTTGCTGGCGCCTATGCTTGAACAACAAAAACCGGATTTTCCCTTTATTGCATTACTGGTCTCGGGAGGACACACTCTGCTGGTAAAGGTAACCAACATCGGTCGTTATCAGCTGCTCGGCGAATCGCTGGATGATGCGGCCGGCGAGGCTTTTGACAAAGCCGCCAAAATGCTCGGCCTACCCTATCCGGGGGGACCATATTTATCGCAACTCGCCAGACAAGGCACAGACCGCTTCCGTTTTCCAAGACCGATGACGGACCGACCCGGCTTGGATTTCAGTTTCAGCGGCTTAAAAACCTACACGATGAACACCCTGCATCAGACCACACAAAGTGAACAAGATAAGGCGGATATAGCGCATGCTTTCCAGCAAGCCGTTGCCGAAACACTCAGTATCAAATGCCGAAGAGCGCTACGGCAAACCTCATTAAGCCGCCTGGTTGTCGCGGGTGGAGTCAGCGCTAATACCGAAATCAGATCGGCATTAACCAAAATGACAGGCAGTGAAAATGCTGAAATCTACTTTCCCAGACTCGAGTTCTGTACTGATAATGGCGCGATGATCGCCTATGCCGGTTGCCAGCGCCTGCTGGCAGGACAGGCCGATAATCTGGAAATTCAAGCTAAACCGCGCTGGTCAATCAACGACTTGGCGCAATCGCTTTAACTGGTGATTTGATATTTCCTCACCCTACCCAATCCTCACTTCTCTTTCGTTTGAGGCTGGGAATATATTTATGCTTTTCAAAATAAAAACCGAGCAATAACACCGGTACGGCAATAAATAACGTAATACCAACCGTTGCTTCCATTGCGATAGTCAGTGCGGCGGTAAGAAACAAAAACAAACCGATCAGATAAAAACGCAGACCGAAAAACACACCGACCAAAAACATGGTGTGCGCAAGTATAATGTGCATGAACAATGCCGCACTTTGCGCAACCAGGGCGCCGGCATGCCAAAGATAAAACACCAACAATATGGCGATAAAGGCACTAGACCAAAACAAGCAGTTGAATTTAATGAAATTTTCAATTGTCTTCCCGGTCTTTAGCTCTCTTGCCTGCTCATTCAGAAAAGTAATAACAAAAAAAACAGGAATCATCAGCAGCCAATAAAACATGGTAATGTGATCGGATACGTCACCTAAAACATCGCCGATAAAGCATAAAGTAATCAGAGCGATGAACATAATTTCAGTAAAATGATCCTGTTGAATCATTCTCTCGATCGCAGGAATTTGTTGTTTTTGTTGTTCCGGCATAAATTTTTCCTCTATGGTATTCAGCAGTTGGAAGTAGCAAAAAAATTAAGCTACAGCCTATATAATTTGTCATTAAATAGCCAGCAAAATGCTCATAAAAAACATTGCTCTCGGGAAAAGTGATAAGGTAGCTGTTGCAAACAATACCGACCAATTTATAATGCGATTTTAGAATTCCGCTAACATATTTCAGCCGTATTATGCACAAAAAAGCATTGAATTGATCACCTACATCAGTAACATAAAGCCATAAGCTGTTAAATTTACCGGGACTATCATCCTTAGGCATAGCCCCATCGTTTCGGCAAACGGATAACGGCTATCTATCAATTGCGGTGTAGCAACATGACTCACGAGACAAAATTACGTAAGGCACATATGGGGTTCATCGACGGCGATTATTGTTCGAAAATACACGCCTGCCTAATCTATAGCAGCGAGCAGCAACGTCGCTCAATTATAGAAAAATTTATCATTGCCGCAGCTCAAGATCACGACAGAGTCGAATATTTCTACGATGAATGGCCTGTAGAAGAAATTCGACAATGCTTCTCCCGATACGACGTAAATATCGAGGCCCTGGAAAAAAATACTCAGATACGATTTCTAGAGACGGCAAAAGCCTATCACCCAAAGGGTTTTTTTAGTGCCGATCTCATGTGGCAGTCATTATGCGAATTATACCAGCAGGGGATTGCTGACGGGTTTAACGGGGTTCGCTTGAGCGGTGAGATGAGTTGGTCTCTGAAAAGCGTGCCCGGCAGCGAACAACTTATTAAATATGAAAGCGGCATCAATCGGCTGCTCGATGCCCACCCAATGCTAATCATTTGTCAATACGACGCTAACCGTTTTGACGGCGCTACATTAATGAACGTATTACAGGTTCACCCTTACATGATTGTTCAAGGCCGTCTTGTTAACAATCCGTACTACGAAGAATTTTCAGTGTCGATTGATGATTGATTAGTCACTTTGAGATGGCAAATGGTTATAAGCATTACACCCGTATGGAATGCCAAACTATTTAGTTCTGATACGGCATGGACAAAGCTAAAATTCTAGGCAATTTAGTCGCTGCTCAAAGCATATTAGCCTCGCTGCCGACGGAAGAGCGGGTCATCGAATTTCTCTGCCAGGCAATTCACTATGTTCCCGGTGTCGCGGAGATCAATGCATTTTGGGGTTCGGAACAGATTGTCCGCTCTCCGAAGTTAAGTGCCTATTGCGAAAAGTGCGGAAAAATACCGAAAAACTATAGTTACCATTCCTGTCCATTACAACCATTAAACAATTTGACCCGCGTACCGTTACAAATTCAAAACAAAACAGCAGGGGTCATCAACATATTGGCAGATAGCAGCGGCAATTTTATGTATTTTAAGCCTCACGTGTTAAATATCGTTAACGCCAGCCTGACGACCCTTGAAAATAAACGCTTATTAAAAGACCTAGCTGCCGAAAACGAACGGAATTTTTCAGCATTGGCATCCAGCATCCCGGAAACGATATACCGTTTTAAACATGAAAATGACTGGACCATTACATTTATCAGCGACAATATAATTCAGCTATCCGGCTTTCCTGCAGCTGACTTTATCAACGGCACTATCAACAAATTAATCGATATCGTACATCCTGATGACCGTTCAAATGTAAGAAGCATTATTGCTAATGCCCTTAAAACCAAAAGCCCCTTCATGCTCGATTACCGAATTATCCACGCCGATGGATCGATACGCTGGGTACACGAAAGAGGGCAAGGGGTGAATGATAATGAAGGAGAATTAAAATTTCTACAAGGAACGATTTTTGATATAACCGAACGCAAAAACCATGAAGCGCATTTGATTGCTGCCAGAAACGCCGCGGAAACCGCCAATCGGGCCAAAACCGAATTTTTAACCAACATGAGCCATGATCTACGCACACCTTTAAATGGCATACTGGGTTATGCACAAATATTGCAACGCATGGAAAATGCATCGGCTGAGCAACAAAAATATGCCGCCATTATTCGTCAAAGCGGTGAATATCTTCTGACGTTGATCGATGATCTATTGGATTTATCCCGAATCGAAGCGGACATGCTGAAATTGAACAAACAAAACTTCAGTATTTCCAGATTGTTACAAGAAATTAGCAATTTATTCAGTTTACGTGCAAAAGAGAAGCACATTGACTTCCAGTTCGAAACGCTTGGTATTCTGCCGAAAGGCGTTTATGGTGACCAAAAATGCTTGAAACAAATATTGATTAATTTATTGACTAATGCCGTCAAGTTTACTGACCGAGGTAAAGTTTGGCTGCATGTTGATTATTGTGATGATTTCTTGATGGTTTCGGTCGGCGATACCGGATGCGGCATAGAAGAACAAGATTTTGAAAAAATTTTCGAACCCTTTCAACAATTAAAACATCCTGCTAAATATTCGGAAGGAACCGGGCTGGGCCTTACGATAAGCAAAAAACTAGCCGAAATCATGGACGGTCAAATTGAACTGGACAGCAGTGCAGGTAAAGGCAGCACCTTCAAAATACGGGTTTATCTCCCTGCCGCACCAATGGCAAAAGACCGGCAAAATCAGCAGCAAATCACATTGGCTAAACCGCTGCAACCTTTGAAAATTTTAATTGTCGATGACAATGCAGACAATTTAATGATGCTGGATCAATTACTAACCTCCGTTGGTTTTAACGTATGTGTTGTACAGAGTGGTCGCCAATGCCTCGATATAGTGGCTCAAAATAAACCGGATGTGATTTTAATGGATCTGATTATGCCCGAAATGAACGGTTTTGAAACTACCCGCCGGCTACGGGCAATCGAAACGACGAAAAAGCCGGTAATTATTGCACTTTCGGCAAATGCGCTTGCCAAAGACAAAGAACAAAGTTTGGCGGCCGGGTGTGACGACTTTATTTCCAAACCGGTGCATCTTGATGAATTGCTCCTCTGTCTTCGAAAACACACTATGATTAACAACTCACACTCTGCGGATGATGGCACGCAAACTACTGCTCAAATCGAGGTGAACCGCGGCTTGCGACGAACTTCCATCCTGGTTGCCGATGACAATGAAATCAATCGTCTGTTATTAAATGCCCAGCTTTCCAGGACCGGAGCAACGATTACCGAAGCGAAGGACGGTATCGAAGCGCTGGCGTTAATTCAGCAAACCCCCTTTAATTTGATCCTGATGGATTTGCATATGCCGGGTCTGAATGGCGCGGAAATTATGCAGCATTTAAAAAATAATCCGGCGACCATTAATCAACACACACCGGTTATCGCCATCACCGCTTATGCATCCGAACAACAATTATCCGCTCTTCCGGACGCCGGATTTACCGATTATCTGATCAAGCCGATTTTAGAAAACAAATTACATAGTATTTTAAAACGCTATTGCTCCGTATAAACCTTGCGCTTTAACATAAATCGGTCTTCCCGGCCAGGAAACGGATACCCAAGGCCATGTACAACATGGCCTGAACCCATCATCTATGGAAACTAAATCCCGGCACGTTTAATTTTATCCAGCATTTGCTGTGCATGCCCCTCCGGGTCAACGCCGTAAAGCGCTTCCTCCAGCACCCCTTGTTTATTGATCACAAAGGTAGAACGCACGATCTTCATTTTTTTAACTCCTTCTTTTTCCACTTCCTGCCATACGTGGTAACTTTCGCACAATTCACCGGATGTATCGGCCAACAACTGCAGATTGAGGCCGAATTTGTCGATAAAAGCCTGATGACTTTCACAGGTATCTTTACTGACACCAATGATAACCGTGTCCAGTTCGGCAAATTCCTTGGCCAAGGCTGTGAACTGATTGGCTTCTATGGTACAGCCCGGCGTATCATCTTTCGGATAAAAATATAAAACGACATTTTGCTTACCCTGAAAATCGGATAAGTTCACCAATTGATTATTTTGATTGATGCATCTAAACATCGGTGCAATCTGATTTTTCATTAACATTTCGAGCCCCTTCATAACCTAAAATAACATTCAAATATCACCCTTGCCGAGCAAACACCATCAATAAGCCACTCGACTCTTTTGCTGTAAGCCAGTTTCTTATCCAATCCGAATCGCTTTTTGAAAAGTTTTTGCTATATTCAACCTAACCATCGACTATAAAACGGGATCACCCTAGCTTCTATCTGTCGCCCAACGTTCCTCAACTTTTCCGTTTGAACCAATAAACACAGCACTCGCCAATCGCCTGAATATACCGTGTTCGACAACGCCCGGCGTACCGTTTAGAACGGTATCCAGCGTTCCGCTATCCAACTCGGGATCAAAAACCATATCCAATACCAAACTGCCGTGGGATGTCACCGCCAAACCATCATTACCGGCAATCCGTCGGAGCTCGCCATGTCCGCCGACGGATTCCAAGCGACGCTTGACCAACTGCCAGGCAAACGGCATCACTTCAATCGGAATGGCATAATTTCCGCCGATGCGTTCGACTAATTTACTTTGATCTACCAACACCCAAAAGCAATCGCACGCCCTTGCCAGAATTTTTTCCCGGACCAAATCAGAGCCCTGTCCCTTCAACAGCGTCAAATCAGCAGCCACTTCATCAGCTCCGTCGACATAAAGGTCGAGACGTCTTAAGTGCTCGACAGCCATCATCGGCAAACCCAGTTCTTGCGCCCTGATGGCACTGACAACCGAACTGGCAACAGTGGTCACAGTCAATCCCTGCTCGTCTCGCAGCCGAGCCAACTCGTCAATAAAATAGTTGGCAGTCGACCCCGTACCCAATCCGACCAACATACCTTCCTTTACCTGACTGGCGGCATGTCGGGCAACAAGTTGTTTATCGTTCATAGCCCACTCCCGAATTAATCAAAGCAGTAACCAGCATTCAATAATTGCCACGACAAAAGGCACCACATAATCTGTGACTCGCACTGTTTAACTGCAACATAGCACAGAAATCATCCACAAAAAATCATAAAATATTTATTGTTATTAACGATTTATGTAAAAATTTGGTTATATGCAGTCTATTTTGACCGGTCGAACATGCCGAGCAGCGCAGCGATGCACCGAGAGCAGTGGATCAATCATCTTGGACTTGTGCATGAAACTCATTATCGGATCATCTTCACTTTTGCTCCGTTCCAACCAGTCGGCAATTCGAATCAATTCGCGCATTTGACCAGTCGAATTTTTTGTTAATTCGGTTTCCCAGCACTCCTCACTCTCGTTAACGGAATCACCGGCATCAAATTAGTCCCTACTAATGGAAACAGATTTGCCCGCGGTTCTGTTTATTTGAAACATATTTCATACCAATGCGGAAAATCTTATTCTTGCAGTTTCTCCACAAGTCCGCCAAAGCGCACCACCTGTTGCCCTACCGCCTGCATAAACACTGCCCGAGTCGCAGCCAGTTTCACAACGCGCCTGGCACGGGTGATAGCGGTATACAGCAACTCCTTGGTCAAAATCGGGTTGACGTTGTCCGGTAAAGCGATCAGCACTTCGTCGAACTCGGACCCCTGGCTTTTGTGGATGGTCATCGCATATACCGTTTCGCAGTGCGGCAGACGGGAAGGCAGAATTTTTTTGATGCTGCCGTCGGGACGTTCGAAACACACCATCAGTTTGCCGCTTTGTTCCTGGTTGGGCAGGCAGATACCGATATCGCCGTTATAAACATGCATGGCCGTATCGTTTTGGGTGACCATGACCGGGCGTCCGCTGTACCAGATACCGGTGCGATGAATATGCCCGGCTGCGGCCAACCGCTGTTCAACCCGTTGATTGATCTCGGCCACGCTATTAATACCCTGGCGATTGGAACACAATACCTGAAAGCGGTTGAAAGCCTGAAAGATTCGCCCATAGTCCACTTGTCTGCCAACTAATTCCAGATACGGCTGCTGTTTGGCGATAACATAGGCAATCAGATCTCCTTCGAGTAAGCCGATATTCTGCCGACCTTGCTGTAACAACTGCCAGGCCAAATCGGCCTGTTGCCGATTGACCGCTTCGGCGAGGCTTTTGATGTTGGCATCGAAACGGTAAGATTTTTTTAACTGCAAGGTATTTTCCGGCAGCGCAGCCGACAGGTCAGCTAACACCGCCCCCGATTCCACTGAAGCCAATTGATCCTTATCGCCCAATAAAATCAACCGGGTATCGGTCTTCAACGCTTCCACCAGTTTACACATCAAGGCCAGATCGACCATCGACGCTTCGTCGACCAGCACCAGATCAAACGGCAAGGGATTATGGCCGTCATGATAAAAATATACCGAATTCGGTTTGACGCCGAGTAAGCGGTGAATGGTGCTGACCGAATCGGGAATTAAGTCCCGTACCGCGTCGCTGCAGGGCAAACCTGCTTTGCTGGCGCCTATCGATTCCTGCAGGCGTTGCGCCGCCTTGCCGGTCGGTGCGGCCAGGGCGATATGCAGTGGTTGCGGACTCAATTCCTGCAACAATGCGAGAATTTTCACGACGGTGGTGGTTTTGCCGGTTCCGGGACCGCCACTGATTATGCTAAACATCCGTTCAACGGCGGTTTTTGCCGCTTGCCGTTGCCAGTCGGTTTGGCCACCGGTGACTGGAAAATAACGGTCCAATGCCTGCTGCAACGCGGTTGCGGTGCGCTTTTCTCCGGCCATTGCGGCAATACGTCCGGCTAAGCGGGTTTCATAAGACCAGTAGCGGTGCAAATACAACCGGCCATGTTCGAGAATCAACGGCGTCCTGTCCCGTTGCGAAACCAAACCGGAAGCCAGCACCAGTTGCTGCTGCTCGTTATCCAACTCAATGCAGCTATGACCGTGATTTTGTTGGCTGGACAACTGGCCGACAAGCTCTTCAAAGCGGTCGCGGCTATCGTGCTGCAATTGACTCCGGCCTCCAAGAAACGCGGCAAATGCCCGGTCCAAGCGGCTAATTTGCGGTTCCTGAGAAATCATCGCCTGCCACCGAACAATTCCGCCAGCGCGTGCAACTTATCCCACTCAGGGCAGTACTGATACACACCGCTCAGCGGTCGCTGTTGCATGCCGCGTACAAACAGATAACGCACGCCGCCGAAATGGCGTTGATAATCGTAATCCGGTAACCGCTGCTGCAAATAGTGGTGTAACACCAGCGTATAAATCCAGTATTGCAGGCCGTAATTATGCTCGCGCATCGCGTCTGTCAAGCTATCTGCCCGGTAATCAGCCAAGCTGTTGGTTTTATAATCCATCACGTAGTAGCGCCCCTGATACTCGCAAACCAGATCGATAAAGCCGGTTAAATAGCCTTGCATCTGTTTTGCCGATAGCGGTTGGAATGCCGCAGAGTCCTGCAAAAGCTGATTGACCTGCCGGGTGCTGATTGCCGCCAGTGATAAATAAAACGGCATTTCCTTGAGACAGGCTTTAGATTCGATATTGGCCAGACAGAAACCGGCGTCCTGTTCCGACAACGGCGTCAACACGGCGTTTTGCAATAAGACTTGCAACGACTGCGTTTGTGATTGTTGCAACTGCAACCCATAGCGTAAACAACTGACGGCGATCTGTTGGGAAATATCCCCGCGTTCCCCCAGGACCGCAAAGTCGGTCTTTTCCAGCAATTCATGCACCACATTGCCGGTGCGTGCACCTTTAGGCAGAACTTCCGCGTCGTCTTGGCCGCCACCCTCAACGGCTTCTTGCACCTTATCCTGCGGGAGTTCCGGGGAATCAGACAAACTCAACGCCGACAAGGCGGTATAGCTGCTCATTTGCCAATCAGTCCGCAATGCGCGGGTTTGCCGTAAGGCCGACAGCTGCCGCGGTTGCCCACCGGTCCGGCTACGGCCGGTTAATTCCGCTCCCGGGGTTATCAGCCGGTAACCGAACGCTTCGTTGCTCTGAGCACATAAAGCCTGCAAGGTCTGCTGCTGATCGGCAAAATTTTGCTCCCCACGGAAGAACAGCAAATAATCCATCGCCGAATCATTGCGTTTCTTTTCGGAGCGCTCATTGGCCCAGATAACATAGCAGCGGTATTTGGCGCGGGTCACCGCCACATACAACACGCGCAAGTCTTCCGCCAATTCTTCGAACAACGCCTGTTCGCGGCGCCGTTCAAAATCATCGGAGCCCAGGTCGGCAATCATCCGTCCGTCTTCGTGACATTTGATCAACTGCTTCTCATTGAATAGCCGACCGCTACGCTGCCACAAACTGGAACAGAAAACGACCGGATACTCCAGTCCTTTGGCGCTGTGCATCGTGACGATCTTCACCGCCTGTTCGTCGCTTTCCAGCCGCAACTGCTGTTCGTCGCCGGCACTGCCGTGTCCAGTGATCGCGCTCTGCAGCCAGTCCAAAGTCTTATTCAGCCCCAGATGCTCGTCAAGCGCCGCCTGTTGCAACAGCTCGAGCAGGTGATGCAGGTTAGTCAGTTGCCTTTCGGCATCGATGCACCGCGACAAATGTTGCTGCACCTGTTCCTGCTCCAGTAACTGCAGCATCATCGCCATCAGTCCCCGCGTCTGCCACTGCTGGTAATATCCCTGAAAGCGGCTCAGCCAGTCATCCATCTTGCTTTCATCATTGCTGAGCTGATAAAGTGCCGGCCCGTCAAGATTAAACCAGGACAGGGTCAACGCCTGTTTCAGCCGATTGATATCGCCCGGCTGAGCGATTGCCTGCAACAACACAAAGAGCTCATGAGCCTGATCGGAGGCAAATACCGATTCATTACTGTTGAGCACCGATGGAATACCGACCTGGCGCAACAATGCCTGATATTGGCGGGCCTGAGCATGAGTGCGCACCAGAATGGCTATATCCCCGGCCGTCAGCGGCTGCGGCGGCTTATCTTGACATTGCAGGGTGCATTCCTCGGCCGGATCGAGCAACCGCAGGATTTCCTCGGCCACCGCGATTTGAATTGCCGTGTCGGCCTTGCCGGAACTCCAGTAACCGTTTTTAGTTTCGCTTTCCGCCAATTGCCAAACTTCCATCGGAGCCTGATCAGCAGCCGTTTCGCTTAACCAGCCATCCTTCTCAGCCAGGGCCGGCCGGACCGGATTGAAAACCAACCGTTCAAATAGAAACGCATTGTGATGATGTTGAAACAGCATATTCACCGCGGCCACCAGTGAGGGATGAGAACGCCAGTTTTTATCCAGGGTAAACAGATGCCGAGCGCGCTGTTGCGCATCAAAATAAGAAAAAATATCGGCGCCGCGGAATTTATAAATCGCCTGTTTGGGATCGCCTATCAAAAATAGATAGCAATCCTGATCGGCAAACAGTGTGGAAAAAATAAACCATTGTTTGCTGTCGGTATCCTGGAATTCATCAATCAACGCTGCCTTGAAGCGCTGCCGCAATGCGTTGCGCAACAACTTGCGGTTTTCTTGATGCAGCACTTCGTTCACCCGCAGAATCAGATCGTCGAACGATAACAGATTCAACTGTTGCATGCGTTGTTGCAAATTTTCATTGATATATGCTAGCAATGCATAGCGGAAGGCCAGCGCGACCCGATTCAGGGCGACCAGCAGTTTTTCCGCTGCCTGAGGCTCGATCGCCAAAGAGCCAAGATATTGCTGCTTACGCTGCTCCGTAGTGTAATCCTTATTCTTCCTGAATTTATTACCGTTCAACCCCTCCGAAATTCCCGCTTCGGTCAACAATTGCAACGCCTCAACAGCAGGAAAACCGTGTTGCTTGTCAACGCTCCAATCCTGCAAATCCGGCCAATAATCTTCCAGCGATTGTTGGTAGGAAGCTTTGAACATGCCGTCGGCAAATGCCTGCCGCAACGCTAACGCCGTATTTATCACGCCCTTTCCCGCGGTTTCAGCAAGGCCGCACAAATCATCCAGCGCTTCATCCAATTTTAAAGCTGACGGATAAACCGGCATATCCGGGGTAATAAAGTTGATGCTTGCCAACAACGCATCCGGCGTCGCGGCATAGTTCAGCAATACCGCCGCTTGCTGCATAGTCCTTTGATATACCTCCCGCCGCCAGAAATCATCGGCACAGGCCTGATAGATAGCACTGACGTCACTGCTCAGTTCCGCATCGAACAACTGTCCGCTTTCCAGCGCATGTTCCTTCAACACCCGCTGGCAAAATCCATGAATGGTGAAAATTCCGGCCTGGTCGATGTCCAACAGCGCCAGCTCCACCCTCCGCTTGGCTTCGTTATGATTGGTATCAAGCTGTTCCACCCAATCAATTATATTCGGATCGATACCCTGGCTGTTGCCGGCAAAAACCTGCCTGACTTCATTCAACCTGATCCGCACCCGCTCCTTCAACTCCTCGGTCGCGGCCTTGGTAAAGGTGACAATCAACAATTCATCGATTGCCAGACCCTTTTCGACGATAAAACGCAACGCCAGCATCGCGATCGCATAGGTCTTACCGGTCCCGGCGCTGGCTTCGATCAAATTGACGCCGGGCTGCAAATCGGTGGTGACGCTGTTAAATTGCTGGTATTGCATAAAAATTTATCTTTTACTTATGTAAGCTGTATTTTTTCCCATACCGGCAGCAGCTGGGTATTACACAACATTTCAAAATCATCATCCAACAATGCCCCGACATCCTGAACATTACCGCACACCAGTGCGGCATAGACATCGTAACCGCTCTCCAAACTAACTTGCAATTGCTCTACTGCCGCTTCGACCGCCGGTTTCTTTGCCCTACCGCCTTGCTTCAATTTCAACGCCTGGCGCAAATAAGCCAGGGCCGGTTCGATAAAAAATTCATGCGGGTTATTTTGGCCCCGTTGATACAGGTCCAGCAGCGCAATTAACCGTTGCGGATCGGCAAGTTCAGGTGTAAACAGCAAGTCTGCATCGTTGCTTAACAGCCAGGTCGGCTGCACCTCAATCAGATTGATGAGATGGTGGTGCAGACAGGCGATAAAAAAGTCCGCGCCTTTCAGCTTAGCATAGCGGTAAAACAGGCTGCCGTGTTGATAACGGTTGGCTAATTTTCCGACCAGCCGATAGCGGCCGACGCTGATATCCACCGGAAATTCGTCCAGGCTATCGCCGAGTTGCTTGAGTTCGATGCGGGTAACGAATTCGGCAATCGCCTGCTGTTGTTGTTGATACAGGAATTCCCCGCAGGCCGCTGCCGGCCAGCGGCCCTGGGCCTGCAATTTTTCTAAGGAAAAGGATTGCCTGTTTAATTCCGCGTCGATCCAGTCACGGTTGATTTGATAGGCTTCCAGACCGCTGACTGCGAAAGGCTCACGTTCTTCGGGCTCGGCTTCGATGGCGTTTAAAAACACCGCCAGCTTATGCTGCACAAAATATTTCTGCGGATTACGGTAATAAGCAAACAGTGCGCCGATATCGATCAGCTGCTCGTTTTCGCTGCTGATCTTGCCTTGCCACCAGGGAGCGGCCGCCACTGCCGGAGCGCTTAACGCCAGCGCGGTGCGGCAGTCTGTTTCACTATAACTAAACAAATTCGCATCGCCGCAAAAGTAACGCGGACTGAACGCCTGCAGCGGATGGTTGGTCACCGGATCGTGCAGTTGATAGCTGTCGCGCAGGATTTCCAGTATTTCACTGATCACTACCGACGGCGGCATGGCTTCATTGGTCCGATCGGATATACCAGTATAGGTCATGATCAATTGCCGGCGGGCGGAAAGCAATATTTCCAGAAATTGATAGCGGTCATCGGCGCGCCGCGAACGATCCCCTTTGCGATAGTTTTGCCTAAGCAGATCAAAGGTCGGATGACTGTCGATTTTCGGAAATTCACCTTCGTTCATACCCAGCAAGGCGATCACTTTAAAAGGAATGCTGCGCATCGGCAGCATCGAGCAAAAGGTCAGTTGTCCGCGTAGAAAACCGGTGGATGATTTGCGCTCCTGTACCGCATCCTCCAACCAACTGAGAATAACATCCAGTTCGACATCGTGCTCATGAACGGCGGCCGGTTGCTCACCCAATTCGCTCAATAATTCGTGTAATTGCCGCAGCTCGTTGGGATCAGTCGTGGTGGCCGAAAACAGCCGCTGGCTGTATTGAGATAACTGCTCGGCCCAGGCGTGCAGCGGTTTGGCCCGGCCCAATTCGGAACCGGCGTGGAACAGTAATTGTAAAAAATCGTGCAGCCCGCCCAATGCCTGGGCCGACGACCCTTCAATATCAACATAGGGCAACGTATCGTTGACAAAATCACTTTCATCCTCAACGGCATAGCCCATCAGCAGACGCTCCAAAGCGGCCTGCCAGGTATTGGCGAACAGCGGCGGCAGTCCCAACGAGGCTTTATGTTCGGCGGATTTTCCCCAGCGCACGTACAGATCCCGAATCCAGCAGCGAATCAATTGCAAATCGGCCTCAGACAAGCCGACACTGAGGTGAACTGCCGGTTGTTCCAGCAAATCCAGCACCTCCTGCCAGCCGAAACGGCTCTGGCTAAGGCGCAAAAACCGGATGAAGACATCCAACACCACGTTGCTCAAACGCAGGCTGCGGTCGGCTATCGCATGCTGAATATCGGCGAATACCGCAGTAATAAAGGGTTCATAATGCTGAATATCCGGCGCCATAACCACGATATCACGCAACTCCAGATCCGAATCGGTTTGCAACACATGTAGCAGCTGGTTTTTCAACACCTGCACCTCGCGCATTCGCGAATGACAGGCATGCACCGCGACTGTACCGTCATATTGCAATGCAACGTCGGTCAGTTGGTTGTTGAGTATGTCGTACTGCAGTTGTTGCAGGTTGCTGTGGCATTCGCCTGCCGGCGCTTCGAAACTGTCCACCTGGAATTCGAAATCCGCTTCCAGCAGCATTTCCTGAAATTCGCGACCCTGCTGCCCCAATGTTGCCAAGAGGGGATGACCATTATCGGATTCCGGCTCAATTCGCTGTTTTTGCCTGGCCAACTGACGCTTGTTTTGCAGATCCGCCCAATAATTTTGCGCCGGATTGAGCAAAAACAGATGCACGTCACAGTGATTAGCCAAGGCCTGCAACAACGCCAGGAGCAGCGGCGGCATGGTGTTTAAGCCGAATACCATGGCCCGCTCCGGCAACCGTTCGGCCAATTCGCCCGTTTCCACGGTTTGCAGCTTGTTTATTACCTGCAGCCATAGACTGCCGCGATGCCGGTCGCCCAGCTTATCAAGCAACTGCCGCCACAGCGCGCGCTGCCAGGTTTCCGCTTCACTTGGATAAAAAGATCGGCCGCGCTGCCATTCGAGCAACATATCCGGACGCATAATCTGGTATTGATCGAACAATTGCGCCAATTGCCGTGCTAACTGGTAGCGCTTTAATGCCTCGTTGGGACCGGAAATATAGTGTTGCAGCGGTGCATAGACCGAGTCCTGCAACCGCCTCAACAGCCCTTCGAAATGCCATAGTAGGCGTCCCCGTTCGAACGGTTCGTCATCCAAGCTACCGTCCACCTGCCGCACCATCGCGCTGAAAAATTTATGCGGAAACAGGAATTGATAATTGCCCCATACCCGAAACCTGCTTGCCAGTTGCTGCGACAGCCAGCGTTCCATCCCCTGGCTTTGAATCAGGAAGGTTTCTTGGTCGAACGGGGACGATAACGGCGCGGCGTCAATAACCGCCGCCAAATGTTCCAATAGATTTTCAGTTTTATTGGAAACGTGCAGGATAAACATGCAGATTGGTTTTTTGATTAAATCAGTTCACGATGCGTCACATTCATGACGCTGAACGCACCGGGCACTATTTAGCCCAAAGTGACGCTTTCCGGATCCGATTGATTGACCAGTGCTTCGATCAACAACCGCACTTTGTCCTGGATAAGTTTGGTGTTTTTGGGGCCCATACGCAGCAATTGCTTTTGCACCCCGCTTAGTTTTTCAAGTTTTGGGTCGCTGTATTTGTAGCGTACGCTGGGACGGTAAAGCGCAATACGTCCATTAATAATCGGCGCTTCAAGAATTTCAGCAGCGGATTTTTTAAACAGATCATCCAATTGATGGCCTTCGGGATAGCCAAAGCCCGCGAACACCTCAAGCAGCAGCGGCCGGTATTTATTATAGACGGCTATCGTTGCCTGCACATCCAGTGCATTGACTGCCGCGGCCAATTTATCATAACGCCGGTAACCTTGCTCATCCATATACAAGCCATTTTGATCCCGGCCGGCAACAAACGGTTGTTGGAGCTGAAGAAATGCAAGGTGATTATAAATGCGCAGCCCTTGCGAAAAGTCATTGGCGATAACCAGGTATTTGCTGATTAAGTCCTTGGTGTTCAGCCATGGCGCCAACCCCTGGGACAGGCTGAGTAAATCCTCCCTGAACATGGCATCGCTATCGGCAAGGACCGGTAGTTCCACCGGTTCTTCGGCTTGTTCGGTTGTTTCCGTTTCCACATCCTCGGTCACCTCCGTATCTTGTCCCGCTGACTCATTCGCCGTTTCTGCAGTTGTTCCGGGCTTACTTAGCGGCTGCCCGACCGAAACCGGCGGCTCGATTTGCGGCGGGGCCTCCGGAAGACTGAGCGGTTGCTGCTGTTGTTGCTTTGTTTGATCATTATCTTGCGTCAAAAAATAAATGCCGATCCCTGCGAAAAGCACAACCAGACCGACAATCACCAGATTGAGTGAGCTTTCGTTTTGTCTTGCGTCGTATCTGCCCATGTTCTTTTCCTTAAATTTAATGGTATTGGTTTGTTCAACGAATGGATTGATTTAGAATACCACCAATATTATTGTATCCCCGGTCAAAATAACAGCTTTGTATAAACAATATTTTCATTTTAAGGAATTGCCGTTTTCAATTGCCCCCGACCCGCATTTTCTTTACATGAGTCATCGCCATCAGGAGGGGTTGGCACATTTACTTTACGGCATCAATGTCGGCGGTGGTTTTATTGCACTAACTGGCGAAGTAGGTACCGGCAAAACCACACTGTGCCAATGTTTGCTGCAGCAACTACCGCAAGACGTCGATATTGCCCTGATTCTAAATCCTAAATTAAATGCATTGGAGTTGCTGGCCAATATTTGCGATGAATTGGGTATCGCCTATACACCGGACAAGCAAAGCCTGAAAGTTTTCACCGACCTGCTCAACAAATACTTGCTTGAAGCCCACGCCAAAGGCAGGCACACGGTATTGATGATAGATGAAGCGCAAAATCTCAGTTTTGAGGTATTGGAACAGATTCGTTTACTGACTAACCTGGAAACGGCAAAAACCAAACTATTGCAAATTGTCTTGGTCGGCCAGCCGGAGTTAAAGCAGCTTCTGAACCGTAGGGAATTGCGTCAGCTCAATCAGCGCATCACCGCCCGCTATCATCTGGAAGCGTTAACTTTTGCCGAAAGCCGTACTTACATTCAGCACCGCCTTTCCGTCAGCGGCGGCGATACCGGCATTTTCAAGGAAAGCGCGATACGCAAAATCTATAAAATTTCACAAGGCATCCCTCGCCTGATCAACATCCTTTGCGACCGGTCGCTGCTCGGCGCTTATGCCACCGGAGTGCACCATGTTACACCCGGTATCGTCAATAAAGCGGCGCAAGAAGCGCTGGACACCGAAAGGAAAAGATTTACCCAAATCCAGCTGTTTATTTTTTTGCTGTTTCTGATATGTTTCGGTTTGAGCGCAAGCTATTTTTTTGCCGCACCGGAAAAAACCGAAACCGTTGCCTCGATACCTCAAATTGAACAAGCCCCAGCCGAAAAACCTGTTCCGGCAAAACCTGACGCTACCGTGGAACAGCATGTGGAAACGGACAAACCGCCGCCGCCCGCAGTAACCGAAAAGCCCGCGGTCGCGGAACCGTCGAAACCGGCAGCGCCATCAGTAGCCGAATTCAGTGACTTCATCGACAATCCGGAACTTTCCTTGCAGCGAGCACTCATACAGGCATTCGAAATGTGGGGCCAAACGGTACCGGAAAACCGGCTTGTCAACTGCAAATATGCGTTGCAAAGCGGTTTTCGCTGCTTACTTGATCAAGGCACCCTGAAAGACCTGTTAGGCCTTAACCGGCCTGCGGTTTTGGAATTTATCCTGCAGAACGGGCAAAAGCGTTATGCGCTGCTGATCGGAATGGATCAGGGTTTTCCGGTATTACGCTCACCCTCCGGGGAGGATGTTATCGTTCGGCTTGAAAACATGTTAACGTATTGGCAAGGTTATTATCTGATTCTTTGGAAACCCCCTTTCCCCGGCGGAACGATAACCATGTACCCGCAGACAAGTTCCGCGCGTGTTTTATGGATGCGAAACCAACTGGACCATATTGACGGGAAAAAAACCGCAACCACCAAACCGGAGCTTTTTGACAGGCAACTGGAACAACGCCTCAAAGCATTTCAGAGCGATAATCATTTAAACGCCGACGGCATAGTCGGTTCACGGACGATCCTATATCTGCAAAACGCCTTTGCCAAAACCGATTTTCCAAAACTGGAACACACTGATTAACGATATGTCATATATTTTAAATGCCTTACGCAAGTCAGAACAGGAACGCCGCAATGGCCAAGTCCCGACGCTGCAACACGGATTTCCTGAAAATCAACATTTGCCGCAAAATCGCTGGTCATGGTTTATCATCGGCTTGCTGGTACTTAACCTGGCCGCGCTGGCAATTTTCTTTTGGTCGGGCAGACAGACAGAAAAAACCGATACACAATCCCATGCGGAACCGCCCGCCACCGCCTCTTCGATTTCACCTGCAAGCCAAACAGTTGCCCCCTACCGCCCCACGCAACAAATTAACAAAAACGAGAAACCAATAGTCCTCCCGGACGAGCCGTCTATTGCCGATATCGTCGCTTCCAGAAAGGCCGACCGGGAAGATCAGCCGCTGCGCACAACCCACACGCAAGACAAACCTGCAAAACCCGGAAAAGCAGATCAAACCGCCGATATCACGAATAAGCCGGATGCGATCGCTGCCGCACCTCAGCTCAAAAAAGGCAAGGAAAATACCGAACCAAAACATTTAGCGACAAATACCGATAACGCTCAGGAAGACGTCGTCGGCACTATAAAAGATGAAGCGCCGGAAATCGCTGCCACGGCTGAAACGGAACTGATTGCAGTACAAAAAGCAGCCAAACAGCTTAGCCATGTCGAACCCGCCCTGCCCGACATGAATGATGGCAGGACAGCTCCTGCCCGGCATCCGCCGTCGCCGAGAAAGACGCAAAGGAAACCAAACGATCTTCCTCTGCTTAAGGAACTGCCTTACGATTTTCGCCGGCGTGTTCCGGAGTTGTATATTAATGTCTATGTCTACGACGAGGACCCGAACCATCGCTATATCATGGCCGATATGACCCGCTTCACAGCCGGCGAGTATCTTGCGGAAGGTTTGGAACTAAAAGAAATTCTGGCCGACAGCCTGGTGGTTAAATACGAAGGAAAAACTTTTCGCATTAAACGCCCCTGACGTTGCCGGGATGTGTGTGCCGCAATAGCAAAGATTTTACAGTCTTGCGGCACATCGTGTTCGCACGCCAAATGTTGGTCTTATCTCTTTTCGTCCGATCCGGCAGGCAAGCTCCGAAGCACCGGGTACGGCGCGTATGGATAAACGGTTGCAACAACACAAGGTTTGTTAAGTCCGAATAACTGTTTTAGTCTACTAACTCCGTCCATTGACACCTTTCATTGACAATTGCCGCCGTTTCCGGCTGACCTATACCTTTGGCGATCAGCGCAACAACCCGTGCATCGGTATCATAGCCGACATGAGCCTGCAATGGATTGGCAACCTGACCGAGCCCGAATATGTCGACAATTTTGGCAATATTGATATTGATATTAGTCACTTCTGTGCATAATCTGGAATCCAGATAAGCATTACTGAATCCCGGCGGTATCGCATAACTCAGCAAATCATTAGGGTCACTGACTGCTATTATCGGTGTTTTTGTAACCAACCGTTCATTATAGTGAGGCGCCCCCGGTGTGCAATACGTTTCTTTCTGACTGGAAACTTCAGGCAACTCGCGGCCAAGCTGCAGCATCGGCAATTGATTGGACAACATAAAAATAGGAATATGTTTCTGTTGCAGCGCTGCAATCATTTTTTTAGCTTCCTCAGGCTGACGAGCCATTGATTGTTTGTAATTTTCAGCAATAAATTGCATGCCGTCTATCGTTATCCGGCTGCCCAGACTATGTGAAATCAACACATATTCATCGTCCCTTACATAGTCGGACGCCTTACTCTTAATCGCCGAACATACCGGCTTGCCGTAACCAGGCGGCAATTGCTCCCAGTTGCCCTGCGCCATCCAGCAAAACGACTGGGCAAATGCAGTTAAAATATCCCGCCGGCTTTCACCCAGATAAATGATCGGGTCCGGTCCGGTATCATTGGCGAAGCCCTTCAGCATGTTATTGATTTCCGTCCTTCTGAAAGAATATTCACCGGAGTCGTCAAAAGCCAGCAAGGCCTTTTGTTTTTTAGTGATTTCCGACCAGGTCAATTCATAAAACAGCATTTCCCTGCTCCGTGTTTCATCCATAAAGCGGGTAACCCTGAGGTTCCCCAGATTTTTGCTGGTATTAAGAGGATCGGTTAGGGAAATATTCTTGCTGTCCCTTGACCTGACCGTTAAATCCAGTTCGGCAGCCAGTTTTTCCATAAATTCGGTGGAATAACCCGGACTGTGGTCACCGACGCCATGCGTCATCAGCACCTTGGTTTTACCTCTCCCCCTTTGCAGTTTTTGATCAATGCCGACGAACGGCTCTCCCCATATTTCACAAACCCGTACATCCTGTTCATCGGTTTTCTCCAACACCGCTTCCGCTACGCCTTTACCGAAACTCGCACAACCCGATAGTACAAAGCCCGAACACAACAATGTCAAAAACAATAGTTTATTTTTCAACTCCGCTGACACATTAATTGCCATCATAGGTAACTCTCCATAAACTGATACGTAAGACTTTTATAAAAATTGACGGTACTAAACCTCTTTTATTCGCTTACCGGTTTCCAAAAACAATTGACTCACATCATAACAAAACGCGCCGCATTTTATTATCAATTAATGTTTATCCCGTTCTAACCGAGACTGGAATGTTTTATCATTAGGCAAAATTTATTGCGTCGGCGCTTTAAAAACTGAAATGACTTCGACAATTTTGCCAAATTTACCGGCTTAAGCTAATCTAAACGCAAGCCGGCGAAATGCAGAAAAGCAAACGGGTATTCGGATTTTTTACTTTGTACGAAGCGCACGTACCAACCGTATTGAAAACACAAAATAGACAACAGATACTAAATACACTGATTTTATAAATGGCCATTGATATCAAATCCCCTGACGGTCTTGCAGTCCGGAAGCTTATCCCCTTGGCGACCTTATCCAATTTGCATTTTGAAGCGCTTTGTATGGAAATCACTGTCGAAGAAGCCGGCAAAGGCGCTGTTTTATTTAAAAAAGGGGATGATGACCAGGATTTGGTTTATTTACTCAGCGGTGAAGTATTCTTACAGGCGCAAGGGCTTTTTGTCGAAGCAATTTCCGCCGGCAGTGTTGCCGCCCAGTTCTCCCTGGCGCATCAAAATCCGCGTCAGGTCGACGCCGTCGCGAACACCGACATCCGCTATGTTAACGTCAAAAGAGATCTCCTCGACAATCCGCCGACAGTTTATTACGAAGAAGAGGAAAACAATTATCTTGTCACCGAAGTTGTCGAACAACAACCGGATGACTGGATGACCAACATTTTGAAATCACCGGTTTTTCAACGCCTGCCCGCCGCCAATCTGCAGCAGATATTGCTTGGCTTTCAGGAGGTCCGGTTTCATAAAGAGGAGATTATTGTCGAACAAGGGCAAAAAGACGACTATTACTATCTGATTAAGAAAGGCCAATGTTTGTTAACCCGCAAGCCAACCCCAACGGCAAAACCGATAAAACTGGCAAAATTTCGTAGTAACGACTCATTTGGAGAAGACTCCCTTATTTCAGGAAGTCCGTCTAACTTCTCCATAACCGCAATAACGGATATATCACTATTACGTTTGCCCAAAGAAAAATTTATTACCCTGATCAAGGAACCGTTACTCAGTTATATCGATTTCAAAAACGCCCTGCAGCAGCAAAAACAGGGAGCCACATTGATCGATGTCCGTCTTCCGGATGACTACCAAGCCAATCATGTGGACGGAAGCATTAATACGCCGTTCTTTTCGCTGCGCATGCAGGTCAAAAACCTGGACCGGAGCAAAAAGGTTATTGTTATTTGTGCCGACGGCAAGTTAAGTGAAGCGGCGGCTTTTTACCTGATCAAATGTAATTTTCAGGCCCTGATTCTAAAAGGGGGCATGAAAAACATACCGCCCGAGGAAATAAAAAAGCCCCCCGCAAAATTTGATATTTCCGATGTCGGCGGCAACATCCTCGACCACGTCGGTTCAATTGAGCCAAACGATCAACCGGCAGCGGACGATGAGTTTGAGGAAGATTTAGCTGATTACGAAACGGACATCAGTAATCAACTAAGTGACTTGATTACCGAAAACGAAATCTTAAGGCAGTCAAATCAGTTGCTGACACAAAAATACGCAAAACTACTGGCGGAAAAAAAACTGCTCGAACAACAATTAAAAGCGATTAACGGTCATAGCGCCGAACTGTAGGTAAAGCCTGCCGGCTTTCAAACCGATTAAGCAAGGGAATTTTTTGTGTAGCCGATCAACGATCGGCTCAAGTTTTGCCGGCTTAATCAGGATAAATTTTGCTTGCGGTAAAAATGCATAACCGCCAGAAATGCTAAAAAATCATAACAACCGTGAATTATAATCGGTGTCAACAAATTCCGCTCTCCTCCAAAATCAAGAAACAGCCCCAAATAAACTCCGACCAAGCCGGCCAGTACCGCATAAAGCGGTGTAACGGCATGCACCAAACCGAAGATCACATTACTGAAAATCAGCCCGGCCACCATGCCCCACTTCAATTCCAGCCACGGCTGGAGCAAACCCCGGAATAAAATTTCTTCTGAAATACCGGCGATAGACGCCAGTACCAGCAGGTCCGTCCAATGCATTTTATGCATGCTTGATCCCACTGTATCCAGTAATATCCGTCTGATATCCTGTAGCGCTGCAATATCCATTTGGTAGAGCGCCATAAAAATCAAGTACAAAGGAATTGTCCCAAGCAAACCACGGAAAATTGCCGATTCGGAAAAAACAATATGTTCCAGCGGGTTGATACCGGCCATCCAGCCTAAAACCAGCGCGAGTAATACCAAGGCGCTTTCGAAAAGACAGGCGACCTTAAAAAAATTAGCTTCGTTGATTGTGGAATTGTTCATAATGCTTAAAAACACGTAGAGAACCGCTCCTCATGACGAGCAGACAATTAGCTCCCGAATGAAAAACGGCATCCGCTCCTGAACACTGCCAATAAATCCGACATTCCGCTCAGGCTCGAGGCAAAGTCACTCCCTTTTGCCCCTGATATTTGCCGCCCCGGTCTTTATAAGATGTTGCGCAGACCTCATCGCCGCCCAAAAAAAGCATTTGCGCAACCCCTTCATTGGCATATATTTTAGCCGGCAACGGCGTCGTATTGGAAAATTCCAGTGTCACATGCCCTTCCCATTCCGGTTCCAGCGGTGTCACATTGACGATAATACCGCAGCGGGCATAGGTTGACTTACCCAGACAAACAGTCAGTACATCGCGCGGTATCCGGAAATATTCCACGGTGCGCGCCAAGGCAAAGGAATTAGGCGGAATGATACACACATCCGATTTGACGTCGACAAAGCTCTCTGCATCAAAATCCTTCGGGTCAACAATAGCAGAGTTTATGTTGGTAAAAATCTTGAACTCATCGGAACAGCGAACATCGTAACCGTAACTCGACGTTCCGTATGAAATAACCCGCCCCCGCTCCGACTCCCGGACCTGGCCAGTCTCGAACGGTTCGATCATACCGTGTTGCTCGGCCATACGGCGTATCCATAAGTCTGACTTAATGCTCATTCATCTGCCAAATAAAAAAATGAGCATTATTACCATTGCCGGCGCGGAGATCAAATGCTATTTACGTATTCTGAATTACGATATTGGGAAACTTGGCACTGTAATCTTTCGCTTTTAATGACAATTTGGCCGCCATTTTGCGGGCAATTTCGCGGTAAATTTCCGCTGCCCGGCTGTCCGGATCGGCAACTACGGTCGGTCTTCCGTTGTCGGCATATTGCCGGATATTGATATCCAGCGGCAATGCGCCCAGCAAATCGACGTGATATTTTTGCGCCATTGCCTGGCCACCGCCGGATCCGAAAATAGCCTCTTCGTGACCGCACTGACTGCAGATATGAATACTCATATTTTCAACCACACCCAACACCGGCACATTGACTTTTTCAAACATTTTCAGTCCACGTTGCGCGTCCAACAGGGCTATATCCTGCGGTGTCGTTACGATTACCGCGCCGCTGACAGGAATCTGCTGCGATAAAGTCAACTGGATATCACCGGTACCCGGCGGCAAATCGATTATCAAGTAGTCGAGATCACTCCAATTGGTATCTTTCAACAATTGCTGTAAGGCATTGGTGACCATCGGACCGCGCCAAATCATCGGCTGATCTTCATCTATCAGGTAACCGATGGATATCGTCTGCAGCCCGTAAGAGGTTTTAGGCATCATTGTCTTGCCGTCTTCGCTGGACGGATATCCGGAAATCCCCAGCATGGTGGGAATACTGGGACCGTAAATATCCGCATCAAGTATTCCGACTTGGGCGCCTTCCGCCTGTAATGCCAACGCCAAATTGACGGAAGTCGTGGATTTGCCCACGCCCCCCTTGCCCGAAGCGACGGCAATAATATTTTTAATGTTTTGCAACGGTTTCAGCGTTCGCTGAACGGCATGGGAAACGATTTTGATGGAGATATTGACATGTACTTGTTCAATACCCTGCACTGCTGCCAATTTTTGCTCAACTTCGTGCTTTAGCCGATCCATGCAGCTTTTTGCGGGGTAACCCAAAACCAACTCGACAGTAACATTTGCGCCGTTGATATCGATCGCTTTAACTGCCCCGGCGGTAATCAGGTCCTGCCCGATATTCGAATCGATAACGGTCTGCAGCTGACTTTCAATATCGGCCCGACTGATACTTGTCATAAATAACTTACTCCTATCGGCAAACAATAACCAAGTAATTTACTAGGTATTATACAGTTTTTCATATAAAATGTAATTAGCTATCACAGTGCTCTGAAATTTATTTATATTATGCCATAATAAACGGTTCATTAAATTAATCTAAGATTTGATTCCAGACAGACTATGCCGGATAGAAAAATTCTCGTCACCAGTGCACTGCCATACGCCAACGGACCCATTCATTTGGGACACTTGGTAGAGTATATTCAAACCGATATCTGGGTGCGCTTCCAAAAGCAACGCGGCAATCAATGTTATTTCGTTTGCGCTGACGATACGCACGGTACGCCGATTATGTTGAAAGCGGATCGGGAAGGCATTACTCCGGAACAATTGATCAACCGGGTGCACGAAGAACACCAGTCGGATTTTAGCGATTTCGGCGTGGCGTTCGATAATTATCACAGCACGCATTCCGAGGAGAATAAATTATTTTCGTCGTTAATTTATCAGCGCCTGCGCGACGGCGGACATATCAGCTCCCGGTCTATCACGCAAGCTTATGATCCGGTCAAAAAAATGTTTCTGCCCGATCGGTTTATTAAAGGCAACTGCCCCAAGTGCAATGCCGCCGATCAATATGGTGACAGCTGCGAAAGCTGCGGAGCAACTTATTCGCCGACCGACCTTAAAAACCCGGTATCGGTGATTACCGGCGAAAAACCGGTGGACAAGGACTCGGTGCATTATTTCTTTAAACTGGCGGATTTTACCGAAATGCTTAACCAATGGACCAAAGCCGGCCATTTACAGCATGAAGTGACCAACAAACTGGACGAATGGCTGGGAGGCGGTCTTCACGAATGGGATATTTCCCGGGACGCCCCTTATTTCGGGTTTGAAATTCCCGATGCCCCAGGCAAATATTTCTATGTCTGGCTGGATGCACCGATTGGCTACATGGCCAGTTTCAAAAACCTGTGCGACAAACAAGGCCTGGACTTTGACCGTTTTTGGGCCAAATACAGCGAGGCGGAACTCTATCATTTTATCGGCAAGGATATTATTTATTTTCACGCCTTGTTTTGGCCGGCGATGCTCTCCGGTGCCGGCTTCAGGACCCCAACCGCCATTTTTGCGCATGGCTTCCTGACCGTCAACGGTGAAAAGATGTCCAAATCACGTGGTACCTTCATTACCGCCAGAACTTACCTGGAACATCTAAATCCGGAATATCTGCGTTATTATTTTGCCGCCAAATTGGGGCCGGGGGTCGACGACATCGATTTAAATTTCGACGACTTTATGCATCGGGTTAATTCCGATCTGGTAGGAAAAGTCGTCAATATCGCCAGCCGCTGCAGTGGCTTCATTAGCAAACGCTTCGATAATGTGCTTTCAAGTGACTGCGCAGAACCGGAATTGTTCGGCCACTTTGTTGCCGCGAACGAAAGCATTGCCTTATTGTATGAAAATCGCGAATTCGGCAAAGCAATGCGCGAAATTATGGCACTGGCCGATAAAGCGAATCAATATATCGATGAACACAAGCCCTGGGTGGTCGCCAAAGAGCCGGGCAAAGACGATGAATTGCAGAATATCTGCTCAATGGGAATCAATTTATTCCGCCTGCTGGCAGCCTACCTGAAACCGGTGGTACCGGAACTGGCACAACATGCCGAAGACTATCTGAATATCGAAGCGCAGCGCTGGCCGGCACAGGCGACACCGTTGCTGGCACATAAAGTGAATAAATTCAAACCGCTGCTGACCCGTGTCGAAACGGATAAAATCGACGCCATCATCGAAGCTTCCAAGGAAAACCTGGAACAACAGCCGGCCCCGGCAAAGACAGCGCAATGCGAGCCGATTGCCGAGCAGATCGAATTTGAGGATTTTGCCAAACTCGACCTACGAGTAGCTAAAATCGTTAAAGCCGAGCAGGTAGAAGGCGCGGACAAGCTGTTGCAACTGACTGTGGATATCGGCGATGAAACACGCAATATTTTTGCCGGCATCAAGTCAGCCTACGCACCGCAAGATCTGGAAGGCAAACTGACAGTCGTGGTCGCCAATTTAAAACCGCGAAAAATGCGTTTCGGCCTATCCGAAGGCATGGTGTTGGCTGCCGGACCGGGCGGCAAAGATTTATGGCTGCTGCATCCCGAACAGGGCGCTCAGCCGGGTATGCGGATTAAATAAGATATCACGGGGAATGGATTCACTAGCGCAAACTGATTGTCAATCAGAAAATTAATCGTCTTTTAATACGGATATTGTAGAGCGTTCTCATGGCTGATACGGTTGTTTTATACCGCTATTGCTCTTGCTGCCCGGCACGCGACGGATTTAGCACCGTTACGTCGGCACTGAGAATAACATCAACGGCGGGTTGTCATAACAGTCCTGCCCCGCCTTATTTAACAAATGGAGGGATTGAGTAATATTATGAAGGAATACATTATCATTCTGGTTAGCACTATTTTAGTCAATAACTTCGTGCTGGTTAAATTCTTGGGCCTATGTCCGTTCATGGGTGTGTCGCGCAAACTGGAGACGGCGATGGGCATGGGATTTGCCACAACCTTCGTGCTGACGCTCTCCTCGATATGCAGCTATTTGGCCAACACTTATTTGCTGTTGCCGCTGGAAATGGAGTACTTACGCACCATCACGTTTATTGTTGTTATCGCTGTGGTAGTGCAGTTTACCGAACTCGTGGTACATAAAACCAGTCCCATGTTGTATCAGGTACTTGGAATTTTTTTGCCGTTGATTACCACAAACTGTGCGGTTTTGGGAGTCGCGCTGCTCAATGTGCAGGAACAACATAATTTTATGCAATCGGCTTTATATGGTTTTGGCGCCGCATTAGGTTTTTCTTTGGTTTTAGTATTATTTGCCGCTGTCCGGGAACGCGTTGCCGTTGCCGATGTCCCCCTCCCGTTCAAAGGCAACGCCATCGCGCTGGTTACTGCCGGCCTAATGTCTATGGCGTTTATGGGATTTGCCGGATTGGTCAGAGTTTAATCCGGGATCTACCGTATTAGTGAGGTTTTAGTTATGCTGATGGTCTGTCTGTTATTTGCCTTTTTCGGTGTCATATTAGGTTATTCGGCGATACGCTTTAAAGTGGAAGGCGATCCGGTTGCCGACCAGATCGAGGCATTGTTGCCGCAGACGCAATGCGGCCAGTGCGGTTTTGCCGGTTGCCGTCCTTACGCGGAAGCCATAGCGTCGGGTGAAGCGGAGATAAACCGCTGTCCGCCTGGCGGACAGGACGGCGTTAATGCGCTGGCCGATTTGTTGGGTGTCGACAGTATTCCCCTAAGCGAAGAACACGGCGAGGAAAAACCGCCGGCTCTGGCAGTAATTATTGAAGAGGACTGCATCGGCTGCACCAAATGCATTCAGGCCTGTCCTGTCGACGCAATACTCGGCTCGGCAAAACACGTGCATACGGTCATTGCCTCGGAATGCACCGGCTGCGAGCTATGTATCGAACCCTGCCCGGTTGACTGCATCATTATGCAGCCGGTTGCAGAAACGGCAAATAATTGGCAATGGCCGGAGCCGGAAGGAATACACTAACCATGCTTAAATTGCAGCTCTTTCACGGCGGCTTGCGTTTGCCCGGATTCAAGCAACTCTCCACACATTCACCACTGATTGATGCCGGCATTCCCAAGCAACTGGTTTATCCATTATTGCAGCGACCCGGCGTGGTCGCCGAAGCCATAGTAAAACCCGGAGACCACGTACTCAAAGGCCAGCTGATTGCCCAAACCGGGCATTTTCTGGGGGCTCCAGTCATTGCCGCCAGTTCGGGCAAGGTAACCGGCATCGAAAATCGGCCCATACCGCACCCGTCTGGACTAAACGATCTATGCATTGTCATTGAAACCGACGGTCTGGACCAAGCACTGCCTTCCGGCACAACGACTGATTACCGGCAACTCGACCCGGCGAAGATCCGCAGTATAATTCAGCAAGCAGGCATCGTCGGCTTAGGCGGAGCGGCTTTCCCATCCGCCGTCAAACTGGACCCGGGTCAGCGACGCCATATCGATACGCTGATCCTGAACGGCGCCGAATGCGAACCGTATATAACCTGTGACAATATGCTGATGCAGTATCAGGCCGACGATGTGATCGGCGGCGCCCAGGTTTTATTACATGTGCTGCAGATAGAACGTTGCATTATCGCTGTTGAAGATCACATGCAGACAGCCAAAGCGGCATTGCAGAAAGCCGTCGATAACCTGCAGGCCGAACATATCGAACTGGTCGCCGTACCGACGCTTTATCCGACAGGCGGCGAAAAACAGCTGATCCGCGTGCTCACCGGCAAAGAAACGCCCAGTGGCGGCATCCCTGCCGATATCGGCATTGTGTGCCAGAATGTCGGTACTGCAGCGGCAATCTATCAAGCCGTTTGCCAGGGAAAGCCGCTAACCGAACGCATTGTCACCGTTACCGGTAAGGGCGTAAACCAAAACCAAAATCTGCGAGTCCGTATCGGCACGCCGATTAAGCATCTGATTCACTGTTGTGGTGGTTACCGTAAAAATGTGGAACGCTTGATCATGGGCGGTCCGATGATGGGGTTTGCCTTGCCGGACGATGAAATTCCGGTTATTAAAGCCACCAACTGCATTCTGGCGGCGGCAGCAGACGAAATCAGGACCGAAAAACACGCCCGGCCCTGCATCCGTTGCGGCGAATGCGCCAAGGTTTGCCCGGTAACCCTGCTACCGCAGCAGCTATACTGGTATAGCCGGGCCGACAATCTGGACAAATGCGAAGAATTTCATCTGTTCGATTGTATTGAGTGCGGTTGCTGCGAAATTGTTTGCCCCAGCCAGATCCCGTTAGTCCAGTATTACCGGGCATCTAAAAGTAAAATAGCATTAAAAAGACAACAGGCGGAAAAAGCGGCCAGGGCTAAAGCCCGGCATGATGCGCAATTATTGCGCATCGAAAAAGAAAAGTTGGAACGGGCGGAACGCTCACGAAGAAAAAAAGAAGCGCTGGCCAAAAAGAAAGCCGAAGACGCCAGAAGGGCATTGGAAGCCGCGCATGCCGCAGAGCATCAGGAGTAGTCATGAAGTTTGCAACAACCGTATCACCGCACTTAATACCGCAAAACAGCGTTACCAAAGTAATGCTGCAAGTACTGCTGGCACTGCTGCCGGGCATGTTCACGATGTATTGGTTTTTCGGTTTCGGCGTGCTGATCAATTCGGTATTGGCTGTGTTAACTGCACTGCTTGCCGAGGCGGCCGTATTGGCGTTGCGTAGCAGACCCATTATCGACAGCCTGCTGGACTTAAGTGCGGTGGTCACTGCCATGCTGCTGGCGCTGGCCTTACCGGTCATCGCACCATGGTGGATAACCGTGATCGGTACAGCATTTGCCATTATCATTGCCAAACAATTGTATGGCGGCCTCGGCTATAATCCGTTCAATCCCGCGATGGCCGGTTATGTGCTGCTGTTGGTTTCCTTTCCCAAACAGATGACAGGCTGGCTGGCGCCGCAAGACATCAGTAATATGACATTGGGTTTTAGCGACACATTGCGCCTCATTTTTCTCGAACAACCGCCGGCTGACACCACTTTTGACGCACTCACCAAGGCAACACCGCTGGATACCGTCAGAACCCAGCTGGGACTGAATAAAACAGTCGCACAGATCAGCACCGGCTCAGTCTTCGGACTGGTGGCGGGAAAAGGCTGGGAGTGGGTTTCCGCCGGTTATCTGCTGGGCGGCCTGTGGCTGATACAACGCCGCGCAATCGCCTGGCAAATCCCGTTCGGCGTGCTTTCGGGTTTGGGCTGTTTTGCCGCCATCGGTTATTTGTTGGACAGCAGCCAGTTCACTTCACCTTTATTCCATTTATTCGGCGGCGCTACCATGCTGGGCGCCTTTTTTATTGCCACCGACCCGGTTACCGCAGCGACCACAGGCAAAGGCCGATTGATCTACGGTATCTTGATCGGCGCACTGGTGTATATCATCAGGGTATGGGGCGGCTATCCGGATGCCATCGCGTTTTCGGTGTTGCTGATGAATCTGGCCGCACCCACCATTGATTACTACACACGCCCCCGGGTATTCGGTCAGCCATCATGAATTACATCATAAAAAAATCCCTGACTGCCGCAGCCGTTCTCGGTCTTTTTTCGCTGGTGGGTACCGGTTTGGTATCGATGACTTTTCATTCCACCAAGGAAAAAATCTCCGAAAACGAGCGTGCCGCGCTGTTGCGCAATCTCAGCGCGATTGTGCCAAAAGCGCTCTATGACAATGATATCGTCAACGATACCATAACAGTAACAGATAAGCGTTTGGGCAGTTTGGATCCGATAACCGTGTATCGCGCCAGAAAAATGGGAAAACCGGTGTCTGCCATTTTTACTACCATTGCACCCGGCGGCTACAACGGAAAAATCAAGTTACTGGTTGCGGTAAAAGCCGACGGCAGCTTGGCCGGGGTCAGGGTCGTGGCACATAAGGAAACACCGGGACTTGGAGACAATATCGAAGTCAGCCGCTCCGATTGGATTCTGCACTTTGCCGGTAAGTCATTGCATAATCCGGCCGAAAAGCAATGGGCGGTAAAACGGGACGGCGGTTCGTTCGACCAGTTTACCGGCGCTACAATCACGCCACGCGCCATTGTCAAGGCAGTCAAAAACACGCTGCTTTACTTCCAACGGCATCAAGCGGAAGTTTTCGCGCCGGCGGAACACCGCGTCAATAAAAAAGACAGTGAGGAAGCAAAATGATCTCATCTGAATACGGCAATATCATAAAAGAAGGGCTCTGGAACAACAATCAGGCATTTGTTGCGCTGTTAGGCCTATGTCCGTTGCTGGCAGTCAGCAATACGGTCATCAACAGCCTGGGCTTGGGACTTGCCACAACAGTAACGCTACTTTGTTCCAATCTCATCGTTTCATTAATCCGCAATTTTGTCAGTAGCGAAGTGAGACTACCGGTCTTTGTGCTAGTCATCGCCTGCATCGTCACGATGATCGAGTTGGCCATGAATGCCTGGTTCTATGGTCTATACAAAATTCTCGGCATCTTTATTCCGTTGATTGTCACCAATTGTTCCATCATCGGGCGCGCGGAAGCCTTTGCTGCAAAAAACAGTGTCGATAAAGCGATACTGGATGGTTTGTCTATCGGTCTGGGTTTTACTTTTGCCCTGGTGCTGCTCGGTGCGATGCGCGAGGTGATCGGCTCCGGAACACTGTTCGCCCATGCCGACCTGATGTTCGGCCCGGTCGCCAAAAACTGGCAGATCAATGTCGTCGAGGACTATTCCGGCATGCTGCTGGCCATCCTCCCGCCTGGTGCATTTATCGGTCTCGGATTTCTGATCGCGTTAAAAAATATCATCGATAACAAAATCGTCCAACGCAAACCTGCAATTGAACGCATCCCCGTGCATGTTACCGAGTAATGAATAAACAAAACCGCCAGGCCATTTTTGACCGTCTGGCGCAAGCGATACCGGAACCGACCACGGAATTAAACTTCACCAGCCCATTCGAACTGCTGATCGCAGTGGTGCTGTCCGCTCAAGCAACTGATAAAAGCGTCAATAAAGCCACGGCAATTTTGTTTCCGGTGGCCAACACCCCTGCTGCCATGCTCGCTTTAGGGGAACACGGTCTGAAAGAATACATCAAAACCATCGGGCTGTATAACAGCAAAGGCGCCAATATTATCAAGCTTTGCCGTATGTTATTGGAAAAGCATGGCGGTCATGTCCCGGATAACCGGCAAGCGTTGGAAGCGCTGCCCGGCGTCGGCAGAAAAACCGCCAATGTGGTCTTGAACACCGCGTTTGGCGAACACACCATCGCCGTCGATACCCACATCTTTCGCGTGGCAAACCGGACCCGTATTGCGCCGGGAAAGAATGTTCTCGAAGTCGAACAAAGACTAGACAAATGGGTACCGAAACAGCATAAGAAAGATGCCCATCATCTTTTGATATTGCATGGCCGCTATACCTGTACCGCAAGAAAACCCCGTTGCGCGAGTTGCGTCATCGCAGATTTGTGTGAATTTAAGGAGAAGACGGAATACTAGAAAAAACGTAACATTGAGTATAAACGTTTGACTTGGCCAAGCAATCTAATATATTTTATATGGTTATTGGTCAGGGATTTAGAATCCGGGAAGATTATACTCATTGCCCATCAACAGTGAGCACCATATTATGTTGCCCTGCCCCCCTTCCTAGCCGGTATTCATTTACCTGCCATCCGCCAGGAAAAAGACCGGAATAGATTTATTATGCGCAATATCACATTATTTAGTTCCAAGGAACATCAATTCATTTTACTCAATGAAAGTGACCCAGGCGAAGAAGACGGTGTTCGCTCAAATCAGTATCTGATTATGCACCACGGGGATGGCGTTCTGCTTGATCCTGGCGGTTTCGGCGTCATGCCGAATGTGTTGACGGAATTAATGCGTTATATAAAAACAGACGCTATCAAAGCGATTATTTTATCCCACCAGGACCCGGATATCGTCGGCGGCCTGGCCACGTGGCTGGATTTGACCCATGCCCCCGTTTATGTGTCGAAAATTTGGATGCGTTTTTTGCCGCATTACGGCATTTCTGACCTGAGCAACTTTATCAGCGTACCTGACGAGGGCATAGCGTGTCATTTGGCGCCTGACTTCTGCTTACAATTGCTGCCGGCGCACTTTCTGCACTCGGAAGGACAGATCAATACCTATGATCCGATTGCCAAAATTTTGTTTACCGGCGATATCGGCGCCGCGATGTTGCCCGCCGATATGGAATATGAATTTGTCGACGACTTTTCAAGCCATTTGCCTTTTATCGAAGCTTTTCATCGCCGCTATATGTGCGGCAACAAAGCTGCACGCCTTTGGGTTGAGGCGGTTTCTCAATTGGAAATCCGGATGCTCGCGCCACAACATGGCCCGATCTATCGCGGTCAGGCAGTCGAGGATTTTCTAAGCTGGTTTCGTGAACTTCAGTGTGGCATCGACCTGATGCAAAAAAGCGGTCTTTTCCGATAGGATATTCAATCATGATAGAGCACCGCACTTCACTGCAACAGCCTCCGTCAAATATACGGAAGTCAACACCGGAGGAATCGTTTCCACAGGATATTAACCAGCTGCGGCATCATATCATGGAACAATTGACCACCGTCTTGGAGGGACAAACGCGAACACGCATCTTTGCATCATCGATTATCAAGATGATTAGCAGAGTGCACAGCGAAATTTTGAACACACTCGACGGCTGTATGGCCCGTACCGAAAATCCGGACATTTCCGAAACGTTGAGTGCCTCAAAATTAAAGTGCCAGTGCCTGCAATCCGCCTTTCAAAGCTTGATTAACCAGCGGCAAAGGCAATGGCGGGAAAACAGCTTCTATTTGCAGGAAATTATCGAAGAATTCAGCCAAACCACAACCTACCTGTCCTCCGCGCTGATTGAAAAGGACTTGTTTGAAAGGCAAAGTAATGTACTGGCTAATATCATACTTTCCCATGAAAAGATTTCCCAATGGCAAGAATTTTTGCTGGAAATTCTGCGCGGCTTCCATGCTATTTTTCCGTTTAATTTCTTTTGTATTGTTTTTGCGGAGACCAGCGACATTTCGCTTTCTTTTTACTATACCCGAAACTTTACCGAAACAGAGCGGAACGCCATAAAAAATAAAATGACCGGGGAAGTCTTGTCTCAGCTTGAGCTTGCTGACGATACCGCCGTGGATTTTGAAGAATTTTTTATCGAAAACAGCAGCAAAAGCATAAATCTTGAACACCTTAAATTAATCACGGTCTCCGTACCCGATCATACGCCGGGACTTTCCGGTATTTTAAGCGTCGCTTTTGCTTCACCAACATCCCGGACGCCGCAGGAACAAGACATCATCCGTTCATTGCTCTCGGTTATGGTTATCATTTTCGGCTCGAGCAAAGTGCTGAATCACACGCTATCCGAGCTTGAATATTATTCCAATCATGATCCGCTCACCGGAATTCACAATCGGCGCTATTTCAACGACATGCTGGAATATGAAATCGGCCGTTCCGAACGTCATCAGCATACGTTTTCAATACTGCAACTCGACCTGGATGATTTTAAGGAAATCAATGACTCATACGGTCACCCGGCAGGCGACGATGTATTAATTCAAATAGCGGAAACCATCAGATCCTGCCTCAGAAAAGGAGATATTGCAGTAAGGATGGGCGGTGATGAATTTGCGCTGATACTGCCCGAAACACCGCCTTCGGGTGCCAAAAAAGTGGCTGAGACACTCAAAGAAGCGCTGCAAACACTCATTTTTGAAATTATCCCCGGCAACAGATTTTGCGTAACCACATCAATCGGGATTGCCAGTTACCCGAAAGATGCCCGTACTTTAGATGATTTAATGAGCGGCGTGGACAGTTCCCTGTATCGGGCCAAGGGATTGGGTAAAAATGAAGTATGCGAATTTGATCCGATCGTCAATTATGCGCAAAGCGTCCGCGATAACCGCAATTTTGTGGAAGAGCTGCGCCAAGCGTTGAAAGAATACAAAATCACTCCCTTTTTTCAGCCGATTTTTGATTGTAAAACCGGTGAAATATTTGCTTATGAATCTATGGCGCGACTGCTATTGGAAGACGGAAAAACCCTGCCCGCAAGCCGATTTATTGAGACCATCGAAAAATACAGCCTGGGACGGGAACTGGACCGCATCATTGTCCAAAAAGTGATTGATACCAATAAGATGTTGATGGCGGACGGGGTAAAACCAAAACGGCTGTTTATCAACCTTTCGGCGCAGGAAATTTACGGCAGGGGAATTCTAGGCTATGCCGAAGAGCTATGCAATCTGTATCAGGTTCCACCTGACAGCATCGTTTTCGAAATACTGGAACGGGATGCCATTGGAGACATCAGCCATATGGCCGGTTTTTTGAAGAAATTAAGAAAAAGCGGCTTTGCTTTTGCACTGGATGATTTTGGCAGCGGCTACAATTCATTCCATTACCTGAGAGAACTGCACTTTGAATACGTAAAAATCGATGGAGCATTCGTACGCAGTATCGTCGATTCTAAAATTGACCGGTCATTGGTGGCCAACCTTTCAAACCTGTGTAAGGACTTAGGTATTCTGACAATTGGAGAATTCGTTGAGAATGTTGAAATATTGAATGTTCTCAAAGAAATCGGCGTGAATTACGCACAAGGGTTTTACCTGGGAATGCCTGAATCGGGGTTTAAGGGAGTTACCCGAAACTAAATGACCGGTCGTAACGTCGGCATGACAGGCAGATACTCGGCAGTTGCCTGTTTTTGTTTCCCGACGTTTACTCGATCTTCATGACGTCCCCGGCGGCAAATTACGACAGGTTGAAGTCAGCTCATTCATCTTTCAGTTGCTCTTCTATTTTTTGCTGTCTTCGTTTTGCCGCATCCTGCAACAGTTGTTCAACCTGCTTGGCTTCCTGCAATGCATCGGTCTGGGCTTTGAACGGACTTGCTTGCTTGCGTTTATCCGGCCCGGCCTGCACGTCATCATCGGAACAACCGGCGGAAATAACCAGCAGAGAAATGGATACTAACTTATAAATTTGCTTCATCACGATTACCGAACTATTCATAAAATTTACGCAGTCAGTATAATACATCTGTTCCCCGCATCAGATTCTGAATTTATATATGTATCAAAATGATCTTCCCAAACCACCTGCTTTCAAATTCCATACGTTAAAGAATTTACTCAATCACGAGCAATTTATCGAAGGGAAAATCTGGCACCGAAAACGCTTTGAACCCAATGAAACGGTTATTGTTGAAGGAGAAATCAATCACGAAATTTTTGTTGTACTCAGCGGTAAGCTGATGGTTTGTACCGACGTAAAACTATCTGAAAATAAAACCATGGTATCCGGTCTCTGCGAACTTTTCGAAGGGGAGGAATTTGCGCATTCCTGCTTTTTCGATCACGAACCTCATTGTGCGACAGTCAAAGCGATAACGTCTAGTGAACTGGCAGTTATTGACGCCGAACAGCTCAAACAGTTTCTCGAGCACCATACTGAAATCGGCTATCAGATATTGTTTCATTGGGTGACGGTGCTGTTGCCGCGTTTGCGGCAAAGTAATAAACGCATCGCCAGTCTGTTTAGCTGGGGACTCAAGGTGCACAAAATAGATGGGGAAATAAACTAAGCTACGGCAAACCGGTTACCCCGGGGAATATTCAAGGAGGTAATACACTTTACGATATTGCAAAATATCGCACCAGGGCCGTACTATTAATTAAGCGCAAATGCCTCTAGCCATTCCCTAAGGAAGACTTAGGTGGGGGATAATAACCTCAAAATAGTGTTTTTGATGATAACTTTTTAGCGCTAAATTCACATTTTGGACAACATCATAATTAGCGTAATGCCTTAATATTCTGACGATAATGACCTTGACAGTACTGGTTAGCTTAACTTAGACTCTGATTCGAGCGTTTGCATAATATCGATACCAAATAATATAAAGCAAACGCCGTCCCAAAATTTGAGGAGAGCTGTCATGAAATACGGTATTTCTGTTTTATCATTCCTAGCAACATTATTTTTCCTTTCTACCGGCTTATCTTTTGCCGCAGACGATCATGGGAAAGAAGCGCTGAAACATGCGCAACTCGCGACACAACACGGCAAAATGGGTCATGCTGATGTGTTAAACGAACACGCCCAAAGTGCGCTGGAGCACGCCAAAGCCGCCCAACAAGCACATACCGAAGCAGCGGCCCATATGGGTGAAGCGGTTACGCATTTGAATAAAGCAGTTGAACACGCCAAAATGGGTCATGCCGACGTAGCTACCCAGCATATGCAAGAATCCTTAGTTCACATCAAGGCCGGAATCGATTAAATTCCGAACTGCAACATACTAAGGCGGGACATTTGTCCCGCCTTTTTTATTACAGATCAATACCTTCACCGGCATGCATCGTCATTCACCGCTGGTCAGTTGCAAATGGCTGAAACACAATCTTGCATTACCGAATCTGGCACTATTTGACGCTTCATTTTTTCTGCCGAGACAACAGCGCAATGCGTCACTTGAATATCGGCAAGCCCATATTCCAAATGCGTTGTTTTTCGATATCGACCTGATTGCCGATTTAAACAGTCCGCTACCGCATACCTTACCCACTGCTGATGCCTTTGCAGACGCTGCCGGTAAACTGGGCATCGATCATGAAAGTCAGATTGTCATATATGACAACAACGCATTCTTTGCTTCGGCCAGAGCCTGGTGGATGTTTCGCGTCTTCGGATACGACCATGTCAGGGTATTGGACGGCGGCCAAACCCGCTGGCGCCAACTGGGACTGCCGCTCGAATCGCGGATTCCGAGTGTGCCTGAAAAAGCCTCCTGCGCAACTTATCGGGAACATCTGGTATGCGATTTAAAACGCATGCTGGCTATAGTGCAAAACCACTCCCATCAGATTCTTGATTCCCGTTCGCCGGACAGCTTCGCCGGCTACCGCCCCCTCACCGACCCAAACCAACTGCCCGGACATATTCCGGGCAGTAGGAACATTTGTTATAGCGGTTTGACTGATCCTGAGCGGCATACCCTACTGCCCGACCGCCAGCTTGAATCGCTTTTCAGCAGTGCCCATATCGATCTGCAACAACCGATTGTCGCAACCTGCGGATCGGGCGTCTCCGCGGCAGTGCTGGCGCTGGCATTATATCAACTCGGCGCAACCGAAGTGGCGATCTACGACGGTTCCTGGGCGGAATGGGGACAGCGGGCGGACACGCCAAAACAGCTTGGTGTTGTATGATCAACCGGAAGCCAGCAAACCGGGACAACGCGGCAGGCGTAAAGCAGGGGCTAAAGCTAGGTTAATCTTGTCTTGCATGTTGTTTACAAAATCATCATCACCCGGAAAAATCTTATTTTTCAACTGTTGCCAGGATGAAAGTTGTCCTTTGCCTTCTTGTATAAATTCGCACCGCCGTTGCTGGGCGACGATTGTTGTTTCGGCAAATCCGGCGAGAGTACCCATTCAGCGGTTAAACAGGCGCCACCCGGCAAGAAGCACCGAGGTTCGCTTGGCGAACATCACAGTAGAACAGCCAGTAGCCCGACCGCCCCCGTACAGATCCTCGCATGCGGAACTAGCGCACGAGGCTCTTCAAAGTTACTCGCTTCGCACATAAGACCGTATCGTTATCCTTGTTACTCAGAAGTCATGGCAGATTCGTGGTTTGGGGAGTCTAAACACCTTCAGCAACTCATTAAACCCCCTCCAGTTGTAACTCCGTCGCTGGCTGCGACGATTTAACACCTTAAAGAGGATTCGTTTCGCTTGATGAAGAAAGTCATTCAAGCTGCCGTAGTTTCCCCGAATACCGTAGTAATTGTAGTACCCGCGCAACTTTAAATTCAGTAGCACGAACAATCGTTCCTTGGGTAATCGGCAGTGCCTCTGACACCAGTCTTTCACCTCCGCTAGCGACGCTCGATACTTTATCCGAGCCGTACGCCATATCAGTACTGGCTTACGCCATCGGTCGAGTCCCCAACGGAATTCAAACCCTAGAAAGTCAAATGTCCCGCACTCTCTCAGACACGCCTGCGTGAACCGTATCAGCTTCGTCTTCTCCTCCGCCACCTCGAGATTGTACTCTCTGAGCCTTTGCCCCAATGTTCCATAGAAATACTCGGCATCCGCTTTCGACTCAAAGGTGCAGACAAAATCATCTGTAATGGTCAACAAAAACCGGACATATCATCAAGCCACGTTGCTAAAAAAATTGCGTTCAAAATCCATTGGTGATAGATATCCTAATTTCGAATGCGTTCGTCTACTGTTATAAAAAGCCAAATAATCAATAATACTTAGCTTTGCTGCCGCTTTTGTTCTGAATTTCTCGTAATTCAGCTGCTCATGCTTAAGACTACGAAAAAACCGTTCTGTCGGTGCATTGTCCCAGCAATTTCCTTTTCGACTCATACTCTGCTCCATCTTCATAATATCAAGATGTCTGCGGTATTCC
>JBNLCC010000047.1:0-1736 GCA_050303615.1 Methylococcaceae bacterium | reverse complement strand
AAGTCCCGATGGATGGGGAATTTAGCCGTGGTCAGTTGATATCTTAGGCTACGGACCTGCCGGTCAGCGATTTCAGCCTGAATCAGGCGACGGAGCATCTCTTCGGGCGAGGTCTTCGTGGGTTTATGGGATTCGGCTTGAATATCCGCCCAAGCGTCGGCCATTCCATGAAGCTTTAACGCGCTGAGTTGGCTCAGCAAATCTGAAGTGTCAACACTTTTCCGGACACATTGTTACACAGCTTTTTGCTGTATTTCGTAGTCTACCGGTGATAAATAGTCATTGGCAGAATGAAGGCGTTCTCGGTTGTAAAAGACCTCGATATATTCAAAAATCGCCTGCTTAGCTTCTTCACAAGTTTTAAATTGACGGTGATGCGTCAATTCCGTTTTCAAGGTATGAAAAAAGCTTTCGGCCACGCTATTATCCCAGCAGTTTCCTTTACGGCTCATCGACTGAACGACATGATGTTCCTTTAAAATCGCACGGTGACTATCGGACGCATACTGGCTGCCGCGATCGGTATGCCAGATCAGTCCTTTCTCGGGTTTGCGCTTCCACAGAGCCATGAGCAACGCATCATTGACGAGCTTGGCCTTCATCCGATTGTCCATCGACCAACCGACCACCTTTCTGGAAAACAAATCAATGACAATCGCCAAATATAACCAACCTTCCTCGGTGGCAACGTAGGTGATATCGCCCACATAATAACGATCCGGTTGTGGAACGGTAAATTGTCTGTCCAGTAAGTTTGGCGCAATCGGCTTGTTATGCTTGGAGTCGGTTGTTGCTTTAAATTTTTTCTTGGTTTTGCAGGCCAGCCCCGCCTGCGTCATGAGTCGACCTATACGGCGCCGACTGACAACAGACCCCAATTTTGCGAATTCCTTTTTAAGACGCCGTGTCCCGTAGGTTCCTCGACCTTTTTGAAATAGCGCTGTCAGGATTTCCAGAAGGTGCTCATTTTCCTGTTCCCGTTCTGTTTTCGGCGCATTGAGCCAGTCATAATAACGACTCCGTGAAATAGCCATAAACCGGCACAACACAGCAACGGGAAACTCATTGGAATGCTTGGCTATCCAGGCGTACTTCACTGCATTTCCTTCGCAAAGTACGCGGTGGCCTTTTTTAACAAATCGCGCTCCTGGGTGACTCGGGCTAATTCTTTCTTCAGACGCTTAACTTCGTCATAAATATGTTCGTCCGTTCTTTCAACAGCCGTTTTCGGTTTAGAATATTTGCTGATCCAAGTATGCAGGGTATTGCAGTTCAATCCTAAATCTCGCGCTGTCTGCGCAATTGATTGATCGGATTCGATCGCCAGCTTAACCGCTGATTCTTTAAATTCCGATGTATAATTATTAGGTTTCTTAGTTTGTTCTCTCATTTTTAGACACACTATCCTTTTCAGGGTATTTTAAGTGGTGTGTCCGGATTAGTGTAGCCGCTTCACCAGGAAAGTGTCTAGAAAACTCAGGCCTTACCATACAACGGGTTCAGTGGCATGTTCCGAAATGGGTTTTTCTACAGTCTCGTTAGCACTTACAAGGAGAAAAGATCGTGAATTACGCATTGCCAATGGCGGGGTTTGTTTTCAGTACTTTCATATATGCATTTTGTTGGCATCTGATTGTATTTAAGAAAATTTATGACGATATTGGTATCTATGATCGAGAGAGTCCAATAATTCCAATAGGTATTCTTACAGTACTGATTCAGGGATTTGTTTTCGT
>JBNLCC010000046.1:0-43555 GCA_050303615.1 Methylococcaceae bacterium | reverse complement strand
AGTCAAAAAAGGCCAGCATATCCAACGTTACAAAGGCCTCGGCGAAATGAATCCGGAACAGCTCTGGGAGACGACCTTGGATGCCAATACCCGTCGAATGCTGCAAGTCACGATCGAGGATGTTATTGCCGCCGATGAAGTATTTACTACGTTGATGGGCGATATTGTCGAACCAAGGCGTGACTTTATCGTTAAAAATGCGCTGGAGGTGGCGAATTTGGATGTGTAGGGATAAATTTTACAGATATCACAATTGTGAATTGAGGTCTCTTAAATTTATAAAATAGCGGGTCGGTTGATGTAGCTGGTAGGCGTTAAATAGATTGAAAATCAACCCGTTGCGGTCAATCACCCTATCTGACTGAATGAGTGTAATTTGATCGTTCCCGGCCTTTATAACTTAATCGCCGATGATATACGGAATGAAATCAACCGTTGAGCTTTCAATAAATGTAAAAGGCGAAAAAGACCAAGGGGTAAATATGGATCGCATCGCATTGAACTTCATTCCGTTGCTTAAACAAGACAATAGTGTAACCATCTACAGGAACCCTGTTCCTGATAGTTCACAGTTAAAAAGGTCAGAAGACTTTCGTGTAAATCTTCCTGAACACGAAGGCGATGTCAAATGGTTACTGTTTGATGTATCAACCGTCAAGCAGGATGGGTATGAATCTTACGAGTATGAATATTGCCAGAATCCTGTTTTAACTGTGCATCTCATATACCAAGAGTTTCTCTACACGCTGAAAGCCGAAGCTGGTGAGCTGGAGTATTACATTCCAGAGAAGGCAATCACGTTGAAGGAGGTTCGCTTTGTAACGGAAAAGTTCGATGAAGGTAGTACCGAGATCATTGTTAAGTCTTACTACCTTAAGGAAAAAAGGCAGTTCGGGCTACTAGTGGAGCACAAGTTTTCCCTTAAAGATTGCCAACCTTTTAACAGACAAACTCAAATACGTAGTTTCTCGCTAGATAGGTCTGGTAAACCGAATATTTATTTCTACAAAGACAAGAAATCGGTTATCGAGACTTTTGCAAAAAACATACTTCGCCCAATGCTTTCCGGTACCAGTCTCGATATTGATGCGAATTTTTCTACTTTGCCTGCGAAACAACTTGATGAAAAGACATATCTGGTTGGCGGAGGAAAGACAGCGAAGTCGCAGTTTATGGGAATAAGGGTTAATGGCCCGTATCGGCGAATGGATGACGAAATTCGATATCTCTTCCTTTTCACCGAAAGAACTAGGTCATTAGCGCGGGATATCTATCTTGGATTGGTTGGCAAGCTGTTTCCAGGCCAGTTCCCAGGGCTTGGGAAGATGTTCTTCGTGCCAATTCATAAGGCCATTGTAGAACATCATCTGATAAGTACATTTGACCCAGCCGCCATACAAGCTAGCGAAGAGCGGGTCCAGGAGCTGAAGGCATCTTATCCTGCTAATAAAGTAATGCTCGTAGCAGTCCTTCCGAAAGGCTTTAAGGGCGTAGAAGCAGCTTTCGATGCTTACGGCCACCTCAAGTTGATGGCGTTAAGAAATGATGTCTACTGTCAGGTCGTAACAGAAGACACTTTCTTCAAGAAAGATCAGTTGAAATGGGCTGTCTCGAATATCGGGTTGCAGATATTTAGCAAATTTGGTGGCACACCTTGGCTCGTGCAGCCCGCAAAAAGTAACTGCTTAATATTTGGAATTGGAAGTGTTCAAGAAAAAGACGGGGGTAGCACGACACGCTATACAGCGTATACCGTGTGTTTGGATTCCAGTGGTGACTTTAAGTATATCAAGCCGCTTTCTTCCTCGAGCGATGAGGGGACTTATCTCGATCGCTTGAATACTAACTTGAAGGACGTTTTGTCGAGCGAGCTCGGTGATAACTACAAATCGCTCGTTTTACACCTCCCTTACAAGATCAGTCGGAAGGAGATCGAGGTCATCAAGGGGGTTGTTTCGCAAATTAGAGAGGCAGATGAATTTGAGATCATAGTTATTCGCGTCAATACGAAACACAAGTTTCTAGGATTTAGTGATCACAACACTTGTGTTCCATACGAAAGTACCTATGTGCAGCTTTCTGCGACCGAGTTTTTGATTTGGGCAGAAGGATTGCAGCACGGAAAAGAGGTATTGCATAAGCGAGTATCGGAGCCGTTATACGTGGATTTTATTGAGTCACAGGATGAATGGGCGACAAAGAAGGAATGTCTTCAGGATATCTTAAATCTAACAGGTGCGAATTGGCGTGGGTTCAATTCAAAAGCCCAACCGATTTCGATCCTATATTCAAGGCTTATTGCGAAATTCATGAAGGAGTTTTCGCATCTCGAAGATGTAAACGATATGAGCATTGTTAGCGCTGAGTCGGTAGCGCCGTGGTTCTTGTAGAAAGGAGAGCAAAATGAGCTTAAGAGAAGATTCGTTGTTGTTTCTCCTGGGAGCTGGCGCCAGCGTCGATGCGGGTATTAAGCATGCAAAGGCGATGACGCTTGATATCGAAGAGAAGATAAGATCGGACTCGGATTTCAAAGAGTTTAACGAGTTGTACAACTACTTGAAAAGCTCAATCATCTATCAGCGAGGACTTGAGGGAGCATTCGAAGACCAGACGGCGACCATCGAAGAACTGTTAGACGTTTTATCAGAGATCAATCAGAAGCATCAAAATAAGCTATATCCATTCATAGGTGGATGGAACATTCACCTTCTTAAGGTTGCGGGTGAAGAATTTGAGAAGGTGGCAAAGCTTGATAAGCAGATACGATCACAGCTCTTCCAATGGATAAATATCAGCAACTACGATAAAGCAGCTTACTTTCAGGGGTTTAGAGACTTGGTATCTGACGTCGGTAGCGCCGTCCGTGTATTTACACTCAACTATGATATCTGCGTCGAGAAAGCGCTAGCGGCCACGGGCTTTAGTATTGAATTAGGATTCAACGGTGACCGTAAATGGGAGGCGTCGAAATTTGATGTAAATGAGAATGCAGATGTTGGCATGTATTTATATAAGCTACATGGCTCGATAGATTGGATAAGAGACGCTGCTAATAGTGGGGTGCTTACGCTATGCGACAACCCTCAGCCAAACCCCGAACTTATCTTTGGCACCACAGCGAAATTAAGTTCGATTGATCCTTACTTATTCTATGTGCACGAGCTTCGGAAGTATTCGCTTAACGAAGCTCTGCGATTTATTGTCATCGTTGGCTATAGCTTCAGCGACGACTATATTAATAGTCTTATTGCACAGGCTGTTACTCGTAGCGAATACCTTAAGATCGTGGTGGTTGCCCCGATCTTCGAGGATAAACAAGACCTTGTATCAACGCGTGTTGAAGAGGAAAAGTCGAGTATTTCTGCAAAGCTGAACGTTGGAGAAGATCAGATTATTTACGAAAATATTAGGGCAAAAGAGTTTTTTGAAACGAAGATGAAGCTCGCCTATTTTTCCGAATTGTCCGGTGCTGGAGACGATGATCCGTTTTGACGGAATAGGCTGTAAAAGCTGAAATAATCGGGGTCGGAGTAACAAACCGGAAGCAACCAGAAGTTTTTATAATTAAAAATCAACCAGACAAGCTGGTTATTTTGGCAGGCATTAGGCAAATCGTATGAAGGAAACTATACAGAAACATTCAAAGCTAATTGGGTTATTTCTGGGGTTGCTGCAAGGTATACCGCAAGGAATTGAGCTGCCTAATCAGCCTCTTTTTCCGGCCTTTAGTCAGAATACTATATGGTTGGTGATAGGTTTTGGTTTGTTTGCACCACCTCTTTTAGCTTTTATTAATTCATTTGTTAGTTCTGGTTTTGGCTTAGAGCAAATGCGAAAAAATCAATAGTTATGTGAACCTATTTTATATGATTATCGTTGGTTCACTTTCTATTGGTATAACTGGGCTCGTAGCGTTTTATTCTATTGGTGGCAATGAGTCCTCACTTGTACCGATTTCATTTTTTAAGGGCCTTGTAAGGGCCTTGGGGTCAGGCCTTACAATTGACATTTTATTGCTTTTGCTCCAACGCTTTAACCGCCCGACTGACAGTCGCATAACTGACTCCGAAATGATCACCGACTTCCCTCAGTGTGTAATGACCACTTAAATAAGCGCGCGTCATACCTTCTTGACGACTTTGATAACTCTCGGAGTGATAACCCAATGATTTTATCGGGGACCGTTTTTGTTTTTTGGGAATATCTTTTAGACTAAACATCCATCAGATTAATCAAGCGTAGGATCGGGGATAAGGTTTATGAATGAAAAAGCAACAATTCTTGATGAATATGATATTACAAAATTTGTCGATAACGTCAAATCAACAGAGAAGTCTTTTATTCATTGGCTATTTCCTATGCGGAAAAATTCATCAACCAAAGGTCGTGACTATGAGATTCTTGGCCTGCCCCGCACTTATATACTAGTAGGTATCACTGCCATATTGCCGCTGATAATTTTGATTTTTTCAGCTTTTCACTCTGATACATTATTTTCAAAATATCAAATGGGATTGAAACTTCCATTTATTTTGGATTTGAACACTATCTTCACATTCCTTATATCATTTCCTACCATATTAATTTTATTGGTAATTGACGATAAACAGCTTTCCGATGCCTTAAAACAATTATTAGAACAAGGCATTCTCCGTTTTGATTCTAAACAAAAGAATAAGATTGAAGGTTTCCTTGGATATTGGAGCTCAAACTATATTCGTATTAATTTATTTGTACAATTTTTAGGAGTTATTGTCGGGGTAGGTGTGGCATATGCCAATTGCAAAATATATACACCAAAAAATCTCGGTTTTTGGATTGTTAGTGTAACCGAGTCTAATAGCTCTTTAAATGTTGCCGGATGGATGTACTTAGGCGGGATTGGATTACTCTATTTTTTCCTGACTGTATATATTCTGAGAGTCTTTGCGCATAGCGTGTTCCTTGCAAATATTGTTAAAGAGGAAAACTCAACTGTTCACATTCTTTTTCTGCATCCTGATCGTTGTGGGGGGTTAAGTCCTGTAGGCAAAATCGGGTTGCTAAACCAAATTCCTCTGTCGGTTTTCGGTGTGAATATAGTTTTTCTTATTTTGGTTTCGTTTAAATTTCTTAATATAGAGTATCCGTTGCTTGATTTAATAGTATTTTCTATTGTGGCATATTCTATATTGGGTCCATTGGTCTTTTTTGCCCCTCTATTGGCCTTTCGAAAAGTGATGCGTACTAAAAGGGATAAGATTTTGGTAAATTTTGCCAGGAAAAGCAGGAAACTGGAAAATATCGAGGATGAACTTGAACACGGCCTTATTGCCGAAAATGATAAAGATGAAAAAATAATTGAAGATCTCCATAAAATTGGCAAACAGGTTTTGGACTTGCCGGTTTGGCCGTTTGATACTGTAACAATAAGGACATTTGTGACTTCGTACTTGATCCCGTTTATAAGTGCGATAGCATCAGGGGTTATTCTTCATTATTTGACGAAATGAACTTTAAGACACGACTGGGGCAGTTCCAACATACCCTAAACGAAACATGATCCTTCGGGAATAAGTCTCCTAATCCATCATCCGTTAAGGTTTTAGCGATTACATGTTAGCGGTAGATCCTGCAATTTTTGTCGGACGTCAACAATATGATGGATTTACCAAACGGTCGTGGTGGAATGATTCGAAAGTCAATTTCCGGTTTGTAGAGGCAGCATAAGTGTCGCAAACAAACTAAAACCGAACGTGTTTGGAGCGAAATTGGCAAGTTTGTTCAGGTCACGCAAGGGGCTTGCCGCCAATGGCTTCGGTAGGAACGGACGTGTGTTTCTCCTTGAGTTTGATTGCTAATAGAACATCATTCATCACCCTCACATCGGGATGGAATGTCGTCGGCCGGTTGCATTTGTGAGCTAAGTGCCGTCATTGCGCCGTAAGTTGCGACCAAAAACGGCACGGTGTAAGTCAATAAGGCCTTTACGGCGTTAGTAGGATGGATGCTGTTGAAATCGAGGGTTATTATGCTCAGCATCGTTTCCGGTTGGTTAATCAGGTTTAGCAAGCTTCCAACTACGATGGCAACCCGGAACGAACGGTCATAGGTTCTGTTTTGTTTAGCCAATCGGCAAACGCGAAGCCAATATGCCAGGCGGTTGTTTGGCCTCCGGTCGGTGTTTTTGGGGAAAGTCATAACGGTTATGTCCAAGCCTATAAGAATCGAACATGCATGTATAGCCTAGTCATGGTCGGCATGAGTTATTAGCGTTCCGTCGGCGCCCAGTTCGAAGTTCCCACGGGCGATGGCCGACGCCCAGCTTGCCGTCTTTTCGAAGTTGCCCAAAGAAAAAAAATGACAGCCGGAAAAACGCGTTTTTTCTGCAGTCAGCGTGTACTCCGCCAAGGAAGTCATGAGACGGTCCGGCATGGATACAGCGGTAAGTCCGATCATTCTTGCAGGCTGTTTTGCCAAGGTCTCTATCGATGCACCGACACCGCAGTAACGGGCTTGCCGCAGCAAGCCTGTCAGGCTGACAATCCCATGGAGGCCAACCCTGACCGGCAGTGTGATGCCCCACTCGCTAAGTTGCCGGTCCCATTCGGCCATAGGCGCAAAGTCGAAGAAAAACTGCGTCACCAAAGCAACGGCAAGCCGTTTACGCTCGCCATAGGACTGTTTTTCCAGCAATGCATTCATCAATTCAGCACAGCCGATTGCCGGGTGTCCTTCCGGATGACCGGCGAATCGAAGATCGCAAATCCCGTGGCGTTCCAAAATTTCGCTGCGAACCAGATTCATAGAGGAGTCATAGGGACCTGCCGGCTTATCGTGATTTCCCCCTGCAATAATCAGCGCCGCGCTGATATCGGCTCGAATCTTCAAATTTTCCAGCCAACGATTCAGTGCCGACGAACTTGGTATCGCACGTGCAGCAATATGCGGAACCGGAAGCATATCCTCTTCCCTTAGGCGTTTGGCCAGAGCCACAACGTCATCGGGTTGAGTGCTTGGCGTAGAAACAATGTAGACCTCCGTTCCCCCTGCCAGGAAGCGGCGGAAATCGTCTATTTTTGCGGCTTCCAATGTCGTTATTTCGATACTGAACCCGCTCAGCATCGATTTAAGTCGTTCGGTTGTTTCGTTGGCTTTGGACGTTTCTAAGCCGTACGTGCCGTTATTGTGTTGGTCGGATATAAGCATTGCGTTTCCACTACCTTACTTTAATGTAATATTTAAATGATCTTAAAATCTTTATCTATTTATTTTTTCTTATTGCATTATTTAACGTAAAAGTAATATTATGTTATCACGTCAAAGACGCGAAACCAAATATCTACATCAATAAAAAACAGATGAGCATTAATATGAAAGCACAACGAAAAAAGGTCACTCTCAAAACATTGGGAGATAAAATCGCCAGAGGCGAGAAAATTATCGGTATGGAATGTCACGATACGCCCAGTGCCATGATGGCTGAACAACTGGGCATGGATCTGCTGTGTGTCGGAAGTCCGGGGCCGATGGCGCTGTTTGGGCATAAGAGTATGAATACCGTCGATTTTCAGGAACAGCTTTATTTCCTGGAAGCGGTGCTGCGCGGAGCGTCCACTCCGTTTATTTGTTGCAATATGCCCAATACCACCGCGTGCGTGTCCAAAGACGACGCCGTCCGCAACGCATCAGAAATTCAGCGGCGCGGTGCGGATGGCGTACATATCGAGCCTCACCACAAAACTGTCGAAATGGTGGAAGCAATCGTCGCTGCAGGGATACCGGTGATCGGTCATTTCGGCGTTCAAGGCGAACGTTGGTCGCAGGTGGGCAGCTATTTGCCGAGAGGACGCACTGCGGAAGATGCAGTCGACATCGTCAAGCTCATTAACAGCTGCATCGATGCCGGCATCAGCACGGTATTGTTGGAACACGCTTCCGAAGAACTCGCAAAATGGTGTTATGAAAACCTGCCGGTGCCGGTTGCAAGCCTGGGTTCCGGTCCCTACGCGCACGGTATTTTTCACGTTTCCTCCGACATTATCGGCTGTTCGGTTTTTCCGACGCCGCCCAAACGCAATCCCTTCGGAAATGTGTGGCAAAACATGAAAGACGCCTACGAACAGTATTATGCAGCGGCTCACTCAGGTTCGTACCCGAATCCGGAAAATTCGCATCACATGCATAAAGGAGAGTTTGAGAAGTTTCTGAAATTGGTCGCCAACGCTTAATACGCTAAACAGGACCCTATTCCGCGGGAAAGTCGCCGAGCCGCAGAATTGGAACGTGACTGTGGCAAATCCGATAGCACAACACTATCGGATTTTGCACCCAATAACACAGCCTAAACTGCGGCCCGGAAAATGCCAGCCGAAAGCCTAGCGGCAATAATGTTCAGATAAATATTTAAAAATCGAACTAGTACGGCACATTTTGTGTCATAATTCGGCCAATGAAAAACAATGTTTTTTGTATTAAACTCGATTATTTCGATACAGTCATTTTCCTTCTAGTCATATTTTGTCATGCGCCTCCCTCCGAGAGAAAAAAGAGATTTCCTTAAAATCGGTGAATTGGCAGACGAGTTAGGAACGACCCCCCGAACCATACGCTTGTACGAAGAGCTTGGATTAATCGCTCCCGACCGCACGCCGGGAGGCACTCGGCTTTATGCCCGGAAAGATATGAAGCGTATGGAAATTGCGTTGCGCCTGGGGCGGTGCGGGATCGATCTGGAGACCCTAAAGCGGCTTGCTTGCACCCGCCAAGATTGCAGCACGGGAAAAGAGGCATCTGAAGCCATGCGACCATTGCTGGCGGACTTACGTCACCGAATTCGCAGTTTGCAGGAAGACTTGGAGTGTCTGGAACGGGATTTGGAACGGGCTGACATGCTGATTCGGCAATGTGGTGATTGTCCGAATCGTCCTAATCGTAAGGACTGTCCTAATTGCCCGGTCGATAAGAACGTTGATTTGACCGAAATTGCGCGCCTAATTTGGGATCCCAGTTCATCTTAACTCGATTTCGGGTTTTTACCCTTTCCAAGTTAATACATATAAGTTGTTACGGAAGGCAGTGGAGTTAACGCTAAAGATAAGTCATACGCGTTTGATCAAACGATAGGCTGGTAGCCCTTTTCAAATAGGCTGGATCTAGTGGAATTCTCTCAATATGTCTTGACTTTGTGGGTTGGAATTCCTAATCTTCACTCTAATTCTTGACCGAACGTGTTCCTTCGGCGCTGCTGACTTCGCACTACCGACGAGCAGTGAGAAGCACAAGGATGCCGGCCCACTGAACGGGCGTACGCATCGCTGCGCCGGTCAACCCATGCCAGAACTGAAAATCTCATCAGAGTCCAAGCTCCTATCATGCAGGTTTTACGGCGATGGCGCCCTTGTGATGTAAACAGGGTGAGGACGCCAATATGTCCGGTTCAATCGTACAACCGAACATTGTCCTTCGCTGTCGTTTGCAGGGTCAGACGGCCGGCAAGACTCACGGGACGGGCGGCGGCCGGAGGTCATCGCAGTTTTGTGTTGATCGGCTTTTGAACATCGCCGATTAATTGACATCGCGCCATGATCGGCACAAACTGCGTCAACGTTAGGGAATAAAATGACATCAACTAATTACGAACTGAGGAGACGACATGGCTAAAACGACGATTTCGGTCGGCGGTTACCTCGCCACGCGCTTACAGGAACTGGGGATCAAGGAATATTTCGCTATTCCCGGTGATTACAACCTGATCCTGCTCGACGAGTTGCTCAAATTTCCTGAGATGAAACAGCTTTACTGCTGCAACGAATTGAACGCCGGCTACGCCGCCGATGGCTATGCAAGAGCCAAGGGTTTTGCGGCTGCATTCGTCACTTACAGCGTTGGCGGCCTCAGTATTATCAATGCGGCGGCAGGCGCTTATGCAGAGGATTTACCGGTAATTTTTGTTTCCGGCTCACCCAACACAAACACAGCCGCAAAAAATCGTTTGCTCCATCATACGCTCGGAACGGTTGATTTCGACTATGTCAGAGAGATGTTTCGCAAGGTCACCGTCGCAGCGGTCACCGTCCGGCAGCAGGACGAAGCCGCTCAGCAGATTGACTATGCAATGGGGCAGGCCTTGCTGCACAAGAAGCCTGTATATATCGAAGTAGCTTGCAACATCGCCGGACTGCCGATTACGGCGCCCACCTGCCCATTGGTGGTACCAAAAGTGGAAACTTGCCCACAGGCATTGGACCATGCTGTAGACCATGCCGTGGACCTGCTCGGCAATGCCGTCAAGCCGGTGATCGTGGCCGGCCCGAAAATTCGCCCTTGGGGTGCCATTGACAGCTTTCATAAACTGGTTGATGCCAGTGGCTATGCGATGGCGAATATGCCCAGCGCTAAAGGTCTTGTAGACGAGACACATGCACAGTACATGGGGACTTACTGGGGGGCTGTGAGCTCGCCGGGCTGCGGCGAGATCGTTGAATCATCGGATGCTTATATATTCGCAGGCCCGGTGTTTACTGACTACACCACCGTCGGCTATAATCTACTGTTAAAACCGGACAAGCTGATTTCAGTTCACCCCCATTCCGTCAAGATCGCGGACGCCACGTATAACCAAGTGCAGATGACGGATTTCCTAACCGCGCTGGCTGAAAAAGTAACCAGAAATGGTGATTCGCTGGTAGCGTACAACCGTATCCGCGGGGAAGCACCGCCTCCGGTGGAACCGGGTAGCACGTCTGAAATCACGACCCGCTACCTGTTTTCGCAAATCGAAGGAATGCTGGATGAAAAAACTTCGGTAATCGCAGAAACAGGCGATTCCTGGTTCAATGGCATGCGTATGAAACTGCCCAAAGGTTGTCGATTCGAAATTCAGATGCAATACGGCTCGATTGGGTGGTCTGTCGGGGCGACGTTCGGTTACCAGATGGCTTTGGCCGGACGACGACGGACCATCGCGCTAATTGGGGATGGCTCTTTTCAAATGACGGCGCAGGAAGTTTCAACAATGATCCGCTATTCGCTCAACCCGATCATTTTCCTGTTCAACAATGGCGGTTATACTATCGAGGTGGAAATACACGATGGTCCCTACAATGTGATCAACAAGTGGGACTATGCGGGCCTCGTCGGCATATTCAACAATGACGATAAGGCCCGGTGCCTCAGTTTAAGAACCCGTACCAGCGGTGAGCTAAAGGAAGCTATCGCCCAGGCACTGGCTTTTGATGGGTTATGTTTCATAGAAGTACTGATCGATCGGGATGACTGCAACAAGAATCTGCTGAAATGGGGCAGTTACGTCGCTATGGCGAATGGCGAAGCGCCGCTCAAATTCTGACGATCCGGGAAGCCGGAATCTTTGCGCCTGCTAGTGAATGACGCTGCCCGTTTTGTGCCCGTTGTCACGGCACCCAACTTTTGATCCAAGAATTACAAATTTTATTGTTCCACATACGCTGAATCAGTATGGCCAACTCAATCAAGCGCTGGAAAAAGGTATTCCGCTGCGATTTAGTGCGCCTGGATAGTGGCCATGACGCTTTTGACAAGCGGATTGTTTTATACGAAGAGGAACTGGCCGATTTCATCATCAAATGGAATCCACGCAAATCTGACCTGCGGGAAGCTTCGAGAGAAACAGGATGTTGACCGTGTTAAAGCCGTTATCCTTCTGGGTTCAGGCTGGTAGGCGACAAACGTTGCCGAAGCGCTTCTGATTGACCGCAATACGGTACGCACATATTACCGGAATTATATGGAAGGTGGTATTGATAAACTCTGGCAAAACGGCATGTAGAAAGTCCGGTTTCTTATCTGTTTGGGAAGCCAATAAGCTGGATGAATATCTCTAGGAGAACCTTCACTTAACCGCCAAATCGGTCGCGTCCTATATTAAAAATCAGGGCAATACCGGACGAAAGGGTTTTTTAATCGGATGGTTTATAGGCTGAAATAGATTGGCAACACACGTTATGATTAAACCGAATGAAATAGGAGAACAGTCATGACCTTCATGGTTCGGGTGTACTGGATAATAACGCTGGCAGGTTTGCCGTTAACCTTGCTTTGGGCCGTTGTTTATCCGTTGGTGCTTTATCTTACCGCATTCTGCCTGTTTTGGGCCCTGCTGGGGTTTTACGATATCTATTTCAGTCGCAGCAATTTGCGTCGCAACTACCCGGTAGTGGTATATTTCCGCTATATGTTGGAATACATTAGGCCGGAAATACACCAATATTTTATCGCCAACAATACTGAAGAGCGCCCCTTTAACCGGGAGGAGCGGGATCTGGTTTATCGCCGAGCCCGTAATTTGCCCGATACGCTGCCGTTCGGCAGCGAGATGAATCTTCTGGAAGACGGCTATCTAACGGTTGAACATTCGTTGAATCCGAAAGTGGTGCCGGAAGAGGCGATGCGGGTTCTATTTGGCGGTCCACAATGCAGTAAACCCTACAGTTCTTCCCGGCTGAATATCTCCGCAATGAGCTTCGGCGCATTGAGCGCCAATGGCATCCTCGCCTTAAACAAGGGGGCAAAGTTGGGCGGGTTCGCCCATAATACCGGCGAAGGGGGACTGAGCCCCTATCATCTGAAATACGGCGGCGATCTAATTTGGCAGATAGGAACGGGCTACTTCAGCTGTCGCAACCCCGACGGAACCTTTAATGCGGAGGCTTTTCAGGAGCGTGCCGTCCTTGATAATGTCAAAATGATCGAAATCAAGCTTTCACAAGGTGCCAAACCTTCCCATGGCGGCATTTTACCTGCTGCAAAGGTAACCAAAGAAATTGCGCGGATCCGGCTGGTGGAGGAGGGAAAAGATGTTTTATCGCCTCCTGCCCATTCCACCTTTGACAGCCCGCGGGGGTTGTTGCACTTTGTCTGTCAGTTACGGGATCTTGGGGGCGGTAAGCCGGTTGGCTTCAAATTGTGCATCGGCAAGAAAAGAGAATTTCTTTCCATCTGCAAGGCCATCGTGGAAACCGGCATCTATCCGGACTTCATAACGATCGACGGCGCGGAAGGCGGAACCGGTGCGGCGCCGATAGAATTTTCAAACCGATTGGGCACGCTTTGCCTGGAAGCGGTTTATTACGTCAACCAGGTTCTGATAGGATTAGATATTAGGGATAAGATTCGTTTGATCGCTTCCGGAAAAACGGCATCGGGTTTCGATATGGTGTCCAAAATTGCCCTTGGCGCAGATACCGTGAATGCGGCAAGAACGATGATGCTGGCGCTGGGCTGTATACAGTCTCAATCCTGCAATACCAATCTCTGCCCTACGGGCATTACGACTCAGGATCCGTTCAGGGGAAAAGCGGTCAATGTCGAGAGAAAGCATGTGCGAGTAGCCAATTTTCACGGCCGTACTTTGGAATCCTTTATGGAAATCTGCGGAGCCATGGGATACGATCATCCGGACGAGCTTCGTCCATCTGATATATACAGGCGCTTCGACCAGGGTCTTCTGCATTTTGATGATATTTATTCGCCGTTGAAAAAGGGGCAGTTGTCAGGAGATGATATCCCGAAGGCATATGAAACAGATTGGAAAATGGCTTCAGCCGATCATTTTTAACGGTGAAACAAAGCATTGGGCCGATTTTAAAAATTTTGAAGGAGAAAAAGCATGGCTGAACAACCAAATAACAAGAACACCCGTGAAGATGTGGTCCTTCTTACCACATTGACCGGGAATCTTCTGCTGGAAAATCCGCTGCTCAACAAAGGTACCGCTTTTAGCGAAGAGGAGCGGGAAGAATTGGGCCTGACCGGAGTGCTGCCTCCTCATATCGAGTCCCTGGACGATCAAGTGGACCGGGCTTATGAGGCTTTCAACGTCTTCGAAACCAATATGGAAAAGCATATTTATTTGCGGGCTCTGCAGGATAACAATGAAACCCTGTATTACCGCCTATTGCTGGGTCATCTGCCGGAGATGATGCCGATCATCTACACTCCTGTGGTCGGTGAAGCCTGTCAGCAGTTCAGTGAAATCTATCGGCGGCCCAGGGGGCTTTTTATCGCTTATCCTGAAAGGGATCGCATCGACACGATGCTCAACAATGCGATGGTAAAAGATGTAAAGGTTATTGTTGTGACCGATGGAGAACGGATTTTGGGGTTGGGCGATCAGGGCGCCTGCGGCATGGGCATTCCGATCGGAAAGCTCTCCCTGTATTCCGCATGTGGCGGTATCGATCCGTCGATAACCCTGCCGATCATGCTGGATGTCGGCACCAATAACGAGGAACGGCTCAAAGATCCGCTTTATATCGGTTGGCGTCATGAAAGAATTAACGGCGATGAATATTACGAGTTTCTCGACCTGTTCGTACAGGCGGTCAAGCGTAAATGGCCCCATGTTATACTGCAGTTCGAGGATTTTGCACAAACCCATGCAACGCCTCTGCTGGAAAAATACCGGGATCAGCTCTGTACCTTCAATGACGACATACAGGGTACTGCGGCGGTGACGGTAGGCACGCTGCTGGCTGCGGTCAAAGTGGCGGGCTCCCGCTTGAGTGAGCGGAACGTGGTTTTTCTTGGAGACGGTTCCGCCGGAACCGGAATCGCCGAGCAGATTATTTCCACTATGATCAGGGAAGGGTTATCCGAACGCGAAGCGAGGCAGCGTATTTTTATGGTCGGAAAGCGCGGCCTGCTTCACGACAAACTGGAAGGAATTGCTGTTTTCAAGCAAAAACTGGCCCAGTCCTGGGAAAGGGTCAAAGGCTGGGCAAGCGGCAGTTCCGAGGAAATTTCCTTGCTAGATGTGGTTACACAAGCAAGGCCGTCTATTCTTATAGGTGTATCGGGACAGCCCGGGCTATTCACCGAAGAAATTATCAGGACGATGGCGGATCAAATCGAACGGCCGATGATTTTCCCGCTGTCCAATCCGACCGCCCGTGTCGAAGCGTTGCCGGAAGATATCATAAAATGGACCTCGGGCAGGGCGATTATTGCCACGGGCAGCCCTTTCGATCCTGTTCAATATGGTGGAAAAAGCTATCCGATCGCGCAGTGTAACAATAGCTATATATTTCCCGGAATGGGGCTGGGAATATTGGCCGTCAAGGCGCGGCGCGTGACTGACGATATGTTTATGGCAGCGGCGGAGGCGCTCAGCGATTGTTCTCCGGCATTGAATGATCCGCAGGCTTCGCTCCTTCCGGCTCTCCCCAGTATTCGCTCTGTGAGCAACAAAATTGCATTGGCGGTTGCCCGGCAGGCCCAGGAGGATGGAGTTGCGGAGAAGATTTCCAGCGGAATGCTCGATCAAAATATAAAAAATAACACTTGGGAGCCCCATTATCGGCATATTAAGCGGAAAAATTGATATGAAAGGCAATCCGTTATTTTTTAATAATATAGATTGAAAACAATAACTGACCTAACAGAATCAAACCCCAGGAGGTGACCCATGAGTTTGGATATTATGGCCTATAAATCGGTTGGCGATAAAAAGAACTCGGATTTTTTCAATGAATATCTGCGCAAGATTTATCAACGCCGTAAATCAAGCGGGATAGAGGATCTACTGAAAAATATTTGTGCGCTGGTGGTTCAGGTAGAAACCGGCGATGCGCTTCCCTATATGGAAGAACTGTATCTGATGACGCCTTACCGGTTTCGAGATGCCTATCTCAATAAAACCCATAAAATTTATCTGCTGGAAGCCAAACCGGAATGGCCCGGCTACGTTCTGCTGGAACCGCTGGATACCAGCTTCAGGGACGACCTAACCCGGTTGAACATGTTGTATCCGTTAGCGAGAAAGAAGCCCAATGCTCGATACGTAGGAGAGGTATTCAAGACCGAGGATTTAGAGGAAACCAGAAATATTCTGGAATCTCATAATATCCGCTTTCATTACCCGGATGAAACCGAGAACAAGTTTTTTTCCAACCGGCATTTCAACTTTACCCTCCCTTCTTCGATAACCGGCAATCGGATCGGTTATATGCCGGCGGACACTCTCGATCAGGAACGGCTTGAGCTAGGCCAACGTGTCCTTTTGTGCCGCGAAGAGCTTGAAGCGATCGAGAAAGCGGAACAAAAAGCAGCTGATAACGGTACTGAAAATCTGGTTTTGGGCGTCGACCATATGGCGACACGGATTTTATCAGGGGAGCGGGAGGACGCCATTCTCGAGTTCCTGACCATGTCCAACTATTACTTCTGGGGAGCCTATAATATTTCCGACCAAAACTCCTCGACCAACGTCAATCGTAATCCCAATGTACAGGATGAAAAGTTTTCACCGGCAAAAGTATTTACCGCCAACAACACGCCGTCATTCGTGAACTCGTTCGAGAACCTGCCGATGCCGACCGAGGATTTCGTCAGAAATTTCGGCAGGCGCATGCATCATGTCGCCTATGAGATCAAGGACGGGGATCATATGGCTGGGGAAAAGAACATCGATTTTGTCGTGAATGCCCTGAAAAGCTGTGGCATTCCGTTTTTGGCGCAGGTGGTAGGAGAATGTACCGACAAGCCGAACCTGAAGCAGATTTTTTCCAAGCATTCCGAATACTCGATTCTAATTACCGAGTACGTGGAACGCTGCTATGGCTTCGACGGTTTCTTCACCAAGGATAATGTTGCCGCATTGACAGCAGCTGCAGGAGCCGACGAGCGTTATCATCACGGCAATATTTTTGACTAGATCCTCCTTCCCTTTATGAAAAAGAGGGGGTGGGAGAGATTGTCTAAAATAATACCCCTTAATCCCGCTTGAGTGGTCTGGCCACTCAGATTAAACGACATCAGGCGGATAGGGATATCTCTGGCCGCATCCGATCCAAAAAGCAGGGTTCCGCCAACCGGGACCATTCGGAAATTGAATTCATTGATGAGTTTTGCATTGATCGCGAAGTATTCGCCTTCCAGCCGGGACGCCATGAGGATGATCTCGGGATGCAGGGTTTGGCTCGCCTGGGCCTTCGCTCCGTGAACCACAAGGGAGTCGTTTCGGTCCTTCATAACCCGGGTAAGAAAACGAGCGATAGGCATCTCGGAAGGTAGAGGAGCATTGCCGTTTATTGGAATCGGGGTGTGGATATTGATTCCGGCTTTCCCGCAGAGGAGGGAGAAATCATTTTGACTGGGCTCAGAGACAGGATGGAGGTAGGTTTCGATCGATAGGTCAAATGTCACCAGCACTGTATGAAGTAATTAGGGTAAAATATTGCCAAATCCTTATCTTTTTGCGGATTTCGATAAATTGAAAAAACACTTTTAAATTCAATTATTAATTTGAAATCGACTACTACAGCCTAAAAACGATGATTAAATATCCCGATATAGACCCGGTACTAGTTAGCCTCGGCCCTGTAAAAATACATTGGTATGGGATGATGTACTTGGTCGGTTTTGCCGGCGTGTGGCTGCTCGGGCGGATACGGGCGCGAAAACCCTATTCCCCCATCGCACCCGAGGCGGTGGACGATTTGGTCTTTTACGGGGCGTTGGGGGCGATTTTAGGCGGTCGGATCGGGTATATTCTGTTCTATAATTTCGGGCAATTTGTCGATGATCCACTGGTGTTGTTTAAAGTCTGGCAAGGCGGTATGTCGTTTCATGGCGGCATGCTCGGCGTATTTATCGCCATGTGGTTTTATGCAAAAAAATGTCAAACCACCATGCTTGCGTTGACCGATTTTCTTGTCCCCATGGCGCCGATCGGTTTGTTTGCCGGGCGGATAGGGAATTTTATCAATGGCGAATTGTGGGGCAGAACTACCGATGTGCCGTGGGCAATGGTCTTTCCGGGCGCTGGGCCGATACCCCGGCATCCGTCGCAACTTTACGAAGCGTTTTTGGAGGGAGTTGTTTTATTTGTCATTCTATGGCTGTTTTCCGCCAAGCAAAGGCCGACCATGTCGGTAACCGGCATGGGTTTAATGTTTTACGGTATATTCCGCTTCTCGGTCGAATTTGTCAGAATGCCCGACGCGCACTTGGGCTATCTGGCATTGAACTGGGTCACTATGGGCCAAATTCTGTCTATGCCGATGATCCTGGCTGGCGCAGCGCTTATCTATTTTGCGTACAGAATTAAAGCGGCATGAAGCAGTATCTCGATTTGCTACAAGATATCCTGGATAACGGCACGGAAAAAACGGATCGGACCGGTACCGGCACGCTCAGTGTGTTCGGCAGGCAGATGCGTTTTAATTTAAACGACGGTTTTCCTTTGGTCACCACTAAGAAACTGCATATCCGGTCGATTATTCATGAATTGCTCTGGTTTTTGTCCGGCAGCACCAATATCCGTTATCTGCAGGAAAACGGCGTCAGTATTTGGGACGAATGGGCCGATCAAAACGGTGAATTGGGCGATGTTTACGGTAAACAATGGCGCGCCTGGCAGTCGGAGAACGGTGATTGCATCGACCAATTAGCCAATGTGGTCGAACAGATCAAGCGCAATCCCGACTCGCGCCGGCATCTGGTCAGTGCCTGGAATGTAGCGCGCATTGAGCAAATGGCACTGCCGCCTTGTCATTATGTTTTTCAGTTCTACGTTGCCGAGCAAAAATTGAGTTGCCTGTTCAATATGCGTTCCGTGGATAGTTTTTTGGGGCTGCCGTTCAATGTCGCTAGTTATGCCTTGTTGACGCATATGCTTGCCCAGCAATGTGATTTGGGGGTGGGTGAATTGATTTGGGTCGGCGGAGACGTGCATCTTTACCGGAATCATCTGGAACAAACCCGACTGCAATTGAGTCGGAAACCTTATCAATTGCCGCAATTAACCATCAACCGAAAACCGGAAAGTTTATTCGAGTACCGATTTGATGATTTTGAAATTACCAGCTATCAATTTCATCCGCATATCAAAGCGAGCGTGGCAGTATAAGTTATGAAAATTTCATTGAGCGTAGCGATGGCCGCTAACCGGGTGATCGGTATCGATAACAAAATGCCCTGGCATTTGTCGGCAGATTTGCGGAATTTTAAAAAAATCACGATGGGCAAGCCGATTTTAATGGGTCGTAAGACCTTCGAATCAATCGGCGGGCCGTTGCCCGGCAGGACCAATGTCGTTATTTCCCGCAATCCCGGTTATCGTTGGGAAAACTGTTTTGTCTATAACTCGATTGATTCAGCGATAGCTGCCTGTTCGGCAGAGCATGATGAAGTGATGATCATCGGCGGTTCAAGCTTCTATGAAGCGATGCTGCCGAAGGCGAGTCGCCTGTACCTGACGCAGATTCATGACGATTTTGAGGGCGATACTTACTTTCCCGAATTCGACCGGTCCGAATGGCATGAAGTTGAGCGGCAGGATGTGACCGACGACCGCAGCGTCCATTTTGATTACAGTTTTCTTATCTTGGAACATAAAAATCCGGACAGGAAATAAAGCATTCGCCTCCGGTAATCAAACCTTTTTTCGACTCACGCGGCTAATGGCCGGCACTATTGCGTTTGTCAGCGATTGGGCGCTTTATGACAAGGACAGTTTACGCTGATGCGCGTTAAGGAATTATCCAATTTAAATGCGGTAAGTTGTCCGCCCCAAAGGCAACCGGTATCGATAGCATAACAGTTATTGCCGGCATAAAATCCAAGGGTAGACCAATGACCGAAAATAATTTTCAGCGATGCCGTACGGCGATTGGGTACGGCAAACCAAGGCAGTAAATGCCCGGCCTGGCTTCCCAAAGGACCGTTATAGTCGAAATCCAGCCTGCCGGTGGTATCGCAGTAACGCATCCGGGTGAAACAATTTATGATAAAACGCAGCAATGCCATTCCGGACAATCGGTCCGACCAAAGATCCGGCTGGTTGCCATACATGTGTTTAATGAAATCCAAGTAATTGTCACTTTGTAAAACCCGTTCGGCTTTGAGGGCCATGCGTTTGGTGGTTTCAAAACTCCATTGCGGCGGAAGACCGGCATGCACCAGGCAGAAATCGTCGTTATAATGAAACAACGGCCGGTGTCGTAACCAGTAAAGCAGTTCGTCCCGGTCGGCTGCGTCAAGTATCTGATTCAATGAGTCTTTTCTGTGGGGTTTTCGCTGTCCGCAGGCAATGGCTAATAAATGCAGATCGTGATTACCGAGTACGGTGACCGCCGAGTCTCCCAACGCTTTAACGAAGCGCAGGGTTTCCAGCGATTGCGGGCCGCGATTGACCAGATCGCCGGTAAACCACAGCTGGTCGCGGCGCGGGTTAAACTCGATTTTATCCAGTAGATCCATTAAATTATCGTAACAACCCTGGATATCACCGATTGCATAAATGGCCATGATGACTGTGCTGTGAATAGAAAAAAGAAATTACGCCGGTAAGCGGGTCAATGCAAAGTGCGGGGAATGGACAGGGTAAACTTGGGAATTCTGGCATTAAAGTTTTCACCGCTGTCGGAGATCAAATGGTATTTGCCTTGCATGATGCCGACCGGTGTTTCTATCAAGGCGCCGCTGGTATATTGGAAACTCTCACCCGGTTTTAAATGCGGCTGTTCACCCACGACGCCGTTGCCGCGAACTTCCTGGATTTTTCCGTTGGAGTCGGTGATCAGCCAGTGCCGGCTCAGTAATTTGGCGGCGGAAGTTCCGACATTGGTGATCGTGATCGTGTAAGCGAAAACATAACGGTTTTCATCCGGCGATGATTGCGACTCAATATAGTAAGGGGTTACCTTAACCTGAAATCTATTTTTTTCACTCATTGAATTGATCAAATGGTTACAAAATGTCAATATTTCAACTTAAATGCCGGTTAAAGGCAAGCAGCGATTGGCAATACACATTAATCATCTGAAATAAAGGGTAGAGAGTGCACATTCATATTTTAGGCATTTGCGGTACATTTATGGGCGGACTGGCTTTGATCGCAAGGCAAATGGGGTATCAGGTCAGCGGTTCCGATCAAAATGTCTATCCGCCGATGAGTACTCAGCTTGAACAGCAGGGAATCCGACTTATGGAAGGCTATTCCGCGGAGAATTTGCAAGTCGAACCGGATCTGGTGGTGGTCGGCAACGCGATCTCGCGCGGCAATCCGGAAGTGGAGGCGGTATTGGATAAAGGCTTGCACTATATTTCCGGTCCGCAATGGCTGGCGGATTATGTATTGAAAGACAAATGGGTGCTGGCTGTCGCCGGTACCCACGGGAAGACCACCACCAGCAGTATGCTAAGCTGGATTCTTGAGCATCTGGGTTTTAACCCGGGCTTTTTAATCGGCGGTATTCCGTTGAATTTCGGTATCTCTGCCCGCCTGGGCGAATCATCTTTTTTTGTGATTGAAGCGGATGAATACGATACGGCATTTTTTGACAAACGTTCCAAATTTGTTCATTACCGACCGAGAACCGCAATACTGAACAATCTGGAATATGATCATGCCGATATTTTTCCCGATCTGGATGCGATCAAACGCCAGTTCCATCATTTGGTCAGAACGATTCCCGGCCAAGGTTTGATCATATCGCCGCAGAGTGAAAACAATATACGGGATGTGTTGGCCATGGGATGTTGGACACCTGAAGAAACGACCGCGATCGATAACGGCAACGGCCCGGCGACATGGAATGCCAAGCTGATCAATGAAGACGGCAGCCGTTTCGAGGTCTACCGGCAACAACAGCTGCAGGGCGGCATTGAATGGCAGTTGACCGGCATGCACAATGTGTATAACGGCCTGGCCGCCATTGCCGCCGCCCGGCATATCGGCATTTTGCCGGCTGATGCAATTGCGGCACTGAGCCGGTTCAAGAATGTGAAAAGACGTATGGAAGTCTTTGCCAGGATGGAAAATGTAACGCTATATGATGACTTTGCCCATCATCCGACAGCGATAAAAAGCACTTTGCACGGATTACGCAAACAGGTGGGGGCCGAACGGATTATAGCGGTCGTTGAACCCAGATCGAATACCATGCGCATGGGGGTGCACACTAAAACGTTGGCTTTGTCTTTGGAAGATGCCGATCAGGCGTTAATTTATCAAGCACCCGGTTTGGATTGGAATTTAAGCGCCTTGGAAAACGAAGCACAAAACATTGCCATCGCCCATTCGTTGGAAGACATTATTGCCATACTAAAGCGCGAAGCCCGTTACGGAGGACATTTTGTATTAATGAGCAATGGCAGCTTTGGCGGCATATACCGGCGTCTGGAACAGGCTTTGTCCGATGCAGGGGCTTGTCCTTGAAGCAATGCCGCCGCCGGTGAACTTTTTGGATTTCCTGTCGCATTTGTCACAAAATGGTAAACAAATCCGGTTCGAGCGAGTATGATTAACTGTGAAACGACCTGATTTCCGGCTCTGAAAAAATGGAATATAAAGATTATTATAAAATAATGGGTGTCGATAAAAAGGCTACTCAAGAGGAGATTAAACGTGCCTATCGGAAACTGGCCAGAAAGTATCACCCGGATGTCAGTAAGGAACAAAACGCCGAAGAAAAATTCAAAGAAGTCGGGGAGGCTTATGAAGTCCTGAAAGACCCGGAAAAAAGAGCTGCCTATGATCAAATCGGCAGCAACTGGCAACACGGCCAGAAATTTACTCCCCCGCCGAATTGGAATACCGGATTTGAGTTTAGCGGCGGCGGCTTCACCGATGGCAACGCCGCTGATTTCAGCGAATTTTTCGAAAGTTTGTTCGGACGCAGGCGGACCTACGGAGCGCCCGGAGCAACCGGTTTCGACAGTTTTTTTCATGTTCAGGGCAATGATCGTCATGCCAAAATCCTGATTAATCTGGAAGATGCTTATCACGGAGGCACACGATCACTTTCGTTGAAAATACCGGAAACGGATGCCAGCGGCCATGTTTATACTAAATTGCGCACGTTAAAAGTCAAAATCCCCAAGGGGATCATTGCCGGACAAAGGATTCGTCTGGCCGGCCAGGGAAGCCCCAGTTTAGGACAGGGCAAGAGCGGCGATTTATATCTTGAAATCGAGTTTAATAAACATCCTTTTTTATCCGCACAGGGGCGTGATATCTATCTTGAATTACCGATTACACCGTGGGAAGCGGCACTTGGTACCAACTTATTGGTGCCGACGCTGGGGGGAAAAGTCGAACTAAAAATACCTTCTAATTCCCAGGCAGGACAAAAGCTGCGCTTGAAAAAACGCGGTTTGCCGGGTCCCACCCCCGGTGATCAGTTTGTTGTGCTGAGGATTGTGACCCCTCCGGCAGACAGCAGCGAAGCCAAACAATTGTACCAAAAGATGGCACGGACGATGCCGATGAACCCGCGGGAGAAATTGGGAGTGTGATTTCATGACAGACAAAGAAATAATTGTAACCTCCGGCACTATCCTGGATGAAAATACCAGTTTTACATTAATTGAATTGTGCCGCTATGGTAAGACCAGCGCCGAATACATCATTGAAATGGTCGAAGAGGGCATTCTTGACCCAAAAGGTAAAACCGAACTTGAGTGGCGCTTCGATGCACTGGCATTGAAACGACTGCAAACGGCGCAACGACTGCAACGTGATTTGAGAATCAACCTTCCCGGAACCGCGTTGGTTTTGGAATTACTGGAGGAAATGGACGAATTGCGGCAACGGTTGGCTACGCGCTTTTGAAACCGAAAACAATCTCATTGAGCATCAATGAAAAAAATGTAACTTACGAGTTGCCCGCGCCTAAGCAGCATTTTAATGTTAGGTTGCACCGGTGTCAGCGACTCAATAGATAAAGTAACTTGCCGGGTTTAGTTTGATTAACCCGTTTAACATTTTATAGGGGAGTGGCATTCACTACGTCAGCAAATAGGTAAACCAAAAAAGCAACTATCATTTTGGAGAAACGCATATGCAGAACCCAATACAAATCGCCTTTCGGGGCTTCCCTCATTCCGATGCTGTAGAAACGAATATCAGGGAAAAGGCTGAGAAACTGGATAAATTTTACCCGCATATCATGAGCTGTCGCGTTGCAGTGGAAGCGGAGCACCACCATCATCATCAAGGGAACCTTTATCATGTGCGGATCAACATTAAGGTCCCGCAAAAAGAGATTGTGGTAAGTCATGAACATCATGACAAACAGGCTCATGAAGACATTTACGTTGCAATACGCGATGCGTTCAATTCGGCCCGGAGACAACTTGAAGATCACTCGCGAATCCAAAGAGGTAATGTCAAAGCGCATCCGGAGCAGCTTGAGCTTGAATTGTAAACCATATCCTATATTTGCATGACACGTAGCCCGGATTCCACTCCTCTTTATCCGGGTCACCTACCGGCTAGGAATTGGTCTATCCGGTTAATAAATTAAAACTCCGTTAATGCATAGTTTGTCTTTCCCGATATCAAGTACTATGATTGCATTGATCTATAAAACAAAGCTGTTCCGATACAGGAGGGAGTATGAAGTGGTGCCGATGGTTATCGATATTGATCGTTCTGCTGTGTTCATTTCAAATAAAAGCCGTGCCCTTGACTCCGGAGCAAGTGCCGGAGCCGCTGAAACCCTGGATAGACTGGGTATTGCAGGACGAAGAAGACTATTTATGTCCTTTCCTATATAACAATCACCGGCAAAAACGTTGCAGCTGGCCGTCACAGCTTATTCTAAACCTTGACAAGGGACAGGGTGAGTTTACCGTTCATTGGCAAATCTACGCTCCCAGTTGGATAACACTGCCGGGGGACGGCAAATTTTGGCCGCTGAGTGTGTCAGTTAATAACAAGCCGGCTTTGGTCATTGAAAGACATGGCCGGCCGGCCGTTAAATTGACGCCGGGAAGTTATCGGATTGCCGGTGAATTTTTGTGGGACTACCTCCCGGAAAGTTTAACCATCCCACAGGACACCGGTCTAATCCAATTAACTCTCAACGGCACTTCAATTCCGTATCCTTATATAGAGAACGGCCGCTTGTGGCTGAAGAGCAAAGAATCCGGGGGTGGTAAACCGCAGAGCGGGCAGGATAAACTGGACCTGCAGGTGTTCCGTAAGATAATAGACGAAGTCCCGTTGCAGGTATTGACCCGGTTGGAGCTGGAAGTTTCCGGGGAACAGCGCGAAGTGACACTGAGCGGGGCGATGCTCGACGGATTTATTCCAATGCGCTTGCAAAGTCCGCTACCGGCAAGAATCGAACCGGATGGCAAGTTGTTGTTGCAGGTTCGTCCGGGTCATTGGCAAATCGACGTACTTGCCCGCCATACCCGGGAACTCGATCAACTGCCGCTAACCATCAGCGGTAACAACCAACCGCAGGCCGAAATTTGGGTTTTCGAATCGCGGCCCTATTTACGGGTGGTGGAAATAGAAAACCTGACTGCGATAGACCCTCAACAAACCAACCTACCCGAGACATGGCGCGATCTGCCGGCGTATCGCATAGCAAACAGGCAAACCATGAAATTCAAAGTGATTCGCCGCGGTGATCCGCAACCGGAACCCGACAAGCTTAATTTGCAACGCATATTGTGGCTGGATTTCAATGGCCGGGGTTTTACTGTGAATGACCAAATTAACGGCAGAATGACCCGCGGTTGGCGGCTGGACGTGTTGCCTGAAATGCAGTTGGGGCTGGTAAGTCTGGACGGCAGCAACCAGTTGATTACCCGCGTTCCTCAAACGGATCGGCACGGTGTTGAAGTCCGTAAAGGCGCGATTAATCTTTCCGCCGACAGCCGTATCAATGGGCCGTTCCGCTCCATCAGTGCCACCGGCTGGCAACAGGTTTTTCAAAGTGTCAAAACGGAGTTGAATTTGCCGCCCGGCTGGCGGTTGCTGGCTGCTACCGGGGTTGATAATGTACCGCAAAGCTGGATATCACGCTGGACGCTGTTGGATCTGTTCCTGGTGTTGATTGCCTCATTAGCAATCAGCCGCTTATGGAATATCTATTGGGGGGTGTTTGCGTTGCTGACATTGACCGTAGTCTGGCACGAACCGGGGGCGCCGCGTTTTGTCTGGCTGAACATTCTTGCCGCGGTGGCGCTGTTGAAAGTGCTTCCGGCAGGTCGGTTTTTTACCGTGGTTAAAATTTACCGCAATTTGAGCTGGCTGGCTTTAGCGGTTATCGTGATTCCGTTTATGATCGATCAGGTGCGTATCGGTATATATCCGCAACTGGAAAAATTCCGGCAACCGATCAGTCCGGAGCACTATCAGCGGCCCACCACTATATCCGATACCGTACAAAGTATGGCGCAGGCGCCGATGGAAATGGAACGACAGATCAGCCGCAAACTGCGTTCCAAAGCGGAAATACGTGGTGTCATACCGCCAACAGGTGCAGGTTCCGACGAGCTTGCGGGAGACAAGTCGGTCAATTTCGACAGGATAGATCCGAACGCCAACGTGCAGACCGGTCCGGGTCTGCCGCAATGGCAATGGAATAAAATAATGTTATCTTGGAACGGGCCGGTTGATGAACGGCAGCAGATGTCGTTCTGGCTGCTGTCACCGAGCGCAACCATGTTGCTAAATTTTATTCGGGTGTTGCTGATTTCGGTACTGTGCCTGTTGGTGTTCGGACTATTGGAGAATAAAATCCATTTTAAATTTCCTTCACTGTTTATTTGGCTATTGGTCTTGCCGGTGTTAATGATCCCGCCGCAAAACGGATATGCGGATTTTCCGGATAAACAAATATTGGAACAGCTGAAAGAGCGGCTACTGGAATCCCCGGATTGCTTGCCTTCCTGTGCCCAGATTTCAACAATGAAATTAGTCATTGACGAACAGACGCTTGCCGTTTCGTTAAGCATTGCCGCTCGGCAAGCGGTAGCCGTTCCGTTACCGGCACAAGACAAGCAATGGTTTCCCAATCAGGTAACGGTGGACGGAACAGTCGCCTCCGCGCTGTATCGCGACCAAGACGGCCGCTTGTGGGTCAATATTGATGCCGGCAATCATCAGGCGGAATTGACGGGTATGGTCCCGCAGTTGGCTAAATTTACCCTGCCGCTGCCTTTAAAGCCGCACCGTGTGGTCATCGACAATCAGGGTTGGGCGGTCGAAGGACTGCACGAACACGGCGTGGCCGATGGTCAGTTACAATTCAGCCGAATAAAGGGGCGGGACATTCGTAATAACGAACAGGAAATTTTGCAACCGACGATTTTACCGCCGTTCGTCAGCGTTGAAAGAACCTTACAGTTGGGGCTGGATTGGCGTATATCGAACCGTATCATTCGCCTGTCGCCGCCGGGTGCCGCTGTGGTATTGGAAGTGCCGCTGCTGCCGGGCGAAGCGGTCATTTCTCCCGACATCAGAGTGAAAAACGGCAAGGTGCAGGTCAGTATGCACGCCAATCAACAGCAAATGCATTGGCAGTCGATATTGGAGAAAACCGGGCAAATCAATTTTGTCGCCGAGCTGACCAATCAATGGGTGGAGGTATGGCGGGCCGATATCAGCCCGATCTGGCATATTCAAACCACCGGTATCGCCGTCGTTCATCACCAGGACCGGTATGGACGCTGGCTGCCGGAATGGCGTCCCTGGCCGGGAGAAAAGGTGAGTATCGCAGTGACTCGTCCCGAAGCGGTGCCGGGACAAACGCTAACCATCGATAACAGCCAATTGCGCGTCAAAGCAGGCAAACGCAACAAAGAGGTGACATTGGAACTGGTCATCAGGAGTTCACAGGGTGCCCAACAAACGGTTCAGTTGCCGGAAAATGCAGTATTGCAATCGGTAACGATTAACGGAACGACGCAACCGATCCGTCAAAAAGGCAGGCAAGTAACCTTACCGGTCAATCCGGGTAGACAGGAGATTAAGCTGAATTGGCGGCATGCGGAAGGTATCGGCAGCCTGATGCGAACGCCGCAAATAAATTTGGGAGCGGCGAGTGTCAATAGCAATTTGCATATTGGCCTAGGGGACGACCGCTGGGTGCTGTTTACCACTGGCCCCGCATTTGGTCCTGCAGTGTTGTTTTGGGGCATGTTGGCGGTGCTGGTAATTTTGTCTTTCGGTTTGGGCAAAATCCGCCTAACGCCGCTGAAACATTGGCAATGGCTGTTATTATTGATCGGCCTTAGCCAGATCCCGGTAGCTTCCGGCATGGTGGTGGTAGCGTGGCTGGTATTATTGGGATTGAGAGCCGAAAAACCGATCAAGCCGGCCGGTTATTTCAATGCCGGACAAGTCGGACTGGGATTGCTGACTTTGGCGGCAATGGCATTGCTGTTCTTTGCTGTTGAACAAGGGTTATTGGGTTCACCGGATATGCAGATCATCGGCAATCAATCGACGGCACTGAATTTGAATTGGTACCAGGATCGCAGTGATGCAGAGTTGCCGACTGCCACAGTGATATCGGTGCCGCTGAAAATTTACCGCCTGCTGATGCTCGCCTGGTCCTTATGGCTGGCGGTTTCCCTGCTTAATTGGTTGAAATGGGGTTGGGATTGCTTTTCCCGCGGCGGACTATGGAAAAAAACCGGATCGAAAAAGAAAAATCCGCTGTTGACCGAACAAAAGGAAAAATGACCTGATCGCTTAGTAGCCGGTGATGGCATAAATTAAATCGTAGAAGACCAGGACTACGACCGGCAGGATAAGGACCCCCACTGCCGCGGTCTCATCAGTCCGGAGTGCAATTGATTCGCCGCAAAAACAGGATTAGCCAGATAAGGCGAATCAACCACAAGCCGACCTAAGCATAGTAGGAGTTATTTATCTTTTTTGGTCTTCGAACCGATGAATTTCTCAACTTGCCCGGCTATAAACATCGCTACGCTTTTTATACCGTTATAAACCGATTTGGCCAAGGCTCGCGTATGTTCATTATTTAAGCTGGCCAACCGTGCCGAAAAAGCATCACTCACTTGTCGATAGAGCAAGCCGAAATCCGCATCGAGGAATACATATTTATACAACCACATCTCTAAAATGGCAATGGCCCACATGTAGATAAAGGAAACGGCCATACCCATACCTGCGATAACCACTAGCCAAGCAAACATGGGATGAAACTTGGTTAGCCACCAGGACAAAATATCCGCCACCAAAAAGGCATAAGGCATGCCAATGGCAAGACATTTATATTTTGTCGGCGTCGTTTCGGCAAAGCTGAAAATCAGCCCGACAAACATGAAAATAAAACTGATGCCGAATAAATGGATATGCGATACCCGGGTTAACGAACTGAAAGTCGCGCCGTGGTCTTGGGCAGTTAATGCTTTTAATTGTTCGAATTCGGTAAAATCAGGGATCGATGTTGCGTCTTGATTGTGGCACATCACGCAACGGTTTTCGATAATTTTTTTTACGCCGCTGGACTGGTAATCATCGAACTCGGCACCGTCGCGCACCCATTGCATGATTTCAAAACGTTGTTGTTCGGTGGCATTGTCCTTCATCGAACCGTTCAGTTTTATTTCCAAAACCGTACCGGAACGGTTTCCGTAATAACTGTAGACGATGTCATCGATCGATAAGCCGAATTTTCCGTCGGCCATGCCGTGGGTAAACAAAATCTGCACCAACGCGAAAAAATAACCGATACCGACAGTGCATAGATAACCGGTAAACAAGACCTTTACCGGAGCATCCAGATCTTTCAGGGTAGTCATGGGATATTTCATAATATGTTTGTATTCCTTGAGACCAATGAAATGATTGTAAAACATTTACCGATTTCGGCAGAGCCAATATTGAGAAACGCACTGTTTACTTACAGCGCCGTAAAGATGAACTATTTAAGGACTCATTAAAACAAGCTGTAAAGTGGATCATGATGTATTAACATAGAAATAATACCAATCTATTTAAAAATTTACTGCCAGCGGCAACTTTAATAAACAATATGAACACTAGTCAGCAATCAGCGATTCAATTACAACAAGGGGATGCGTTAATTGCCATAGATCTGCAAAATGATTTTTTAACGGGCGGTAAATTGGAGGTTGCGCAAGGGGATCAAGTGGTTGCTGTATTCAACCGTTATATCGCTAAATTTGAACAATGCAAGCGACCGATTTTTTTAACCCGCGATTGGCACCCATTTAATCATAGCTCATTTATAACCCAAGGCGGCCCGTGGCCGGAACATTGTGTCGCGGGGAGCAAGGGCGCTGAATTTTCATCGGATTTAATTATTCCGGATCGCGCGATCATTATATCCTCCGGAATTGGGGTCCATCAGGACGGCTATTCCGCTTTTGAAAACCCTGCTTTTGAAAAGCAACTGCAGCGCGTTCGAGCAACGCGCCTGTTTATCGGCGGGCTTGCTACCGATTATTGTGTGCTGAATACAGTTTGCGCGGCGTTGCAGCGTCATTATCAGGTATTGTTGCTGAAAGACGCGATCCGCGCAGTTAACGTACAGCCGCAGGACGGCGCGAATGCTGAAACGAAAATGCAGGCTGATGGTGCGATAATTATTACTTTGGACGATATGCAATGAACTCCAATCAAGCGTTATTGACCGATCTTTATCAATTAACCATGCTGCAGGGGTATTTTGAACAGCAGATGGAAGATGCTGCTGTATTCGAGTTCTTTGTCCGAAAATTACCGAAAAATCGCGCTTTTCTGGTCGCGGCCGGACTTGAACAAGTGCTCGATTATCTGCAGGATTTATGCTTTGCGGCGGACGAACTGGAATGGCTGGCAACGACCGGTTTTTTTTCATCCCGCTTTATTGATCGTCTTGCCGAATTGCGGTTCAGCGGCGACGTTCATGCTATGCCGGAAGGCACTGTGTTTTTCCCGAACGAACCAATCCTGCGCATTACCGCCCCTTTTCCGGAAGCGCAACTGGTCGAAAGCCGCATCATAAATCTGCTACATTTTCAGACCTTAATAGCATCAAAAGCGGCACGCTCGGTGTTGGCGGCGCCCGGCAAGCTGCTGGTCGATTTCGGTTTTCGCCGCGCTCACGGTGCTGAAGCAGGGCTGCTTGCCGCACGGGCCAGTTATCTGTGCGGGTTCAGCGGGTCGGCGACCGTTGCCGCCGGCCAACAATTCGCCATTCCGGTCTACGGCACCATGGCACACTCGTTCATCCAGGCGCACGCCGATGAACAACTCGCCTTTGAACATTTTGCCATGGCCAATCCGGACAATGTCGTATTTCTCATTGATACCTACGATACTGAGGCAGGTGCGGAAAAAGTAGTGAAACTGGCTCCGCTGCTGCAACAAAAAGGCATCGCCATCAAGGGAGTGCGTCTCGATAGCGGTGACTTGGGGGAACATGCCTTTAAGGTCCGCAATATACTTGACCGTGCAGGACTGCAGCAGGTGACGATCTTTGCCAGCGGCAGCGTCGACGAGTATCAGTTGGAGCAGTTGGCTGCCAGGAAAGCCCCGATCGACGGCTATGGTATCGGCACCCATATGGATACTTCAGCGGATGCCCCCTATTTGGATTGTGCTTATAAGCTGCAGGAATACGCCGGCATCGCCCGGCGCAAGCGTTCCGAAGGCAAAGCGACCTGGCCCGGACGCAAACAGGTTTACCGGCGTTACGATAGTCAAGGGGCCGTTTCGGAGGATACGATCACCACCGCGGATGCTTGCTGTTCCGGACAACCGTTAATTGAACAGGTGATGCGCGGCGGGGAAAGAATCAAGCCGCTGCCGACGCTGGAGAAAACGCGGCAATATGCGTTGCAGCAACTGCACAGTCTGCCAGAGCATTTACGTCGGCTGCATAATGTACAGACTTATCCGGTGCATATTTCCGATGAACTGCGGGCATTGGCACACAGTGTCGATGCCATGCAGCCGTGACAGGATTGGCGACATACACCGGCCGTTGACGTTAAAGCATCCGCTTTCGAGCGATTTATCCCTCTTCATCGCGTAGCGCATAAGCATTATAAAATTGCTTGGCCGTTCTGCCGCTTTTTGCCGCGCGCATTCTTGAGAAATCCAGAGCCGCTTGGTGCAAGGCCGCGCGGTCGCCATCAAAATCGGCAAAATAACTGTCGACAATATCCAAATAGGCTTCAGTTTGCTGAGGGTAAAACGACAGCCACAAACCGAAACGGTCCGATAAAGAAATTTTTTCTTCAACGGCGTCCGCATAATGCAGTTCGCCGTCCACCAGTTTGGTTTCCAGGTTATCGCTCATGTATTCCGGCAGCAGGTGCCGGCGGTTGGAAGTGGCGTAAAGCAGCACATTTTCGGGCGGTAGTTCGATGGAACCTTCTAATACGCTTTTCAGTGCCTTATATTGGGTTTCGCCGGTTTCGAAAGAAAGATCGTCGCAATAAATAATAAAACGGAAGGCTTGATCGCGGAGGTCGTCGACAATCTCAGGCAAATAGACCAGATCCTGTTTATCGACCTCGATCATGCGCAACCCACGATCTTTGTATTCGTGAATCAGCGCCTTGATCAACGATGATTTACCGGTTCCGCGTGCACCCCAAAGCAAGGCGTTGTTGGCCGGCTTTGCGGATAAGAACCGTTCCGTATTCTCAATTAGTTGCCGTTTTTGCGTTTCAATGCCCAATAAACTGTGCAGCCGAATCGGGTCCAGGTCTTTCACCGGCCGCAGATATTCCTTGCGCTGCCGCCAGATGGCGGCTAAAGTGATATGCCAATCGATCATTATTTTGCGGCGTCTAGCTTGTTTGAATTATGATTCGCCTCACGCTCAATCGACGACGTTGTGACCGCGATTTCTCATGCAGTTAATGTAGGCCCTTTTGTATTGATCTTCGGCCTCAATACCCTGTTTTGCACCGCCGCCGATACCGCCGGCAGCCGCACCGATAGCAGCGCCTTTGCCGGGACTACCGGTAATTGCCCCGATAGCGGCCCCGCCGGCTGCACCGAGCAATCCGCCAACGACTGCCCCTTTCGCCGTTTCCGTGGCGGTGCCGCCGGAGGATTGCAAGGCCAGCTGTTTGCACTCGGCTAAATCACGCTGGTAACGGTTGGCCAACTCCTGATTGGGATCGTATGCCGGTTGATTGTAACCGGCCGGAGGAACCGTCTGATTATATTGGGGCGGTTGATAATAAGGATCCCTTGGGGGGCTATAGGGATCTACGGTGGGTGTCCAGCCTGTTTGAGTTGCACAGGCGGTTAACAGTATCGATGCCGCCGGCAATGATAATTGCAATGATTTTTTCATCATCGTAACTCCGTTAAATTAATGTTGCGGTCATTTAAACGAATCATTCATGAATAAAAACTGAATGAATTGAATTTAAAAAATTTATTTAATGACTGTTGGTCAATATTATAATTCCCTTAGTACCAGCATGGGCGATTTGTTTACTACATGGCGCGTCCCCCAATATCCGGCCAGTCCGACACAGGCGGCACCGATCAGCGGTATCAATATCCAAAGCATCCAGTTAGGCGAGTAGTCCATTGACAATACCCGGCTGTATAAAGCATAGCTGATAACCTCGGAAATAATAACGGCGATTAAACCGGATAAGAAACCCAGTGTTGAGAATTCCAGCAGTTGACTGGTTCTTAACAACCGTCGGTTGGCGCCCATGGTTCTGAGTAGCGTACCGGCATAGATGCGTTCATCCAGTGTGGCGTAAACGGCGGCAAACAGCACGGTAAAACCGGCAAATAACGCAAACACCAATATATAATCAATTGCCCGGGTTAATTGGGTTACGATGGTTTTTATTTGTTTGATAATCAGGTCCACTTCCAGGACGGTAATGCTAGGAAATTTTTTTACCAAATCATTCAAAACATTTTTTTTCGAGTCCGGTAAATAAAAGCTGGTGATATAAGTTTTTGCATAAGCATCCAGCGTGCCGGGTGAAAAGATCATATAAAAATTCGGCTTCATGGTATCCCAGTCGACATAGCGGATACTGCTGACTTTTGCATTGAACTGCCGGCTGCCGACGGTAAAGGTCAATTGGTCGCCCAAGCCGACTTTAAGGCTTTTCGCCAGTTTTTCCTCGATGGAGACTAAATTGGTCTGCGGCGATTGCCACCACTTGCCGGCGGTGATTTTATTGTCGGCCGGTAATATTTCCGTCCAGGTCAGGCTTAAATCGCGATGTGTTGCCCGTTCCCCCTGCGATTCTTTGCTGACAATTTGTTGCACCGGCGTGTCATTGATCGCCACTAATCTACCGCGCACCACCGGATAAAAACGGCTGCCGGTGATGTTACGCTGTTGCAGCTGTTGTTGGAACGAGGCGGTCTGCTCTGCAAAAATGTTCAGGGCAAAATGATTCGGGGCGTTTGCCGGCAATTGCTGCTGCCAGTTATCCAGCAGATCGGTTCTGACCGTGAAACTGAGGATCATCGCGACCAGCGTGATGCTGAAAGCCAGAATCTGGTTGACGCTGGCTTGCGGTTTGCGCAGCAGACCTTGTAAGCCGAAGCGCCAACTGAGTGCCAGGTAAGGAACGCTTTTGCGGCCTGCCTGCAGCAGCAAGTGGACAAGAAATCCCAATATCAGTAACAAGACGATGCCCGAGCCGATGATTGTTACCGTCATTTTCAGATCACTGGTATAGCTCCAGATCAAAACGGCGATGACCGATAAGGCCAATGTGTACACCAACCAGGCGCTGCTGGGCATTGGATCCAATTCGCGGCGCAAAACCCGTAACGGCGATACCCGTTTTAAGCGCAGTAGCGGCGGCAGGGCGAAGCCCAACAACGTCGCCATGCCGACCACAAAGCCGAAAACGACTGCCGGCAGCGAAGGGGATGAAATGGCGGGTGGTAGTAAATTTTTTAACAAATAGAACAAACCCTGCTGGGCAAGCCAACCGAACAGGCAACCGACCAGACTGGCGCAGGCGCCGAGGACAAGGAACTGGATGGCATACAAGCCGAGAATTTCCCGTTGTTTATAACCCAGACAACGCAGAATTGCCGTTGCGTCGTAATGGCGTTCGGTATAGCGCCTGGCTGCCATGGCGATGGCGACGCCGGCAATCAGTACAATGACGATACTGGACAGGCCCAGATAGCGCTCAGCCCTGCTTAAGGCCGTGCCCAATTCGGGGCGGTCCTCGTGCACGTCCATCAGGCGTTGCGATGGATTCAAATGCGGCTTCGCCCAACGCTTATATTGTTTTAAAGCTCGGGCATTGCCACTGAACTGGAAAAAATAATGCACGTGACTGCCGGGCTGTAGGACGCCGGTGGCTGGCAGTTCATCGGCGGAAATCATGACCCGCGGCGATAAGCTGTATAAGTCGCCGCGTTTGTCAGGTTCATAGGTAATCAGTTGCGTAATGCGTAGCGGTTTTTCACCGACGATCAACAGGTCGCCGATGTTCAATTTGAGTGCGGATAATACGCGTTTTTCCACCCAGGCCTCGCCCGGTGCGGGGCCGTGTTTAACAGTACGTTCAGTTTGATAGTCGCCGCTGGTGATTTTCAAATGTCCGCGCAGCGGGTAGTTTGTTGTGACTGCCTTGACACCGGCTAACAGCAGCTCATCGTTTTCGATTAACACACTGGAAAATTCGGAACTATTAGCGGTTTTAAGCTGCAGTTGGGCGGCTTTGGCCGTCCACACCGGGGGCAGCGGTGCCGGGCTGGTAATGACCAGATCGGCGGCCAGAAATTCCGCGGCCTGGGTGGACATGGTGCGCTGCAGGCGATCGGCAAACAGGCTGATGGCGGTGGCGCTGGTGACGGCGATAATCAGCGCGAATACCAGTATGGTCATTTCGCCGGATCGGCAATCGCGGAACAATAAGCGTAGAGCAAGGTTGAAACGTTTCATGCGATGCTCCCCGCTTCCAATTTGATACTGCTTTGGCAACGCGCAGCCAGTGCCGGATCATGGGTAACCAGGATTAAGGTGGTTCGATTTTCATGGTTCAGCTCGAACAGCAAATCAATGATATGTTCGCCTGTTTTACTGTCCAGGTTGCCGGTCGGTTCATCGGCAAACAGGATTTGCGGCTTGGTGACAAATGCCCTGGCTAAAGCCACCCGCTGTTGTTCCCCGCCGGATAGTTGTTTTGGGGTATGCGTTAAACGGTGATTTAATCCGACCCGCTCAAGCAGTGCAACAGCTGCCTGGCGGGCATGATCATCACCGCGCAATTCCAAAGGCAGCATCACGTTTTCCAGCGCCGTCAAACCGGGCAGTAATTGGAATGACTGGAAAACAAAGCCGACCAGTTCGTTACGCAAGGCGGCCCTGCCGTCTTCATCCATATCGGTCAACGAATGACCGTTGATGGCGATCGTGCCGCTGGTCGGCGTATCCAGGCCGGCCAACAGGCTCAACAGCGTGGATTTGCCGGAGCCGGAAGCGCCCATCACCGCAACGCTTTCGGCAGGTTTGATTTTTACTTCCACAGATGACAATATATCCAAAGCGCCCTCGGAGGTCTGCACGGTTTTACCCAGGTTTTCTGCGGTGATAATAAAGCTTATATCGTTATCGGGTTGATATTGCATGGTAAAAAAAGTCCTGTTTGTACTAGTGCTGTCGTTTTGTTCTGTGCCTGTATTGGCAAAAACAATCGTGGTCTTGGGAGATAGTATCAGTGCAAGCTACGGATTAGAAGTAGACCAGGGTTGGGTCAATTTGTTGCAACTAAAATTGGCTGAGCAGCACCGGCCCTATAAGATGGTCAATGAAAGTATCAGCGGCGAAACTTCTGCCGGCGGTCTGGCGCGCATCGGTAAGACATTAACCGCCTACAAACCTGCCATCGTGCTTTTGGAACTAGGGGCGAACGACGGCTTGCGCGGTCTGCCGCCCAAAACAATGCATCAAAACCTGGGCGAAATAATAGAACGATCTCAACAGGCCGGCGCTAAAGTATTGCTGCTCAGCATGCGTATTCCGCCGAATTACGGCAAACGATACACCGAAATGTTTTACAATGTTTTTCCGCAACTGGCGAAACAATATCAAATTCCCTATATCCCGTTCCTGATCGAAGACGTTGCGTTGGACGTTGAATACATGCAACAGGACGGCCTGCATCCCAATGCCCGGGCACAGCCGATTATTGCCGATATCGTCTGGAAATATTTAGCGCCTCTGTTGTGACGTACCCAAAAATATTCTAATTACTTGGGAGAAACCATGAAAACAGCGCAAAAAATCGTTTTGTTTCTGCTGCCGGCGATATTTGCAGCGTGTAACGGGATGATACCGGCACAACATGGCCGAATTGAAAACAGCGGCCAGGCGGGAAATTATCAACAACATGTTCCCGCGCCAATGCGGGAACTGGTGTCCGAGCAACAGTTCCACAAGTTGTTCAATAGCCTGCGTGAATTGCGCGACCCGGCTGAGCAAGTTAGTTTATTGTCCGTTGACACCGTTATTGAGGTGGCCGCATCGCCATGCGGTCCGTCACTGGCGTATTTGGCGCAGCAATATGCCGATGATCCGGCCACCCAAACAGCGTTAGAGATGATTAATCAGGGGTTTCAAGATTTACCGGTCACTTATGAGGCACCTAATCCCTGGCGGGGACATAAAAATGCCGGCAGCCTGGTCCGGCAAATACTTACCGATTTCAGCGCTTGGTGTACTTTTCTCCCGGAAATCAGCGGCAATCAGGATAGCGGTTTACAATATATTCAACATTTTTCCTGGTTTTATTATCGAAATCCGGCCGCACAGGATTTTGTCCAGGGACGCGATCCGGGTCAGCAGGGAAGGCAGCTATTGACCGGCTTAAAATTTACCCGCGATTTCAGTACCCAGCGCGGTATGTTTATGGATAGCAAAGCCTCGGCGGCCAATGTGGCGCAATGGGTAAACGATCCGCGCATCGAAATCGAGGATTATATTCCACCCGACGGTACCGATTATCATTACCGGTCATGGAACGATTTTTTTACCCGCCAGATCAGGGTCGATAAAAAAAACCGGACCATTCCCAGCCGTCCGGCAACGATGCCGATCAGTGAATATCCGGAGCGTGATTATATTGTCGTTGCACCAACCGATTGCATCATGAACCCCCTCATGCAGGTGCTTCGAAAGCAGGATTCCGTGGTCCGGAAATATGTGGAAAACCCGCTGCAGCGCGATATGGTGCTGGATGTAAAAAACATTCCGATCAGTTTAATCGATCTTTTCGGCGATACACCGCAACATTTGATTGAAAAATTTATCGGCGGCACCGGCCTTTCCTGCGTGCTGATGCCCAATACCTACCACCATTTCCATGCACCGGTGAACGGCAAGGTCGTCCATGCCGAGATTGTGCGCAGCGGTACTTACGGATATGAGGATTTTCCCAACTGGGTGCCGCAGGACGGCAATGTCGGTCGGCCCGGTACTGATTTCAGTCAATTTCAGCAGTTTCAGCGCGGCGTTATCGTTATTGAGGTCAGCTATAAGAATGTTGACGGTACACCGTTGACCGGCTATGTCGCTTCGATTCCGGTCGGTCTGGATACGATCGGTTCGGTGGTGCTGGATGACGATATCGTTCCCGGTAAAATCATAAAACGGGGCTATACCCGGCTGGGCAACTTTTACTACGGCGGTTCGCTGGATATACTGCTGTTTTCGAAAGGGCTGGCAAGCAATGCGGTACAAACCCGGTTGGGCAATCAGATCAATATGTTTAATATCGGTCGAACGCCCTGAGGGAGCGTCGTTTATCGTTGTAATAATGTCTGCAGCAGGTTTTCCAATCCGGGAAATGCGCCGAATTCGCAGGCACGTAAACAGCCTTTTTTATCGATGACAATGTGCGAAGGCGTGCCCTGTAGATGAAATCGGTCAAAAGTCTCCGCGGCATAGCGGCGCGATTGCAGATAAACTTGAATGCGCTGCCGGATGCCGGCATTTTGCCGATCGAATTGGGGGAAATGCGCGGCGATAAATTGATCGACAGCTTGTTGTGTAACTTCCTGTACATGGTCGACCAACCGGTCCATCGCCACCGGAAAAGGGATATGATAGGTTAATTTGCCATCGGTTAACCGTTTATATTGGCTGAGCAAGCGGTGTGTTTCGCCGATCACCCGGCCGGTGTTGAGCAACAGCTTTAAATTGTCCAATGTATTCTTGTCATAGTCCTCGAATGCCGTGGCAACGCCTAGCACCGCCAGCCCCTCTGCGGCATAGCGCCGGTATAAATCAACCGCCTGCGGCAGGCTGTATAAAAAGCAACCCGGACAGTTAACTTGAAAGACTTCAACCAGAACAACCCTGCCATATAATTGATCGAAATTGGTTGCTTCACCTTGAACCCATTGTGTAACCGAGAGCAATGGAGCCTTTTGACCGATTACAGCCGGCGGTACGTTGTCGGTCATCGTTCAAAATCAGCCAGCACCTGTAATACATAATCGATATCCAATTCGGTGTGGCCGGCAGAAACCTGCAGCCTGATTTCCTGGTCGCCTTTCGGGACCACCGGAAAATTAAGACCGGTAACGAGGATGTTTCGGGAAAAAAAATGTTGTACCAAGGCTGATGTTTTAGCGGTATCCCTAATCAAAATCGGCACAATGGGGTGTTCGCCGGGCAATGTTTCATAGCCTTGGGCTACCAGGCCTTCGGCCAGTTTAAGGGTCAAGCGGCGCAACTTGCCGAGCAGATGCGAGCCGGTCGGGCTGTCGATAATAGTTACCGCTTTGATTGCCGCCGCCGCTTCGGCCGGGGTGATCGGGTTGGAATAAACATAAAACGGCGATGTTTCCCGCAGATAATCGATAACTGTTGAGCTGGAAGCCACGTAGCCGCCGTTGACGCCGATCGCCTTACCCAGTGTCGCGATTAAAATATCTGCCCTGCCCCCGGTATATTCTTCGGTGCCGCGGCCATTGGCGCCAAAGGCGCCGACGCCGTGCGAATCATCGACGATCAGAATAATGCCTTCCGGATAGGCGGTTTGATAACGCCGGCAAATTTTATTGATTTTGTCTAAAGGAGCATGATCACCGCGCATGCTGAATATGCCGTCGGTAACCACGCAAACGCGTCTTACCCTGCCCTGGTAGGATTGCAGAATGTCTTCCAATTGCCGCATGTCAAGATGCGGGTAAATCGCTTTACCGGCAGGCCGGGATAAGCGTATCGCATTGATAATGCAGTTATGATTCAGAGCATCGCTGATCACTAAGGTCTGCTCGGTAATCAATTGCGGCAGTACGCCCATGACGGCGGCATAGGCAGCGCTGACCAGCAGTGCGGATTCCCGCTGATGGAATGCGGCGAGTTTCTGTTCCAGATCGGTATGTACTTGAAAGGTGCCGCTGATGAACCGCACGGCACCCGGTCCGGTACCGAACTTTTCTGCAGCCTCGGCATCGGCACTGATGACCCGCGGATTGACGTCAAGCCCGAGGTAGGAATTGGAATTCATCCTTAAAAACGCCCGGTCCCCATAGTCGCGTAGAACATAGCGGGGGCCGTAGCCGTGGGCGGGCGGCTTGACCGCAGTCACCACATGTTCCTGTCCTTTCAGGCTGCCTTCGGCTTTCAATTCAGCGAGTTTATCGGTTAACAGATCTTCAACTTGTGACAATGACATAGTGGGCCTCTTTGAGTAGCGTTAACTGTCCGTCGAGATAAGCAAATACCGGCGCTGCAACGCGCTGTCATCTTGCGTTGAGTATCGCGTCAGTCCGGTATTTCGTTGCCGTCCGACAAATGCTGCAACATATCCTTAACGATATCGCTTAAACTATATTTTGCGTGCCAACCCCATTCAATTTGTGCAGCGCGGTCGTCCATATGGCGCGGCCAGGAATCGGCTATGGCCTGTCTGACCGGATCGACCTGATAGCTGATACTGAAGCCGGGAATATGTTCGCGGATGGCATCGGCAATTTGCTGCGGCGAAAAACTGACGGCGGTCACATTGTAGGCATTGCGATGAATCAATTTACCGCCATCCGCTTGCAGCAGTTCGACAATCGCCCTGAGCGCATCCGGCATGTACATCATATCCAGCCGGGAGTCTGGTTTTAAAAAACAGCGATAATGCCGCTCTTTAATCGCGGCATAAAAAATATCCACCGCATAATCGGTGGTGCCGCCGCCGGGCGGGGTTTTGTAGGAAATCAGCCCGGGAAACCTTAAACCGCGGGTGTCGATGCCGTATCTCTGATGGTAATAATCGCACAGCAGTTCACCGGAAAGTTTGGTTATGCCGTACATGGTATTGGGCCGCTGAATAGTGACTTGCGGGGTATCGACCGGCGGCGTGCCGGGGCCAAACGCACCGATTGAACTGGGAAAAAACAATCCGCATCGGCATTCGCGGGCGACTTCCAGCACATTAAGCAAGCCATTCATATTAATATCCCAGGCCAGTTGCGGATTGTCCTCGGCGACGGCGGACAGCAGCGACGCCAGATGAATTATGTGAGTGATGCGTTTCCCGGTGACTATTCCTTGAAGCTGCTGCTTATCGCGCACATCCAGAAAGCAAAACGGACCGGTATTGAGTAATTCGTTGCCAGGCAGTTTTTTATGGCCGGCTGCGACGACGTTGTCCTCACCGTAAAGCCGGCGCAGGACCGGTACCAATTCAGAGCCGATCTGTCCGGTCGCTCCGGTTACCAGTATTTTTTTCATGTGCGGATCGGTTTAATTTGTCATTCATCAGAAAAACAGGGAACTATCGCAGAAATTTTACCAATGCAATGCCTGGCGGATAGCTTAACATGGAGTACGCCATCAGCGGTACTCGGGCTGCCCTATATTTCAAATAATTCGGCAATGTTGCTATAGTTGTGATTGGCCTATAACAAAGTCAAGCAACCCGCTTTTGCCGGTCGGCGGATCTATATTATTGCCAACGACAGGGAAAGAACGATCTGACAATACGTTGTAGCTCTCAATACCATTTCAGGCGAGGAATCCGCTATGGCTGTTTTTTTGATTCTCCTATTACCGTTGACCCTGGCGTTGAGCGGATGCGATAGTTCTTCACCCGCCGATATTCTGATAGCCAGTAAACCCAGTGATGCGGTCATTCTGATGGATGATGTTGAAATTGGTGAAACGCCGATGCAGGTTACCGTGATTGAAGAGATGCAAATCGAAATACGCAAACCGGGTTTTGTTTCCTACAAAGCGACGTTGTCACCAAAAGACGCACCGAACCTGTTGGTGAAATTAACGCCTGCCACCGAAAATCCGGAGCAGGCTGCATCAAAAAACGCGTCACCTCCGAACACTGCCGCCAAACCGGCGACACAATCCAGTCCGGTGACTATCGCCCGGTTAAAGCAGTGGTATAAGGCCGGCAGGATTTCAAAAGCGGACTACAAGCAGCGGGTGCATCAGCTGAAAACCAAAAGGGATATGGAACTGCGGGCGCTAAAGGAGCGCTATCGCCGGGGAGAAATCAACAAGAGCCAATATAGCCAGTTGGTGCGCCGGATCGAATATAAGTATGAAGGTTGATGAAGCGTCGCGTTCGGTAGTGGAATAGGTGCGAACATTTGGCGGTTGCATATTAGAAAGACAGCGCGCCGATACTTCTACTTCCACTGTTAGCAAAGCTACTGAACGAGATCCAAATACCCCATATTATGTCTTGACATAATATGGGGTATGCTTTATTGTTTTTGTAACGCTTGTTAAAAGGAGTAAACGATGAATAATGAGATGACTGTCAATTTGTTGTTTAATGCGTTGCATCAATCATGCACCACAACCGGCATACCGCTGCAGGCGGAGATTATAAACGGCGACGTGGCGGTGCTGCAGGTGCTGGTGCGGGACCGCGAGGAATTTCCCATCTATATCACGATTGACGACTGTCAGATTCTATGCGTCACCCATTTGTGGAAGGAACGGGAGATATTGCCGGAAAAGCGCGAGGCGCTGCTGGCCGGTTCGCTGATCGAACGGCAAATCAGCGACATCAATACCGACATCCTGGTCACGGGCCTGACCGGAGAGCACCCGCGTATCCGGAAGGGGCAGTTACCACTCAGCATCGATGAATTCGACGCCCGTTTGCAGCATCACCGCAACGTCGTCAAGCCGGCGTTCGTCCGTTATCAGCAGCGCCGTCAGCAACTGACCGAACAACAGCGCGAGCTAATGCGCCCGCAGCAATACCGGACTGAACCGCTCAGCTCCTTTGTTCGCAACCGGCTGATCAACGACGTGTATCTGCCGATAATCGGGGACAATCTGGCTAAACAAATGGGCAGCGCCGGCAGCAGCAAGCGCACCGATCTGATGGGGCTGCTGCTGTTGATATCGCCGCCCGGCTACGGTAAAACCACGTTGATGGAATATATCGCCCACCGGCAGGGTCTGGTGTTTATGAAAATCAACTGTCCGGCCCTGGGACAGGGGGGTCTGTTCGCTGGATCCGGCGCAAGCCTCCAACGCCACCGCTGTTCAGGAACTGGAAAAACTCAATCTGGCGTTGGAAATGGGTAATAACGTGATGCTGTATCTGGACGACATTCAACATACCCATGCCGAATTCCTGCAAAAATTCATTTCGCTGTGTGACGGTTCGCGACGTATTGAAGGGGTCTGGCGGGGCGGCGCCCGCACTTATGATCTGCGCGGTAAGAAGTTCTGCGTGGTCATGGCCGGCAATCCTTACACCGAGTCGGGCGAAGTGTTTAAGATTCCCGACATGCTTGCCAACCGGGCCGATATTTACAACCTCGGCGATGTGCTGAGCGGCAACCGGCACAGTTTTGCGCTGAGCTACATTGAAAACA
>JBNLCC010000045.1:0-24538 GCA_050303615.1 Methylococcaceae bacterium | reverse complement strand
TAAAATACTTGCTGCCATTGGGTTTAACAAGCAAATACATGCCTTTTTCATCGGCGAGCTTATATTGCTTTTCTTTCGATTTTGCGTTTTTTATAGCGGTGTTGGTTAAAGGCATAGATAAATCCCAGCGAAACCCTGTATGCCTTGCTATTCGTGGCTTACAGCGCATTTTGACGGTACTTTTTAAAACCCTCTCTCAGGTACCGTCAAAAGTACCGTCAAATATAGCTGGATGTCAACGGTTTTTCTCGGACACTATCGGACACAAAAAAAGCCCAAGGTCTTGTAAACTTTGGGCTTTCTGGTCTTTTCCGGACTTACCCGGACTTTGTTATGGTGCCGATGGCCGGATTTGAACCGGCACGACTTGCGTCACTACCCCCTCAAGATAGCGTGTCTACCAATTCCACCACATCGGCTAATTTGAAACGTAAATTGATATCCATCCCAGCGGCCAGATTAATTTTCTGCAGGTTGATCTTCGACCGGTACTTGCTGTTCCTGTATCGGTTGTTCGATTACAACTTCCGTCGTTTCTACCATTTCAGGCACATCTTCACCTGCAGTTTCAGTAGCAATCGGCATTTCTTCAGCCGCTTGTTGTTGGGAAATTGAAGGGACTGAGATCGGCCCGCCATCGCTGTCCAGCGGCATATCCGCCATAGGCTCTTCAATATCCGGCATATCCATCAAATCCGGTGCTTTTTCGGTATATCCGCTCAGTACAGCCAAGCCTAAACTGGATGAGAAAAAAATTATCGCAAAAATTGCGGTAGCACGGGAAAGAAACGATGCCGATCCCTGTGCTCCGAAAACGGTACCGGAACTGCCGCTACCAAAAGCCGCCCCCGCGTCAGCACCCTTGCCCTGCTGCATCAGCACCAAACCGATGACGCCTAAACCAAACAGCACTTGTATTATAGTTAATATTTGATACATAGAAAACGGAATACGTTATGTAGCATGATAGATTGCTAAAAAGGAGGCTGCATCCAATGACGCGCCGCCGATTAACCCGCCGTCAATATCCGGCATGGCAAACAGTCCCTGTGCATTATCCGGTTTGACACTGCCGCCATATAAAATCCGCAAATTTGCGGCTATATCGGCATTTTTTTCAGCTAAACGCTGGCGAATATACTGATGAACTTCCTGAGCCTGCTCGTCCGTTGCCGTTTTCCCGGTGCCGATAGCCCAAACGGGCTCATAGGCAATAACCGCATTTGCAAACGAATCGATACCTGCCATTTCGATCACCGCGTCCAATTGTTCATCGATCACGTTGAAAGTCTTTCCCTGCTCTCTCTGCTCCAGCGTTTCACCAACGCATAAAATCGGAAGGATTTGCTGTTCGATAGCTTGGCAATAGCGCGCCGCCACCGATTCATTAGTGTCTCCGTAATAACTCCGGCGCTCGGAATGCCCAACAATAGCATAGCTGCAATTAAATTCTTTGAGCATTGCCGCAGAGACTTCTCCGGTATATGCCCCCGAAGACTGATCAGCAACGTTTTGAGAACCTAGTGCCAGCGAACTGCTGGCAAGTTGCTTGCTGACGTTATCCAGATACACAAAAGGGACACAGACGGCTATATCGGCATCAATTGCTTTCATACCGGCTTTTATTGCCCCGACAAGCTCATTGGAACTTGCCAAAGTCCCATTCATTTTCCAATTGCCAACAACAAGAGGCCTACGCATAGATCCGCTCCGAGATAAAATAGGTAATGATAACGATTAATTTGGCTTATATCAAGCGGCTAATGCCTTTCTGACGGTTTCGGCCAATTCATCCGCATAATTTTTTACCAACTTCTCGTCCGCGCCTTCGACCATCACCCGAATTAGTGGTTCCGTCCCCGACGCGCGCAACAATACTCTTCCGTTATCGCCCAGCTTATGCTCTATATTCTTTTTGGCCTCTTGTACCGGCTTTATCTGATCCGGGTTGACTTTTTTATTGGTCCTTATATTAACCAGAATTTGCGGATATTTACTCATGGCGGATTTTAATTCGTGCAAACTCTTGCCGCTACGATGAATTTCCGCCAATACCTGTAGCGCGGCAACAATACCGTCACCGGTGGTCGTTTTGTCCAGACAGATGATATGCCCTGAATTCTCGCCGCCCAATATTCCCTTATGCTCAGCCAACATTTCCATGACAAAACGGTCCCCAACATTGGCGCGGAGCAACCTGACCCCCAGCTTGTTTAACGCATGCTCCATACCCAGATTAGTCATTAATGTCCCGACAACTGGACCGATTTCTGCGCCATCCTGCAATTTGGATTTAGCAATGATGTACATCAATTCGTCGCCATCCACCACATTGCCTTTATGGTCAACCATTATCACGCGGTCACCGTCGCCATCCAGTGCAATGCCCAGATCGGCACGGTACTCCAATACCGTCTGCACCAATTTCTCCGGTTTGGTCGCTCCGCATTCCTCATTAATGTTCAAGCCATTGGGTTCAACACCGATCGGAACCACTTCCGCACCCACTTCGCTAAAAACGTGCGGCGCGATATGATAAGTCGAACCGTTAGCACAATCAACAACGATCCTCATGCCGTTAAAATCCAAGCCGGCTGGAATCGTGCCTTTGCAAAATTCAATATAGCGCCCCGCTGCATCAAACAGTCGTTTTGCTTTGCCTAAATCGACCGACTCCACAGTAGTCATCGGTGAATCCAAATACCGCTCTATCTGAAGCTCCTTATCGTCCGGTAACTTCGTCCCCGCGACCGAAAAAAACTTGATACCGTTGTCATAAAAAGGATTATGGGAAGCACTGATTACGATCCCGGCCTGCGCTCGCAACGTTCTGGTCAGATAGGCGATACCGGGTGTCGGCATTGGGCCCAATAAATGGGTATCGACACCTGCCGCCGCCAGCCCCGCCTCCAGGGCCGACTCAAACATGTAACCGGAAATACGGGTGTCCTTCCCTACTAAAACGAAGCCGTTCCCCTCGTTGGCAAAAACCCTGCCGGTTGCCCAGCCGAGTTTTAATAAAAAATCCGCAGTGATCGGATATTCGCCTACTTTGCCTCGAATCCCGTCAGTTCCAAAATATTTTTTTTTCATCTTCGCTGTCCTTTATTCATCCTAAATTAACGATCAATAACGGGGAAATAATAGCAGGCAATTTACCATTATTAAATCACTACTCCGACTTAATGTTCCGCACCACATTAATACTACCTCCTTTGTGGAACATTCAAATTTCATTGACGGCCAAACAGCCGGATCGAACATAAAAAAAGGGAGAAGCGATGCTTCTCCCTTTTTACCGTGCGGTATTGATCAATGCTGCCCTGCGGGACTCCCAATCGGACTGTCAGACTTTTTCTTGTCCACAGAACTTTGTTTATCCGCTTTTTCTCCGCCTTTGGGTGGCGGTGTATCATCCCATCCCTGCGGGTCCCTGACAGGCTTGCGGTCCATCAGGTCATCCAACTGATATTTATCGATGGTTTCATACTTCATCAACGCTGCCGCCATGGCATGCAGGATATCTTCGTTTTCCTTGAGGATTTTTTCCGCCCTTTCATAATTGCGATCAATCACCGAGCGAATCTCTTCATCAATGGTATGCGCGGTTTCTTCAGAGACCGATTTGTGCTGGGTCACTGACCGCCCCAAAAACACTTCCCCTTCCTCTTCACTATAAGCCAAAGGCCCTAAACGTTCCGACAGACCCCATTTGGTAACCATACTCCTTGCCATTTCGGTAGCACGCTCTATATCGTTCTGCGCACCGGTTGTAACATTCTCCCAACCGAAAACCATCTGTTCGGCAATACGGCCCCCATACAGGCTCGAAATCATGCTGTCCAGTTTTTCCTTGCTGGCACTATACTGATCTCTTTCGGGAAGAAACATCGTTACCCCTAAAGCCCGCCCCCTCGGCATGATGCTGACCTTATAAACAGGGTCATGGGAGGGCACTATACGGCCGACAATGGCATGGCCGGCCTCGTGATATGCAGTCAGTTTCTTTTCCTCGTCACTCATCACCATAGACCGTTTTTCGGTACCCATGATCAATTTGTCTTTGGCTTTTTCCAAATCAACCATACTGACCAAGCGCTTGCTGCTTCTTGCGGCAAATAACGCAGCCTCATTGACCAGATTTGCCAAATCCGCCCCCGAAAAACCGGGCGTACCTTGGGCAATATATTTAATTATGACATCATCGGCAGCCGGTACTTTTTTCATGTGCACTTTCAAAATCTGCTCTCTGCCTTTAATATCAGGCAAGCCCACTGTTACCTGGCGATCGAAACGACCCGGCCGCAGTAATGCTTTGTCAAGCACGTCCGGTCTGTTGGTAGCCGCTATCACGATAATCCCTTCGTTACCTTCGAAACCGTCCATTTCAACCAGCAATTGATTTAAAGTCTGTTCGCGTTCATCGTGACCACCGCCTAAACCGGCGCCTCTCTGCCGGCCGACCGCATCAATCTCGTCGATAAAGATGATGCAAGGTGCGTGTTTTTTAGCCTGCTCAAACATGTCCCGAACCCGAGACGCACCGACACCTACGAACATTTCAACGAAATCGGAACCGGATATCGTAAAGAAAGGCACTTTTGCTTCGCCGGCAATGGCTCTGGCCAGCAATGTCTTACCGGTACCCGGCGGGCCAACCATCAACGCGCCGCGCGGGATTTTGCCGCCCAACTTTTGATATTTAGCGGGATCCTTCAGAAAATCGACCATTTCCTCGACTTCCTCTTTCGCTTCTTCGACACCGGCCACATCATCAAATGTAACTTTGATCTGGTCTTCTTCCAGCAATCGGGCTTTGCTTTTCCCAAAAGTCATCGCCCCTCGGCCGCCGGCACCGCCGCCCTGCATCTGGCGCATAAAGAATATCCAGATCCCAATCAACAACAGCATCGGAAACCAGGATATAAAGATTTGCATTAATAGAGACTGCTCTTCAGGAGGACGCGCCTTAATCTCAACCCCATGCTCGAGCAGGTCGTCCACCAGATGCGGATCATTAGGCGCATAAGTGCTGAACACCTCGCCGTTTTGCATCTTGCCCTTGATTTTATTCTCGTTAATTTCAACCTGCTGAACCTGCCCGAATTTGACTGATTCAATGAACTGAGAATAAGACATTGAGTTATCAGTGAATTTGCGCGGCCCGAAATTATTGAAAACGGACATCAGCACAACAGCTATGACAACCCAAAGAATTATATTTTTAACCATATCGCTCAAATTACACGCCCCCGACCGGAACGGCCCTTGACTTAACAAAATTCTGAGTAAATTTATCAGGAATTATCATACCTGAGTTTTACCGCTAATTGTAGGAAATTATACACCGATTGACGCTTATCGTGTGTCACATCCCGGAAAACCCCTATTTCCTATATATATATGGGTTGTAAATATTATTTAAACCTTTTGCCTAAAATATAAACCTCGTTGCTGCGAGGCCGAGATGCTTTGGGCTTTCTAATGACCACAGAGGCAAACGATTGCCGTACTTGCCGGAGATAGGCATCAAAACCTTCGCCTTGAAATACCTTGACCAGCAACGAACCGCCTTGGACCAATACAGATCGCGCGGTATCTAGCGCCAATTCGGCCAAATAAATCGACTGCGGCTGGTCAACCTCCTTGTTGCCGGTAATATTCGGCGCCATGTCGGATAACACCACATTGATCGGCGCGCCGTCAAGGATATCGTACAGCCGGTCCAAAACGTCGTTTTCCCTAAAATCACCCTGAATAAATTCCACACCGGGAATACTCTCCATCGGCAATATATCCAAAGCAATCAATTTATCGCTTTTTGACAGCACTGACCTGGTAAATTCCGACCAACCGCCCGGCGCCGCACCCAAATCAACGATATTCATTCCCGGTTTTAGCAGCTTGTCTTTCTGCTGAATTTCCATCAATTTAAACACTGCACGGGAACGATAGCCCTTGGCTTGTGCTTGTTTGACATATTCATCCTGAAAATGTTCCTGCAGCCAGCGGTGACTGCTTTTGCTTCGACTCATTTCGGTTATTTAAATTAATTTAGTGTAAAATTATCAGCTTTTATCAAGGTAACAGTTGTGACTCAAGAAGAGCGGAAAAAGCTGCGGGCTCAAGCCCATGCTTTAAAGCCGGTGATTATGATCGGACAAGCCGGTTTAACGGAAAACGTTATAGCGGAAATCGAATTGGCTCTTGATAGCCACGAGCTGATCAAAATTAAAATTCAATCCGATAACCGTGACGACCGGAAACAGATCAGCAATGACATCTGTTCCAAATGCTCTGCGGAATTTATCCAAAGTATCGGAAAAATACTAATTATTTACAGGCAAAATCCGAATAAATAAAGTTCGCCGGCTTTAGCGGCGTTCAAGGTGGGCTGTAAACAGGTTATGCCCACCTTTATAGTATGAGCTGAAATTCATTAACTTTAAGCACATCATAATCAGTTCTCATCCAATGCCTGATCGACATCAGGCAATACCGCAACCACAGTCTGACAAAATTCCACCCATTCACTTTAAATATACTGCACTTCCAAAATTTCATATTCGATATCCCCGCCCGGGGCCTTAACAACTACGACATCTTCCTGTTCCTTGCCGATTAATGCCCGCGCGATCGGTGAACCGATGGAAATTCGCCCTTCTTTAATATCCGCTTCATCGTCGCCTACTATCTGGTAAGTAACTACTTCCTCGGTTTCAATATTCTCCAACTTGACAGTTGCGCCGAACACAACTTTCCCCCCCGCATCCAACTTAGTTACATCGATAATCTGCGCATTGGACAGTTTCGCTTCGATATCCGCAATACGTCCTTCAGCAAAACTTTGCTGTTCGCGGGCAGCATGATATTCGGCATTTTCCTTGAGATCGCCATGTTCTCTTGCCTCGGCAATTGCAGCAATTATACGGGGGCGCACCACTGTTTTTAATTCTTGCAGTTCCTCACGCAGTTTCTCGGCTCCTGCAACAGTGAGAGGTATTTTATTCATTTACTACTCCAAAATTTTGCTGTTTTAATGACGTCAGAACTCGTACATAAAAAGATTGTTTTACGTCATCTTTACATATTCTTTGTCAACTATTCAAACTTTCATGTAGATCATGCAGATTATTTACGTCGCCGGCCTCAAGTTCCCCCAAGGCATAGCAAGCAGCTCTGGCGCCGGCAATAGTGGTATAGTAAGTCACCCTGTGCTGCAAAGCCTCCCTGCGCATTGTGAACGAATCCGATACCGCTTTTTTATCCTCGGTGGTGTTGATAATCAACTGAATTTGATCATTTTTGATCATATCCACCGTATTAGGCCGGCCTTCGTTTACTTTGTAGACAACTTCACAAGCAATGCCGGCATCCTGTAAAACTTTTGCGGTACCCTGCGTTGCCACGATAGCATAACCTTTTTCAACCAGCATTCGGGCGATTTCCGGCATCTTTGATTTATCCGCATCGCGAATACTCATCAATACCTTGCCGCTCTTGCTCAAATCGATGCCCGCAGCGCGCTGCGATTTGGCAAATGCTTCGCCAAACGTTGCGCCGACCCCCATCACCTCGCCCGTTGATTTCATTTCCGGCCCTAGTAACGGATCGACACCGGGAAATTTAATAAACGGAAAAACCGCTTCCTTAACTGAATAGTACTTCGGAATCCGCTCTTTGGTAACGCCTTGCTCAGCTAGTGACCTGCCGACCATACAGCGCGCCGCTATTTTTGCCAGAGGGTAACCGGTGGCTTTGGATACAAACGGGGCGGTACGCGATGCCCTGGGGTTTACTTCAAGCACATAAACGTCTTCACCCTGAATGGCGAACTGAGTATTCATCAGGCCGACAACACCCAAAGCTTCGGCCATTTTTGCCACCTGTTCGCGCAGTTGATCTTGAATGGCCGGTGCCAATCCGTAAGGCGGAATGGAACAGGCCGAATCACCGGAATGCACACCAGCCTGTTCAATATGCTCCATCAAGCCGCCGATCAAAATCCGTTCACCGTCATAGATCGCATCCACATCCATTTCCACCGCATCGTTAAGATAACGGTCCAACAGTACCGGCGATTCGTTGGAAACACTGACCGCTTCCTTCATATAGCGGCGTAAACCTTCTTCATTAAACACAATTTCCATCGCCCTGCCGCCCAACACATAGGAAGGCCGAACCACCAGCGGATAGCCTAACTCACGGGCCAGATTCACCGCTTCCTCCGTCGAACGGGCGGTGGCATTGGGCGGCTGGCGCAAGCCAAGCCGCTCAATCAACTTCTGGAACCGCTCCCGGTCCTCGGCCAAATCGATCGAGTCCGGCGAAGTGCCGATAATCGGCGCACCGGCCGCTTCCAATGCCCTGGCCAGTTTCAGCGGCGTTTGCCCGCCATATTGTACGATCACGCCTTTGGGTTGCTCCAGAGCGATAACCTCCAGCACATCCTCCAGAGTCAACGGCTCGAAATACAAACGATCGGAAGTATCGAAATCCGTCGATACCGTTTCCGGATTACAGTTAATCATAATCGTTTCAAAACCGTCGTCACGCAATGCCAAGGCCGCATGCACACAACAATAGTCAAATTCGATCCCCTGACCGATACGATTCGGACCGCCGCCTAAAATAATGATTTTTTCCCTGTCGGAAACACGAGCCTCGCATTCCTCTTCATAACTGGAATACAAATAGGCGGTATCGGAGGAAAATTCCGCGGCACAGGAATCGATGCGTTTATAAATCGGGCGGATGTGATGCTTATGGCGTACATTGCGCACTTCCGATTCGGTGGTATCGAGCAATTCGGCCAGGCGGGCATCGGCAAAGCCCTTGCGTTTCAACCTGAACAGCTCATCCTTTTTTAACGTTGCCAGGGTTTTTGTCGCCAACGACATTTCAGTTTGCACCAAGTCCTCGATCTGCGCTAAAAACCAGGGATCGATATTGCTCGCTTCATGAATTTCCTGCAACGACATGCCGCTGCGAAACGCATCGGCGACATACCATAATCGTTCCGGACCGGGATGCCGCATTTCGCGCTGCATAATTTCATGGGCATCCTCCTGCTCGAGATCGACCACCCGGTCCAAACCGCTGACACCGATCTCCAAGCCGCGCAATGCCTTTTGCAATGACTCCTGAAAGGTGCGGCCGATCGCCATTACCTCGCCGACCGATTTCATTTGGGTAGTCAAACGATCATCCGCCTGCGGGAATTTCTCAAAGGTAAAGCGCGGCACCTTGGTGACCACGTAATCAATGCTCGGTTCAAAGGAAGCCGGCGTCGCACCGCCGGTAATTTCATTTTGTAACTCATCCAGCGTATAACCCACCGCCAATTTGGCCGCCACCTTGGCAATGGGAAACCCCGTCGCCTTGGAAGCCAGCGCCGAAGAACGGGACACACGCGGATTCATTTCAATGACCACCAGCCGCCCGTTATGCGGATTGATCGCCACCTGCACATTGGAACCGCCGGTATCAACGCCGATCTCGCGCAACACTGCCAGCGAAACGTTACGCAGAATCTGATATTCCTTGTCGGTCAGGGTCTGCGCCGGCGCAACGGTAATCGAATCGCCGGTGTGCACGCCCATGGGGTCGAAATTCTCAATGGAGCAGACGATAATGCAATTGTCGTTGCGGTCGCGCACCACTTCCATCTCATATTCTTTCCAGCCGAGCACCGATTCCTCAATCAGTAACTCATGGGTCGGCGACAGCTCCAATCCCCGCTCACAGATCTCGATAAATTCCTCTTTGTTATAGGCAATGCCTCCGCCGCTACCGCCCATCGTAAACGAAGGCCGGATAATCACCGGGTAACCTACTTCCTGTTGCGCTTGCAACGCCTCTTCCAGTGAGTGCGCAGTCGATGACTTCGGAACCTCGAAACCAATTTTGATCATCGCTTTTCTGAACAGCTCACGATCCTCGGCTTTGTCAATCGCTTCCTTGGTTGCACCGATCATCTCCACCTGAAACTTTTCCAGAATGCCGTGATGATGCAGGTCCAGCGCGCAATTCAGCGCGGTTTGACCGCCCATGGTCGGCAGCAGCGCATCCGGACGCTCTTTTTCAATAATTTTAGCGACGGTCTGCCAGTCGATCGGTTCGATATAGATTGCATCGGCGGTATCCGGATCGGTCATGATCGTGGCCGGATTGGAATTGACCAAAATAATGCGAAAACCCTCTTCACGCAACGCCTTACACGCCTGGGTTCCGGAGTAGTCAAACTCGCAGGCCTGACCGATCACAATCGGCCCCGCGCCGAGTAATAAAATCGATTTTATGTCTGTTCTTTTCGGCATATGAAGATATAAATCCTATTGAGTGGATTAGATTAATCCATCGAGATAACAAGGGAGCAAACCGTTGCGTCCGCTCGCACCCAAATTGTAAGCCATGTACTAATTCAGCCTATGGCATCGTTTCGACAAAGCGGTCGAACAGAAAGGCCACGTCATGCGGACCGGGACTGGCTTCCGGATGCCCTTGAAAACCCATGGCCGGACAATCGGTACGCTCGATACCCTGCAGGCTGCCGTCGAACAACGAATGAAAAGTGGCCTGTAAATTAGCCGGCAAGGTCGCCTCGTCGACGGCAAAACCGTGATTTTGACTGCTGATCATCACCCTCCCGGTTGCTTTCTCCTGTACCGGATGGTTCGCGCCGTGATGGCCGAATTTCATTTTGACCGTTTTGGCGCCGCTGGCCAGCGCTAACAACTGATGCCCGAGACAAATTCCGAAAACCGGTATTTTCTCCGCCAAAATGGTCTGAATAGCTTCGATCGCATAAGTACAAGGCTCGGGATCACCCGGCCCGTTGGACAAAAACACCCCGTCCGGATGCATCGCCAGCACCTGCGTCGCCGTCGTCGTGGCGGGCACCACGGTAACGCGGCAGCCGCGATTGGCCAGCAGCCGCAAAATATTGCGTTTCACACCGAAATCATAGGCAACGACATGTTTATGCAAATTTTGCGCAGTACGATGCCCCGCTTGCAAGTCCCAAATAGTTTCGGTCCATTCATAACTTTCAGCAACGGTCACTTCCCTGGCGAGATCCATGCCTTTCAGTCCGGGGAATTGTTCGATAGCCGCTTTTGCCGCCTGTCCGTCAACAGTCTCTCCGGCCATGATACAGCCGCGTTGCGCGCCTTTATCCCGCAATAGGCGGGTCAATTTACGGGTGTCGATATCGGCAATCGCCACCACGCGCTGCGCTTGCAGATAGTGCGGCAAGGACTTTTCGTTACGCCAATTGCTGGCCAACAAAGGCAGATCGCGGATCACCAAACCGGCGGCATAGACACCGGCGGACTCGTCGTCTTCCGGTGTGGTGCCGACATTGCCGATATGCGGATAAGTCAGCGTGACAATCTGCCGGGCATAAGAGGGATCACTCAAAATTTCCTGATAGCCGGTCAGCGACGTATTGAATACCACCTCCCCGGCCGAACAACCGTCAACCCCGATCGATATGCCTTTAAAAACCGTCCCGTCTTCCAACACCAGCAATGCAGGTTTATTCAAAATTCACCACCTCAAATGTACAAAACGGGAGGAGCCCGCTTGGGCTCTTCCCGTTGCTGTAAAATAATAACCCGTTAATTTTACGAAATATTGACGGCCAGGTCACCAACAAATTTAATTTATCTTACTCTGCATTTTCAGTGTGGCGACGGGTTCGTTCAGTAATAGCGGCATAATAAATAATCGACTTTTCCATAGTATGGCGTCAACGTAGAGTCCATCTTGCTTCGGATATCAACCAATTTCCCTGCAGGACACCGCTTGGTACACCGAATGGCGGCTTAACGTTTTGAAATTTTCGTACGCCGGCGGCCGTCAATCAAAAAACCATGATTATTGCTGAAAAGAGTTTCAATATTTACTTCAACCCCAACACATCCTGCATATCATAGAGCGCATTGGGTTTGCCGGCGAGCCACATTGCAGCCCTGACCGCGCCGTTGGCGAAGGTCATGCGGCTGGTCGCCTTGTGGGTGATTTCCACCCGCTCGCCTTCGTCGGCAAACATCACCGTATGTTCGCCGACGATATCGCCGGCGCGTATCGTCGAAAAGCCGATGGTTTTGCGGTCCCGTTCACCGGTATCGCCCTCCCTGCCGTATACCGCACAATCTCTTAAATTGCGGCCCAGCGTATCCGCCACCACTTCGCCCATGCGCAACGCGGTGCCGGAAGGGGCGTCCACTTTGTGGCGATGATGCACTTCGATCACCTCGATGTCGGTGTATTCGCCCATCACTTTCGCGGTCATCTCCAGCAATTTCAGCGACAAATTGACGCCGACGCTCATGTTGGGCGCCAGGACGATCGGCACATCCCGGGCCGCTTCGGCAATCGTTGCGCGCTGCTCGTCACTATAGCCGGTGGTGCCGATCACCACGCTTTTGCCCGCCTGCCGGCAAGTTTCAATATAGGCCATCGACGGCTCGGGGCGGGTAAAATCAATCAACACGTCGAAACGGTCGATCACGGCGGCCAAGTCTTCGACGATCTTGACGCCGCTATCGCTGATCCCCGCTAGTTCCCCGGCATCCTTGCCGACCGCCAAGCTACCGGGGCGGGACACCGCGGCCGTTAATTCGGCATTATGAGCCAGCACCGCCGCATTAATCAGGCATTTGCCCATACGCCCGGTCGCGCCTACCACCGCAATACGCACCATTGTATTATCCTGTCAATTTATCGAAAAAACTCTTCACGCCGTCCATGAACGAATGCTCCTGGGGGCTGTGGTGTTTACCGCCGCCGGTCAACGAGTCATCGAGCTTGCTAATCCACTCTTTTTGCTCGCCGGTCAGATTCACCGGTGTTTCGATGCGCACCCGGCATAATAAATCGCCGACGCCGCCGCCGCGCACCGGCTTGACGCCTTTGCCGCGCAACCGGAATAACTTGCCGGTTTGGGTTTCCGGTGGAATTTTTAATTTGACTTTGCCGTCCAGGGTGGGTACCTGCAGTTCACCGCCCAGACAGGCGGTCGCAAAACTGATCGGCACTTCACAGTGTAAATTTTCACCATCGCGGATGAAAATCTCATGCTCGCTGACGTGCATTTCGACATATAAATCACCGGGAGGACCACCGCGCTCGCCGGCCTCGCCTTCGCCGGCAAGACGAATGCGATCGCCGGTATCGACACCGGCCGGAACTTTGACGGACAGCGTTTTGGTTTCCTGCACCCTGCCCTGACCATGGCATTTGCGGCAAGGGTCTTTAATCTGTTTGCCGGTACCGTGGCAAGTGGGGCAGGTTTGCTGCACCGAAAAAAAGCCCTGCTGCATTCTGACCTGCCCATGTCCCTGACAAGTCGAACAGGTCACCGGACTGGAACCTTTTTTAGCACCGGAACCGCCGCATTCATCGCAGGTAGTTAATACCGGCACACGGATTTTCACGTCGGTTCCGGCAACGGCCTCCTCCAGCGATAATTCCAGATTGTAGCGCAGGTCGGAGCCTTTTTGAGCCCCGCCACGGCGGCGGCCGCCGCCGAAGATATCACCGAAAACATCACCGAAGATATCGCTAAAACCCTCCGCTCCGCCAAACCCTCCGGGCCCGCCGCCCATAGACGAGTCGACGCCGGCATGACCGAACTGGTCATAAGCGGCGCGTTTCCGCTGATCCGATAAAACCTCGTAAGCTTCCTTGGCCTGCTTGAATTTCTTTTCGGCTTCCTGCGAATTGTCCTTGTTGCGGTCGGGATGATACTTCATAGCCAGGCGCCGATAACTTTTCTTGATTTCAGCATCGCTGGCGTTTCTATCTACACCGAGAACCTTATAAAAATCTTCTTTTGCCATAACGTAAAGAACCGCCGGCATTATGCGGCGGTTGTCGTAAAATTAAATTTGCTGCGGAATCGATCTATTTTACCCGCCCTCTCTTTCCGTCCAACGCCTCGATCATTTGGAAAGAGAGGGCGAGACAATTACATCATGGTTTATTTTTTGTCGTCTTTGACTTCTTCAAATTCGGCATCAACGACATCGTCGCCGGAAGCGGAATCCGATTTAGTTTCCGACGCTTCCGCCCCACCGCTTTCAGCACCGGCTTTCTGGGCATAAACACGCTCGGCCAATTTACCGGATAATTCGGTCAAGGCACTGGTTTTGGCTTCAATGGCATCCTTGTCTTCTCCTTTGACCGCTTCCTTCAGTTCGGAGATTGCCGCCTCGATCTTGCTTTTTTCGTCGGCATCTACTTGGTCTGCCAATTCATGCATGGTTTTTTCGGTGGCATGGATCATCCCGTCCGCTTGATTGCGGGCTGCAACCAGTTCTTTCAATTTACGGTCTTCATCGGCGTGCGCTTCCGCATCTTTGACCATGCGTTCAACTTCCTGGTCCGATAAACCACTGGAGGCCTTAATAATAATCGACTGCTCTTTACCGGTTGCTTTATCTTTTGCCGACACATTCAAGATGCCATTGGCATCGATATCAAAAGATACTTCGATCTGAGGAATACCGCGCGGCGCAGGCGGGATATCCGTCAAATCAAAACGTCCCAGTGATTTATTGCCGGAGGCCATTTCGCGTTCACCCTGCAGCACGTGCACGGTTACCGCGGTCTGGTTATCGTCAGCCGTCGAAAAGATCTGCGACGCATTGGTCGGAATCGTTGTGTTTTTCTCGATCAGTTTGGTCATGACACCGCCCAGCGTCTCAATACCCAACGATAGCGGAGTCACATCCAACAACAGAATGTCTTTTACGTCGCCGCCCAAGACACCGGCCTGAATTGCCGCGCCCAATGCCACCGCTTCGTCCGGGTTAACGTCTTTGCGGGGCTCTTTGCCGAAGAAATCCTCAACCAGTTTCTGGACCATCGGCATTCTGGTTTGGCCGCCGACCAAAATAACATGATGGATGTCCGATGCGGACAGGCCGGCATCTTTCAAGGCAATCCGGCACGGTTCTTTGGTCCGGTCGACCAGATCTTCAACCAACGATTCCAGCTTTGCACGGGTTAATTTGACGTTCAAGTGTTTGGGACCCGACGCATCGGCCGTCACATAAGGCAAATTGACATCGGTCTGTTGCGTCGAAGACAACTCGATCTTGGCTTTTTCAGCCGCTTCTTTCAAACGCTGCAAAGCTAAAGGATCATTATGCAGATCGATACCGTTCTCTTTTTTAAATTCAGAGGCCAAATAGTCGATAATCCTTAAATCAAAGTCTTCACCGCCCAAAAAAGTATCGCCATTGGTCGACAACACTTCAAACTGATGCTCTCCCTCGATTTCAGCAATTTCAATAATAGAAATATCGAAGGTGCCGCCACCCAAGTCATAAACGGCAATTTTCACTTCGCCTTGCGGTTTATCCATGCCGAAGGCTAATGCGGCGGCGGTCGGCTCATTGATAATACGCTTGACATCGAGTCCGGCAATGCGGCCGGCATCTTTGGTCGCCTGACGCTGGGAGTCATTAAAATAGGCCGGCACAGTAATCACCGCCTCCTTGACTTCCTCGCCCAAATAGGCTTCCGCGTCCCTTTTCAGTTTCATTAATACGCGGGCAGATACCTCCGGCGCGGCCATTTTTTTGCCGTGCACCTCCACCCAGGCATCGCCGTTTTCCGCCTCGATAATTTTATAAGGCACCATTTTAATGTCTTTTTGCACCGCATCATCCTTAAAACGGCGGCCGATCAGACGCTTGATTGCAAATAGCGTGTTTTTAGGGTTTGTTACCGCCTGACGCTTTGCAGACTGGCCGACCAATATCTCATCGCTTTCGGTAAATGCGATAATCGAAGGTGTGGTACGCGCCCCTTCACTGTTTTCGATCACTTTTGCAGTGCCGTGCTCCAAAACCGCGACGCAGGAGTTGGTTGTCCCCAGGTCGATTCCGATAATCTTTGCCATTGAATTCTCCAGATCTAATAGATAAATATAAATTTCGAACTTGTTACCGATATAAGGCTGTTAATTCCGATTTCAAGGCTGTGGGTTCTCTTTCTGGGGCTGTTCCTCTTCCACCGCTTTGGAAACCACCACCATCGCCGGGCGAATTAACCGCCCGTTCAGCAAATAACCCTTTTGAAACACATTTATCACCGTATTCGGAGCGTACTCTGCAGAAGGCTGCAATGTCATAGCCTGGTGGTGTTCAGGGTTAAACGGCTGCCCAATCGGATCAATCGCTTCGATGTTGAATTTGGCAAAGACCGATTCAAACTGTTTCAGTGTCAGCTCACTGCCTTCCCTCAATTTAGCCACTTCGGGACTGTCGCCGGTACAAGCCTTGATGCCCAGCTCCAAGCTGTCTATCACCGTCAGCATTTCCCTGGCAAAATTTTCCAATGCATACTTATGCGCTTTTTCAATATCTTTTTGCGTTCTCCTTCGCAGATTCTCCATTTCCGCCTGGGTGCGTACCGCTTTATCCCAATTTTCATCTGCTTTCTGTTTGGCCAAGCCGAGTTGCCGCTGCAAATCGTCAATAGAAATCTCAGCCGGTTTCGTTGCAGCTTCGGCTTCGGCAATTTCCGCTTGCTGCAGTTCGGCGTTTTCCTCCTCGGGAATTTGCTCGACAATTTCATGCGACTCGCTTTCCGCCTGAGATTCCGGTAATTCCTGTTTTTTACTCATTTATAGCTCCAGAATAATCTTTAAAGTAAAAAAATGCATCGCATTAACCACCGCCGGTAAAACACGAATATTCAATGAGGCTATAATGGGGTTGAAGATTTATTATTCAAGGCTGCGCCTAATAATTTTGCCGTGACATCCACATAAGGTATGATTTTCTCGTAGGCCATACGGGTCGGGCCAATCACGCCGAGAACACCGACGATTTCGTCATTTACGGAATAAGGGGAGGTAACCAGACTGCAATGATCAAACGCATGATAACCGGATTCTTCGCCGATAAAGATTTGCACGCCTTCCGTTTTAAGACATTGATCCAACAAATGAATGACGCTGCGTTTCTGGCTGAATGCGTCGAACAGTTGCTTCAGCCTTTCCATATCGGACAACTCGGAAAAACCCATTAGATTGGTTTCCCCGGTCAACACGTAATCTTCCTGTGATTCATTCTGATCAAATGCGAGTCGCGCCATTTCCACTGCGTTAAGCATTTCCCGGTTCATCCGCTCCTGGTCCTTGCGTAAATCGTTTACCACGAGTTCCCTGACTTCCGCAAGGTTGCGCCCCGAATAGATCGAATTCAGATAGTTGCTAGCCTGTTGTAATTCCGCTGATGAAAACTGCCCGGAGGTATGAATGATTTGATTGTGCACCTCTTGTTCATCGGTTACGAATATAACCAAAACACGGGTGTTGGATAGCGATAAAAACTCGATATGCCTCAAACTGACCGTTTCTCTCCGCGGCAGGGTCACCACACCTGCCATATGTGAGACATCTGACAGCAACTTCGATGCAACGTTGATTACTTCCTTGGCATCATCCAGTTCGGCCAACCCATTGTGTAACCGCCTTAATTCCTGCTCATTAAGCGGCTTTACCGTTAGCAGTGAATCGACAAACAGGCGGTACCCGCTCACTGTCGGCACCCGGCCCGCCGAAGTATGCGGGGAGCTGACCAACCCCATATCCTCCAAATCAGCCATGACGTTGCGAATCGTCGCGGGGCTTAACTGCAGATCTGAATTTTTGGATAACACTCTCGAACCAACCGGCTGGCCATCACTAATATAGCGTTCAACAAGCGCTTTCAACAACTGTAGCGAGCGTTCGTTTAAATCCGGTTTCTTAAGCACAAATACCTCTATTAGGGTGACAATTCGCTGCAGCGGCAGCGCGATAAAAAACGTCAGCCGTGCAAAATATCAATAACGTTACACCTTGTCAACCGCATAGATCCTCCTTAATAATCACAACGTTACACTTTTTTGCCGGAACTTCCGGTAACAGTCGCTTGGCAGGCGATACTTGCGTCTCGGGCAATATAACCGAACTATCGTGTTGGTACAGCAAATTTCGGTTTGTTATCCCTCTGTTAAATCCGGACACAGTGGGCCATGAAGCACCGTAATTTGCCGCGCAATGCATACAAACCGGGCACATAATGCCGCTATATCAATAAAACGATCAAATACTTTTAACAATATAACATTTTTTAAAAATAACCTGGCTTAAAACCCTGGCGGTTGTGCTAGAATCTTGCCGCATCATTGCGTTTTCATCGTAATGACCTATAAAACATTTAAAATCTTTATGAGGAAAAACTAATGTCCCTATGGAAAAAAATGGTAATGGCACTCGTTATTGGCAGCTCAGTAGGCATATTCAGTGCCTATTCAGCCGTTGCGGTAGCCGCTGAAGACAGAGCCGGCTCCAGAAAAGCAACCGAGGATACCATCAAAACTATCGAACAAGGTATTGCTGCAACAAAAAACGGTGCCACCCCGAAGGAAATCAAAGCATTTTATTTCCAGGCCCGCCAATTCTCAAAAGAGATCACCGGTGAAACCGTAGGCCGCGACCTGCAAAATGGTTCCGATGCGCTTTTAGCTGTCAGCAAAGCATTAAAACCTGATGACCAGGGGAATATCGACAGAGATCAAGTACTTGCAGCTTGGGACGAAGTATTGATTATTTTCAAAAACATTCAACAAAAACAACACTAGGCACTGCCGATCTCGAATGTCTGATCATGATAGATCGAGACGCGCGACAAACAACCTGCCTTGAAACTTGAAACAAGGCAGGTTTTCCGTAAATTTCAATGAAATAAGGTTATAGACGTAGCCAGGTGTTCGCTTTTAACTGATGTTTATTCGGAAATAATCCGGACGCGGATTGCCTCTTCGATTTTGAAACCGCTGCAAAATGCTTGGTTAAACAACATTATTTTATATAATCAATATAATCACGGCAGATCTTAAATTTATTAATATCACTGAGCGATGCAGACCCCCTTCAAAACCATCGGCATTTTAGGCAAACCCAGCGACCCGAGCATTGCAGATACCCTGACGATACTTTGCACTTTTTTAAGCGCGCAAAAATATAACGTTTTAATTGACTGCAACAGTGCACAATTTATAACCGATCCCGACGTCAAAAGCTGCAATCTGGAGCAACTCGGTAAGCGTTGCAACTTGGTTATCGCTGTCGGAGGGGATGGTACTTTTCTGACCGCGGCACGCGCCATTGCGGATGACAATATTCCGCTTATCGGCGTGAATCTCGGTCGACTGGGATTTTTGGTTGATATCTCTCCCGATCAGTTAGTCGGCAGCCTGGAACATATACTGGGCGGGCACTATACGGAGGAAAAGCGTCTTTTACTGCGCACTAAAATCATCCGTGACAACCAGGTGATCCACGAGGAGACCGCGGTGAATGAAGTGGTTATTCATCGATGGGTTACGCCCAGTATGATTGAAATTATCACTAAAATTGACGGCGTATTCCTTAATTCTCAACGTTCGGACGGACTTGTCGTGTCCACGCCGACTGGATCGACTGCTTACGCCTTGTCGGGTGGAGGACCGATATTGCACCCGACGCTCAATGCGCTGGTGCTGGTGCCGTTAAACCCGCACACCCTAACCAATAGGCCTATCGTAATAGACGATTCCGCAGAAATCGAAATCAGTTTCTCACAGCATAAACAAATCAATGCGCTGGTTACTTGCGATCATGTCGAAATCCCGAAAGTTCTGATTAGTGATACAATTTTAATCAAAAAAGATCCGAGACCGATTAAAATTCTTCATCCGGAGGGCTATGATTTCTTTCATATTCTTCGGAAAAAGCTGAACTGGAGCAGCGGCTACCATAATTGACCATGTTACAAAATCTTACTATTGCCGACTTGGCCGTTGTAAAAACATTGGACCTTAAATTGGAAAAAGGCATGTCGGTGCTAACAGGTGAAACCGGAGCCGGCAAATCCATTTTATTGACTGCCTTAGGCCTCGCTCTTGGAGATCGGGCTGATCCCGGTTATATCCGGCCCGAATGTAAACGCGCGGAAATCAATCTCGAATTTGATGTAACGAATGCCCCGTCAGCAAAGCAATGGCTCAAGGAAAACGATCTGGATAATGATCATCTCTGTCTGATCCGTCGCGTTATAAACCGGGCCGGCCCATCCAAAGCCTATATTAATAACAGCCCGGTAACGTTGCAGTTCCTGCAAACACTCAGCGAAAAGCTAGTGGAAATTCACGGTCAACATGCCCATTTGACGCTGCTGCACGCCGATGAGCAACGCCGTCTGTTAGACGAATTCGGGAAAAACCAATCCCTGGTTGCTCAAATCAATAGGGTTTATTATCAATGGCAACAAACCAGTAAAGCATTACAGTCCCTCGTTCAGGCAGGCGAGGATCAGGACGAACGTGAGGAATTATTGCGCTACCAACTATCGGAACTGGAACAACTTGACCTGGAAAACTATGACTTTGCCGCACTGTCTGAGGAACATAAAAAACAAGCCAATATCGGCCTGATCCTCAGTAAAGGTCAGCAACAACTGGATATTCTTTACGAAAACGAGCAGCAGTCTGTCAATCAGTTGCTGGGATACAGCCTGCATGATTTGCAGGAAATTGCCGAGGTTACACCTGAAATCAATGACATCATCGCGTTGCTAGATGAAGCCCAAATTCAAATTCAGGAAGCCGCGCAACAACTGCGGCGCTATCTTGACACACTGGAAATGGACCCCCGTCGGCTTGAATGGCTGGAAACTCAAATCGGTACCATTCAAGCTTTAAGCAGAAAACATCAGGTTCATGCCGATCATTTACCCGAATTGGCATTGCAATTACGGAATGAGCTGGAAGGCTTGACTCAAGGTACGCAGCGTATTGAAGAATTAACACAAGCGGTTGAGCAGATCGAGACCGAATACCACAAGTTGGCTGATCAACTTTCCGGCCAACGCAATTCCTGCGCACACGCATTACAGCGCGAAATCTCGGCAATGATCCGTGAACTGGGCATGCCGCATGGGGAATTTATCGTTTCCGTCAACCGAGCAAATACCCAAACGCCATTGCTCAACGGTCAGGATAAAATCGAATTTTTGGTTAGCGCCAATCCCGGTTTGCCGACCAAACCGCTGGCCAAAGTTGCGTCCGGCGGCGAGCTGTCGCGCATCAGTTTGGCAATTCAAGTTGCTACCAGTAGTGACAAAACCACGCCGACTATGATTTTTGATGAAGTTGACAGCGGCATCGGCGGCGGCATCGCCGAAATAGTCGGCAAGCGGCTGCGCAGTTTAGCTGAAAACCGTCAAGTACTGTGCGTCACCCATCTACCCCAAGTTGCTTCCCAGGCGCATCAGCATCTTTATGTGGAAAAAAGCAATCAGGCTAAAATGACATCATCAACAGTTAGGACACTGACTTATGACGAACGCGTTGCAGAAATAGCTCGCATGCTGGGCGGTGTTGAAATGACGAATCATACCCTGGCCCATGCACAAGAAATGTTAAAAACAGGAAACCCCGCATTATGACCCGACTCCCTGCGGAATGGGAAGCACAGTCCGCCGTCATCATTGCCTGGCCTCACGCCGAGGGTGACTTTGGCGGGCAACTGGCTGACGTTGAACAAACCTATTGCCTGATCGCCCGAGCTGTATTTAAACGGCAAAGACTGATTATTATCTGCAAGGATAACGTCCACCAAGCCCATATCCAGGCGATGTTAACCCTGCCATGCAGTTTCATTCAGGCACCAGTTGACGACATCTGGGTGAGAGACACGGCACCGCTGACTGTTGCAACCGGCACCGGTCACCGGTTATTGAATTTCCGCTTCAACGGCTGGGGGAAGAAATATTCTTATCACGCCGATAATGCGTTGCACCGCTATTTGTTTCAATCCCCTTGTTTTGCTAATGTACCGACCAGGGACATTGACATGGTTTTGGAAGGCGGCAGCATTGAAGCAGACGGACAAGGAACATTATTAACCACGCGACAGTGCTTGCTGAATCCGAATAGAAATCCGCAACTTTCAAAACAGCAAATCGAACAGGCGCTTCAGCGGTATTTGGGAATCGAACGCTGTTTGTGGCTGGATCAGGAGAATCTTGCCGGTGACGATACCGACGCTCACATCGATACGTTGGCGCGCTTTTGCTCCCCGGAACATATTGCCTATACCAGTTGCACAAACCCCGATGACCCGCATTTCGCCGGACTGAAAAATATGCAGGCACAATTGCAGAAATTTACCACACCGTCCGGCAACCCTTATAAGCTAACTGCGTTACCGTTGCCGGCGCCGGTGTATGATTGCGGAGGGCAACGGTTGCCTGCCAATTATGCCAATTTTCTGATTATCAACAATGCGGTGCTGGTGCCGGTTTATAATGACCCGCTGGATAATTTCGCAGTAGAGCAACTGTCCGCTTGTTTCCCGGAAAGAGAAATAATAGCCATCCCCTGTTTACCGCTGGTGCATCAATTCGGCAGCCTGCATTGCATGAGTATGCAAATTCCGGAGGCGGTAGTTAAATCTTGTTGAAAAAAGTACTTACGGAAAATTCCCTGTACTTTGCCAGTCCGGCGTTCATGCCATAATTTGATTGCGTCCGCTGTTTTTTGCTTTATACAGCATTTGGTCCGCCGCCGTTATCAATTCCGCCGGTTTTCGCATCAAATCCGGAGCGAACTCTGCCACCCCCATACTTACCGTCAGGAAAGGGCTTACAACAGAATGAGCATGAGGAATCGATAAATCATAAATATTCTTGTATATTTTTTCCGCTACATAAATCGCGCCACGCAGGTTCGTATGAGGCAAAATCACGGCAAACTCCTCGCCGCCGTATCGTGCAGCCAAATCAAACGCCCGCTCCAGCGATTCATTTAATTTTTGTCCTACTTTGCGCAGACATTCATCTCCGGCCACATGCCCATAATAATCGTTGTATTTTTTAAACTGATCGATATCCGCCAATATCAGCGATAAAGGGCATTTTGTACGGATTGCCCTGTACCATTCAGATTCCAGATACTCTTCGAACCGGCTTCGGTTAGGAATGCCTGTCAGACCGTCATGACTCGACTGATGATTTAACAAATCTCTTTGCCGCTTAAGGTCCAGGTGATTTTTTAAGCGTACTTTCACAATGGATTCACGAAAAGGTTTTGTGATGTAATCAACCGCTCCAAGTTGCAGGCCTTTCATTTCATCCTTTTCTTCGCAATAAGTGGTAACGAATATTACCGGTATATCTTTCGTTTCCGGTTTCGCTTTAAGTCTTTGACAAACTTCGTATCCATCGATACCCGGCATCTGTACGTCCAATAAAACCATATCCAAGCAAGGCTCCATGGCAATCAAATGTAAAGCCTGCTCGCCATTTAAAGCAACACGGACATCATATTCCTGTAATATCGAACCAAGCACATTGATATTGACCCGTTCATCATCGACAATGAGGATTTTAGGAATCTCATTAACCATTCCGCCCCCAGTCCGACATTATTTGAAGTTCCAGATACATCTGCTGGAGAGTTTTTTCAGCTTCTTCGAAATGAAAAGCATCGATCTGTTCTTCCAAAGAAGAAAACAAATTAAATAAATGTCCACCTAGCAATTGTTTTAATACCGGCAACATGTTTGCAGCTCCAAAACTATGCATTTTTAGTTTATTCACCAAGTCATTAAGAAGCGGGACTAAAACCGATAAATCGATTTTATCGCTAAAAACAGTATTAACGGGTTTTTCTTGTTGCGTAAATTCCGCCAGTCCTTCAATGACAATTTGTAAAGCCGTTCTGAAATCGTATAGCGCTTCACTAATCGCCGTTTTGTTATTAAATGCGATACCCAAAGCATCAGCAGCGGAAAATAAATCAAGTGCACCGATATTACCGGATACGCCTTTGAGCGTATGCGCCAGTTTGCGAATAGCCTGATGTTCATTGTTGCGCATCAATTCTTGTATTTTTATATCGCTCCCGGAATGATCCTGATAGAACGCTTTCAGAATTTTATAATATAAATCATAGTTGTTCCCTACTTTAGCCAAACCAACGTCACAATTTATCCCGGGCAAACCGCTAATAACCGACCGGCCTTGCTCCACTGCTTCGGACTGGACCGGTATCAAAGGGAGACCACCATCTGCGGTAAACCATTCCGCCAACTCAATATAAAGCGCTTCCAGAGCAATCGGTTTGACGACAAATCCGTTCATACCTGCCGAAATACACTTAGTTTTAAATCCGCAACCGGAATGAGCTGTCATCGCAATAATGGGCAGGTTGACAAATTGTTCCTGTCTGCGGATCTCCATGGTCGTTTGAAAACCGTCCATTACGGGCATTTGGATATCCATCAAGACAAAATCGATAGGCGTTTGTCGCAGTATCTGCAATGCTTTTTTCCCATTTTCAGCAAAAATCACCGTTACGCCCTTATCTCGCAAAATCTCGCGCACCACTAGTTGGTTGATTGAGTTGTCTTCAACCACCAATGCCGTTGCCGCGGAAAATACTTTAATTCTTAGCTTTGCCACAGGTTTATTCATCGAGTCCATTTAAG
>JBNLCC010000044.1:0-33179 GCA_050303615.1 Methylococcaceae bacterium | reverse complement strand
GGACATCTCGCTATCCGGGCAGGCGCGCATCGAGGGCTGGCGAAGCAATCCTTCGATCGAAAGCATCGTCCTGAACGGAAAGCTGCCATTGGAGAGCCTCGAACGCTTTCTGCCGCGGGATCTCCCGGCCGGGGCGGAAGGCATCGCCCACGAGTTGCTCCGGGGCGGCGGTGATGTGGTCGTCGAGCGGCTCGAACTTCCCGACATCTCGCCCACGGCGCTGTCCACTCTGGAGGAGAATCTCATCGAGGGGATCGCCCGGGGCGCCGACATGTTCGATTGCGTCATGCCGACCCGCAATGCCAGAAACGGCCATTTGTTTACGGCCAGCGGTGTAGTGCGGATACGCAACAGCCGGTATCAGTACGATACCGGTCCGTTGGATGAAAATTGTCAATGTTATACCTGCCAGAATTATTCCCGGTCTTATTTACGGCATTTGGATAAATGCGGGGAAATTTTGGGTGCACGCTTAAATACGATTCATAACCTGTATTATTATTTGAATTTGATGAAAGGGCTGCGCGAGGCGATTGAAAACCAACGGCTGGATGACTATGTCAAGCAATTTTATCAACAGCGAGGCAAAGCCGCACCAAATATGTCATAATTGGCGGTTTTGATTATATACAACAATAACTGGGAACATAACCATGAGTTTTTTTATTTCTGATGCGGTTGCGGCGGCGGCTCCTGCCGCGCAAGATCCAGGGTATGCCGGTCTGCTTTTTCCGGCGGGTATTTTATTGTTTTTTTATTTTATTTTTATTCTTCCCCAATCAAAACGGAGTAAAGAGCATAAAAAGATGCTTGAAAACTTAACCAAAGGGACCGAAGTGGTAACGAATGGCGGTATGCTGGGTAAGGTGGTGGATTTGGATGAAAATTTCGTTCAGGTCGAAGTCGCCGAAAATACCGTCATCCAGGTGCAGCGACATGCCATTAGCAGCATGATGCCGAAAGGTACTTATAAAGTGCAGAGCAAAAAATTAAAACCCAAAGGCTGATTGATTCGCTGCGGAATACTGACCGCCCGTAACCAAGTTGTAATTGCGGGTTTAACGGCTAACTTGTTGGAATAAAAATGCAAAACCGTTTCCCTCTCTGGAAAAATCTACTTATCCTGATGGTTTTTGTTGTCGGGATTATTTATGCATTGCCTAATCTTTTTGGCGATGATCCTTCCGTTCAGGTCTCTGTAACCCGAACCACGAAATTAGACGCGGATCAGCAGAAGGTAATTGAAAATACGTTAAAAGATGCGGGATTGCCGGTAAAAGCAATCGAATCGGATGGCGACCGGATGTTGCTGCGCTTTAATAATACTGAACAACAAATGCAAGCGGCCGATTTGCTTAGAACGGAGATGGGTGACGATTATATCGTTGCTTTGAATCTTGCGCCCGCCACGCCGGCTTGGTTGCGTTCGCTCGGTGCGGAACCCATGTATCTTGGACTGGACTTGCGCGGCGGTGTGCATTTTTTGCTGGAAGTGGATATGAATGCGGCGGTCAAACAGGCCGACGAACGTTATACTGCAGACATTCGATCCGCGTTGCGGGCGGCTAAAGTGCGTTATCTGTCGGTTGACGCCGAGGCCGGAAATATTGCAGTCAAGTTAAAGGATGCCGCGACCAAAGATGCCGCTTTACAGGTTTTGCGGAACGATTTTCGGAATCTTGACGTCGTTCAGTCCGAACAAGATCCGAATGTATTGCTGGCGACGATTTCCGAAGCGGAAAAAAAAGAAATCAAAAAATTTGCCTTGGCCCAGAACATGACCACTCTGCGCAACCGGGTCAACGAGCTGGGTGTGGCTGAGCCGGTGATCCAGCAGCAGGGAGAGAATCGCATTGTGGTGCAGCTTCCCGGCGTACAGGATACGGCAAGGGCGAAGGAGATACTGGGTGCCACCGCAACTTTGGAATTCAGGCTGGTGGATACCGAGCACGATGTGACAAAAGCCGTTAAAGGTCATGCACCGGTGGGGTCGCGTTTATATTACGAGCGTAACGGTCAGCCGATTTTGCTGAAACGGCGGATCATTGTTACCGGTGACCAGATCGTTGATGCCTCTTCGGGGCTGGATCAGAATAACGGCTCTGCGGCGGTGTTTGTTACCTTGAATGGTGTCGGTGCCAAAAAAATGGGTAAAACGACGCAGAAGAATATCGGCAAACCGATGGCTGTGGTGTTTATTGAGCACAAGACCGAAACCCGAATGGTTGACGGTAAAGAGGTTCGCCAAAAGCAGAAAGTGGAAGAGGTAATCAATGTCGCCACGATTCGCGATACTTTTAGCAAAAGGTTTCAGATTACCGGGCTAGACAATACCCAGGAGGCCAGGAATCTGGCTTTGCTGTTGAGAGCCGGCGCGCTGGCCGCTCCTGTCGATATTGTCGAAGAGCGCACTGTCGGGCCGAGTTTGGGCAGGGATAATATTGATAAGGGGCTGATTTCCGTTATCGTCGGTTTTGTGCTGGTGCTGGTTTTCATGGCGTTTTACTACAAAGTGTTCGGGATGGTCGCCAATATTGCTCTGGCTGCTAACCTGGTGATTATTGTGGCAATTTTGTCAATGATTCAGGCGACGCTCACTTTGCCCGGCATTGCGGGCATCGTTTTGACCGTGGGTATGGCGGTTGATGCCAACGTGTTGATCTTTGAGCGAATCAGAGAGGAAATCCGTAACGGTAATACGCCGCAAAGCAGTATCTATACCGGTTATGAAAAAGCATTTTCGACCATTTTTGACGCCAATATAACAACACTGCTGGTGGCGCTGGTGCTTTTCGGGTTTGGCAGCGGGCCGGTGAAGGGCTTTGCGGTGACTTTATCGATTGGTATTTTAACTTCGCTGTTTACTGCAATCTTGGGCACACGCATGATTATCAACTGGTTTTATGGAAACCGCAGGGTAAGCAAGCTGTCGATTTGATAATTTTGTTAAAGCGGCGCCTATCAAGCCGGGCACTGCCTTAATTCGAACGGACAACTACAGAAATGTTTAAACAAGATATTGATTTTTTAGGTAAACGTAAACTAGCCCTGATCTTTTCCGGACTGCTGTTGATAATCTCGATTGGTTCGCTGGCCTTTAAAGGGTTGCATTTAGGCATCGATTTTACCGGCGGTACATTGATCGAAGTCGGTTATCTGCAACCCGCGGATTTGTCCGCTTTACGCGATGCATTGGCTCGCGACGGCTTTAATAACGCCACGGTACAACATTTCGGCACCTCGAAAGACGTTTTGATTCGCTTAAAACCAGTCTCCGGCGTCAGTAATGTGCAATTAAGCTCCCAAGTATTGCGCGCCATTAACAAGGGGACGACAGCGGCTGCCGAGTTGCGCAGAGTGGAATTTGTCGGTCCGCAGGTCGGTGACGAGTTAGCCGAGGATGGCGGGCTCGCCATATTGTACTCCATGTTCGGTATTTTGATTTATGTTGCCTGGCGGTTTGAGTATAAGTTTTCATTAGGCTCCGTGGCGGCGCTGGTACATGACGTTATTATTACCTTGGGCTTCTTTTCCGTATTCGGTATGGAATTTGATCTGACGGTGCTGGCGGCCGTTTTAGCGGTTATCGGCTATTCCCTTAATGACACCATCGTGGTTTATGACCGAATTCGGGAGAATTTCAGAAAATTGCGCAAGGGTTCCGCCGAGCAGATAATGAATATTTCTTTAAACCAAACACTCAGCCGTACGTTGATGACCTCGTTTACGACACTTTTGGTGTTGATCGCATTAGCGTTACTCGGTGGTGAAATAATCCATAATTTTGCCATTGCCTTATTGGTGGGGGTGATTATCGGGACTTACTCGTCAATTTATGTGGCGAGTCCGATTGTGCTGACACTAGGTATAACCAAGGAGGACCTGATGGTCCCTGAAAAAGAAGGGGCGAATATTGATCATATGCCTTGACGGTGCGGAGCGATTTAGCAGCTTTTAAAATACATTAATCGAAAAATAGTAGTAATTTTTATATAATAGCCTGTTATTTTTTATTTATAAATAATTTACGGAGATTTAAATGGCGGTCGAACGTACGTTCTCAATTATTAAACCGGATGCGGTAGCAAAAAATGTCATCGGTGAAATTTACAGTCGTTTCGAACAAAACGGCTTGAAAATTATCGCTGCGAAAATGTTGCATTTAAGCAAGGAACAGGCGGAAGGTTTTTACGCGGTTCACAGGGAGCGCCCTTTTTTTAATGATTTGGTGTCTTTTATGATAACCGGTCCGGTGATGATGCAAGTCCTGGAGGGCGAAGACGCGATCGCCAAAAATCGTGCATTGATGGGGGCAACCAATCCAGCTGAAGCGGATGCCGGCACGATTCGTGCCGATTTTGCAGAAAGTATCGATGAAAATGCCGTGCATGGTTCTGATGCTGCGGAAACTGCAAAAGAAGAAATCGCTTTCTTTTTCACAGATAATGAACTCTGCCCCCGCACTCGCTAAGCAAAGTATGAATCTGCTTGATTTCGACAGAAAAGGCCTGGAGTCCTTTTTTGTCGGGATTGGCGAAAAGCCGTTTCGCGCCTCGCAACTACTTAAATGGATTTATCAATTGGGCGTCGATGATTTTGCTGCGATGACCAACATCAGTAAATCCTTGCGCAGTCATCTGCAAGAACATTTCCATATCAAAACGCCGGAGATTATTATCGAGCAAAAAGCCGGTGACGGCACCCGTAAATGGGTGCTGCAAATGGATTGCGGCAATCGCGTGGAAACGGTATTCATTCCCGAAGCGGAACGCGGTACTTTATGTGTTTCGTCACAAGTGGGCTGCTCCCTGGCATGTACCTTTTGTTCGACCGCCCGGCAGGGGTTCAACCGCAATTTGTCAACAGCGGAAATTATCGGGCAGCTACGGGCGGCGCAAATGCAACTGGGTGAGCGGACGAGAATCACCAATGTGGTGATGATGGGCATGGGCGAACCGTTGCTGAATTTTGATAATGTCGTTACCGCGGTGAACCTGATGATGGATGATTTCGCTTACGGCCTGTCCAAGCGCCGCGTCACCATTAGTACTTCGGGTATTGTGCCGGCGATGTATCGGCTGACCGAGGTTTGTGATGTCAGTCTGGCTGTTTCTCTGCACGCAGTCAATGACGAACTGCGCAACGAATTGGTTCCGATCAACAAAAAGTATCCGCTGAAAGATTTACTCGCCGCCTGTCTGGATAACGTTAAACATTCGCCGAGACGCCGCGTAACATTTGAATATGTCATGCTCGACGGCATTAACGATTCAGTAAAAGATGCTAAAAGGATGATCAATTTATTACAAAATGTACCGTCCAAAATAAATTTGATTCCCTTCAATCCTTTTCCAGGTAGTCAATATCGCTGTTCACCGCCTGAGGCTATAGACCGTTTCAGGGATATTTTGCATCGCGCGGGTATGGTGACTACCATTAGAAAAACGCGTGGCGAGGATATCGATGCCGCTTGCGGCCAGTTGGTGGGCAAGGTAAAAGATAAAAGCCGCCGGCATTTTCGTCTGCAGCAGACGGGAGCGGAACGTGCCGCATAGGTCATTGCTTGCTATAGCGCTTTTGTCTCTGATGCTGACTGCGTGTGTTTCGGATGATAGCCCTAAACTTGAAAAGTCGGATAAGGAAATGGCACAGCTTTACCTACAGATGGGTGTTGGTTATTTCGAATTGGGGAAATACCATGTGGCAATGGAGAAACTGCAACATGCTTTAAAGCTGGATGATGATAACAGCGGCGTGCACGATGCACTAGCGGTGCTGTATCAAAAGCTCGAGGAATATGATAAAGCGAAATATCATTTTAATAAAGCATTGGACCTGGCCCCCAAAAACCCCGGCACGATGAACAATTACGGCCTTTTTTTATGTGACCTGGGCGAATATGACAAAGGCATGGCCTATTTGAAAGAGTCTATGGCCATGCCGATCAATACGCGCAAATGGTTTGCTTTAACCAACATCGGCATTTGTGAATATAATCAGGGTTCTCCGGCGTCAGCCGAATCTTATTTACGTGAAGCCCTGCAGCAAAATGAAGCGTATGCACCGGCTCTGCAGCAAATGATGGTCATCAGTTATGATAAAGGGAACTATATGTCCGCAAAGGGCTTTATGGAACGTTATCTGGCGGTTGCCAGCGCCGATTCTAAAACCCTCTATTATGCCACAATGATTGAAATCGCGCTCGGCAACAGGCAAATGGCTGATGAATACCAGAAACAACTGGCGGAGAAATTTCCGCTTTCCAGGGAAGCGAGACAGGTATTAAGCCGCTAACGCGGCACCGGCTGTCACACAACGGGTAAAATCGTTTCCAAGTTCAAGTAAAAATACCAAATGGCTAATAAAATTCAGGCAATTCGCGGTATGCATGATGTATTACCCGAGCAGACGGCGAACTGGCAGTTTGCCGAGCAGGTGATACGGGAGGTGCTCAATTCTTACGGATATCGGGAAATCCGCTTGCCGATCGTTGAAAAAACCGAACTGTTTAAACGCTCTATCGGCGAGGTTACCGACATCGTCGAAAAAGAAATGTATACCTTTGCGGACCGCAACGGTGACTCGTTGACTTTGCGTCCCGAAGGCACCGCAGGCTGTCTCCGAGCATGTCTGGAGCATGGTTTGCTGCATAATCAAGTGCATCGCCTTTGGTACTACGGCCCAATGTTTCGCCATGAAAGGCCGCAAAAGGGGCGTTATAGGCAATTTGTGCAGTTGGGTGTTGAAACCTATGGCATGGCGGACGCGGATATCGATGCGGAAATCATTTTGCTGTCCGAACGCTTATGGAAACGCCTGGGAGTCCGGGACAAACTGCGACTGCAGCTTAACTCATTGGGGACCACCGAGGAACGCCTTAGTTATCGCGAAATATTGGTTGCGTATTTCCAACGGCACTTGGATGTATTGGATGAAGACAGTTTACGCCGGCTGGAGACCAACCCGTTGCGGATTCTGGACAGTAAAAATCCTGAAATGCAACAGTTGATCAATGAAGCGCCGTTGTTGAAGGATCATCTTGGAGAGCAAAGCAGGGAGCACTTCAGGCAATTAACGGAAATGCTGGACGGCTTAGGCGTTAGTTATATGCTCAATCCCCGGCTGGTGCGCGGTTTGGATTATTATGGCAAAACTGTTTTTGAGTGGGTCACTGACGAATTGGGCGCACAAGGAACCGTTTGCGCAGGTGGGCGTTATGACGGGTTAATTGAGCAACTGGGCGGTAAGGCAAATTCAGCCATTGGTTTTGCGATGGGGATGGAGCGATTGCTTGCTTTGCTGGAAACCGTGGCAAATCCGGAAATCCGTAAAACGATTGATGTCTACATGATTCGGGTCGGTGCCGCCGCTGAAAAAGCCGGAATGATGTTTGCGGAACGTATCAGAAATGAATTGCCTGAATTGGCGTTGCAAATGCACTGCGGAGGGGGCAGCTTTAAAAGTCAGTTTAAAAAAGCGGATAGAAGCGGTGCGCAATATGCGTTGATTTTGGGTGACGACGAAGCGGCAAATGCGCAGGCAAGTGTCAAAAATCTGCGTGAAGAACAGGCACAACGGACTATGTCGCAAGATGAGGCGGTATTGTTTTTGGGTCAACTAAACGCCGGTTCAATTGAACAATGACTGTTACTGACATGACGGAAAATCGTTACCTTTTTAGTTAAAAAAATCCGGGAGATTATTGAGTGGAAATTTATGATACAGAAGAAGAGCAGATCGCGGCGCTTAAACGATGGTGGAAAGCGAATGGAAATTCAGTCATCAGCGGTCTGGTGGCCGGAATTCTCCTTATCGGTGGCTGGAGTTTCTGGCAGAGCTACCAGCAGGATACCAGGCTTCAGGCTTCAGCGTTATATGAACAAATGCTGCGGGCAATAAATCTGGATAACACTGAATCGGCAAACAAAATAGCCGAACGCCTGAATGAGCAATATTCCTCAACACCCTATTCCGTCTATGCGAAGATGTTTCAGGCTAAGCTAAAAGTGCAGGAAGGCGATTTGAATGCGGCAAAACAGCTTTTGCAGAACTTGGTAGCCTCGACCGATAACGGGTTGAAAAATGTTGCCAACATCAGGCTGATCCGTTTGTTATTGGCGACCGGGGAATATGAGCAGGGTTTGCAGTTGATTAGTGCGGTGGATCAGGCGTCGGCCGAGGAATTTGCAGCAAATTATGAAGAGTTGAAAGGCGACCTATATGTCGCACTGGATCGGCAGGGCGAGGCCAGAACAGCCTATCAGAATGCTTTAAGGGCAGGCCACTCTTCACCGTTATTACAATATAAAATCGAAGATCTTACCGCACCGGAACTGGCGGATACAAATTCTTAGTTTCGGTTTTCAGCGCCATATAGCCAATGAAATTTTGAAATTCATCAATGTGTTAACAGTCGATTTCTGATGAAACATTCCATCCTTTGTAAGCAACTAAGTATTGTATTAACCGTAATATCGTTAAGTATGCTAATGACCGGCTGTGCGGCGCTGGATACGGTCACTGAACTTGCCGATTCGCTGATGGGGGGCGAGGATAATGTCGAGCCACCCAATGAATTAGAGGAATACGAACCGGAATTAACGGTAGATGTGCTATGGAAAGAGTCGGTGGGTGTCGGTTGGGATGATCAAGAGGTAAAACTGTTTCCTGCTATCAATGACGGCAAAATTTATGTTGCCGATAGGGAAGGTTTGGTTGAAGCCAGAGATTTAGTAAGCGGTGAATTAATTTGGGAGACCGAAACGGATTTACCTTTGTCCGGCGGTCCCGGTTTGGATTATCAATCGGTGATCCTCGGCAGCAGCAATGCCGATGTTGCGGCATTGAATGCCGAAACCGGAGAAACACGTTGGAGCACACAGGTTTCCAGTGAAATTTTATCGGTGCCCAAGATAGAACAGGGTGTGGTCATTATTCGTACGACTGACGGAAAAATTTTTTCTTTGGATGTCAATAGCGGCGATGAAAACTGGGCCTATGAAAAAAGAGTACCTGCGTTAAGCATTCGCGGGGCCGGCGCGCCCATCGTGGTCGGCAATAATATTATTGTCGGGCTTGCTAACGGCAAGGTTTTAGCGCTGCAGTTAAAAAACGGCAAGCAATTGTGGGAAACCACCGTTGCGATTCCTCAGGGCCGTTCCGAAGTTGAAAGGCTGGTCGATCTGGTAACCGATCCCGTCGAAACGCAGGGCGTCGTGTTTTTCGCCGGCTATCAAGGTGGTATTACTGCGATAATAGCGGAGAATGGCAATGTGTTGTGGCGCGCAAAGGAAATTTCATCTCATACCGGCTTGGCGCTGGATTGGCGGTATTTATACGTAACTGATGTCAACAGCGATATTTGGCAGTTGGATTTACGCAATGGTGCATCGCTGTGGAAACAGAAAAAACTGCACCGCCGATCATTGACGGCGCCGGCGGTTTATCAGAACTATGTGATCGTTGCGGATTTTGATGGTTATGTTCACTGGCTGTCTGAAAATGATGGTAGGCAATTAGCAAGAATACGCATTACCGACGGACCAATCAGTGCTCGACCTCTGATAGCCGATGATGTTGTTTATGTTTATGCTGAAGACGGGACATTGGCCGCCTTAAAAGTACAGAAAAATTAATCCCCCAAATAGTTTTTCTATTCCGCGCTTGCGTTATGACTAAAATCAATAAATTCTTGCTGATATGATGTTGCCGGTAATCGCCCTGGTCGGGCGGCCCAATGTGGGTAAATCAACGTTATTCAATTATTTAACGCGCAGCCGGGAAGCGTTGGTTGCCGATTATCCCGGTTTAACCAGAGATAGGCAATACGGCCGCATCAAACGGGGGAACCGGGATTGCCTGTTGGTTGATACCGGTGGAATTGCCGACGATGCCGAGGGCATTAACAATTTTGCCAAACAACAGGTGCAAATCGCATTGCAGGAAGCGGATGTGATCTTCTTTTTGGTCGATGCGCGCGAAGGGCTGAATGTTTCCGATCAGGCCATTGCGGAGATGCTCAGAAAGTTAGGTAAGCCGGTCGTGTTGGTCACCAATAAAATCGACGGTATCAATGCGGATATCGCGATAACGGATTTTTACTCCCTGGCATTGGGGGAGCCTGTTTCGATTGCCGCGACACATGGCAGGGGAGTCTTGGAACTGCTGGCCAGAGTTGATGAATTGCTACCCGAGTCCGAGGAACAGCCGGAAGAAATCGAGGCGGGTATTGCGATTGCTATAGTCGGGCGTCCTAATGTCGGCAAATCTACACTGGTTAATAGGCTGTTGGGCGAAGAACGCGTGGTCGTTTACGATCAGCCGGGTACCACCCGGGATAGTATCTACATTCCCTTCGAACGGAACGGCAAAAAATTTACGCTGATCGATACGGCAGGGATGCGACGGCGTGCCAGGGTATCGCAGGCAGTTGAAAAATTCAGCGTTATCAAGTCATTACAAGCGATTGAAAAGGCTAATGTGGTCATATATCTGATTGATGCCAGCGAAGGTGTCACCGACCAGGATTGCCATATATTAGGCTTGGTCGTAGAGGCCGGTAAAGCGTTGATTATCGGCTTGAACAAGTGGGATGGCTTGAGCGTGGAACAGAAGGAAACGATAAAAAGGCAAATCGATGTCAAACTGCCCTTCTTGAGCTTTGCCGAGAAACACCCGATTTCAGCGTTGCACGGCAGCGGCGTCGGTACTTTGTTTGATGTGGTGGGTAAATTATATAAAGCGGCGATGATCGACATGTCGACTTCGGTTTTGAGCACTTATCTTAAACAAGCTGTGGAAGAGCATCAGCCGCCGCTGGTCAAAGGCCGACGAATTAAACTCAAATATGCCCATCAGGGCGGCCATAATCCGCCGATTGTGGTGATACACGGTAATCAAACCGAATCTTTACCCGAAGCATATAAGCGTTATTTGATCAATTTTTACCGGGAAAAATTAGCTTTGCATGGCACGCCGGTACGAGTTGAATTCAAATCGTCGGAAAACCCTTATCAAGGCAAAAAAAATAAACTGTCCGAGCGTCAAATCGTTAAACGTAAAAGATTGATGCGGCACGTTAAGAAGAGAAAAAAATAGTTTCTGAAGCAATTCCGTGCGGCATGAAATTGGCCTGCAAATGAAATGTTTCAGCCCGGGTAACAGTACGCAAATAGGAATTATTCAATGGCAACCATTACTTTTCAAGGCAATCAGTTAAATACCTGCAGCGATTTACCACCGGTCGGCTCTATGGCTCCCGATTTTAGTTTGGTCAACGGCAAGTTAGCCGAAGTGAATCTGGCGAGTTATGCGGGTAAAAGGAAAGTGTTGAGTATTGTTCCGAGTTTGGATACACCGGTTTGTGCCGCATCGACAAGAAAATTCAATGAAAAAGCGGCCGCTCTGCAAAATACCGTCGTATTGATAGTATCAGCAGACTTACCTTTTGCCCAAGGCCGGTTTTGTCAGGCGGAAGGATTAAAAAATGTCGTTCCGCTTTCAACTTTTCGTTCCACATTCGCCGAAGTATACGGCGTCAATATTGTCGATGGATTTTTAGCCGGCTTAACCGCGCGAGCGGTGATGGTCATTGATGAAAATGATCAGGTAATACATTCTCAATTGGTCTCGGAAATTACCGAAGAACCGGATTACGAAGCCGTGTTTGCCGCGCTTAAATAATCACTAACAAACGTTTTTGATTTTTCGTCGCCAGTGGTAAGGGGCCTTGTGATGCAGAATCCGTCCAAGTGCGGCTAATTATGCTTGACGAAAGTGATTAGCCAAATTGCAACAGGGGAATAGAACAGTACGATTTAAATCATTGCAAATATATGTCGCGGGGAATCGATACTATTATTTAACTGTTTTTTTAATTATTGTCTAAAAGATATCTTTTAGCGATAATAATAGTTTTGAATTGGACTGACCCAGTAATTAATTATGACAGAGCAACTAAATACCGGAATAGAACTGATGCTGGTAGGTATGGGAATTGTGTTCCTGTTTTTAGCGATGCTGATTGTCTCCGTCAATCTCATGTCCGCATTAATATTGCGTTATTTTCCCCAACCCGACATTCCCGCCAAACCGGCTACAATGTACCGGCAGGGAACATCAGGAGACAGAGATGCAACTGTTATCGCTGCAATTACCGCGGCAATCCACCAATATCGGGCTAAACACAAGTAAATGTCCGGTTGACTATCCAACCCGGTTTTAGCGGCAGAACCGTATTTCCCCAAAAAGAGCCCAAAATACGATGATAGAGCGGTTGGTTCTAGAATCCTTTACGGATGGAAAAACATTTGTTGATGCAAAAGACATTTTTTAAAATGAATCAAGCGGCCGGATGATCAACGATCGGTTAAAATTTTACCAAAACTGATAAATATTACCCACAAGGTAAAAAAATCAACAAGACCCACAAAGGTCCAGGAGAACCCTCAATGGCAAACAACAAAACCCCTTTAGGCATCACTGAAGTCGTGTTACGTGACGCGCACCAGTCGCTGTTGGCAACGCGTCTGCGTATTGAAGACATGTTGCCGATCTGTGCCAAGTTGGATCAGGTAGGTTATTGGTCGATAGAATCCTGGGGCGGCGCCACATTTGACGCCTGTATTCGCTATCTGGGTGAAGATCCCTGGGAACGGCTGCGCCAATTAAAAGCAGCCATGCCGAACACACCGCAGCAAATGCTGTTTCGTGGTCAGAATATTCTCGGTTACCGCCACTATGCAGACGACGTGGTTGACAAATTCGTTGAGCGTTGTGCCGTCAACGGCATTGACGTATTTCGTATTTTTGATGCGATGAACGACATGCGCAATATTAAACGTGCCGTGCAAGCAGTGCTCAACACCGATGCCCACGCCCAAGGTACTATCTCCTATACCACCAGTCCGGTACATACCATGGATATGTGGGTTGACCTTGGTAAGCAAATCGAAGATATGGGTGCACATTCGATCTGCATCAAAGATATGGCGGGCTTAATCAAGCCCTACGATGCTTATGAATTGGTCAGCCGTCTTAAACAGAGCACCGACCTGCCTATTTCTATGCACTGCCATGCGACCACCGGGCTTAGCGTGGCTTCCTACATTAAGGCCGCCGAAGCCGGTATCGACAACGTCGATACCGCGATATCCTCAATGAGTATGACTTATGGGCATAGTCCCACCGAAACGATTGTCGCCTGTCTGCAGGAAAAAGATCGCGACACGGGATTGGACCTCAATCTTCTTGAGGAAATTGCTGCTTACTTCCGCGAGATCCGTAAAAAATACGCTCAATTCGAAGGCAGTCTTAAAGGGATTGACAGCCGCATTCTGACTTGTCAAGTGCCCGGCGGCATGCTCACCAATATGGAAAACCAACTCAAAGAACAGGGCGCCAGTGACAGGTTTGACGAAGTGCTTACCGAAATTCCACGGGTTCGCAAAGACCTGGGCTATATCCCGTTGGTCACGCCGACTTCCCAAATTGTCGGCACCCAGGCGGTAATCAATGTACTCGCTGGTGAGCGTTACAAAACCATTACCAAGGAATCCGCAGGGGTTCTAAAAGGCGAATACGGGGCCACGCCGGCTCCGGTCGACAGTGAATTACAACAAGAGGTATTGCAGGGCGAGCTGCCGATCTCTTGCCGGCCGGCTGATCTGCTGGAGCCGGAAATGGATAGACTGATCGCCGAAGTCCGGGATAAAGCCAAAACCGAAGGTGTCAAACTGGCTGACAGTATCGAAGAGGATGCGTTAATCAACGGTTTGTTTGCCCAGGTCGGTTGGAAATTTCTGGTTAACCGTGGTAACCCGGCAGCGTTTGAGCCCGCTCCTGGTTTGCAAACTGATACGACACCCAATCTGCCAATTAAACAAGAAGGCGGCATCGAAAGCTATGATGTCAATGTCGATGGCCGTACTTTTCACGTCAAGGTGGCACCCGGCGAAGGCGGGCTCAGTATTCAACCAGCGGCGCCGGCCAATCCGGGGTCTGCAGGTGCGATTATTGAAGCGCCTATGGCCGGCAATATCCTTAAAATCAAGGTCAGTCCGGGAAATCAGGTAGCCGAAGGCGATATCGTCGTTATTCTGGAAGCGATGAAAATGGAAACCGAAGTGCGTGCTAAAGTATCGGGAACAGTCACCGCCGTTAACGTTAAGGAAGGCGATGCGGTAGCAGTCGGTGATGCTTTGATCACCTTGTAAACTTTGATCATCAATCAATAGAAACGGCATAACAGATGGAAAATCTTGTCTTACTTTGGCAAAGTACCGGACTATATAGCTTTAGTCCCGGGCAATTCTTTATGATGTTGGTTGGCTTCCTGCTGTTGTTCCTGGCCATTAAAAAAGGCTTCGAACCGCTGTTGTTGCTGCCGATCGGTTTTGGGGCAATACTCAGCAATATTCCGCTTGCCGGAATTGCCGAGCCGGGCGGTATACTCAATTATTTTTACTTTGGCATCAAATCGGGAATTTTTCCGTTGCTGATTTTCATGGGGGTGGGGGCCTTGACCGATTTTGGCCCGATGTTAGCCAACCCCCGGACTCTCTTATTGGGGGCGGCGGCGCAATTCGGCATCTTTGCTACCTTATTGGGCGCCTTGGCGCTTAATTTTATTCCCGGTCTCGATTTCAGTCTAAAAGATGCGGCTGCAATTGCCATTATCGGCGGGGCCGACGGTCCCACAGCGATCTATGTCGCTTCCAAGTTGTCCCCTGAATTACTTGGTGCCATAGCGGTGGCCGCTTATTCTTACATGGCACTGGTTCCGCTAATACAGCCGCCGATTATGCGGCTGCTGACTACCGAAGCGGAACGAAAAATAGAAATGCAGCAATTGAGGGATGTCAGTCAAAGTGAAAAAATTATTTTCCCGCTGATGCTGATCACCCTTTGCGCCTTGCTGTTGCCTTCCGCCGCGCCGCTGGTCGGAATGTTCGCATTAGGCAACCTGATGAATGCCTGTGGTGTTGTGGATCGCTTGAGCCGGACCTCGCAAAATGAGTTAATCAATATTGTCACCATTTTTCTTGGGCTTGCGGTAGGCTCAAAACTTAGTGCTCATGCCTTTTTAAAACTGGAAACCTTGGGTATTCTGGCGTTGGGGGCGATTGCCTTTTGTATCGGCACTGCGGCCGGCGTTTTAATGGCCAAATTGATGAATAAATTGGGCAGTACCCCGATCAACCCACTTATCGGAGCGGCCGGTGTTTCGGCGGTTCCCATGGCGGCCCGTGTCGCCAACAAAATCGGCCTGGAAAACGACCCGCATAACTTCCTGCTCATGCATGCCATGGGGCCTAATGTGGCCGGCGTGATCGGATCGGCTGTGGCGGCAGGGGTTTTGCTCAATTTGGTGTAATATAGCCTCTGCATCGATTGATGGTTAAAGAAGCCCCGACCGATGTTACATGGATTCGGGGCTTTTTATTGTAGATTGGAAAAACAATAATGTTTAAGCGAATGCTGTTGTCGTCGGGTGACGGATTGATTTTATGGATTCACCGAATGACTTGTAAAGACCGCTGTTTTGAATCGTCCGTTTCAAATTGGCTAAGAGATTGCTTATTGTGTTGCGCACATAGGCAATTGATTCCTTAAGCAGTTCTTTGCCGGAGAAAACAAGATCGTCAAAAAATTCGCTAACTGATTCGGATGTGACTTTTATCAATTTCTGTTCCACATTCATTTGCAACTGTGTTGTCTTCTGTTTGCTTGCCGAAACAATTTTGGTGAGGGTTGTTTGCACCGGGTCGATGACTTTTTGTTCAATCAACTGCTTGATTTTTTCAATATGTTGATTCATTAAAGCAATCAACTGATTGATTTTTGATTTGACTATTTCCGCATAAGCCTGGGCAAAAAACGCTCTGGCATGGGTGGGGAGTTCTGAGACAATGGTTGAGGTTTTGCGAATTGTATTATTGATAACGATAATTTGACTGTCGATAAATTGTTTAATTTCTGTGATATATTGCTGAATTTGATCGATTTGTTGTTGTATTTTCTGTAAAGCGGGAGTAATTGCTTGGGCGCTGATTCGGTGCTGATAATCTCTGATTTGTGATAACACCTTATCGCTCAGTGTCCGCTGGGCAGCGATTAACGCAGCTTCGAGTTCGGCTATTTCAGATTGTTTTTCAGACACCAATTGTTTTAATTTATCAATTGTGTCTTTATCAATAGCCAGTTCGCTGGTCAGCTTGATTACCTGGTCTTCTAAGTTAGCCAATTTAGCGGGTAAATCGCTGTTATTGGCAAAATTTTCTAATTGCATCATTTTGTTCCTCGATGTTTGTTATTTTTGTTATTCTGCATTAGCCTGGTCAGCAGACAGTGATTGTTAACAATAAAGTAGTCAAAAGTCAAGTAAAACAAGTTGCAATGGAATTTATTGATTTTATAAGATTTTATTAATATACGACCGGTCTGCCGGTGCGACCGGGTGATCAGGATATAAGGTTTTATCGTCTCAAACTGCTTATGTCGGTTTGGCGCCTGTCAACCACCCAGCCGCGCTGCATGCCGTTCACGATTCTGCTGTTTTTGTTGTTCGCTTTTGCGCAATAACACATACACGGCTTTGTTTCCCCCATGGTGTGTTTGGGCGGTATGAAAAGCCTGTATTTCCTCCAGTTCGGGCAGCCATTGGGCAAGATAGCTTTTAATCAAGAGTGCGTTCGGATTTTTCCCGCCGCAGCTGATCAGGACGCTACGTATGTTACAATCCAGACTTGCCTTAATGAAGTCAATTAATTCGTCACGCGCTTGATCGGGGGTTTTTTGGTGAAGATGTAGTGTGGCTTCCGTTGGGTATTTACCCAGGCGAAGATTTCTGAACACACCGCTTTGGATGCCGTTACGCTTGAAACTCAGCCAGTCTCCGGCTTTGAGGTGTTTTGTCAAAACCAACGACAAGCGGCAGTTTGGCTGCTCCGCGCAATGTTGCGCGGCAAAGCGGCGGTATTGTTGACCGGGGGTACTGCGCGCGTTGTTTTTTAAGCAGACTCCGGTATTGGTTTTTAAAGGAACAACGTCAGCTGTTTCTTGGGCAAAAAGATTGAAATCCTGGTCAGGCATGGCGCATTGGGACTGTGATTGACAATTTGCTATTTTGATCATAAAAATTCGACATCGTTTCATTTAGAACAAACTCCCATGGCGAAATTGCGATAATTTGACTTGGCTGCTTTGCCGGCCGGGCATTACAGGTCAAACAGGCTGCGCTGATAGGGCGCCGTTTGCGGGGCACAAAACAAGTTGGTATTTAATGGGCTTGCAGGCCGCATCAAGCCCAGCTTTTTGGTCTGCAATCTGAAACGTTGTGCAATCATTTCCGCATACGGACCCTCTCCGCGAAGGCGCCGGCCAAAGCGGGTGTCGTTGATTTTTCCATCGCGCATGCTCCTCACGAAACTTAATACATGTTCCGCTTTCAACGGGTAGTGACAATGCAGCCAGTCGCTAAATATTTCACTAACTTCTCCCGGCAAGCGCAGCATGACGTAATCGGCGGCGCCGATACCGGCTGATGCCGCTTGCTCAAGTATGCTTTCCAATTCGGCATCATTTAATTGCGGTATGACCGGTGCAACCATGACACCGGTTGGTATGCCTGCTCGCGCCAAGCGTAAGATCGTCGTGATGCGTCTTCCGGGAGCAGCGGCCCTGGGTTCCAGTTTGCGCGCCAATTGTCTGTCCAGTGTGGTGATTGAAATGGCAACTTCAACCAGAGAGTGCGCAGCCATTTCAGCTAACAGATCGATATCCCGCTCGATCATTGACGACTTCGTCACAATACTGACCGGATGGCGGCAACTCAACAACAATTGTAAAATTTCACGGGTCAATTGCAGTTCTTTTTCCACCGGTTGGTAGGGGTCGGTGTTTGTTCCTAAGGCAATTGTCCGGCACTGGTAGCGCTCGTGCTGCAGTTCCCGCCGGAGCAGTGCAACGAGATTGGGTTTGACGATCAGGCGAGCTTCAAAATCCAAGCCTGGCGAAAAACCGAGATAGGCATGAGTGGGACGCGCGAAGCAATAAGGGCAGCCGTGTTCGCAACCGCGGTAGGGATTGATTGAGCGGTCGAAAGTTAAATCCGGGGATTGATTATAGGTAATCACGGTACGGCTGTTATCCGGGATAATTGTGGTAACTAATTTGGGTGCCGGGACCGCTGAATTTTCCCATCCGTCATCAAAAGCTTCATGCCGGTGCTGATGGAATCGATTATCGGGATTAAGTGTCGCTCCGCGTCCTTTATGAATTTTTTTGTCAATAGCCATTGTTGCTTTCAGCTGTACAAATTATCACCTGTATGCGGAAACACGGTTTGTTAATGCGGCAGGTAAACAGTCCGTGCAAATTAAAAAAATCGCAATAGCCGGGCGATCCGTTGATAAAATTCACGCGCCTTAATTTTTGGTTTTTCGGCAAACTCCGCCGGATAGCGGAGCAGGGCGGTTGCTTTAACCAGGTTTTGATAGAACCGCTCCTTGAAATGCTGCAATGCTGATAAAATAGCACTATCTATACAGGCAGGTAAACATGGAAAAAAATATTAACAGACAGGTGGTCCTGGATACTGAGACGACCGGCTTGAATCCTGAGGAAGGGCATCGGGTCATAGAAATCGGTTGCGTGGAACTGGTTAATCGCCGATTAACCAAAAACCGCTTCCATGTCTATTTAAATCCCGATCGTTTGATTGATGACGGCGCTATCGAAGTTCACGGCATCACTAATGAATTTCTGCTGGATAAGCCGCGTTTTGCAGACATCGCCGATGATTTTATCGCCTTTATCCGTGACGCGGAGCTGATCATTCATAATGCGCCGTTTGACGTTGGCTTTTTAAATCATGAATTGATCAAACTGGAAAATACTTACGGTAAAGTAGAGCATTACAGTGATGTGTTTGATACGTTGGATTACGCCAGGAAAAAACACCCCGGTCAGCGAAACAGTCTGGACGCGTTATGTAAACGCTACGGCATAGACAACAGCCATCGGCAACTGCACGGCGCGTTACTGGATGCCGAGATTCTGGCCGATGTTTACTTGATGATGAGCGGAGGGCAATCTTCGTTGCTTGAGGATGATCATGACCGACAGGCACCCGATTCCGGTACCCTATCCAGAATATCCGGTGATCGCCCCAAGCTGAAAGTCATTGCCTGCAGCAGCGATGAATTACAGGCCCATCGACAGCGGCTGGACGCGATTGCCGGTGCCGGCGGCGGCTGCCTTTGGAATAAATAAAAACCATTCTGCCTTGCCATGTCACAGACGGCTCTGCAGGATCAAAAAAGGCATATCCCTGTCCTGTACAAGGGCTGCAGTAAATTTTACAAGGCATTTTATTAAAGAAGATTATTAAATGGGTACCCAGGAAAATTTTGAGCGACAGCCGTTAAAAGACTTCACCGAGAAAGCGTACCTGGATTATTCCATGTATGTGATTTTGGACCGCGCTTTACCGCATATTGCCGACGGTTTGAAACCCGTTCAAAGGCGTATTGTCTATGCCATGTCCGAGTTGGGATTGACGGCATTGGCCAAGTATAAAAAATCGGCCCGAACCGTGGGCGATGTGTTGGGTAAATATCATCCGCACGGTGATTCCGCCTGTTATGAAGCGATGGTTTTGATGGCGCAGGATTTCTCTTATCGCTATCCGCTGATCGACGGACAGGGAAATTGGGGATCGCCGGACGATCCCAAGTCTTTTGCGGCCATGCGTTATACCGAGTCGCGGTTGACCGCCTATGCGCAGACGCTGCTCAGTGAATTGGGTCAAGGGACTGTGCAATGGACCGATAATTTCGACGGTACGCTGAAAGAGCCCGAGTTGTTACCGGCCCGCTTACCCAATGTATTGCTCAACGGCACGATGGGCATTGCCGTGGGTATGGCGACCGACATACCGCCGCATAACCTGCGTGAAGTGGCCGACGCCTGCATTCGTTTGCTGGATGATCCGGATTGTTCCATCGAGGACATCTTAGAATATATCCAGGGGCCTGATTATCCAACCGAAGCGGAGATTATTACGCCGCCGGAAGAAATTCGTCGAATGTATGTCAACGGCATAGGCTCAATTCGTATGCGCGCCAGGTTTGTGAAAGAGGACGGCAATATTGTTATCACCGCGTTACCGCACCAGGTTTCCGGAGCGAAACTACTGGAGCAAATCGCTGCCCAAATGCAGACCAAAAAACTGCCGATGATTGAAGATCTGCGCGACGAATCGGATCATGAAAATCCGACCCGCCTGGTGGTGATTCCGCGTTCCAACCGCGTTGATATCAACGCCGTCATGTCGCATTTGTTCGCGACTACCGATTTGGAGAAAAATTACCGGGTCAATATGAACATGATAGGCCTGGATGGCCGGCCCAGGGTTAAGGAGCTGAAACATATCCTGGCTGAATGGCTCAGTTTTCGCACCGATACAGTGAGAAAGCGCCTGCAGTACCGCTTGGACCAGATTTTGGCGAGATTACATAAACTGGAAGGCTTATTAATTGCCTATCTCAATATAGACGAGGTGATCGCGATAATCCGTAGTGAAGATCAACCCAAGCCGGTATTGATGCAGCGTTTTGGCATTACCGATATTCAAGCGGAAGCGATTCTGGAATTAAAGTTGCGTTATTTGGCGAAACTGGAGGAAATGAAAATCCGCGGTGAACAGCAGGAATTAGAACAGGAGAGGCTGGATCTGGAAAAAAAACTGGCTTCCGGGAAACTGCTGAATAAGCTGATTAAAGAGGAAATCAGACAGGATGCGGAGAAATTCGGTGATCCGCGTAAATCCCCGATCGTGCGGCGCGAGGCATCCCAGGCCTTGGATGCCGTTTCTTTGATATCCAATGAACCGATAACCGTCATTTTGTCGCAAAAGGGTTGGATTCGGGCAGCCAAAGGCCACGATGTCGATGCCGAGGCGTTGAGTTACCGTGCCGGCGACGGGTTATTGGATATTGCCAAGGGCAGATCCACACAACCCGTTTACATTCTGGATTCGACGGGCCGTGTCTATACCACGACGACGCATGATCTGCCTTCCGCCCGCACCCAGGGCGAACCGCTGACCGGCAGGTTAAAGCCGCCGGCCGGTTCATTGTTTACCCATTTGCTCGCCGGCAATCCCGATGACTGGTATATCCTTGCCGGCAGTGCCGGTTACGGATTCCGGGTGCAGTTGCGGGAACTGGCAAGCAAGAGCCGCGCGGGTAAAACGGTTCTGTCGCTGCCGGCCGGCTCGGAGGTGGTTGGTCCGGCTGCGGTGACCGGCGATGCGGATCGCGTTGCCGTCGTCACGCAACAAGGCCGCCTTTTGATTTTTCCGTTGACCGAATTACCGATTTTATCGCGGGGGAAGGGCAACAAGCTGATCCAAATCCCCGCCAAGGACTTAGCTGCAGGTGCAGACAAAGTGGTTTCGATTGTTTCATTGCCACAGTCCGGGCAATTGAGGATTGTAGCGGGCAAACGTCATGTTACATTGAAGCAGGATGACATCGACCGTTATTTCGGCCATCGTGCACAAAGAGGCGCGGCATTACCGAGGGGGTTTCAACGGGTTGACCGACTATTGATTGACGAGGGATAGCTTTATTTACATTGATTGGGAATCGTCAATACCATGCGCCGGCTTTGCGCAATGATCCGGCACCGACTGCCGAAGTGACAATCGTTTAATGCGATTGCCCGGAAACACCGGCAGCCTGATGGTCCTTCTCCGTGAACTTTGTGATATTATTTGAAAAAAAAGGGTATTGTATTTTTTTCAATCACTTAAATAGATTTAACCAGATATAAGGAAACTTCAGTGAGTGAAACGACAACGAGTCGCCGGCGGCCCGTGCCGGGAGCGGTGCAAAACGCACCGGAAGTGAAAGTGATGGGCGCCGACGAAGGGTATAAACTGGCGCGGCAGCTGATGAAAGTCGGAAAAATGGCGGAAGCCAAATCGATTTTTAAAAAAATTCTGCGCGTGGAGCCGGAACACGCGGAAGCGCTGCATTATCTGGCGGTGCTTTATTTCCAGCAAGGCAAGAAAGACGAGGCGCTGTCGATGGCGCGCCGGGCTGTGGCATTAGAACCGGAAAATGTCCTGTTCCACGCGAACCTCGGTGTCATGTTCCAACAGAGCGGCATGTTCTATGAAGCGGAAGCGGCGCAGCGACGGGTGTTGGATTTACAACCCGGTGATGCTAACGCCTATTACCATTTGGGACTGGTTTTTCAGTTGCAGGATAGGGATAACGAAGCCGAACAGGCCTACTTGAAAGCGCTTGAAATCAAACCTGATCATTGTGACGCGGTCAACAACCTGGGGGGGCTTTATTTCAAACAGAAAAAACTGAACAAATCAATTGCCGCTTTTCAGCAGGCAGTCAAATTACAGCCCGATGACGCGGATTTGCTTTATAACTACGGTTGCGCGTTGAGTGATGAAGGAAAGCTGGACCTCGCCGAGTCTAACTTGCGGGCCAGTCTGAAACTCAAGCCGGATAAACCCGAAATCCATTTTAATCTGGGAATTGTTTTACAACAGCAGTGCAGGGATTCGGAAGCGGAGGCGGCATTTGAAAAGGCCATTTCCCTCAGGCCGAATTATTTTGAAGCGCATTATTTTTTGGCTGAAGTTCATCGTTTTGCCGAACGGGACGACAAAGTGCTTGCCCGGCTGAATAAACTTCTAACGCTGCCCGATTTGCCGGGTAAAGCCAAGTGTCATACCTTGGCGGCATTGGGTAAAACCTATGAAAAGCTGGGGCAATATACCGACGCGTTTCAATATCACCGGCAGGCAAATGACGTGAAATGGCGGGATTGCAATTTCGATGCGCGTCCCAAATTCCGCCGCATAGAAGAAGTGAAACGATACTTTCCCGAACCGGTAACGTTGGTCGATCAGCAGCGGGCGTTGACGCCGATTTTTGTGGTCGGCATGTCGCGTTCCGGAAAAACCTTGGCGGAATCACTCCTCGCGCAGCATGCGGATGTTTATGGCGCGGGAGAGAACAAAGAATGGTCGCACCTGATCAAGCAGGTCTGCAAGGAACACAAGATAATCCAGGATTATCCGAATTGCGTCAAGCAGCTGTCTGACGAGCAGGTACGGGAAATCGGTACGCGCTATTGCCGTTCGCTTGCCGACGAAGCTCCGGGTTCGCGTTATGTGGTCAATACGCTTCCCGGCAACTATATTTCCGTCGGACTGATCCTGAAATCAATGCCGTGGGCGAAAATTATTTTTTGCCATCGTTCGCCGCTGGACCACTGTCTGAAAGTCTACTTCAAACATTACCGTAACGGGAATGACTATTCGTACAATTTGGCGGCGCTGGGAGCTTATTACCTTTCCTATCACGAGATGATGGACTATTGGCGCACATTATACCCGCAAGGGATTCATGTCGTACGTTACGAATCGATGATCGGCAACCCGGCTGAAGAAGCCAGGTTGCTTTACCGTTTTTGCGGATTGACGCCCCCTTCCGGCGGTATCGATGTAAGCCATGTCAGCAAAGATGAAATCGGATGTTCCCTACCCTATGAATCGTATTTAGAGGATTTGCGTGCCGCGCTCAAGCTGTCTTCATAATGTCGTCCGTCCTGGGAAACCGGAAAGAATGTGACATTCCGATGCCCGGGTACGTAATGTACCGGTTAAAGAGCTTTATGGTGTAACCGTTCACGGCTTCTCCAAAGCTGCGCCTACAGACCATCAAAAACGCAACACTATGATACGTATTGGCGATGACTTGCCGTTATATCTCGCATGCATGGCAGTAATATAAACACAATGCTACGAGCCCCGTGAATGGGTTCCCGCCGGTTGACGTGATCATTGATTGAGATGGGATGAGTGATAACGGCTTAACGAATAAAGGCCTCTTCCCTTGAAAAGAAGAGGCCTTGAGTTTAACCGGAAAATTCGGTGGGGTTGTTTAGACCGATCGCGGTGTTATGAACAGTAATTTTCATCATTGCCCCACGCAAAGCATCGTCCGGCATTGATAGACCAGGACGACGGATTGTCAAAATCATTATAGTATAACTTGACCCAGTTGGAGGTCATGATGTTTAAGTCATAGTATATATTGATGTTGTTTCGATACAGGTAAACGGGACCATAGTCCGAGTAGATGTCAAAATAATCCACATTGCCCCAGTTATGTTGCATGTAAACTGGTCCGCCAACGCTCCCTGCGTCAATATAAGCATCATACGCATTATAAAATCCATTACGCGACAGGCTGACATCGCCGTTTCCCGCACCGGTATAGGCATCGAGTTCGTAATTAAGGTAAAACATACTGTCCATGATTCGGACGGGGCCGTGTTCTGAAAACAAGCTTAATGAAGTCGAGTCGGAAAGTTGGGTGAATTCGCTCGCGGTTATGAAGATTCCGGCATCGGCGTAGATATCGCCGAAACTTGCCAGAATGGAACTGTTGTCAATGGTGATTTTTCCGCCCTTTGCATTAAAGTCGAAGTCAAGACCGTAATCATACGAATCCGAGGTGGTGGAATGCATTTCCAGTTCCGAATCGACGATCACCAGACGGGAATAAACATCGCCGGTGATGCTCAAACATACCTCGGAAGTGTCGCTGTCGCTATCCTCGCACGAGATATAGGAGCCCCGGATAGTGAGGGTGGTGAAAGGTGCGAGGTAGATATCGCATTCCGTTTCATAATATTCTTCCGTTCCCACGATAGTAACGTTATTCTGGATGGTTGTACCGCAATAATCAAACAGTTCGTCCGCCGAGGCGTTGCCTGCCGTTAGTGCTAAGCCTCCGCCCATCATCAGCGTTGCGCCTGAAAGCCGGGTCAATTTGCCTGTCGGGCTGGTATTTTTTTCGTTGGTTTGCAACATGGATCACTCCTTATTGTTATTTAATTATTTATGGATTAGATCGGCTAATATAAAAAATGCATAAAGTAAGTAATTAACATTAGCATTTTGGAATCATTCTGTATTCTTTATTCAGTGGCGTCAAGTTTTTGATAATTGATTCACATAATTATTTTCAATTATAGATCGAATATTAAGTTCTGTTGATATTTTACTGAAACCAATATTGAGCTGAAGCGTATACCCCGGCATATATGTTTTGGTATGTTTTTAAAACGAGAGAATACTCTCCGGTTTATCCCGCGGATCAAAATAAAATCCAATGGGTCGCCCCAGACCATCGGTGGTGATGTGATTATTAGTGGTAAAGCCGCGTTTAAAATATCACCGGGCCTTCTATTCAATAAGTAGCGATTTAATGCAATCCAAATCCGGCAACGGGAATGACGGCGTTGGACATTCATTTTTTGCGGTATGTGGTAAAAAGCTTTTTCGGAATTAACCGCCAGGCGGTAAATGCAATGCTCTTTTGTCCAGCGCCAAAGCCGCTTCATGCATGGCTTCGGAAATTGTCGGGTGCGCATGGATGGTTCTGGCCAAATCTTCGGCGCTGGCGGAAAATTCCATCGCCAATACCGCTTCCGCTATCAGTTCCGATGCGTGCGTGCCGATGATGTGCACGCCAAGAATCACATCGCTTTCCGCATGCGTGATGATTTTAACCAAACCGTCGGTTTTCCCCATGGCTTGTGCCCGGCCGGATGCTTTTAACGGAAAAACGCCGATTTTAATGTTCTCGGCAATAGCCCTAAGACTCTGTTCTGTTTGTCCGACCCATGCGACTTCCGGGTCGGTATAGATTACACTGGGAATGATTTGATAATTGATCGGGCTTTCATGCCCTGCAATGAGTTCCGCAACGAAAACGCCTTCTTCCAGGCCTTTATGGGCGAGCATCGGTCCACGCAGGGTCAGGTCGCCGATAGCATAAACACCCGGCAGGTTGGTATTGCAATATTCATCGACATGCACAAAGCCGCTTTCATCCAATAGCAAATCGGCTTCGGGGGCAGCCAGGTTTTCAGTATTCGGACTTCGGCCGGTTGCGACGATCAATTTATCCAGGCGCACACAGTGGTTGCCGTCATGATCCTGATATTCCAGCGTTACTTTTTTGCTGCCCTTGCTGGCGGAAATGACCCTTGCTCCAAGACGGATGTCCAAACCCTGAGCGGTATAAAGCCGGTATGCCTCCTGGGCGATTTGTTGATCGGCTGAACCGAGAAAAGTGTCCTGCGCTTCAAATAAAACGACTTCCGAACCCAGTCTTTTCCAGATGCCGCCCAACTCGAAACCGATGATGCCGGCACCGATAATACCGAGCCTTTTCGGTACTTCGGAGAGGTTAAGCGCGGCATTTGAGTCGATGATAAATTCATTGTCGGTCGGGGCGCAAGGGAGTTCGGTAGGTGTTGAACCGGCAGCTAAAATAATATGTTCGGCATTGATATAGGAAATTTTTCCGCTGTCTATGGCAGTGAGTTCCACCTTATTGGGACTGAGCAGGCGGCCATGTGCATAAATACAGTCTATGTGGCTGCTTTTGAAGATGTTGGCAATCTGCCGGTTAAGGTTGTCTACAACGGCGTTTTTGCGTTGCAGCATGGTAGGGATATCAACAGTGACATTCTCCACACTAATTCCGTGATTGGCAATTTCATGATTGAGGATGTGATACAGTTTTGAGGATTCCAAGAGTGCTATGCAAGGAATGCAGCCGGCATTGATATACGTTCCGCCGAGACTTGGTTGTCCGGAACGACTGCTCCAGTTATCGACACAGGCGGTTTTAAGGCCCAGTTGAGCACAGCGTATGGCTGCCACATAACCGGCCGGTCCGGCTCCAATGACAATAACATCGTAAGACTTTTCTGTTTTTGACATAATGTTGTGCTTGCATTAAATATTCAGTAAAAGGTGTGCCGGAGATTCCAGGCATTCTTTAATGGTTACCAGGAAGCGAACCGCATCCCGCCCGTCAACGAGCCGATGGTCGTAAGATAAAGCCAGGTACATGATAGGGCGGATGACGATCTCGCCGTTTTCAACTACCGGTCTTTCTTTAATCGAATGCATGCCCAGGATGGCACTTTGCGGCGGGTTCAACAACGGTGTTGAGAGCATGGAGCCGAAGATGCCGCCATTGGTGATGGTAAATGTTCCGCCGTTCAGGTCTTCATAGCTTAATGTGCCGTCTTTTGCCTTGCGCCCGAAATCGGCAATATTTTTTTCGATTCCTGCGAAATCGAGTTGGTCGGCGTCACGCAACACCGGCACGATCAATCCTCGCGGTGTGGAAACGGCGATTCCGATGTCGTAATAGCCATGATAGATAATGTCGGAGTTGTCAATTGATGCATTGATGACCGGAAAGCGTTTCAAGGCTTCAATCGACGCTTTAACAAAAAAAGACATGAATCCCAGCTTGATATCATGCTGCTGTTCGAAACGCGCTTTATATTGCTGGCGCAAATCAATGACGCTTTGCATATTGACATCATTGAAGGTAGTCAGCATGGCTGCATTTTGCTGCGCCTGCAGCAGGCGTTCGGCAATTTTGGCACGCAACCGCGTCATAGGCACCCGTTGTTCCGGACGCAGGCTGGGTTTGCCGCTTGGTTCAGTACCGGTCTGCCGCTCTGCCGCTGCAGGTTTGGGTGGTTCCGGCAGTTCATTCTCCGTTTCGGGGTGTTGTTTAATATAATCCAGAATATCCGCCTTGGTTAGCCGGCCATGTTTGCCGCTGCCGGGTATTTGACTGGGGTCCAGATTATTTTCAAGAATGAGCCGGCGCACAGCAGGGCTTAACGGTATGTCGTGCTCCTCGGTGGAACTTAGTTCAGGTTTTTCCTCACGTCTGGCTTGCGGGTCGAGTAACGCAAGCAGATCACCGCCGATTACAGTAACACCATCTTGCTTTAATATTTTTACCAGTACGCCGTCTTCCGGCGCCGGAACTTCCAGTACGACTTTATCCGTTTCCAAATCCACCAGGTTTTCACCTTTGTTAATAAACTCCCCCGGTTTTTTATGCCAGGAAATGAGCGTTGCATCGGTGACGGATTCAGGCAGGTTAGGGACGAGTACTTCAATGCTCATTGGCTGTTTCCTGTGGTTGGGTTTCCATATAAAGCTTGGTCGACAAGCGTTTTTTGTTGTTCTATATGGGATCTAAAGGAACCAACTGCCGGTGATGCGGACTGCGGACGTCCGACATAATGCAGTTCAATTTCCTGGGCAATAAATTCCAGAAAACGGTGTTTTATCTGATACCATGCGCCTTGGTTCTTGGGTTCTTCCTGGCACCAGATCAGTTCGTTCAGCTTGGGATATTGATTAAGTTCCTCTTTCAGCAGCTCTTGCGGAAAAGGATAAAGCTGCTCGATGCGGATAATGGCAATATGCTCCAGTTTGTCATGGCGTCTTGCTTCCAGCAGATCATAATAAACTTTCCCAGAACACAGAATGACGCGCCGTACTTGTTTTGCCTTAATGTCATCCACTTCGCTCAAAATCGGATAGAAGTCGCTATCGGTAAGGTCTTCCAGCGTGGATACCGCCAATTTGTGGCGCAGCAGGCTTTTCGGGCTCATAATGATCAACGGCTTCCGGTAAGGGCGTATAATTTGCCGGCGCAGCAAATGGAATTGCTGCGCGGGAGTGGTCGGGTTGCACACCTGGATGTTTTGTTCCGCGCAGGATTGCAGATAGCGTTCCAGTCTTGCGGAGGAATGTTCCGGGCCCTGACCTTCATAGCTATGAGGCAGCAACATGACCAGTCCGCTGAGGCGTCCCCATTTTGTTTCACCGGAGCTGATGAATTGATCAATCACGACTTGTGCACCGTTGGCAAAGTCACCGAATTGGGCTTCCCAAATTACCAGCGTATTGGGGTCGGTGGAACTATACCCATATTCAAAGCCCAGCACACCGGCTTCCGAGAGCAAGGAATTATATATCTGCATCCTGCCTTGTTTACTGTCAAGGTGTGCCAGCGGGACGTAGCTGTCTCCGCTAATCTGATTATAGAGAATGGCGTGGCGGTGAAAAAATGTGCCGCGGCCGGTGTCTTGGCCGGTTATGCGAATGTTATGGCCTTCCATCAACAATGTCGCGTAGGCGATATTTTCTGCAAAACCCCAGTCCAGCGGCAGCGCGCCTGCCGCCATCTTGCGCCGGCTGTCCATGATTTTTGCAACCCTGGGATGCAGTTCGAATCCCGTCGGCAAACACTGCAGTTGGTCATTGCAAAAACGGATTAACTCTAACGACACGGCGGTACAACAGGGTTCTTTCCAGGTTTTGGATATATATTTTTTCCAGCGTTCGGTAAAATAATAGATGCTGTCGCCTAACATAGGGCGGGAGACCACTTTACCGCTTTCCAACAACCGTTGGTAGTCCTGTTCCATCGCGGTTGACTGTTCGGCGGTAATGACATTTTCGTGAATCAATTTATTGGCATAAAGTTTTCTGGTTGTGTCTAGATTGCGGATATATTGGTACATCATCGGTTGGGTAGTGGCCGGTTCGTCCGCTTCATTATGACCGTGGCGGCGATAGCATACCAAATCGATCACGACATCCCGGTTAAAATTCATGCGATAGTCCAAAGCCATTTGAGCGGCAAACAAGACCGCTTCAGGGTCGTCGCCGTTGACATGGAAAACGGGTGCCTGAATCATCGTAGCGACATCGGTGCAATAATTGGTGGATCGCGTCTCTTCCGGCGCGTGGGTGGTAAAACCAATCTGGTTGTTAATAACGATATGGATCGTGCCGCCGGTAGAAAAGGCCACGGTTTCCGACATGTTCAATGTCTCCATGACGATTCCCTGTCCGGAAAATGCGGCGTCGCCATGAATCAGCACCGGAACCACTTTATTTTTCGGGTCATTTTTGTAGCGGTCTTGGCGGGCTCTTACCGAACCTTCGACAACCGGATTGATAATTTCCAGATGTGAGGGATTGAATGCCAGCGTCAGGTGAACCGGTCCGCCCGGCGTGGCGACGTTCGATGAAAAACCCAAGTGATATTTTACGTCTCCGGAATTGACACCGGCGATTTCAGGATGGGTTCCTTCAAATTCACCGAATAAAGTGGCCGGGCTTTTACCGAGGATATTGACAAGCACATTCAACCTGCCGCGGTGAGCCATGCCGATAACAATTTCCTTTGCGCTGCTGTCGCCGGCACGCTGGATCAATTCGTCCAGTAGTGGAATCAAACATTCGCCGCCTTCAAGAGAAAAGCGTTTCTGACCGACGTATTTGCGATGTAGAAATTTTTCAATGCCTTCGGCTGCGGTCAATAATTTCAGAATCCATTGTTTTTTTTCATCATTGATTTCTAAATTGGCGCGCGAACTTTCCAAACGGTTTTTTATCCATTTTTTTCTCTCGGGGTCGACAATATACATGTATTCGATCCCGATATTGCCGCAATAAATTTCCTTCAGCGTCGCTATGATTTCCCGTAAAGGTAAACTTTCCGCACCGTAAAGTGTACCGGTATCGAAAACAATATCCATATCCGGTTCGGTCAGGCCGTAGTATGAAGTCTCCAGGTCAGGGACCGAATATTCGGGTTTCCCAAGCGGATTGTTGGTGGCAATTTGATGTCCTCTAACCCGATAATGGTTGATCAATCTGGCCACTGCCGACTGCTTTCGTACACTTTCTTCGGTAATACCCTGCAAGGCTGCAAGCCGGCCGGGAGAAGTTCTAGCCAACTGGCTAAAACGGTCAATCACCGGACTATGCGGAATGTCATAGTTAGTACCATTATGCAGTTTGCTAAACTTTATGCGCCAACTTTCCTCCACTGATTCCGGGTCTTGGAGATAATGTTCGTACATTTCTTCAATGAAACCGGCATTACTTCCTGAAAATGCCGCTGATTCTTGGAATTGCTTTAACAAGTTGCTCATGAGATTGTGTTGCTGTTTTCGATTTTGCCGATGGTCGTTATCACTTAATATTATGCCGAAATCGATTTATTACCAAATGAAATTGCGCTTTTGATGCGGTAGTCTGTTTGCAGGTTCGTCATTGACTGGAGATCCGGTAAAGAAAACAGCTGACAACAATGACATGGCGATAAAATCAATGGAGCATCAGACGATGCCGAGAGTCGCTTAACGGTGATAAAATGAAGCGGCCGGCAATTTACCAATGCCTTATAAGAAAAACTTATGACGGAATTATTCCATTTAGCTATTAGTAATATTACAAGGTGTCGTAGCATATAGTTTTACCGTACTTATGGGTATGAGAGAAAATAACTGCATACTCCGTGTGGTAATAATATATAGTGATAAAATATAAAAAAATTATTGCAATTCATAAAATATTTATTTTATATATATTGAGTAAATATTAGTAATTTATGGTATGCTTTATCTAATGTTTGTTTACCGCGAGGGTGTATTATGACGAACTATCAAGAGCTTTCCGAAAACGAATTGCAAGCAGTAATTAAAAATGCCGAGAAAGCGTTACGAGAAAAAAAGGAAATTAAACGTAAGGAAATACTTGCTCAAATAACTGCTTTAGCCGCTTCTATTGATGTCAAAATTGAAATAAAGGAAGACGAAAAAAAAACAGGCCGTAAAGGTGTTAAGGTGCCTATAAAATACAGAAATCCTGATAATCCCGAGGAGAAATGGACAGGCAGGGGGGTTACTCCAAAATGGCTGCGCGCGTATCTTAACGCGGGACGGGATAAGTCGGAATTTGAAGTTTAAGTTTAATGCGGTATTGCCGCTGTTGATGAGCAATAGCTTTCTTTAATCAATAAATCGCTTGGCAAGGTCGTGATAAGCGTCTATCCGGCGGTCACGCAAATAGGGCCAGATTTGTCTTATTGTTTCACTTCGGGCCTTGTTAATGCGGAAAGTTAGCAATTTTGTTTCATCTGTAGCGGCATTGGCAAGGATTTCCCCTTGAGGCCCGGCGATAAAACTATTACCCCAAAAATTGATGCCGTTTATTTTGTCCGGCGATTGCTCAAAACCTGTGCGATTACAAGCAACAACCGGTATGCCGTTGGCAATGGCGTGACCGCGCTGGATTGTGATCCAAGCCTGAAGTTGACGGTCTTTTTCAGCTTCTGAATCGGCAGGATCCCAGCCGATGGCGGTCGGAAAAATTAAAATCTCAGCCCCGGCCAGTGTCATCAACCTGGCCGCCTCAGGAAACCACTGGTCCCAACAAACCAGTATGCCGAGTTTTCCGATAGAAGTTTCAATCGGTTTGAACCCCAGGTCCCCGGGGGTAAAATAAAATTTCTCATAAAAGCCCGGGTCATCGGGAATATGCATTTTCCGATATTTCCCGGCGATACTCCCGTCTTTATCAAATACGACAGCAGTATTGTGATAAATGCCCGGTGCTCTTTTTTCGAAAATTGAGGTTACTATGACCAGTTTAAGTTTAGCAGCCAGATTCGCAAAAATTTCTGTAGTCGGGCCGGGTATCGGCTCTGCTGTTGAAAAATGGGCGGTATTTTCACTTTGACAGAAATAAGGCCCAGTATGCAATTCCGGTAAAATAACCAAGTCGGTCTGGCTTTCGGCTGCTTGATGGATTCCGGCAATCGATATATTCAGATTACTTTCTCTGTCCAGGTTGCAAGGCTGCTGAACTGCGGCAACTGTAAATTCAGAGTTCATTATTGATGATAGAAAAATTAATGTACAAAAGCTTCGTAACTGTACAATTCATACAATAAATAACATAGCGGAAACCGATATTCCTTGATCAACTGCACAAATTCCGGCGGATTCAAAACAGTGTTTTGTTGTTTGCAACAACTTGTTTATACGAATTTTTATTAAGCATTGCATCGTGTCATAATAACTATTAAAACAATGATTGCGTAAATACATTTTTTATTAACCGGGCTTAACCTCGATCATTGTTCGCTTAATTTATGAAGGGAAATCAATAAGGGTAGATTTAATTCACGTTTAACTTGAACAAATTATATCGCCGTTAAAAATTCTTTTCCACGTATTGTTGTTTTTTGAAAATATCCGCATAAACAGAACTGATCAAGCAAATGGCAAGAAAACTAACAGGCACTTGTCTTAAATGGACTCGATGAATAAACCTGTGGCAAAGCTAAGAATTAAAGTATTTTCCGCGGCAACGGCATTGGTGGTTGAAGACAACTCAATCAACCAACTAGTGGTGCGCGAGATTTTGCGAGATAAGGGCGTAACGGTGA
>JBNLCC010000043.1:0-53834 GCA_050303615.1 Methylococcaceae bacterium | reverse complement strand
CGGCTGCGCTGGTACTTTGTCAGCTGGTTTTTTGCGGTATTTATTATTTTCAGTTTTGCCGGCACCAAACAGCAACATTATATTTTGCCGATCACCCCGTTTGTCGCTATTCTGGCCGCCTATTTCTGGCAGGAATATTTCAAGCCGGCGCCGGCGTTTTGGGTCAGTATTACGTTGGTACTGGGCGGGCTGTTTGTGTGGCTGACCATCAGGGACTTCCTGCTCGCCGGGGACGGTTATCTGTTCGACGTGTTTACGGTCCGGCTGTCGATCGATCATGGCAGCGACATCGGTGATTTCCTGACCTTGTTTCTATATGCCTGGCTGTTATTGATGGCGGCAGCATTGCTGTTAAACAGGCAGAAAACCGTAATAGCAGGTCTCGCCTTAGGTATTGCGCTGCTCAATGGGGTTTATTTTACCCAGGTGGTAATGCCGGCTCATACCGAGGCGAGAACCTTGAAACCCTATATCGACCTGTACCGCAACCAGGCTTCGGACGATGCGCCGCTGGTGTTTTTCAGTGCCAGGGATCAGTCTTCGATCTATTACTATTTCGACAAGCGGCGTTATCAACGCATCAAGCCCTATCATCCGGACGAGCTGCGGCAATTGCTCGGCAGTCAGCCTGACGCCTTTATTATTGCCGACAGGCGTTATTTGTCGAAATTGTCGAATATGCTGCGCCACATTACCGGCCGGCAATGGAAACGTGTCGCCGATTCGCATGCGATGTTTGTGTTGCTGAAGCCGGACGTAAAAGCGCATGCAAAAGACGGCGTTTAGCGTATGAGAATTATTTTTCTGTTATTGCTCAGTTTTTTATTGTTGGCTATCGTGCACGATGCGGTAGGACCGATGCTCAATCAAGTGTTAGCCGAAATTGTGCTGGGTAAAAAGGCGCTTCCGGCGGAGATAGCGAGCCGCTTGGTCCCATTATATGCCCTGATCTGCTGGATTCCATTGGTTCTCGTTTACCAACGCTTTTTGCCCTCCATCGAGCAAAAATTGGCGATGGGTGTGTATGGCATGCTGATTATCTCGATAGAATTGGCCTTGTTTTTCGATACGTCATGGAATACCGATGAAATCAGCGCTTTGCGATGGTTTCAAAGCCTTTGGCTGGTATTTTGCAGTGTGGCTTGCCTATTGAATTTCTGGCTGTTGAGAATGCTGAAATTTGAAAACAAATTGGTGCATTTTTGGGCGGTTTTGTCCGGTGCGTTTTTCTACCTGGCACTGGATGAACGCTTCCACCTGCATGAAAAGGGGGCCGATTTGGTCGCCCGCTTGACCGAATCCCGGATCGATCAGATCAACGGCGTTTTCGGTATCACCTATTTCGATTCGATTGTGCTTTTAATGTATCTGTTTGCCGGCGCATTGCTGTTGGTTTATTTTTCCGGTGTCTTGTTGCAACATTACCGGGGTAGAACGGTTTTGGCCCGGCGTTATTTTCTTATCGCGGTTGCTTTAGGGGTATCGTCGGTCGCCGTGGACCTGGAAGCGCTGCATTTCGAGTACATGGAAGAACTTGAGGAGTTTCTGGAAATACTGTGTTCCGCGACTTTTTTGCTGGCCTTTCTGATGAACTTGCTGGAGACCGGGGCAAATCATCCGTTCGTGTTAACGGTTCGCGATGCCTATCGAAATTATTCCGCAACGGGATGACGGTAATTTTCCGACGGAATTTTTCAGCACTTATCAGAAGTCGCCTTGATCATGTTGTTCGAATCGATTGCGTTGTTTTTCAGCATCGGAATGATATACGCAAGCATCAGCAAGGCGATAGCGGCGGTATGGCTAATGAATGCCCACAATGGGCTGATAAAGAAATCGCGGGTAACATAGATACCGGCCCCGAAAAAAAGCGACAGCATCAAGTGTGGCGCCAGGGAAAACAATACGAACTTCAGGAAAGGCAGTTTTATCAGCGAGCAGGTATAGGGTAGCGCCACGCAGGTGTTCAGTATCGCGCAGGGGACCAATGTGGCTACCGCGACGCCGAAAACACCCAATGTTTTCACCCAATACAGGCTTAGCGATAAATTAATGATTGCGCTGAGCACCGATACCGCCGCGTTAAAGCGCACCTTATGCATGCCCAGCAAGAGCCGGGAGGCGGTCGCCTCCCAGGTTCTGAAGTAAATGACGCCCAGAAAAACGTAAAATAGCGGCAAGGCCTGTTTGACAAATTGCTCGCCGACCCACCAGGTGATCAGTTCGGAACCGTATGCCAGACCCAAAATTAGTCCGGGCGTTAATAAAACCATCGCGGTCCGGCTGCCCCGCAGCAATAGATTCCTGAGTGCTTCTATATCACTTTTGGCGTGCAGCTCTGAGGCGAGCGGGAAAAAAACGCTGATCATCGGGTTGACATATTTTTCCAAAAAACCGGTCATCTTGGTCGCTATCGTGTAATGGGTGATGCCGGCAACGGGCAGGAACAGCCCTATCACTAATGTGTCGATGCGGTGTGAAATGGTCACGGCAAGATCCGTCAAAAATGCAAATCCGGAATAGTTCCAGATTTTCCGAATGCCGTCCTTCGAACTTCGCAACGGATTTATGTTGAGACGATATTTGCCGGCAATCAGCCAGTACTTGACTAATCCCTCATAAATAATCTGCACCACCAGCAGCCAGAACAGGGCTGTTATGCCAAAGCCCGAATAAATGAGTGCGAGGGTGGCGATGAAAACCAGCAGTGCGGCAGAGGCATCGCAAATATTCAGCCACAAAAACTCTTGCAGTCCTTCGACGACGGCAAACAACAGTCTCGAAAAAAAGCTGAGTAAAACCGCCAAGCCGATGACCGGGAACAAATTTTCGAAAAGTATCCGCTGTGACGCATCCAGTTCAAACCATTCGGCTCCCCGGTAAGTGCAAACCGCAAGTAGAGGAAGGGTGGCCGCACTCAGCAACAGTAATAAAAGACATGCCGAACCGATGATTTCCTGTAGCGACGCGATATCCTCTTTTTGCCAATAGAAAGACACATAGCGGATGATGGCCGGCATAATCCCGAGTTCCATCAGGCGAAAATAGCCGATAAAGGTATTCAGCAAAATCCAAAATCCGTATTGCGCCGCACCCAGATGATGTATCAGAAAAGGCGTCAACAGCAGCGTGATCAATGCATTGACGATAAATCCCGCATAATTGCTGAAGATATTCCTGTGCAGTTTTGACATATTAAAGCAGCACGCCGGCAATCATGTCAGGCATTTCTTTAACAGACCGCCGTATTTGCGTAACCGCCTCTTCAGCCAGGTGCGCGATGTGGCGATGGGGCTCCATCCCCAATGCACCTTGCAGATAAAATCGATCCACAAGTCATTGGAAAAAATCTCCACACGCGGCAGCAAATAAGGATCCTGACCGGGACGGATTTGCCCCTGGACCACCGTAAACGCGGCCGTTAACCCCAGCGACTCCACCCATGCGGCGGTTTGCGGCCCAAATTCGCCATAGGCGTACGCTAAATAGTTGATAGGCCTGTTTAACAGGTGCTGTAAAGACCGGACGCAACCACCGACTTCTGCACGAGTTTCCGCTTCGTTTAACTGGGATAAATCGAGATGGCGCTGGCCGTGCGCCTGAAAATCGACCAACTGCGTATATTGCCGGTCCAATTGCTGAATATCGGAGTCGCTGAGCAGCGGGATATCCGGTGCTCGGACAACCCAGTCAGAGGTTTTGCCGGCTTTTTCGCTATTGATGAAATGCACGTGTTTCATTTGCAGTGCGGCAAGCAAGGGCGTGGCGGTTGTTTTTAAGGCTTGATAGCCGTCGTCGAAGCTGATCAGGATCGGCTTGTCGGGGAGGGAAGCGCCTTCAGTGAGGTAGCGATACAATTGGTCGGGAAAAATACTTTGATAGCGCTGTTTGTACAGCCACTGCATTTGTTTCTGAAAGGTCTTTTCAGGCAGTATGTACAAACGAAAAGGCTTAATTCGTTCATCGCTGACGTTGTGGTAGCAAAGAAAGGTGATTTTTTTGGGTACAAAGCCAGCAAAATCCTTGCCTGCCTGCTCATGGACTCCCTGCCAGAAATAAAAGTCCAGTACCCAGCGGTAGCAGGCATTACGCAATGTTTTGAAAGGTAGGTATTCGGACAAGCGAATCAAAGCCGATACACACTTGATGAAGCCGTTTAGTCGCCATATTTCCTTTTGGCGGAAATACAGACGGTTGCGGGCTATATTTCTCAAAAAAGAAGTGCTGTCCTGGATGGCGGGAGAGTGCTTCCAAAGCGTTTCGGGATGCTTTCGCTGCAGAAAAACGTAACTTTTTCCACAAATAAGCGCTTCGCAGCAACTTTGCTGAAAATCTTTTATATCGGTCAGATAAACCAATGCATCGGAATTGAACCGGATAGGGGTGTTAATTTTTTCCAACCGGTAGGCTAAGTCACCGTCGGTATTTGATAGTCGGTTCAAGTCCTCGTCAAAGCCGTTGATTTTTTCCAAAAGTGTTTTAGAAACTGACAGGTTGCCGCCGGATATATCGTGACTGAGAAGTGGAAGCTTCGGATTTTGCGAGAAGCGTTTTCTGAATTGACTTCTGCGTTGGCGTTCATAATCGGTATAAGGGCTTTGAGGCACGCTATCGTGCAGCAACAGGGAGCCGGCGACGAGTGTATTTGGTTGTTCCCGATGGGCCTGTAAATGTTTTTCCAGAAGCACTGGCGTTGCCAATGTATCGTCGTCGATACATAAAATGATGTCGCCCTGTGCTTGCCGATTGCCGACATTGCGAGCGGAGCAAAGTCCGGTATTTTTTTGAAAAAAATACTTCAGCCGATAGCCCGGCGTGTAGTTTGCCAAATAGTCCAGCGTACCGTCAGTAGAACCGTCAACAATGACAATCACTTCGAAATCCCTTGACGGCAGTGTTTGGTTTTCGAGACTTTGCAAGCAATGCTGCAGGTGGGTGCAGCGGTTATAGGTGGGTATGACTACGGATAATTCGATCGGCATAACGGGTCGGTTTTTCTTAGCAGTAAAATACAATTATAGGAAAAAGCCCCTAGTTTTAAGGAAAAATCCAGTTGCATGAGCCGGAAAAACAGAGTTATGACTCGGTTTAAAATTGTTTTTGCAACTATAAAGGGGCTTTGCGGGGCTATTTTATGTTGCAGTGCGTAAAGTATATCGATGACGAAAGCGAAATAGATAAACAGCAAGCTGCCACGGCGGCAGTTTTTTTCGACGTTCCAATGGCCGGGGCACTCATTTAGCAGAGCCGTAACAGAGGGATAAAGGACAAAATCGCGGTAACCGACTTTGAATACCGGTGCCGCTCCACGCGTGATTTTTTGAAAAAAGTGAATCACGTTATACGGATCGACGAAATGCAGGTAAGCGTCGCCATTCGGAAAGCTCACAACTAATTTGCCGGCAGGCTTTAAAACGCGGCGGAATTCGGCCAACGCGGATTTGACGTCGGCGATATATTGCAGGCATTCACTGGCGACAATCACGTCAAAGGTGTTGTCCCGGAAAGGCAATTGCAAAGCATTGGCTTGCATGAAGTTAAGTTGCGGGTTTTGCCGCCAGTCAGGGTGATATTCGTAGTCGAGGGCGATTAGGCGCCGCTGGCCTTTGGCAAGTTCATAGGATAATTCGCCGCGGCCGCAGCCGATATCCAGCGTCAATGCTTCAGTCGCATGGGCCAGTTGGCGTACCGCAATGCGCAATTTTTCCCTTTGGCAGTAAAATTGCGATACGGGATTCATGAACTTCCATTGCCGTCGCTGCATCGCCAGCCTGCCAATCCTCCCAGCAGGAAGCCCCGGACGTGGGTCAATCCGTCAGTGATTCTTTCCTGCTGCAATAAGCACACACCCAGCAAAAAGCGCCGGCATTTTTGCAGCGCAATCGGCAACAGTTTACGCGTGGGCAGGCTGTCGCGGCGCCGGAGGTAATAGCCGGCAAAAGCGCCGAGGCCGAAGGCATAGTCAAATTTCAAGCGCAGATTATCAGTCTTATTGCGCCAGCCGGAGTGGGTGATTTGCACATCCGGCGTAAACAGCACCGGGTAGTGGTGCTTGTAAAGCCTGTAAGCCAATTCGCCGTCGATGTTGCTACGGAACAAGGCGCCGGGACCGAAATTTTCATTGAACATGCCGATCTTCAACATGACATCGCGACGAATTATAATGTTTCCGCCGGGAAGACCCGGATGAATGGGATTGTTTTGCGGTTCTAAAAATTTACTTTGTTCCACCGGCACCAGATTGAGATAATCGTCGGCGTCGGTATCGGTCTCGGGCAGAACGGCGCCGCAAACGGCGTGAACGCCGGGGTGTTTATTCAAACAATGGCAAAATTTGTCCAGCCAATCCTCAGCCGGCATGCAGTCGTCGTCGGTAAACGCGAGATATTCTCCCCGGGCGATGGCGATCCCGTGGTTCAACGCGTTGGCTTTGCCTTTTTTAACAATCCTTTTATAGATCAATGGAACTTGATACCCGTTGAGCCCGTTAATAAGTTGATGGGTTGTATCGTCGTTGCTTTGATCGATGATGATCACTTCCTTGATATAGTTTTGACTTTCAAACAAATGCGATAAGCAGCGCCGCAAATGTTCGGCACGGTTTACCGTGGCAATCAACACTGAAATATCTACCATTGCATAATCCTTAACGATGATTCCGGTACCAGCCGATAAATCCCAGTAAAATACTTTTAGCCCAATTGATGCTTATTTTCATCCGCACCGCGTTACTCCTGAAAAAATGATAGGCGATAGCCGGGTAGCGGAACAGGAAGTTGCGCGGAAAAATAACCAGACAAGGATAAAGATCCCCCTGCATCAGGTATTTAGCCAACATCGCACCGACGCCCAGGCCGTGGTTGTAAGCATTTTGGATCTCGTCAGCTTCATTACGCCAATCGGTATGATAGGCGCGAATGGTGTCGGTAAAAGTCACCTGCAGCCCGTGTTTTAGAACCCGGTAAATCATATCGCCATCTTCAGCACCCGGAAACGTACCGCCCTGGCCCAAATCCGGATCAAACAGTCCCACTTGGGTAAAAACCTGTTTGCGGAAAAATGAATTACCTCCGGTGGGCCCCAAGCGCCAGGGGTCGTTTTTGCCCATTAAGCTCAAACTCTTGACTGGCGCCGTCGCTATAGCCGCCTTCGAAATCCGCGCTGCATCATTATACACCTCACCGATCCAGACGCTGGATGCGCTGTCTTGAGCCGATGCCTCGACGCTTGCAGCAAGCCAGTTTTCCGCAGGAATACAATCATCATCGAGAAACCCCAGAACATCCCCTCGGCTAGCTTGGATTCCGCTATTGCGCGCTCTCGAGAGTCCTGTTAGGTCGCTCCTGACGTGGCGCAGCAACGGATGGGCCATGTTTTTTATCACGGACTCGGTAGCGTCGTTAGTGCTTTGATCCACGATAATGATTTCGAGCGGCAGCAGGGTATTTTGTAACAACGCCTGTAGCGATTGTTTAAGCTGTTCTGGGCGGTTGCGGGTCGGGTAAATGATGGAAATCCTGTTATTCATGGTGCTTGGGGAATAATTGTTTTTGCCTGAACAAGTGGTATGCGATCAACAGGATAAACGGCAGCCAGACAAACAGGGATACGATGTGCGGGTGGTGTCCGCCATGAATCATCGGTAGTAAAATAAACAACACGAAAAGTAGCACGCCGGAGTATTCCGGGCTGATCAGCGGAGGAAAGCGTAATGCCTTCGCGTTGAGGTGGCGGTAAGAGAGCAATAGACCCGCCAGGCCCGTCAGGGAGAGCGCGAGTCCGGCGAGAACCAGTCTGGTCCCCGGGTGATAGGAATAGTGCATGAACGAGTTGCCCGACGTAACAAAAGCCGCCGATATCAAAATCATTGTGGTTCCCAATTTGTTCTTGCTGACGAAATCGGAGAGGGGCTCGAGAAAACAGAGGGCTACCGACAAACTGATGCTGGCCAGGCCGAGTACTTCATACAGTTCATCCCGGCTGTTGCCCAGAATGGTGACGGCAAGCGGCATATTGGCGGAGAAAAAAGCCTGATGCTTGATGACAAAATCACCGAAAAAGCCGACTCCCATCAGGGTAAGCGCCAATCCCTGGAACGCGATGACTTTCCAGGCCCGTGCCGCGATCAGTAAGGGCAGTGTGTAAGCAAGATAAAGGAAACCAAAAATCGGCTGTGTGGTTCCGGATATCATATTGCTTTCAGCACAGTAAAGACTGATGCTGAAACAGATAAAGCCGATGCTGATTTTCAAATCGAGCGGGTTGGTCAGCCTTTCATAGGCAAATACGGAAATCAACAGAGCAATGAATACGAAATATTTGGAAAGCTGTTCATTTACCGTGTATTCGCTTTGCATTTCCAGAATTCGGGCGAACAGACCTTGCACGGTCGGTGCGGACAGCAGACCCAGCAAAAATAATCCGTAAAATGCCAAAATGGTAATGGGAGTACGGTAGTCTGTTCGGTTGTCGGGCGGCATTTAATGCTCCTGGCTCGTCCAATCAGGCGGCGGGTCTGTTGGAAGGGAGCGGTTTTTGCAAAAAACTATCCCTAAAAGCTTTAAAAATGCTTGTACAGAGATCAAAACGGCCATAAATCATATATTTACAGGCAGGGTAGAGTCCGCGCCTAACAATTGACCAGGGCAAAAACAAAAACATGAAAAAAACGCGGCGGCAATGTTTGCGTGCGCACAATATTCTGTTTTTAGTGGTGTAATACAGACTAAAGGCTGTTGGCAAGTGAAAGGAAAAGTCCGTTAGATGACAACTGACTGCCTGGGGGTTCACGGCCAGTTGATAACCGGCATTCCTCATACGCAAACAATAATCGATATCTTCAAAACCATAGGGGTCGAATATTGGATCAAAAAAACCTGCCTGTTGAACCGCTTTGCGCCTCAATAAGCCGATGGTTCCGGTCAAAAAGCCGTTATCTTTACTTAATGCCTGCAAGGGTTTGTTGCGTAGGTGTGGCTGACCGAGGCAATAATAGTAATCGCCTCCTGAAGAGAGGATGGATTGATCTCCGGCTAGAATCAGCGGTGCTACCATGCCGATTTCCGGGTTATTTTGCAGTTCGCACAGCAGGGCCGCCAGACAATTGGGGTTTAATGCGATATCATCATCCAGGTTCAATAAAAACTGATAGGTCCCCTGTAGAAAATAGCGTAATCCGCGGTTGCGTCCTGCGACGATTCCTGAACCGGGCGGTAGTGATTGCAAGATCAGACGCGGAAAGCGTTGCTGTAATTCCGATTGAAATTGTTCATCGGTGCCGGCGTTGATCAAGAGGATATCGCATTGAAGACCGTTTTGCCGAGACAAAGCGGCTATCGTTTTGGTTAACACGGCGCGGCGGGAATTGCGGTCGTGCAGCACGCACGCCAGTATCTGAGGACTTTCGTTCATGTTGTGCCGTGATTCAACCCGACGGGCCTGTTGAATCCAGTTGCTTGTTCCACAGATGCCAAAGAGAAATAATAGTGTTGGTAAAATAGCCGGAACCTGAATACGTATGGTTAGCCGGGCGGCGGCCGATTCGAGATGCGCTGCGGCCGGATTCGTTGGGTATCATACCGGTATATTGGATAGGCCTCAATAACACAGGTGGTTTATTATGCCATAATGCCCATCTGAAAAACATGCCGGCCAAGAGCTTCTGAGGTGAATGCCGGGCAGATGCAAAAAATCATCGACATGAATCAACAGCGCAATCAATTCAAATTTAACATCTGCCGGACGTTTAGCGCGGCAAAACCGAAGTGGCTGGAATTTGAAAACAGGGCTGAGCTTTATGTATTCCAGAGCTACGATTGGATCAGCTACAATTACCAAAAAACCGATTCGCTTTACTTGTCGTCACCTTGTATTGTGCAAGTACAGCAGTGTGACAGGGAAACGGTGATGATTTTGCCGCTTTGCATCAGGCAAACAGCCGGTGTTCGGGTCTTGACCTGGCTCGGTAATGAGCTGAGTGATTACCATGCGCCGCTAATTCACCGCCATTTTAGCCGGCTGATCGATAAATCGCAGTTTTTATCGCTTTGGAAACAACTGCTCAAAGTCGTGCCGGAATTTGATGCGATCGATTTCCGCAAACAGCCGCAATACATCGGGCGGCAGCAAAATCCCTTGTTGTTTATTGCGGGTGTTGAAGCGCATCAGTATAATTATTTCTGTTTCTTGCCTCAAGATTGGGAACAATTTTCCAAACGGCAATTCACTTCCAAATTTAGAGCGGACTGCAAAAGAAGGTTAAAGCGTTTACAGGAAAAGGGCCGAGTTTCTTTTGAGGTGTTTACACCAGGCGCAAAAGCCGATGCATTGCTCCGGCAATTAATCGAACAAAAGCAACAACGTTATTTGGAAACGGGTGTTTATAATATATTGCAGCATGTCGAGTATCGCGATCTGTTATTAAATGCGTATCATGAAAAGCAAAGTCTGGCAAAAATGATTCATTTGTCGGCTATTCTGGTCAATGATGGCGTGATTGCCATGCACTGGGGGGTTATATTCAGGCAACGGTTTTATCATCTGATGCCGAGTATTGACCGTGAGTGGAACCAATTTGCGCCGGGCCGGCTGCTGCTAGAGCACCTATACCAATGGTGTTTCGGACAAGGTATCGCCGTTTTTGATTTTACTATCGGCGACGAGCCTTACAAGGCAGTATGGAGTAACCAAAAGTTACCGTTGTTCCGCAATATTCGGGCTTTTACGTTAAAAGGACGGTGCTATGTCCTGCTTGAGAGACTCAAGGACTTTGTTAGATCCCGGCCAACGCTGCATCGGCTGATTAATTTGTTACGCAATCGTTGGTAATTGATTCTCGAACGCGCCTGAGTAACGCGAAAATCGCTCACTTTTCGCGTTTGTCCGGAACACATTAACGATCGATCGGCGTATAATATCCATTTTTCATATTCAGCGGTTCAATGAGTAAACAAAGAAAAGCGGCGGCTTTGATTTCCGGGGGGTTGGATTCGATGCTGGCTGCCAAAGTGATGTTGGAACAGGGAGTCCATGTCGAAGGAATTAATTTTTTCACCGGCTTTTGTGTCGAAGGTCATACCCATGCGATCAGGAAAAAGGACAAAGCCAAACCGAAACGCAATAATGCCCTGTGGTCGGCGGAATTGCTGGGTATCAAACTGCATATCATCGATATCATCGAAGAATATAAGGAGGTATTGATCAATCCCAAGCACGGCTATGGCGCGCATATGAATCCTTGTTTGGATTGTAAAATTTTCATGGTCAATAAAGCCAAACAATGGATCGGGGAAAACGGTTTTGACTTTATTATAACCGGGGAAGTGATCGGGCAAAGGCCGATGTCGCAACGCAAGGATACCATGCCGGTCGTTGCCCGCGAATCCGGTGCCGATGATTTGCTGTTAAGGCCGTTGTGCGCAAAGAATTTGCCGGCAACGCTGCCGGAGCGCGAAGGCTGGGTGGATAGGGATAAATTGTATGGCTTCAGCGGCAGATCGCGTAAGCCGCAAATGGCATTGGCGCAACAATTCGGTTTTGACGATTATGCGCAGCCGGCGGGCGGCTGTTGTTTTCTGACCGATGAAAGTTATTCGCTAAAATTGGCTGATTTATGGCGTGCGCGCGGCAATAAGCAATATGACCTTGATGACGTGATGCTGCTGAAAGTAGGCCGCCATATTCGTCCCAAGGACAACTTTAAAATGATTATTGCCAGAGAGGAGGGCGAGGCGCGGTTTTTACAGGGCTATAAAAACACTTTTGTTCATATGAATACGCTAAGCCATCGCGGGCCGTTGGTGTTGCTGGACGGTTCTCCTTCGGATCAGGATCTGGAACTGGCGGCGAGAATAACCGCCCGTTACGGGCAAGGGCGTGATGATGACAGCGTGACGGTCAGCGTGGTTCAAGACGGACATCAAAAACAACTGCAGGTTAAGCCGCTGCCGGCGGACGAGATTCCGGAGGAATGGCACATATGACCAAAGTCCATTTAGATGCAAGGCGTTTGTTATGTCCATTGCCGGTGATCCGGGTCCAGGACAAGGTCAAGCAAATGCAGGCGGGAGATTTGCTGGAGGTGGTCTGTACTGACCCCGGCGCATTGCAGGATATTCCCGCCTGGTGTCGTATTAATGGCCATAAATTTGTTGAAACCGTTAGTGGGGAATTCGAATATACCATTCTGTTGCAGGTGGCTTAATGATGGCTGAATTGTGCGACACGCTGCAGGCGAATAAGTTAAAAAGCCGGGTGACTTACGTCGGAGTGCTGGTGAATCTATTCCTGTCGGTGATTAAAATCGGCTTTGGACTGATCGGCCATTCAGCGGCGTTAATTGCCGACGGCATTCACTCGATATCGGATCTGGTCAGCGATTTTTTTGTGCTGGTCGCCGTAAAAATGGGCAGCCGCGAGGCCGACCATGATCATCCATACGGGCATCGCCGTTTTGAAACAATGGCGACGGTGTTGCTCGGCAGCGCGCTGCTTGCCGTTGCTTCCGGTATTGCCTGGGACGTTTGGCAACGAATGCAAAATCCGGAAAGTTTGTTTGTGCCGAGCCGGGAGACGATGGGTATCGCGGCGATTTCCATATTAGCTAACGAATGGTTGTTTCAATACACCAAGCGTGTTGCCGGACAAACCCGTTCCAAATTATTATTGGCCAATGCCTGGCATCACCGCAGCGATGCGTTGTCTTCCGTTGTCGTCCTGGTGGGGGTCGCCGCGGTATTTTACGGTTATCAATATGCGGATGCGATTGCCGCCTTTATTGTTGCGTTGATGGTGGCAAAGATGGGTCTGGCGCTGGTTGCGGAGAGTCTGAAAGAATTGGTCGACACTTCACTGCCGGCGGACATTGTGCAGGAAATCCGTCAGGCAATACTCACTACCGACGGGGTGCGCGGCATTCATTTATTACGCAGCCGGCAGATGGGAGAGGATGCTTATGTCGATGCCCATATCGTGGTTAATCCCCGAATCAGTGTTTCCGAAGGACATATGATCGGCGATGCGGTGCGGGATAGATTAATTGCCGAATTTGATGACGTGATCGATGTGCTGGTGCACGTCGATCCGGAAGATGACCGGTTCATCAGCGAAAACCGGAAACCGTTGTCCCGTAAGCAGGTGCAACGGGCTTTGCGGCATTATCTGGGGAACTTGATCGGGCAGGTGGAAAATATCAATATTCATTATCTGGACGGTTTGGTGGAACTGGAAGTGGTTTTGCCGCGCAAGGCGGTTAATGATACGGAATCCGTGGAGAAGATTAAAAAGCAAGGTGCACTGATGCAGGCCAAGGAGAAAAAAATTGCCCGGGTCTCGGTGTTTATCAAGACATAAACGCCGGCGTTGCCGTAGCGGAAAACCGGATTTTGACCGGTAACATATTTATTTTAAGGAGATACACTAATGGCGGTAGGAAAAAATCCATTTCCGGAGATGGCGGAAATTTCCGGCGTAAGATTGGGAACGGCATGTGCCGGTATTAAACAGCAACAACGTGACGATTTATTGATTATGGAACTGGCGGCGAGTTCCAGCTGTGCTGCCGTTTTTACCCGGAACGCCTTTTGTGCGGCGCCGGTTATTGTTGCAAGGGAGAATTTGGACAAGTCGCCACGCTGGATTTTGGTTAACTCCGGCAATGCCAATGCCGGCACAGGGCAACAGGGCCTGCTCAATGCGCATGCAACCTGTACTGCAATAGCAAAGCTTACCTGCGGTTTACCCGGACAGGTGTTGCCCTTTTCCACGGGGGTGATCGGCGAGCCGTTGCCGGTGGAAAAAATAACCGCTGCGCTGCCCGCTGCAGTCGCCGCATTATCACTGCAGAACTGGGCGCAGGCAGCAAAGGCGATAATGACTACCGATACCTTTCCGAAAGGTGCAACGAGATCTTTCGCAATTGCCGGGAAACCGGTTTCCGTTACCGGTATCAGCAAAGGTGCCGGCATGATCCAACCGAATATGGCAACCATGCTGGCGTTTGTCGCGACCGATGCCGAAGTGTCGCAGCCGTTATTGCAGCATTGCCTGCAGCAGGCTGTTGAGCAATCGTTTAACCGCATCACGGTCGATGGCGACACCTCCACCAACGATGCCTGTGTGCTGGTGGCCAGCGGCGCATCGGGAACGCCTGAAATTACCCGGGATGCTGAATCTTATCCGGAATTTGTCAATGCTTTGCAGGCGGTTTGTAACGAGCTGGCCGAAAAGATAGTCAGGGATGGTGAAGGGGCAACCAAATTGATGCGCATTCTTGTTGAGCAGGCAAGGGATCGGGACGAAGCTTTGCGGGTAGCTAAAACCATCGCCCATTCACCGTTGGTAAAAACCGCTTTTTTTGCCGGTGACCCCAATTGGGGCCGAATTCTGGCTGCGGTGGGGAGAGCCGGTGTCGAAAATATGCAACTAAACGACATTAAGATTTATCTCGACGATGTCTGTATTGTCAGTAACGGTGGCCGCAGTGACACTTATACGGAACAGGCCGGTCAACGGGTGATGAAGCGGGAGGAGATTACCGTCCGCGTGGCTTTGGCCAGGGGGGCGACCACCGAACAGGTTTTGACTTGCGATTTGTCCTACGACTATGTGCGCATTAATGCCGAATATAGGACCTGATCAAGTATGCAGTCGTCAGTAGGCGGTTTGCAGCACGCAGAGCAACGCCGGTACAATTTGCCAACTGCCAACTGCCAACTGCCAACTGCCAACTGCCAACTGCCAACTGACTTTATGACAGATTTGTATTGACACGAAAGCAAATAATAAATAACCTGCAACTTGTGAGTTTTTATGTCTGCGCCTTAAGGAGGACCAGTGAATAAACATACCAAAAAACAGTTGCATGCCCTCGAAAGTGAGCAGCGTTACGTACAAAAAACGAAAGCCAAGAAAAAAGCCGCGGTAAAAAAGAAAACCACAACAAAAAAAGTTCAGAGGCCAAGTGCCGCGTCAAACAATGCATTTAAAGCTGATAGCGACATGTCCGCAGCGGCAGTAGTTCAAAGCACAGAAGAAATCAAGCAGGATATTCCTGCAAAGGTTGAACCCGACGAGGCAGCTATCGAAGCGGCAGCGTTGGAGTGGGCATTGACTGTGGTAAAAAATAATTTAACCAGCAAGTGGATTGAAGAGGAAGTTTAGTCAGGATGGCTTGAAACCGCTTGTATGATAAGCAGTTGCCCGCAAAAGATAGTGCAAGCAAAATAACACAATGATCAACAGCATGGCCAGTTGGTAGGATAAATTTGCCAGATATTGCCGCGGGATTTTTTCCTGATAGATAATCGGTTCGTTTTCCAGCTTTTCGATCTCCCGGATGGCATTTTGCAATGCATCGGGGTTTTCCGCCTCAAATGCCCGGTAGGGAATATTCATACTCAAAAAGTATTGGTGTAAAAAATATTCCGGCGTTGTGGTCTCATTGGCATTAGCCGGTTTTTGCCTGAGGCTGGCACTGTTTTTGTTGCGCAAGTAAATCCAGTACAGAATGACTTTGTTTTGGTGGAAAATACGACTGAGTTTATCCTGGGTTTCCGGCTCGATGCGGGCGGCGCCATCGGAGACCAGCAGGATGACGCGAGAGCCGGTCTGCGGTTGATCTGCAAAATAATCCAAAGCCATGCTTAAGCCCGGTGCAATGTTGGTTACCCCTCGGCCTCGGGAACGGGTTGCCTGAATTGCTGACAGGATGGCTGTTTTGTCCTGGGTCAACGGTAACACATGGATTGGAGATGTGCTGAAGGAAATCATGCCGAATAGGTCGTCCCGGCGCCGCTGCACGAATTCAGTCAGCATTTGGCGGGCGACGGCTACCTTGCTTTCCGTTGCTTTACCGCCGAAATATCGGCCGGCAAAATTTTCATTCATACTCGCACTTCGGTCCAATAACAATACGATTTGAGCGCCTTTGCCGATGCGCTCGACGGTACTTTCCTGATAGTAAGGTTCGGCCAGGCCGGTAACCAGCAAAAAAATAACTGCCGCGGCCAGCAATTTCAACAATATATAAAACAGTGTCGATAATACGTCGGCAGGTATCATGCTCAGGCTGGAATAGCGCGCCGGTTTGACATTGCTGCGAAAAAACGGCAGCAAAGACAATAATGAAAATACTAATACCCAGGGGTGAGCAAAATTTATATCCATTTCGCGCCGCGCTCAATTTTACGGTATAACTGACATAGCCTTTCTATTTGCTTTAAAGATAGTGCAGCGGCGGGTGTCGTCGAGTCGGTGAAGAACAATTGCCGCGAGATGTTGAACAATTGCTCGGTTTGCTGCTGCAGTGGTTGAAAAGCGGGAAATCGTTGAAAAAAAGCCGGCAGCTGCGCATAAAATACCGTTTCGCCGGCCGTTTCATTGAGTGCCTTATGAAATTGCATTAGAGCCGAGAGGTAATTTTGTTCCGAGTCGGGAAGCCGTAAGATTTTTTTCAACGCTTTGCAGGCCCGTCCGAAAGGACCCGAATAGCGTTCGAGGTATGGCAGTTTACCGTAGAACCAAAGCATATATGCCAATAATCCGCCGAGCGCTAAAAGTAATCCCTGGATTTTGCGCGAATGTTTGTCTTGCAGGGGTATTGCCGGCAACAACGGTTGGATCGGTTGCTGTTCGACAGCGGTTTTAGCGGACAATAACGGATGATAAGTAAAGCGCCAGGCCGGAACGGACTGCTCTAGGTTTTCACCGGCATAGTGAAAGCGTAGCGGTAATGCCGGAATGGTCAGTTGCGTTGTTTCCCGTGCCTGTTTAAAAATCTGGTAAATCAGCGTTATTTTGTAATCATGGCCAGCCGGTGCCTCGTCCAGAAAAATTGATTTCAATTCCAGCCAATTATTGACCGCTCCCGGTTGCGGAAGAAAACCGCTTTCCAGACGATAAAACATCGGTGTTTCAATCAAAGCGGTCAGGGTGATTTCGTCACCCAGGCTATAGCCGAAATTACGCGGGCCTTGCAACTCAATGCGGATCGCCGGGGTTTCCGCCACTGCGCTGCCGGTTTGTCCGAACAGGCAGATTAACGATGCCAATATAACATATAACCTATTGCTCATAAAAATACCGGGTGAGTCGGTCCGCTTGAAATTGCCCGGAAATAAAAAAAGGCTGGCGTCCGTAGCGCATAAATAGATGCCGCAACTGACTTCGGCGCGATATGAAATGCTGCTTTATTTTTTCCTTAAATGCCGGACGCATCAATAAATGTCGGTCTTGTCCCGTTTCCGCATCGTGTAGTCTTACCAGTCCCCACTGCGGTAAATTTTCATATTCGTGAGTGTTCCACAGAACTATCGGGATGACGTCGTGTTTTACCAGGGCGTCGAACATCTGCGCAATGATATGTAGCGGAAAATGAAAATCGGAAATAAAAAAAGCCAGGCAGCGACGGTGCGGTAGGTATTCATGCATGCGTGATATGCTTTGACAGTCAGAAGCCCGGGGGAGGAATGAGCGTAATTGTTCGGCCAGTTCCGGCGTGCCGCCTTTATACCAGCGCGGCGGCAGGTAAAACTCGGATCTCAAGGCGGTATCGCAACCGTAGAAACAGAAGTTGTCACCGGTACGGTAAGCGGAATAAGCGGCTGATTGGGTGAAATCAGCCAATAACTGCATTTTATCGGCAAACGCCATCGAAGCCGATAAGTCTGCGATAAGCGCGACATCGATAATCCCTCGTTGCCGAAAAGTACGAACCACATATTGCTGAAAAGGGTCGAGCAGGCTGGCATGAATATCCAGGTTATGTGCTTCCGGCCTTGAAACCAGCGGGGCATGGCCGTAGAACTCCTGTTCGCCGCCGGCTTGAGTGCTGCGGTGTGAGCCCGGCAACGCGCTACGGCTTCGCCAACTGACTTGGTAATGGAATTCTTCGATCATGGTGCGGCGACATGCTGCAGGATTTTTTCGGTAAGCTGTTCGGCAAGTTGTACCCGGCGCAGCTCATAGGTCGGATTGAAAAAAATGCGGTGGGCCATGGTTTGATGAAAAATATCCCGAATATCTTCCGGCAGTACATGGTCGCGCTGATGCAGCCAGGCAGTGACGCGGGCCGCGCGCATCAGCATGGCGGCGCCTCGGGCACTGGCGCCTGACAGGATCAAGCGATCCATGTCCACATTATCCAGGGTAATGGAAAAATCCCGGGGCCGCCGGGTGGCTTGCCATAATTGCAACGCATAATGCTGCAGTGTATCACTGGCCTGAATGCCGTGCTGAATTTTACGGCTAATTTGTTCCAGCTCCCGGTACGGCAGCAATTCAGCAGGAACGGTGTGGATCAGGCTGTCCACGTCGTGATAGCGCGGATTGAACATCAGTTCTTTTTGCAAATCCGGTTGCGTCGGTGTCTCGATGCGAATTTCCATCATGAAACGGTCGCGTGCAGCCGAGGGGATTTCGAAAGTTTCATCTTTCTCGACCCGGTTACGGTCGGCGAAAACCTGCAAATAAGGAAAAAAATATTCGCGGTTGAAGGCGGTCACGGTTTTCTCCGCCATGATGCGCAACAGCAATGAATGCACCTGGGGACGGGCGCGATTCACTTCATTGAAAAAAAAAGTAGACAGTTGTTCGCCGTGCTTGAGGATCGGTCCCGGGTCGACCTGCGGTTTACCCGCTTCATTGATGTAGGTATGGTAAACCAAGTCGTTCGGCATCAAATCAATAGTTCCTTCGATGCGCTCATAAGCGCCGCCGATTGCCCGGGCAACGGCTTTGAGCAACGTGGTTTTGCCGACGCCGACATCCCCCTCCAGCATGACGTGGCCGCGCGCAAATATCGAAACGGTCACCAGGCGTACCGATCTTTCCAAACCGATAACCGCTTTGTTGATTTCTTCAGTAAAAGACTGTGCCCGGTGTTGCCAATCGGAAAGCAGGTTGTCAGTCATGATGATCAAAAATTCCCAGGTTGAAAAAGTAATGAAATTAACCAAGGAAACACGGCTTTGTCAACCTTGATGGCAGCTATTCATTTTTTCTTACGATGACAATGCATCCGTTGACCTTTTGGCGTGCCATAAGCATATTAGAAAATTACGTTATTGATTTCGTTATCGGAAAGCTGCAGAGGCAAAAAGCGTTAACTGATACCGAGACAGCAATGGAGCCGGGACGCATAAGCCGTCGAATCAAATCCGCTGTGAGATTTATATGGAGGGACAATGACTGTAACACGCGATGTATCAGTTGGCTAAAGAAGTATCTGGATTAGTAAATTGGTATCTGTTCGGATACATTAGAAACGATATTGTCTGATACTGATTTTCCGCACCATACGTTTTTTTAGCACTCATTAAGCCTTCTCCTTAAGGGAGAAGGCTTTGATGTCCGTGGGTACATGACCTAACTATATACTAATCGGCAGCGAAGGGAGCGTGACGGTGGTGATCCATCCTGTGAAAAACTTCTTTCTATCAATTTAATGCCAATCTGGCTAATAAGCGCAATTTTTGCTAGTTACCGAATCAGAACGCCTTTAATACTGCTATAGGCAAGTGTGCCGTATCGATCTGAGGCTTTGATGGAATTCCATTACAAGCAACGTCTCAAGATGTTTATTAGAATAGTATTAGAAAAGGCGGCAACGGCTTTTTGCCTGTCGGTTTTGGCAACTGCCGTTTCTAATCAATGAACTGACTTAACGCCTAGTTTGGCCAACGGCTCTCCTTTTATGAATGTTCCTCTGTTTTTGTGTAAGGTTATACGGCAGATGTTATACGGCAGATTGCATCGCCGCCGGGTTATGTGTATCGTGAGCACCATGCAAATACATCTAATTTCCGTTGGTAACCGAATGCCCGTTTGGGTGAAGCAGGGTTACGAAGAATACGCCAAACGCATGCCGAAAGAGTGCGAACTGGTGCTAAAAGAAATAGCTCCGGGGAAACGCTTGAAAAATACCGATGTCGCCCGTCTGCTGCAAATGGAAGGAGATAAAGTGCTGGCGGCGATACCTTCCGGCTCTCAGATCGTTACGTTGGATTTAACCGGCAAACCCTGGAGCACGCGGGATTTATCGGCCGAATTGAAAACTTGGCGGCAAAGCGGACAAAATGTTGCTTTGCTGATCGGTGGGCCGGAAGGATTGGCCGATGCTGTCAGGAAAAAAGCGGATCAATCCTGGTGCTTGTCCAATTTGACTTTTCCTCACCCCTTGGTCAGGATTATTGTCGCCGAACAGTTGTATCGGGCATGGAGCATATTGTGTCGTCACCCGTATCATCGATGACTGAAGCAGTGCAGATCCTATTAGCTTCGGCTTCCCCGCGGCGCATGGCGTTGCTGGAACAGATAGGGATTGCCTATAGGGTGAGTGCGGTCGAGGTTGATGAGCAGCCGTTGCCGAATGAAAGACCGGAGTGTTATGTGCAGCGCGTTGCGGAAGCAAAGGCTGCTGCAGTCAAACAAGGTTATTCCGGTTGTTTGCCTGTATTGTCTGCTGACACGGCCGTGGTGTTAGACGGCCATATTATGGGTAAGCCGCGTTGCGAACAGCACGCCGTGCAAATGCTGTCCGCTTTGTCGGGCAGAACCCATCAGGTTTATAGTGCGGTATCGTTGTGGCACGACATACATCGGCAGTCGCTCAGCATTACCGAAGTGAGCTTTAGGGAAATCAGCAGGCAGGAGATGCATGCCTACTGGCATACCGGCGAACCGGCGGACAAAGCGGGCGCTTACGCCATTCAAGGGTTTGGAGCTGTGTTTGTACGCAGCATCTGCGGCAGCTTTTCCGGGGTGATGGGTTTGCCGCTGTTTGAAACGGCGGAACTATTAATAAAAGCGGGTATCGAATTGAAGCTAATGCACGCGGTTTAATTGAGAAATGAAGATCATTAAATGAGTGAAGAGATCTTAATAAATGTGACACCGCCCGAGACTCGAGTCGCGGTTATTGAAAACGGCGTGCTTCAGGAATTGATTATTGAACGCGGCCGGCAGCGGGGTTTGGTCGGTAATATTTATAAAGGCAATGTTTGCCGCGTGTTGCCCGGTATGCAGGCGGCATTTGTCGATATCGGTTTGGACCGGGCCGCATTTCTACATATCTCGGATCTTAACAGCCGGGAACTGGCTAAAAAAGAGTCGGAAAATATAGAGCATTTTTTGCACGAAGACCAGTCCATCATTGTGCAAGTCAGCAAAGACCCGATAGGCAGCAAAGGGGCACGGTTGACGACCGAAATTTCTATTCCGTCACGTTATCAGGTTTATATGCCCTATGCCGTTAACAGCGGTGTATCCCAGCGTATCGAATGCGAACAGGAGAGAGCGAGGTTAAGGGCATGTCTGGATGCTTTTCACGAAGAACATCAATGCGGCGGTTTTATTGCCAGAACGGCTTCGGAATGTATCGAGGAAAGCATTCTGATCTCAGATATGCTGTTTTTATTGAAATTATGGGAATCGATCACCGAACGTATCAAATCGGCAAAGGCCAAAACGCTGATTCATGAAGATTTGCCGCTGAGTATCCGGACGTTAAGGGATTTGTACAAGGAAGGGATCGAAAAAGTACGGGTGGACTCCAGGGAAAGTTATTTGCGTCTGGTGAAATTTGCTGAGGAATTCGTTCCCGAAGTTGTTCCTGTTATCGAACATTATACAGGTGAACGCCCGGTTTTCGATATTTACGGCGTCGAAGATGAAATCCGCAAGGCCTTGGAACGCAAAGTGAATTTAAAGTCGGGGGGGCATTTGGTTTTCGATCAAACAGAGGCGATGACCACGGTTGATGTCAATACGGGCGGCTATGTCGGCGGGCGCAATCTGGAGGAGACCATTTTTAAAACCAATCTGGAAGCTGCGCAATCGATTGCCCGGCAGCTCAGGCTACGGAATTTGGGCGGTATTATAATTATCGACTTTATCGATATGCAAAGTGAGGAGCATAAACAGCAGGTATTACAGGCTTTACAGCGGAATTTGGATAAGGATCATGCCAAAACCAAGATAACCGAGGTTTCCACGCTGGGCTTGGTGGAAATGACCCGTAAAAGAACCCGTGAAAGCCTGGAACACATCCTATGCGAAACCTGTAGTGCGTGTGGCGGACGCGGTGTTTTGAAAACAGCGGAGACCATGTGCCTGGAAATTTTTCGCGAAATTATAAGAGAGGTGCGTCAATTTAACGTGCAGCAAATTCTGGTTCTGGCTTCCAATGAAGTGGTGGAAATGTTGCTGGATGAAGAGGCGGATATGTTGTCGGAACTGGAGATTTTTCTCAAGATTCAGATCAAATTCAGGGCGGAAAGCGAGTATAACCAGGAGCAATATGACGTGGTGCTGCTTTGATGGTAACAAATGATTCATCACGTTAAACGCGCAACGCGCTTTTTTATCTTCTGGTCTTTAATTGCCGGTGCCGTATTACTTACCCTGATCCGGTTCGTTTCCCATCAGCTTGATAACTATACTGCGGAATTGGAATCAGCGATCAGCTCGATGATTGAGGCACCCTGTAAAATAGGTAAGATCCGCATCAATATTTATGGCGTGACACCGAAACTGCTGCTGACCAATATCGATATTTTACAGCAGGGCAGCAGCCGGTCCGCAATTCAGTTTAAGGAAATCCGGCTGGGTATTGATTTGTGGGATGCGTTAACGGATTGGGATTTATTTTCTTCCCTACGTGTTACCGTGGTCGGCGCGAAACTGTCGATTAAGCGAAAAGCCGATGGCAGTTTTTCCGTTATCGGTCTGAAGTCCAGTGATGACCGCCCGCTTTGGTTACTACAGGGAGGACGCTACGAAATGTTGCAGAGTGAAGTGATCTGGCAGGATGAAAAACGCCACGCGGCGGTTCATCGTTTCAGCCATGTCGATATCTTTATCGATAATCAGTTGTCGAGTCATCAGCACCGGATCAATGTTTCAATGCAGTTGCCCGATGCTTTTGGTGATTCGTTACAACTGTCGCTAATGTTCAATGAAAATATATTTCAATCACAAAATTTCAATGGACGAATCTATGCGCGGGGGAATAAGATTGCGCTTTCCGAAATGGCAACCGGTGATTTGCCTTTAGGTATGCTTGTCGGCTCGGGGCAGACAAGTTTTGAATTGTGGAGTGAGTGGACTCACTCGAAAATGACCGATTTGGTGGGTTTCGTGGAAGCGGAACATACACGCCTGAAACTTCCTGATAAGCCGGAATGGTCGTTGCAACGGGCAGTTGCCCGTTTTCATTGGTCTCGTAAGGAAAACAGCTGGCGGTTGGCGGTAAAAGATGTTTTTTTGGATACCGGAAAAATTCAATGGCTGGAAAGCAATTTCAGTCTTTGGGTGGAGGGTAACGAACAGCAGCCGATGCGGAAGGTTGCACTCGGTATTGCTCATATGGATGTGGCGGTGTTGTCGAGACTGCTTATCGAATCCAAGCAGTTTCCTGATGAGCAACTGAAAAAACTTGCACCTAAAGGAAAGGTTAGCAATCTGTTTGTGTTTGTCGATAGCGTCAATAGCCATATTGCCGCCAATGGAAGTTTTGAAAATATCGGTTTTTCAGCGGGGGGCAAACTGCCGAAAATTGAAAATTTATCCGGCACAATTTACGGAAGTGACCGCCGGGGCTATCTGCAATTAGTCTCAAACGACGCAAAGGTCCTACTGCCGGAATTATTCAGCGTTCCTGTAACGCTCAAAACACTGCAGGGCAAATTGCAGTGGCTTGAGCAGCGGGATGACTGGCTGCTATCAGCGTCGATGATCGAAATGGATTTGCCCGGCATTCAAACCCGTAACAGACTAAAAATGCGGGTTCCGAAACATGCCGAACAAAAGGTTTTTATGGATTTGCAGACAGCTTTGGTCAACGAACCTGAGGTGCGTCAGGTTAAACACTACCTACCCAGACTTTTTATGGATAAAGACTTGCTGGAATGGTTGGATAACGGTTTGCTTTCCGGTGAAGTTACCACGGGTAGTGGCCTGTTTTACGGTAATTTGGATGATTTTCCTTTTACCGGGAGGCGTGGCGTTTTTGAGGTTTCGTTCGGTGTAAGGAAACTGGGGCTCGCAGTCGACGCGCAATGGCCTTATATAACCGATATCGATGCCAACGTTTTGTTTTTCGGCGAAAGCCTCGAAGTCAACGTGAAACGCGGCCGGATTAACGGCGCTGCTGTAGAACACACTGTTGCCAAAATACCCTCGTTGAATGACAGCGACTATGTTGATGTTGACGGTCGGATAAATGGATCGATAGGACAAAGCATCGGTTTTTTGCAGCAGTCCCCTATTGCTCCGAAAGTGCTGCCGATATTGGAAATGATTTCCGCGCAAGGCTCTAATGTAATCGATGTGAAAATGCAGTTGCCGCTATCCGCTGAATTGCCGGTAAAGATAAACGGCGTGGCGCATTTGGAAAAAGCTCAGCTCACCGTCTTGCCGGCGGATTTGCCTGTGGAAAATTTGCAAGGGGATTTGAAGTTTAACGAACAGGGAATTTACGGTAATGATATCCGCGCAACCGCCTTAGGTTTCCCCATACAGATTGAAATCGACAATTTTCCAGATTACAGCACTGTCAAAGTCGCCGGCAAAACGGATATCGCACATCTTCAACAAACAGTGCGCAGCCGATGGTGGGAATTCGCTCAAGGCGGTTTCGACTACAAATTACTGTTTACTATTCCAAGTAGCGATCAACAAGCCGCAAAGTTGCTTTTTTCTTCCGATTTAACCGGGCTCGCTCTGCAGTTGCCGCAACCTTTGGGCAAATCTGCCGAACAGCCGGCACCGTTGTCGGTTGATCTCGATTTTACCGACACCAAGTTAATGCCGGTGATAATGAATTACGCCAATCAGTTCAAGGCGGCTATGGAACTTGACACCGGGCAACAGTCGCTCTATTCCGGTCATTTTATATTGGGCCAAGGTAATCCGGAGCTGCTTCACTACCAGGGGGCCCGGGTGGAAATCAATAATGAGCGGTTTAGTTTGACGCCGTGGCTGGAGCTTAGCAACAGCGGAGGAGAGAATAATCAGGCCCCGGTAACCGTGATTAACGAAGTTGCAGTCAATACCGAGCACTTGTTTTGGGGGGGGCAAGATTATGGTAATCTGGATCTGCAACTGAAACGTAAAAAGGGGCAATGGCAAGGTCATTTTATCAGTCAATTCGGTGCTGGGGATATCGTTTATCCTGAAAAATCGGATAATGATGCAAAGATAAGCCTGGATATGCTTTATATTAAATTGGACAGTCTGCTCGCCATCAATGCCGTGGATGAAGAGATATCGCCGCTGGATTTTCCGCTGATAAAAATCAACAGTCGACAGTTGTTATGGCGTGCTGTTAATCTCGGCGCTTTGGCGATCGATACCGAAAGACTGCGGGACGGTATGGTATTTAAGCGGTTTATGATAAAGCAAAAGGAACGCAGTTTATCTTTTTTCGGCAGCAGTTGGAAATTGCAGAACGGGCGTTCGGTTACCGACGCTACCGGAACCCTGGAAATGGATGATTTGGGGGTATTCCTTTCCGAAATGGATATCACCTATGATATGAAAGGCACCGATGCAAAGATAGATTTTTCGTCGAACTGGGTCGGGGCGCCATTTCAGGTTTCATTATCCGACCTGGATGCGCAGGTTGAAGTGAATCTGGGGGAGGGGCGGTTTTTAGGCGTGGAACCGGGTATAGGGAGGGTATTGGGGGTGCTTGATTTAGGCCGTTTACTGCAGCGTCTGCAATTGGATTTTCGTGACGTGTATGCCGAAGGACTAAGTTATGACAGTATTCGAGGAACATTCAGGCTGGCGGACGGCTATGCAAAAACCAGCAACCTGGTGATTGATGCGGTACCGGCAACAATTACCATCACCGGAAGTACCGGCCTGGTTACCCGAGATTATGATCAGATCATTACCGTCATACCCAAAACTTCTGCCGCTATACCGATAGCTGGTACAATTGTCAAAGGCGTAGCCGCACTGGTGGCGAAAACCGTAACCGGTAGTTCCGGAGACGGCTTTTTTATCAGTTCGCAATATGCTTTGAAAGGTAAATGGGGAGATGCGGAAATTATTCCGCTACATGAAAACGATGGTTTGCTACAGAAAGCCTGGTTGGGTATCACGGATTTTTCATGGCTTGGTGTAAAAGAAGAAATAAAAGAGAGATAGTATGAGTAAGTGTGCTGCCATACAGATGGCATCCAGCCCGAATGTAAGGGCAAATCTTTTGGAGGCGGATAAACTGATCGGGGAAGCGGTGAAAGCCGGAGCGAAATTAGTCGCATTGCCGGAAAATTTCGCGCTAATGGGGGAGTCTGAATTTGATAAGGTCGAACAAAGGGAGATTGACGGTCAAGGTCCCATTCAGGATTTTCTGGCCAAGACGGCGAAAAAGCATTCGGTCTGGATTGTCGGTGGTACTGTGCCTTTGGTAGCCGAAGACTATAAAAAAGTCAGGGCGGCCTGTTTGATCTATAACGATCTTGGCGAGCGTGTGGCCCGTTATGACAAGGTTCATTTATTCGATGTCAGCGTTCCCGATACCGAAGAAGAATATCGTGAGTCGGATACCATTGAGGCTGGTGATACGGAGTTGGTGGTAGATTCGCCCTTTGGGCGTTTGGGTATTGCCGTCTGCTACGATCTGCGTTTCCCGGAATATTTTCGGCGGATGGTCAGGCAGGGTATGGAAGTGCTGATTATTCCCTCCGCATTTACATCCGAAACCGGTGCGGCGCATTGGGAATTATTGCTGAGAGCCCGCGCAATCGAAAACCTTTGTTATGTGATAGCGCCGAACCAGGGCGGTTTCCATATCAATGGTAGAAAAACCTACGGACACAGTATAATTATCGATCCTTGGGGAAGAGTAATCGACTGTTATAAAACCGGTAGCGGTTTTGTGTGTGCGGATGTTGAACTGGAACGGTTGGAAAAAATCCGCGCAGCTTTTCCGGTTCTGGAACATCGCCGGTTTTTCGCCTGCAAGCCATAAATTACCAGAGAAACAGATGTTTAGTTGCATTCGGTTGTTGTTGTTCACCGCTGTTGCGGCGGCACTTGTGTCTTGTGCCGGAACCAAGGTCGATTCCGAATTGGCGAACCTTGAAAAACCGCCAAGGATGGTTGATTTTTCTACTTATAATCAAACTTATCCTTCGCATTCCAACGCGGAACAGCAAGCGTCGGAAGAAACGGAAAAAAGGGAGAATTTTGACGTGCTGTTGACGGATAAATCAGGAAGAAACACGACATTGACCATTGTTCAGCCGTATGACAGGGCATGGGCAAGGGTGGCGAAAGCGCTGAATGGCAAAGCTTTTGATGTGTCTGACCGGGATCGTGACTCCGGGATGTTTTATGTCAGTTATGATCCTGACTACGAGCAGTCGGGGTGGGAAAAAGCGGTCAGCTTCTTCACAGGCGGTTCGGAAATGGAGAATGATTATAAACTAAAACTGACCGACAATGAGACGGTTACCGAAATCACTGCCGAGCTGATTGCTGATGACGCGTTTGACGAAGGCAACTACTCGGACCCGGATACTGAAGTGGAAAAATTTCTTACTGCACTGTATAAAATTTTGCGTAAACAAAAACTGTAGTTAACTAGAGAGAACGCGTCGGTTAGCAGATTTGCCGACTATTCAAATTCAATTAAATGACAATCAATTTCGAATGAATATATTGGAACTTGCCAAACAGTCAATTCTCGTCCCGGCCGCTCTGCAGAACCGGGATATTGATCAGATTATGGGTGTGCTGTTGAGCTCTCCGGTCGATGCGGCGGATATCTATTTTCAATCCAGCCATTATGAGTCCTGGGTGTTGGAAGACGGCATCATCAAAGAAGGCAGTTTCAATATTGAACAAGGCGCCGGCGTGAGAGCGGTTGCCGGTGAAAAAACTGGCTTTGCTTATAGTGACAGGCTTGAACTGCCGGTGTTATTGGAGGCCGCAAATAACGTTAAAGCGATATCCCGCCAGGGCCAGCAGGCAAGTGTCGGCATAGTCAAGGGAGGAAACTGGCCGCAATATTATGCACCGGAAAATCCGCTCAAATCTTTGGCCGATCAGGATAAAATCGAATTGCTGCGCACTATTGATGCGGAAACCCGTAAACTGGATAACCGCATTGAGCAGGTGATTGTTAGTTTGGTCGGTGTGCACGACAATATTCTGGTGGCGGATCATCGCGGATCTTTAGCCGGTGATATACGGCCTCTGGTCAGGATGAATGTCACGGTTATCGTGGAACACCACGGCCACCGTGAGCAGGGAAGCATGGGTGGCGGCGCCAGGGCGGATTATCAGTATTTTTTGGAATCGGGCCGCGGGCTGGGATATGCAAAGGAGGCAGTCAGGCAGGCATTGGTTAATCTACAGGCTGAAGAGGCGCCGGCCGGCAATATGACCGTTGTGTTAGGACCCGGCTGGCCGGGTATCTTACTGCACGAGGCAATTGGTCACGGACTGGAGGGTGATTTTAACCGTAAAGGGACGTCGGCGTTCAGTGGTCGTATCGGAGAAAAGGTTGCATCGGATTTGTGTACGGTAGTGGATGACGGAACTCTACCCGGTCGACGCGGTTCACTGAGTATCGATGATGAAGGCACGCCCACCGAAAAGACCATACTGATTGAAAACGGTGAACTTAAGGGCTATTTGCTGGATAAACTTAATGCCCGATTAATGGGCATGCATTCTACCGGCAACGGTCGCCGCGAATCCTATGCGCATTTGCCGATGCCGCGTATGACCAACACCTATATGTTGCCCGGTCCGCATGATCCTGCAGAAATAATTCAATCCGTGCATTCCGGGCTTTATGCCAAAAACTTCGGGGGCGGACAGGTTGATATTACCTCGGGAAAGTTTGTTTTCTCGGCGAGTGAAGCTTACCTGATCGAGAACGGGAAGATCACTAAGCCGGTCAAAGGCGCTACATTGATTGGCAACGGGCCGGATGTATTAACCCGTGTATCCATGGTGGGCACCGACTTGGAGTTGGATAGCGGAGTGGGTACTTGCGGAAAAGAAGGGCAAAGCGTTCCGGTGGGCGTCGGCCAGCCGACGTTGAAAATTGACGGTTTGACCGTGGGTGGTACACAGGTCTGATCTAGTATTGTTATTAAGAATGATATATCTTTTTTAAATTTTCAGTAGAGATTAAACATTTTGCAAAACCAGGAAGAAATAAACCGTAATAAAAATATCGTACAGGATTTATTGCTGGAGGCTAAAAAACAAGGCGCGACAGATGCCGAAGCCGGATTGACTGCCGCTGACGGCTTATCCGTGACTGCACGGCTGGGCGATGTGGAAACGATTGAGCACCATCGCGGACAAAGTTTGGGAGTCACTGTATATTTCGGCAAAAGAAAAGGCTCCGCCGGCACCAGTGATCTCAGTGCCAAATCACTCAAGGAAACGGTCAGCGCCGCCTGCAGTATTGCAAAATTTGCCGGTGAAGATCAATGCGCCGGCTTGCCGGATAAGTCCAGTCTGGCTGTCAACATACCCGAACTCGATTTATACCACCCCTGGCCGCTTTCCGTTGATGAAGCGATAGCGCTGGCTATTGAATGTGAGCAAACCGCGCTTGCCTATGACCGGCAGATTAGCAATTCCGAGGGCGCCGTGGTGGATACGCATCAGGGTTTGAGGGTGTTGGGAAATACGCTTGGTTTTCTCCATGCCTATCCTACCACCAGGCACTCTCTGAGCTGCGCAGTATTAGGGAAGCGAGGCGATAGTATGCAACGAGACTATTGGTATACCATTGCCAGAAATGCTGAAAATCTGGAAACCGCTGTCGATGTGGGGAAAAAAGCCGCCAAGCGGGCCTTAACAAGATTGGGCGGCAAAAGTTTAAGTACCCGGCAATGTCCGGTTATATTCAGCGCGGAAACGGCTGCCGGTTTATTAGGTTCTTTTATCAGTGCGGTCAGCGGCGGGAATCTGTATCGTAAATCGTCGTTTCTGATAGACTGTCTGGGTAAGCAGATTTTTCCCCGTTTTGTGCATATTCATGAGCAGCCACATTTAATCAATGCCTTGGGCAGCGCACCTTATGATGCTGAGGGGGTAGTGACGAGCAATCGGGATATTGTTGCCGATGGGGTTCTCGAATCCTATGTTTTGAGCAGCTATTCGGCGCGGAAGCTGGCTATGCAAACCACCGGCAATGCCGGCGGCGTGCATAATCTGACGATTGACGCCGGGACGGAAGATCTGCAGGGGCTTTTGAGGCAGATGCATACGGGGTTATTAGTGACTGAGTTGATGGGACAAGGCGTCAATATGGTTACCGGTGATTACTCAAGAGGCGCAGCCGGCTTGTGGGTTGAAAACGGCGAAATCTGCTATCCGGTCGAAGAAATTACCATTGCCGGTAATATGCATGATATGTTTAAAAACGTTGCTGCAGTCGGTAACGATATTGATTTCCGGGGTAATATCCGCACCGGTTCCATATTAATAGCGCAAATGTCTGTGGCCGGCTCGTGATGTTTTCAGTAGGCGGGGTCAACTCGTCGGAATAGGTCGTTTTTTGTTTTAGCCGTAGCTCTCAGCGGTCAACAAATCCGCACTATTTCCTCAATTAATTTCGGCCCGCGATAAATCAGGCCGCTATAAATTTGCAACAAACTGGCCCCGGCATCCAATTTTTGCCGGGCATCGGCCGCACTGCAAATACCGCCGGCGGCTATGATAGGTATTCGGCCCTGAAGCTCTTTGGCCAATGCACTGACTACCGCTGTCGATTGTTCTTGCAACGGCGCGCCGCTCAAACCTCCCGCTTCGGTTGCTAGACGGTGGCCGGCAATAGCTTCGCGGGATATCGTCGTATTGGTTGCGATCACTCCATCCATGTCAAATTCCAGTAACAGTCCGGCTATATGGCTGATTTCCCCGTTTGTCAAATCAGGCGCTATCTTGAGCACTAACGGTACATATCGGTGCTGGTGGCGGTGCAATTTGCACTGTTCCGCCTTTAGTTCGGAAATCAGCCGTTTTATTTCGTCACCATGCTGTAGTCGGCGCAGATTAACGGTGTTGGGCGAAGAAATGTTGACGGTAATGTAGTCGGCAACAGGATACGCTTTACGTAGACCGATCAAATAATCGTCGACGGCCTCCGTGAGCGGCGTTTCGAAGTTTTTGCCGATATTGATGCCTAAGATACCTTTGAATTGGGCCTGTTTTACTTGCCGCAGCAAGTGGTCGATGCCCAGATTGTTGAACCCCATGCGATTGATGATAGCCTGATGCTCCGGTATTCGGAACAAGCGCGGTTTCGGGTTGCCGGGTTGCGGCCGTGGCGTCACGGTGCCGATTTCGATAAATCCGAAGCCAAGCGAGGCAAGCGCGTTGATATAATCGCCGTTTTTATCCAAACCGGCAGCCAGTCCGAGCGGGTTTTTGAATTCAAGACCCATGACATTGACCGGTTTGGTAATATCAGAGCCGTAGAGCAAATGCGAAAGTCCGGACCAATGGCTCAACTTTAACAATTTTAAAGTGACCTCATGTGCGGTTTCCGGATCAAGGGAGAATAATAAGGGACGTATTAATGGATATAAATTCATTTGATGCCGGCTTAATGTTGTGCTTCAAGCGCATAGGGTTGCGGGTCGACAACGGTCGGTCTGTCTAAAACCAAGTCAACCAGCAGGCGGGCTGAAGCGGGAGCCATGCCCAAGCCGTTCCTGAAATGTCCGGCATTGATAGCCAGATTGTTGAATACCGGATGTTTGCTTATATAAGGTATGCCGAGATGTGTCCCCGGTCTGAGTCCGGCCCAATGGTTTACCAGCGGGTATTTATTTAAATCCGGCAGCAGTTCGAGAGCAAAATTGATTAGCCGGTCTCTGGCAGACTGGGTGGTGCGTCGATCGAAACCACATTGTTCCACGCTGCTGCCAACCAGGATTTTTCCGTCTTTGCGCGGAATTAAATACTGATCCTCGGTTAATATCATATGTGACAAAAAGCCGGGTGCGGCATCGAATAACAGCATTTCGCCTTTTACCGGGAAAATGTCCGGTTGCGGTGCCATATTTCCGGTAAAGAGTTGGGACCACAGTTTTCCTGACCAGGCTCCGGTAGCCAGCAGCAGTTGGTTAACCGCTGATTTTCCAGTGGAAGCAATAATCGACGTAATGCGATTTTTATTGTGTTTGACGGCCTGCAATTCACAATTCTCGATAAATTCGACGCCCCTTGTTTTAAGGTCGTGAATCAGTGCTTTCAGCAAACGCGGGTTGCGGGCTTGTGCAATTGTCGGCATCCACAGCGGATTTGACGGGGCGATGTTAAATCGATCCAATTGGGCGGCGGATGGGATCTGATAGGGAATGCCGTTTGATTCGCACCAATTCGCTGCGCAATCGAAATCCGGTGTATGGGTGACTAACAAACCGCAATCGGTCCATTCCGGATCGATGCCTGTGTCATGCAGCAGTTCAGTAGACAAATGCGGGTATAAGGCAATACTTTGTAAAATCAACGCAGATATCGCCTGATCCTGACGCCAGGGGTAGAGGGGTAATAAAATACCGCCTCCGGCCCAGGAAGATGCTCGCGCTAACGTATTTTTTTCTATGATTGAGACACTGGCTCCGGCCAGCGAAAATTCCCTGGCTGTAAGTAATCCGATGATGCCGCTGCCGATAATGGTGATGTCTGGTATGCCGGCCATGTTGAAAATTTATAGGTTGTGGGGCTTTTTATTATAAAGCATTATGATACTATTCAATTTGTTATGTAATTTTACAATATTTATGGCTCAAGATTCGGATTTTATTCCTGCTCCGGCCCTGATTCCGGGGGTAAGAAGTGGATAAAAAATCGGATTTTGTGAGTGTAGAATGCAAAATAAGCCTTGTTGTGCGGGTCGCAATGTGTTGTTTTTTTGCTACTACGTAACTAATGAGATTAATAATATTCTGTTAGTTATTGATTGTTATGACGCTTATAAAATAAACAAATTACAACGAAAACTTGTAAGGATTTGCATTTACTGCTATTATTTTCACCGTACAGGAAGCCTCTGTTGTTACGAGGCAAATGATTTCTACAACCAAAATTGCCTCATGAGGGGGAAGTGATGAAATTTAAAAAAACCAAACTGGCTTTAGGTGTGGCGTCTATTACGTTAGCAATGGCGGGTGCATTCGTTGCTCCTCAGGCGGCGGCAGGCACAAACGTAGATCGCCAGATCCAAGCGTTGCAGGCCCAAATTGATCAAATGCAGGCGCAAATTAACAGTATGTCTGCTGCATCCGATCCAAAAGTGCAAGAGCTGAGCGATTGGATGGCGTCAGTAAAAAGCCAGCCGATCAAAGCCGAAACCAAAGACAACATGGTGTTCTTCCGCGGTGGTTATGCGCGTAACGACCACAAACGTGATGGTGTTTCCATCTATAGTGATGTGGCGGGTAGTCAATTGGGTCTTCCTGGTGGCGTTGGTGATAATGAGGGTTGGTATATCGGTGCCGGTTTTGACTTCAGTCTGAATGATAACCTGTTCGGGCTGATGGATAACACCGAAGTACTGGCGGAATTGATGTTTGAATGGAAAGAATATTCTGACAATACGCAAGGTAACGCATTAGCATCCGATCCAACGCTATTGTTAGTTCCGACCGGTGTTCCGCGTGAAGTTTCCGTTTCCCAATTTACAATTTCAGCGTCGCCAAAAATCAAATTCATGAAGGGCAGCGATTTCAGACCTTGGATCATTCCGTTTGGTTTGGCATTCCATGTTATCAGTCCTCCATCTGAATCAATTACTGTATTCAATCCGGGCATTATGTTCGGCGGCGGTGCTGACTACAAAGTGTGGGACAACATCTATGTTGGTGTCGACGGTCGTTACCATCTGACAGGTGGTGATGGCGATGGAGTTAACACTGACGGTTTTACCGCGGGTGGATATGTCGGTATCGGCTTCTAAAATTAACGATTAGGCCAAGCCGGTTACAAAGGGAGGGTGTCTACCCTCCCTTTTTTTATGTCTGAAAAAACTTTGTATCCTAGCCTTGGAAGCGTACCGCGTTTGCCGGGTATTCCATATTTGTGCGTTTAAGTTATTGTTAACTGTCAGTCTAGCGGCATCCCGGACATGCGTTATTTGCTTTAGTGTTTCGATCGCCTTGTGTTTAAATATCAATAAACAATCGAGCGGCGTTATTGATGAAAGCACTTTATCCTGAAATTAAACCCTTCAAAACTTTTTTTCTGCAAACCGGCAGCAAACATTCGGTTTATGTTGAACAGTGCGGCAATCCCGACGGTTTGCCGGTGATTTTTTTGCACGGCGGCCCCTGTTCCGGATGTAAGCCGGATCACAGACGGTTTTTTGATCCGAACAAATACCATATCATTCTATTCGACCAGCGCGGTTGTGGGCGATCGTTGCCCTACGGCGAACTGGAAAGCAACACTACCCAGGATTTAATTGGCGATATGGAGCGGATCAGGGATTTATTAGGCATAGAACAATGGCTGCTGTTCGGCGGCTCCTGGGGGGGGGCATTGGCGTTACTGTATGCCCAGCAACATGGCTGCAGAGTTATGGCGCTGATTATCCGCGGCATTTTCCTGGCCAGGCAGAAGGATCTGGATTGGTTCGTAAAAGAAGGTGCGGGACGCATCTATCCGGAACAGTGGCAACGCCTGATTTCCGCACTTCCGCCGGCAGAAAGAGATGCTCCGGTTACTGCGATGTGGCGGATTCTAAACGGTGATGATGAGTTGGCGGCAATGCGCATCGCAAAACAATGGTCGGCATGGGGCAGTCAGGTTTCGTTAGGGCAGGCATATCAATATAATGCTCATGACGAACACGCCAATCTGCAGATGCTTAAACAGGCACGTATGGAAATCTATTATGCGAAAAAACATTATTTCATCGCTGAAAATCAGATTTTGGCGCATTGTGTTCGATTGCGTGGTATTCCGATGACGATTATTCACGGACGTAATGATTTGGTCTGTCCGATGGAAGCTGCTTTCAGTCTGCACCGGGCTTTGCCGCGTGCGGAATACGTGGTCTTGGCCGAGGCCGGCCACGTGGCGCAAGGCGAACAAATGATCGATGCATTGGTGACGGCAACCGACAAAATGGCGGAACAGTTTGATGCACCATAGAAAAAGACTGGTTGTTGCGATGACCGGGGCAACCGGTGCCATTTATGGCGTCAGAATTTTGCAGGTGCTGCAAGAAAGAGAGGACTGGGAGACGCATTTGGTGATCTCTGCCGCAGGATTATTGAATTTAAAACACGAGTTGGATATGAAGCGGCAGGCGCTTTATGCTTTGGCGGACGTCACCCACGATGTTAACGACATTGCCGCCTGTATCGCCAGCGGTGCGTTTAAAACCGAAGGTATGATTATCGTACCGTGTTCGATGAAGACCCTGGCCAGCGTTGCGCACGGTTTCGGTGATAATCTGATTTCCCGGGCAGCCGACGTGGTTCTGAAGGAGCGGCGGCGCTTGGTAATCGTGCCGCGGGAAACCCCGCTTAATCTGGCCCATATTCGCAATATGGCCAGTGTGACCGAAATGGGCGGTATTATTTTTCCGCCGCTGCCGGCTTTTTACCATAAAGCCGATTCGCTGGATATGCTAGTCAATGAAACAGTCGGCAGGGTTATTGAATTGCTTGGCGTTGATCCGGGAGATTTATGTCAACCATGGACAGGTTTCAGCTAAGAGCGGGTAATCAATAATCCGTTGGCTCGTTCCGTCGATTAAGAGTACCCAAGTTGGCTCTCCCAATTTACCGTACTAACCTGCATACTTTGGCGAACCTTGTAAATTCTAGAAGTTAAGTAATAGAATATTCAGCATGGCAGTTCGGATTAACAAAATCGATATTAGCTGTCACTTTATTCCCAGACAATGTGACTAAGCGATTCTTGTCGGTCCGATTGATTCTGCGGTAACGGCGGGCGGTCATTCACTTTGCCGGCAAATACAAGCCAATTAGGCATATCCAGAATCAAAGTTCTCAATCAAAGCGCGGGCCGCTGCTTGCGAAGGAGAAAGCGATGAATCATTTTAAGTTAATTAAGATACCAACAATCGTTAGGTCCCTGGCGATAGCGATGGGTATCGGGAGCGCCTTTCTGATCACTCCGCAGAGCGCCTTCTCTGAAATCAGTAAGGGCAAGGGGCTGTACGCCGCCGGAAGGTCGTTTGTCTGTGATTACGATAATATTGAACATCTCATTAATTGCGACGGAGGAGTCTTTGTTGACCAAGGACAATTCTTCGAATTACAACTCGAAGTTGGCTGGGCGCCCCCGAATTACAATAACACCGGCCTGGGCGGCGTGGTTTACAATGACGAGCTTTACGTTTTCTTCACGACAACTGACGGCAAAATTCGGTACGGCACGGTGAATCCCGGGGGATCAAGTGCAATCGGCGCTATCCACACCATCAGTTCCGGAATCTCGGACCACGGCGCCGCGGCCGCCGTGTTGCGCGACACCCTCTATGTATTTACCACCGCCCATACGTTTAGCTCCAGTGACGGCGCGTCGTTTGCCGTCTCGGATGCGGGCCCGCCTCCGCAAGCGGGCCGAATGCTGGATGCGGTGACCTTTTTTCCGCCGGAAAAGGGCGATCCGCGGATCATGCTGGTCTATCTCGACGGTTCCTCTCACCTCGTCTACTCGATCTTCAGCGTCGAATCCGGGAAAGGCTCTTTTACAACCCCGGTGACGCTGCCCTACCCCTTCGAGGAGAAATTGAGAGATGGCAATCTGCTGCTTGGCACGGTTTCCGGACACGCCAAAGAACTCGCCATTCAGTTTTACGGGAGTTCCGAAGGGAAAAAGTTAAACCCCTTGCTCCCTAACTTTAACCAGCAGGGTCGTTGGGAGTATCTCATAGCAGAAAATAAATGGTTTGCGCCTCCTGCAGACACCCCTTTCGTTGAAGACCAGTATTTTCTGGCGGCGTCGCCCTGGTTCGAGAAGGTGAACTTGGATAATGTGACAACCAACGATGGTGTGGTAAGGAACAACGTGCCATCATTGCATCTGATGCATAAGTATACGCAATTTGGTGCCGACGATAATTTTGCTACAAATTTTTCGGACTACTTGATCCCCTATAACTATAATCCGAATGAGGACGATGCTAAAAAAAAATGGTACGGGTTGCCCACACCGACCGCCAGCGCCACCGGCGACACTGATAAGGCCCAAAAACTGCGCAATCTGTGGACGCTGGTCGGCGTCGTACTCGGCCCGCCGCCCTATTTTGTGAACTCCAAAGACGCCAACAGTGCCGTCGACCCGAATATCATCTCGGAGGTGGACTACGGCACAACAGACTCCACAATTACCAGCAAATACACCTCGATTTCGCAGACCATCAGCGTTGGTTCGGAGCTGTCAATCCAGGGCGGGCTCGGCGAGGCCAGCCTCGACTTCAGCTACGCCCACGGTTGGTCTTCGAGCCAGGACAAATCGGAGGAAGTGGACGTTTCGACGACCTATCAATTCGGGCCGCCCAGTGATACGCCGCCCTATGGCCAGCGCGGTTGGGTCCTTTTCAACGCGCCGGTCCTGCTGACCCAGCGCTACAAGATTTACGCTTACGACCACAGTACCTATTTGGGCCAGGATATGTACACCACGATAGGGGGCGGCGCGGGCCATCAAGTGGTGTATTTCAATCTGCAGAAGCCTTACATAGGACAATACACTGACCTTTTAAAGGACATGACCGCTTATTGGTATTCCAACGACCTCGCGCATTGGCTCAATATCAGGGATTGGAACGCCGGCGGCAGCGATTGGTCGGTAAAGTTCGGGGATTTATCGGATCCGATTGTGAACCCGCTTTCGCAGGGGACGTCTACCGTCGAAAGTTACACGCAAAGCAACACGGACACTACGCAAACCGATAACAGCAACAGCTTCAGCGTGGATGCGGCCACCTCATTCGATTTTTTCGAGGGCTTCTCCGCGGGTATTAGCGTCGGCTACAGTACCGAGTTTGACACCTCATCCACAGTTCAAACCACGGTATCGGAAAACGTCACGCTCTATTTGGAGATGAAGCAGGACTTCCCCCCATACCCCGAAGACTACGTCCATGATCTACAGATCCAGCCGTATTGGCTGCAGGCGAAGACTAACCAAGCACCTTGGATCCCGTCGGGTTACAACGGCAACCTGCCGTGGGTCATCACCTGGAACGTGACAGGGTATAAAATAGGTCCGGACAGCACAGCGGGGATTGCTCCCTCGCCGGTGTCGGCTTCGGGCCTGGTGCAGACCGGTCAGGAGCAGGCCGATAGTTATCGGGTGGAAACGGGCTTTTTAGCCTGGCAGAACTCGGAGGGGGCAACCATCCCCTTAGCCATGACGGCCGACGATTTTGACCCGGATCAGGGAGCGCTAGTGTCGCTCAATGGCCGTACTTTTGCGGCCGACGGTTCCAACCTCGGTCAATGGGTCCGCTCCGGTGAACAATGGATTTACCGGAGCCCCTGGAGTCTGGCCTATCTGATTCAGGATGTCTACCACCAACCTGCCGTATTCCTGCCGTTGCAGAAAATCGTCTATGCCCAGTTGGGAGTCGATCAAAATCCCTTTGAGTTGATACTGGACTTCGGGGCCGGCACCTGGACGTTCGAGAGTACCGCCAAGAACCTGGAACGGATTTTCCCCGTTGCCGAACGCAGCGTGCGTGTCGATTTGGAACTGCAAGGCAAATACCGCTTTTCACAATGGCTGCAGCACCAAGCGGATGCCAGTTGGTCGTTCCGGGATGAGGATCAGTCGCTCTGGGAACCGTACGGCGTTCACGCCATGGACGGCGCTTATGACTCGGGCTCGGAAACCGGCTACGTCGAATTGACGGGGCACATCCCGGAAAATGAATTTAGCTTCGGTGATGTGCAGCTCATCCTCAACGGCAGCGGCGTATCCATTCCGCTGTTGAGCACCGACGACTTTCTGGTCAAGCTGGAAAATCGGGACGTCGTGACCTACGAGGACGGGGGACTGTTTTTCTCGGTGGATTTTAGCGACGGACTGTGGGAACTGCGCATCGAGCCGAGTGAGTTTAAAGGCGACATGGCGCCGAGACAGGGTGAGGTTCGGATGCAGATGCTAGTCGGCGGAGCGCCGGTCTCTGATCAGATCGTGCCGATAAAGGACTACAGCCTGATACTCAACTTTTTGAGCTGATGAGGCAGCGGCCGGTGCTCGCTATGATTTCGCACGGGTTGTGCTGTCAAGCAGATCTGCTGCCAAAGAGAAAAGTGGAGGGGCCGCGCTGGCTGTTCCTCCTCGCCTTAACGCAGTTTCATAGTAAAATGGCGACTATTTAAATCCAAACGGTTCGAAAACGGTTATCAGCAGAGTGTTGATTTTAAACCACATGGCTTGCCGGTTACCTTTTCACTACATCAGGAACGACGGGGCATTAAGTAATTGCTTAGGATAACTGCGATGAACACTGTCAAAACAGTTATTTTTGATGCACAGTTAAGCGCAGCATAATTCATTTGCGCCATTTTGTCTGGCGCGGTTCAAAGCTTTGTCGGCACAACGTAATAAATCTTCCATCGCCGGTCGGGATTGGCCTTCAGTTTGCCTGTATTCGGCAATACCGATACTGAGCAGTGGGCCTTCATCAGTATCATGTAATTGTTCCACTACCGCGTCACGTATCCTGGCGGCGGTTGCCTGGGCGAACGGTATCGTGCTGCCGGACAGGATCACTGCAAAGGTCCTGGCATCATAGCGTGCCACCGTATCGATCTGCCGGCGGGTTTCAAAGTCGATAATGCGGCATATGGTCATGATCATTTTATCAAGACACTCTTCGCCCAGTTTGTCACAAACCGATTGAAAGGCATCCATGCTGATCAATAACAGTGAGAAGGGGTTATTCGGGTTGGTCTGTTGTTTTTCCATGATCTGTTCCAACTGCTGTAGGAATTCGACCCGATTGGGCAGTTTGGTCAATGGATCGAGTACGGCGGTATGCTGATCTAAGCCTTCCTGGGCTTCCAGCCATAAGACATTAATAATACCGAAAGCGCATGCGAGTAAGACGCCTAATATCCAGGTAAAGTACCACATATTGTTTCCCCTTAATTATTACTAATAGGCAGTGTGTTGATTCTTGCGAATGACGTCCTCTGTCACGGTGCCCCGCAGTACCCGGTAAACCCAACTGGTGTAGGCAATCACAACCGGTAAAAAGATCAGCGTCGCCCAAAACATGATTTTCAGTGTGGTTTCACTGGAACTGGCATCCCAGATAGTCAGGCTGTTGTTTGGATCGCTGCTTGAAGGAAGCAGAAACGGGTACATAGAGAAACCGGCGGTAAGAATTACCGATGCAACGGCAATGCTGCTGGTGACAAACGCCGAACCGGGTCGATTTAACCGTGACAGCAGGACGGTTATCCCGGTCATTAAAAATGCAAGCGCCGGGATGATCCATAACCAGGGAAACACGTGATAGTTACTGAGCCAGCCGCCTGTCGAAGTTTCAACCACTTTACCCAGCGGATTCGGAAAGGCATCCGGCGCGGCGCCGGAAACAACATGATAGCCGTCGATGCCGGTGGCTGTCCATATCCCTGCCAGGGCGAAAGAGATTACCAGGATGACTGCAAAAATAACGACCGCCCGCTTGCTTCTTTCGGCAATCACCCCTTCCGTGCGTAATTGCAGGTAAACCGCACCTTGCAGAACCAGCATGGAAAAACTTACCAGACCTGCCAATATTGCAAACGGGTTTAGCAACCCGAAAAAGCTGCCGGTATAAAAAGAACGCAGGTCGATATCAAAATGAAACGGTACGCCTTGCAGCAGGTTGCCGAATGCCACACCGAATACCAGTGCCGGTACTGCACCGCCGATAAACAACCCCCAATCCCAGGCACTGCGCCAGCGCGGGTCGGCTAATTTACTGCGATAGTCGAACCCGACCGGGCGTAAAAACAGTGCGAATAGAACCAGCAGCAATGCGAAATAAAACCCGGAAAATGCCGTGGCGTAAACCAGCGGCCAGGCAGCGAATAAAGCGCCGCCGGCAGTGACTAGCCACACTTGGTTGCCCTCCCAGTTCGGGCCGACCACGTTGAGCAGCACGCGGCGTTGTTCGTCGGTTTGGCCGATGAAAGGCAGCAGCGTTGCTATCCCCATATCGAAACCGTCCATAATGGCAAATCCGATCATCAGAACTCCGATGAACAACCACCAGATTAGTTTTAATGTTTCGTAATCGAGTGTCATGCGGAACCTCCGATTTTTTCAAAATAGTAACGGCCGGTATGTAGGCTGCTGGGTCCGAGCCTGGCGTATTTAAACATTAAAAAAACTTCTATCAGAAATAACAGCGTATAAAAAAGGAGAAAGCCGGCCAAACTAAGATAGAGTTCGCTAGCCGAGCGGCTGGAAACGCTTAAATCGGTAGGCAATATTTCGGCAATGGTCCAGGGTTGCCGGCCGAATTCGGCGACAAACCAGCCCATCTCGCCGGCAATCCAGGGCAGCGGGATAGAATACAGTGCAAGCCATAGCAGCCACCGGTATTGCATAACCTTTTGAGTCGAACAGGCGTAGAAAGCCATAGCAAATATGAACAACATGATAAAGGCGCAGGCGACCATGATGCGAAATGTCCAGAACAGCGGAGCCACTTGGGGAATCGTGTCAAGCGCGGCCTGTTTGATTTGCTTTTCAGTCGCATCGGTCACATTTTCGGTATATTTCTTCAGCAATAAACCGAATCCAAGGTCCTTTTTTACTGTGTTAAAAAGCGCAACGGTAAATGCATCTTGTTGACCGTTGCGCAGCTTTTGCAACAGGCTGTAGGCGGTAATGCCGTTGCGTATGCGTTTTTCATTGGTAACCAGAAATTCTTTTAGACCGGTAATCGGTTCATCCACAGAACGTGTTGCTATCAAACCCAGAACCCAGGGGATTTTAATGGCGGCATAAGTTTCCATTTGTTGCTGATCGGGGAAACCGATTAGGGTGAACGCGGCCGGGGGCTTGGCGGTTTCCCATTCCGCTTCGATAGCTGCTAATTTAATTTTTTGTACCTGGCCGTCGGTGTAGCCGCTTTCGTCGCCTAAAACAATGACCGACAGTGCTGAGGCCAATCCGAAACCGGCGGCTATGGTAAATGAGCGCATGGCAAAGGCCATATCGCGCCGTTTGAGCAGGTAAAAAGCACTGATGCCGAGCACGAACATCGCGCCGGTGCAGTAGCCGGCGGCGACGGTATGCACAAATTTTACCTGCGCGGCGGGGTTGAAAATTACCGCGCCAAAGTCGGAGACTTCCATGCGCATGGTCTGATAGTTAAATTCAGCACCCAACGGAGACTGCATCCAGCCGTTCGCTATCAAAATCATCAATGCCGACAAATTGGTGCCCAACGCCAGCAGCCAGGTGCATGCCAAGTGTTGGCGTTTACCGATGCGGTCCCAGCCGAAAAAGAACAACCCGATCATTGTCGCTTCAAGAAAAAAAGCGACTAATCCCTCAATTGCCAGCGGTACCCCGAAAATATCGCCCACATAGTGAGAATAATAGGCCCAGTTGGTGCCGAATTGAAATTCCAATGTCAAACCGGTAGTGACGCCGAGGGCGAAGTTGATGCCGAATAGTTTGCCCCAAAAGCGGGTCATGTCTTTATAAATGACTTTTTCGGTCATGACATAAACGGATTCCATAATCGCCATGATAAACGACAAACCGAGGGTCAGCGGAACAAACAGAAAATGGTACAACGCCGTAATGGCGAACTGGAAACGTGAAAGGTCTACGACGTGTTCTGATATCATGGTGCCTTTACCTTCTGTTGTGGAGTCTTTGCTATCCGGGGAGGCGAATTGCCGAGAAAAAAACGGCCGACGTCATCTCCGGTTAATGTTCTGTCCGGCGGCTGGCTGAAAAAAGCATACCATAAGCCATAAATCAGTATAGCTTTTAACGCAAGTATTGTTATGATTTCCCGCCGAAAAGGATCGTTTCGGGGAGGGGGCGGCATAAGCGCACTCCTTTAGCGACTAAAAAAGCAGGCAAAAATTGTTATAGATGTGGGATAAGCCTATACTAATATTTTTGTTGTGAAAACTACTTTCTTTGCTGATTTTAGTTGCGTTCTAAGTTAAAGGCTACTTTTCGCATTCAAAAATCGGTCCGACGACACGGTCGTTTTCGACCGTTTCCAACCTGACTTTAAAACCCCATAACCTGACTAGATGCTTCATTACTTCTTTAACACTGGCATCCAGCGGAATGCGGTTGTATTGAGTATGTCGCAAGGTCAATGAACGGTCGCCTTCGCGATCGACATTGAATACCTGAATGTTCGGTTCGATACTGCCCAAATTGTATTGTTCGGATAGGATTCTGCGGATGGTTTTATAACCGGTTTCGTCGTGGATTGATGTGACCTCTAGCTGTTTTTTCTTTTCATCGTCCAGTATCGCAAACAATTTGAAATCACGAATGACTTTCGGTGATAAAAATTGACTGATGAAACTTTCGTCCTTAAAGTTCTGCATGGCAAAGTTCAGTGTTTGTAGCCAGTCACTGCCGGCAATATCAGGGAACCATTGTTTGTCTTCAGCGGTCGGGTTTTCGCATATCCTACGGATATCCGTCATCATCGCATAACCCAAAGCATAAGGGTTGATACCCGAAAAATAACGGCTGTCAAACGCCGGTTGGTAAATGACATTGGTATGGGATTGTAGAAATTCAAGCATAAACCCATCACTGACGAGTCCCTCATCATAAAGTCGGTTTAACAGGGTATAGTGCCAGAAACAGGCCCAACCCTCGTTCATCACCTGGGTTTGGCGCTGCGGATAAAAATATTGTGCGATTTTTCGCACAATGCGTATGACCTCGCGTTGCCAGGGTTCCAGTAACGGGGCGTTTTTTTCTACGAAGTAAAGGATATTTTCCTGGGGCTCCTGCGGAAAATGCAATTTTTGTTCATGTTGATTTTTAGTGTCTTTGACAGGAATGGTGCGCCACAATTCGTTTACCTGTGATTGCAGGTAGGCTTCCCGGTCAAGCTGCTTGGCCTTTTCTTCCTGCATCGATAAGGAAGGCGGGTGTTTGTAACGGTCTACCCCGTAATTTTTTAAGGCATGACAGGAGTCGAGAATTGCTTCCACCTGTTCCTCGCCATAGCGTTCTTCACATTGGGCAATGTAGTTTTTGGCGAACAACAGATAATCGATGATTGAATCGGCGCTGGTCCAGGTGGTGAACAAATAATTGTTTTTAAAAAAAGAATTATGACCGTAAGCGGCGTGGGCGATGACCAATGCCTGCATAGCCATGGTGTTCTCTTCCATCAGATACGCGATACAGGGGTTGGAGTTGATCACGATCTCATAAGCCAGCCCCATTTGACCGCGTTTGTAGCGTCTTTCATTGTTGACAAATTCCTTGCCGAACGACCAATGACTGTAACCGATCGGCATGCCCACTGACGCATAGGCATCCATCATTTGTTCCGCAGTGATGATTTCCAACTGCACAGGATAGGTTTCCAGACCGAAATTTTCAGCCACGCGTTGGATCTGTTCATGGTATTTTTCAATTAATGAAAATGTCCACTGGGATGTGTCGGAAATGGGTTTTCTGCTCATTCGCTGTGTTTTTGAAACAGTTGTCGAAATACCGGGTAAATATCGGAAATCGATTCGATGCGGCGCATCGCAAAGTTGGGCCAGTTGTCCTTCAAGACAAGATATTCCTGCCACAGATTTTGATGCCGGTCTTCGGTAATTTCAATATAGGCATAATATTGCACATAAGGCATGATTTGCTCGGACAGGATTTTGCGGCAGTCGATGGAGTCGGTATCCCAATTATCACCGTCCGATGCCTGCGCCGCATAGATATTCCATTCGGATGTCGGAAAGCGTTCCCGAATGATATGACTGACTAGGTTGAGCGCACTGGAAACGACGGTTCCCCCGGTTTCCCGCGAATAAAAGAAGGTTTCTTCATCGACCTCTTGAGCTTCGGTGTGGTGGGAAATGAAAACCACCCGGATTTTTTCGTAGGTCTTGGTCAGGAACAGGTACAACAACATGAAAAAACGTTTCGCCATATCTTTTTCTTCCGCACCCATGGAACCGGAAATATCCATAATACAGAACATCACCGCCTGGGTGGTGGGCTTAGGTTGATCGATACGGTTGTCATAACGCAGGTCGAAGGTATCGATAAAGGGGATGCGGGCAATTTTGTTATTCAGGTTAGCAATTTCCTCGCGCAGTTTGATAACGACGGCATCCGTTTCATCGTATCTTTTCAATAAATCCTGCAGTTCGGCTTGCGCTTCTTTAAGCCGCGCTTGATAGGGCGCGCGGGCGGCGACTCGTCTACCCATGGCGCCGCGCAAGGAACGAATGACATTGATGTTGCTGGGAATACCGTCACTGGTATAACCTGCGCGTACCTTCCTGGTTTCACTAATCGATGCGAGTTTGGTTTTGACCAAATCGGGTAAAGCAAGGTCTTCAAAAAAAAACTGTAAAAATTCCTCGCGGGTCAATTCGAAGATAAAATCATCCAGTCCTTCGCCGCTATCCGCAGCGCCATGACCCCGTTGGCCGCCACCCTCAGGGCGGGCGATTTTATCGCCCTGTTGAAATTCTTTATTGCCCGGAAATATCCGCTCCCGGCGCCCACCATGTCCGTGGTGGAAAAATGGTTCCGTGATGTCTTTAGCCGGGATGGATACTTTTTCTCCCTTGTCCAGGTCAGTGACGCTACGCTCCGTCACCGCATCGGCCACTGCCTTTTTGATTTGATTACGAAAACGGCGAATAAATTTCTGCCGGTTGACAGCACTTTTGTTTTTGCCGTTCAGACGCCTGTCGACTATGCGGGTCACGGTAGTATTCCTTTGTTGTTAAGAGGATTTACGGACTCTTAGATACCATTCACTGAGCAGCCTGACTTGTTTTTCGGTATAACCCTTCTCCACCATACGATCGATGAACTCTTCATGTTTTTTCTGGTCTTCGGGAGACGCTTTCGTGTTAAACGAAATGACCGGCAATAAATCTTCGGTACTTGAGAACATTTTTTTCTCTATGACGGAACGCAGTTTTTCATAACTGGTCCAGGACGGATTTTTTCCGGCATTGTTGGCCTTGGCTCGCAACACAAAATTTACGATTTCATTTCGGAAATCCTTGGGGTTGCTGATTCCTGCCGGTTTCTCAATTTTTTCCAGTTCTTCATTCAATGCCCCACGATCAAACATTTCTCCGGTATCCGGATCGCGGTAATCACTGTCCTGGATCCAGTAATCGGAATAGGTCACATAGCGGTCAAAGATATTTTGTCCGTATTCCGAATAGGATTGCAGATAGGCGGTTTGAATTTCCTTGCCGATAAACTCGATATATTTTTGTGTCAGGTAACCTTTAAGATGCGATAAATATTTGTCATGAATTTCGGCAGGAAATTGTTCCCGTTCAATCTGTTGCTCGATGACATAGAGCAAATGCACGGGGTTGGCCGCCACTTCGGTATTATCGAAATTAAAGACTTTGGACAGAATTTTGAAAGCAAAGCGGGTAGACAGTCCGGTCATGCCTTCATCGACACCCGCATAGTCGCGATATTCCTGGTAAGATTTGGCATGCGGATCGGTGTCTTTAAGGTTTTCCCCGTTATATATTCTCATTTTGGAATAGATGCTGGAATTATCCGGATCCTGCAGACGCGACAATACGGCAAACTGGGCCATCATATCCAACGTGCCGGGAGCGCATGGGGCATCGTGCAATGAACTGTTCTCCAACAGTTTATTATAAATTTTAATTTCCTCGGAAACCCGCAGGCAATAAGGCACTTTGACGATATAAATACGGTCCAGAAATGCTTCATTATTTTTGTTATTTTTAAATGCCTGCCATTCCGATTCGTTGGAATGAGCAAGGATAATTCCTTCAAAGGGGATGGCAGGAAAGCCTTCCGTTCCCTTGTAATTGCCTTCCTGGGTCGCCGTTAACAAAGGGTGCAGCACTTTGATTGGCGCTTTGAACATTTCCACAAATTCGAGCAGACCTTGATTGGCGCGGCAAAGTCCGCCCGAGTAACTATAAGCATCGGGATCATCCTGCGAGTATTGTTCCAGTTTCCGAATGTCAACTTTCCCGACCAGCGATGAGATATCCTGGTTGTTTTCATCACCGGGCTCGGTTTTGGTGACCGCGATTTGTTTTAACATCGAAGGGTATAGCCGAACCACCTTGAATTTGCGAATATCGCCGTTAAACTCCTGCAGGCGTTTGCTAGCCCAGGGTGACATGATGGTATTGAGATAACGCCTCGGAATGCCGTAATCATTTTCCAGAATTTCGCCGTCTTCAGCGGCGTTGAACAGTCCTAAAGGCGATTCAAACACTGGGGAACCCTGAATCGCATAGAACGGTACTTTTTCAACCAGCGATTTCAATCTTTCAGCCAAAGAAGACTTTCCGCCTCCTACCGGACCGAGCAGATATAAAATTTGCTTTTTCTCTTCAAGTCCCTGTGCCGCATGTCTGAAAAATGACACGATCTGTTCAATCACATCTTCCATGCCGTAGAACTCACGAAAGGCAGGATAAATTTTAATGACTTTGTTGGAGAATAGACGACTTAAGGCCGGATCTTTATGGGTATCGAACAGTTCCGGTTCACCGATAGCCGTTAACATGCGTTCAGCAGGAGTGGCATAGGTAAGGGGGTCTTTCCTGCACAAATCAAGATATTCTTGCAGGCTTAGTTCCTCCTCCCTCGATTCTTCAAATTTTGATGTATAGTGATCGAAAATACTCATGAATAATTCTCTCTTAAATGGATTCGTAATCTAAGTGCTCATATCCATAGACCGTATAAAATCAATTTATTTCCTCACTAATTGAAAGATATATCGATAGGCTCTGAATAAATCCGGTGTGTGTGGAATAGCCGGAGATCGGATTTAACAACCGGGATACTGAAATTGCTGGCGTAACAACAAGGGGTAGAACCTATATTCAAAGTTTATCCTAATGATATTTGTGCTTTTGAGCAACGATTTTCAAACAGGGATGCTTGTATAATTTAACCGTTTAAACCATGCATGACTTGTGGTTTTGTGGTTCCTGGTTGCACAAGATCTAGTGGTTATGGTAACGAAATGGCCATACCGTCAACAAAGGTTCCATTGGAAGAAAATTAAAGAGTATGCCGCTTGCTTTAAGTGAACAACCTTTAAATGTTGTGTTGCCGGTACGGAGAATTTTAACACTCGATCAAATTAACTGCTAAACCGCCACGGGAAGTTTCTTTGTATTTGCTCTTCATATCCGCACCTGTTTCGCGCATGGTTTTAATGACTTTATCCAATGAAACAAAATGGGTTCCGTCTCCGCGTAGCGCGATACGAGCTGCATTGATCGCTTTTACCGCACCCATCGCATTACGTTCAATACAGGGTATTTGCACCAGGCCGCCGACCGGATCGCAGGTTAAGCCGAGATTATGTTCCATACCGATCTCGGCGGCATTTTCAACCTGTTCCGGGCTTCCTCCCAGAACTTCCGCCAGCGCTCCGGCCGCCATAGAACAGGCGACGCCGATCTCCCCTTGGCAACCGACTTCGGCGCCTGAAAGCGAAGCATTTTCTTTATAGAGTATCGCGATCGCCCCGGCGGTCAATAAAAAGCGCACGATGCCGTCATCGTCGGCATCACTGCAAAACCGGTGATAGTAATGCAGTACTGCGGGTATGATGCCGGCAGCCCCGTTGGTCGGAGCGGTCACTATGCGGCCGCTGGCGGCATTTTCCTCGCTGACCGCCAGAGCATATAAGTTGACCCAGTCCAGCGTACCGGTTGGTACCGAGAGCGGTTGCTGTTCGTTTTTCAACTGCTGATATAAATCTGCCGCGCGGCGTTTAATTTTCATTCCGCCGGGTAAATGGCCGTGTTGGCTGATACCGTGTTGCACACACTGTTGCATGATCCGCCAGATGTTGAGCAGTTTTTGTCTGATTTCCGCTTCACTTAACCAGGCTTTTTCGTTATCGAGCATGATCGAGCTGATCGAGGCATTACGTCTTTTACACAACTGCAACAAAGCTTCAGCCGTTTTAAAAGGGTAAGGCAGGCTGAAATCGTCATTAATGACCCGGTCTGCGGCGGCAGACTCTTCTCCGACCACAAAACCTCCGCCTACCGAATAATAATCTTTATGCAACAAGATCCGGTTGTCGGCGTCACGGGCGGTAAAACGCATGCCGTTGGCGTGATAGGGCAGTGCCGAACGCTTAAATATGAGGTGCTGTTTTTCCGCAAAATCAATCGGCACTCGGTCTAAAAGCCGGATTTGTCCGGCTTCACGAATTTTTGCGAGACGTCCGTCAATACTGTCCGGATCTACGTGTTCCGCCGTCTCGCCTTCGAGGCCGAGTATTACGGCTTTATCGGTGCCGTGGCCTCTGCCGGTCGCCCCCAATGATCCATACAGCTCGATGGTAACGCTGTGGACACGTTCGAGCAAATCGCCATGCTGCAACAGTTGTGCAAAGCGTAAAGCGGCATGCATCGGGCCGACAGTATGGGAACTGGAGGGGCCGATGCCGATTTTAAAAATATCAAATACACTGATTGTCATGGTTCTCCTGTATTTGGTTTTGTTTGGGCAAGGGGTATAACGGGTTAAGTTCCTTGATTAATTTACACTATAAACTCCTTTCGGTAACGTAAAAGCAATATTTTTGCAGCTCAACCGCGTGATGTAATCATGGACCTGAATTGCCCGGATAGGTTTCAACAGAAGGTCTATCAGCTTCGATTTTCACGGCTATAACGGGTTGGCAGGTCATGCCATCCCGCAACGCTGTCCGCGGCAAGTACCGGCACGATCGTCTACTGGCCTGGTAAGTGGCAGGACAATGAATTATATAGGGTCGTTCATGTCTTATAATTGGGCTGAACTTGTGGTGGAATGATGTTAAACAATGACCTACAGATGGGTGTCCCCGGTTTTAACTATAGCGACCTGTATGATACCGAGCGTCTGCAGCAACTGCTGGAGGCATTTGATTTATCGGTTAAACGGTTGGACCGGCAATTGTACGAGGACTATGCGGCGTATGGCCGAAACCAAGGAGAAGGTCTTTCCCCCCAGGAAGTTTCCGCATTGCTGGTGCGTATAGCGCCTCATGTCGGGCGATTTGTCGCCGAATTGTTTCATATTGGTGAACAATATAATACGCAAAGGGAAACGATTAAAGATGAAATCGACACCATTTTTGCCTTCAAGCATGAAATAGTAGACCGGCTCAGCACTACCTTCAAAAACCAACGGATCGATGATTGGGATATCGCATCGATAAGGCGGCGGTTCGCGCTACTTATGACAGCCGGATTTCCCGAATCGCAACAAGATCACGACCCGGAACACCGGGCCGCCCGGATCGGTACGTATTTAACCCGATTAACCCGCCATTACCGGTCGCCGGAAGAAAAAGCGGGCGATTGTGTCGACGAAGCAGGTCAGGCCGTGCGTCAACTCCGGCAAAATTTGGCCGGCGACCGGCGGGCGGCCCGAGCGTTTAAGGGTATTATTGCTGAACAGGATGACGCCGCGTTTGTCGACGGGCTGCTGGCGATCGTGCAACGCTGGTGCTTCGCCGCGCTGCATGATCCGCAACTCGGGCGAAGCGTGGCCGATTGGGTTAGTTTCAAACGGCCCGCAAAGCGCGATTTTGCCCGCTTGGTAGACCATGATGAGGTGGTCTGCGCCGAATATACCGCCTGGATGGCGCCGGGACAACAGTTCCGTTGCCGCGACGGGTTTAAACTGACCGATATCCGCTTTGACGAAAGACAGGTTCTTTATGAAGTGGACTATTGCATTTATTGCCATCAACGCGATACTGATTCGTGCGCCAAGGGTATACGCAGTAAAAAAACCGGCAATTTCAAAACCAATCCGCTGGGCAACGTGATAACCGGCTGTCCGTTAGATGAAAAAATTTCCGAAATGCACCTGCTCAAGCGCGACGGCGACAATATCGGTGCTTTGGCGCTGGTTGTGCTCGATAATCCGATGTGCCCTGGAACCGGACATCGCATCTGCAATGACTGCATGAAGGGCTGCATCTACCAGAAAACGGAACCGGTCAATATTCCGCAAATTGAAACCAATGTGTTGACCGATGTTCTGTTCACGCCCTACGGTTTTGAAATCTACAGTTTGCTGACCCGGTGGAATCCTTTGAACGTTCGCCGTCCTGTCGCTCTGCCGTATAACGGTGTCAATATGCTGGTGGTCGGCTTGGGGCCGGCCGGCTATACGATGAGTCATTACCTATTGAATGAAGGCTTCGGCGTGGTGGCTATCGATGCGCTAAAACTGGAGCCTCTGCCAGCCGAGTTAGTCGGCGACGATGTTAACGTCCCCGAGCCGATACGCGATTTCAATGCGCTTTACGAACAACTGGATCAACGTACCCTGGCCGGTTTCGGCGGCGTTGCGGAATATGGTATTACGGTTCGCTGGGACAAAAATTTTCTCAAGGTTATCTATGCCAATCTGCTCCGGCGACGGACGTTTCGGGTCTATGGTGGCATCCGGTTCGGCGGTACCGTGACCATTGACGATGCCTGGCAAATGGGTTTCGACCATATCTGCATGGCCGCCGGCGCCGGTAAACCGACGATTATCGACCTGGAGAACAATTTAATCCGCGGCATTCGCAAGGCGTCAGACTTTTTGATGGCGCTGCAACTTACCGGCGCCGCCAAGGCGTCGTCGCTGGCGAATTTACAGGTCCGCCTGCCCGCCGGTGTTATCGGCGGCGGGCTCACCGCGATCGATACGGCCACGGAATTGCTGGCTTATTATCCGCTGCAGGTCGAAAAATTTCTGCAGCGCTATCAAAAACTGGCGCAAGTGTATGGCGAAGCCAACGTTCGCGAGCGTTACGATGCCGAGGAACTTACCATTGTTGATGAGTTTCTGGCTCACGGCAAGGCGATCGCCAATGAACGCCGGCGAGCCGAGGCCGCTGGCGAGCAGCCCTGTTTTTTGCGGTTGCTTCGGCAATGGGGCGGGGTCACGCTGTTTTACCGCAAGGCGATCAGTGAGGCGCCGGCCTATCGTCAAAATCATGAAGAAATCGCTTCTGCCTTGCGGGAAGGCGTTGCTCTGGTGGAAGCGTTGAATCCCAAGCGGGCGCTGGAAGATCAATACGGCCATCTGCAAACGGTGCAGTTTGAAAAAATGCGCTATCAGAACAACCGGTGGACCGGTTCCGGTCAGATCGTCGACATCGCGTTGCGTAATCTTTATATTGCCGCGGGCACTTCCCCGAACACAATCTACCAAAGCGAATATCCCGGCACTTTCGAAATGGATGGGCAATATTTTCAACGTTATCAACCTGAATGGAGCGACAACGAATTGCAATTGGCGGCGATGGCCGACGAAACAGTGCCCAAGGTGGGCAAACCGGCGCCGTTGACGTCCTATTGCCAGCTGGGAAGATACATCAGTTTTTGCGGCGATAATCACCCGGTTTATGCGGGCAATGTGGTTAAAGCGATGGCCAGCGCGAAGGACGCCTATCCTCATATTGTGCGTTTGTTTGCCGAACGGTTGACCGCATTGCAACCCGAACGGCAGACACAACTCGATGCTTCGTTACGAACGTGGTTCGCCGCTCTGGATGAGGCCCTTACCGCAACGATTGTCGCCGTTAACCGACTGACGCCGAACATCGTCGAAGTGGTCGTCAAAGCGCCGATGCAGGCTAAAAATTTCCGGCCGGGACAATTCTACCGGGTGCAGAATTATGCAAGCCATGCGCCGGTGGTGGAAAATACGATCCTCACTTCCGAAGGCATTGCGCTGACCGGCGCCGCAGTGGATCCGGAACAAGGAATCCTGTCGCTGATCGCATTGGAGTTGGGTGCTTCGTCAAGGCTGTGCGCCACCTGGGAAGTGGGCGACGCGTTGGTCGTGATGGGGGTGACCGGGACGCCGACGGAAATTCCTACCGGCCACAATGTACTGCTGCTTGGCGGCGGTTTGGGCAATGCCGTGTTGTTTTCGATCGGTAAAGCATTGCGTTCGGCCGGCAATCGCGTCATTTATTTTGCCGCCTATAAAAACAGGCAGGACATGTTCAAGATTGAGGAGATTGAAGCCGCTTCGGATATTGTTATCTGGTCCGTTGACAACACGCCGGGCGTTGCGCCTTTCAAACCGACTCGCCCCCAGGACAAAACCTTTGTCGGCAACATTATTGAGGCAATGCTCGCTTACGCTAAAGGGGAATTGGGCGACCAGCCGATCTTTCTGTCCGATATCGAACATTTGATCGTGATCGGTTCCGACCGTATGATGGCGGCCGTCAAGCAAGCCCGCTTCGAAACCTTAAAGCCCTATCTGAATCAAAACCACAAAGCCATCGGTTCCATCAACTCACCGATGCAATGCATGATGAAGGGTATCTGCGCGCAGTGCTTGTGTAAACATCGGGATCCCGAAACCGGCGCCGAGTATTTCGTTTATTCCTGCTATAACCAGGATCAACCGCTGGATCGGGTGGACTTTAAGCATCTCCATGCCCGGCTCCGCCAAAATTCTGTTCAGGAAAAATTGAGCAATCTGTGGCTGGACTATTTGCTCGCGCGCCAACGGCAAAAGGACTGCCGTTAGTTTACTTCACCAACGCCATCAACCCACCGTAAAGCAATCGCCCAATCCGGGTTGTAGTCGCCGACCGGTGTCGGGATAAAAAAGCCCTTCTGCATGTGAAAACT
>JBNLCC010000042.1:0-2328 GCA_050303615.1 Methylococcaceae bacterium | reverse complement strand
GCCTTCTGCGGAGTCGATCCGTGCGCCAGAACAAATAAAAGCGGAGATTATCGACGGGTCGTAAACCTTGGCGAAAGGAAACTCTCCCCGAGTCGTTAAGAGACATGTTCGTTGGTTTTTATGTGTTAACTCAGTTTTGATATAGTGATGGCGGGCTTGGGCCGGCCAAAACCCGCCATACGAAACAAAAGTGCCAAGAACAAATGTCCAACCAAAAACAGGCGTAGAGTTGTGGTTAGTTTTCCAACCGCACCTATCGCGAACGATGCGCTTCGAGCAGTTCAGCACCTTCTACGGCTCTCTTTAGAATTTAACGCGCGCTCACCGGCTTGTCCGGTGCAACGTCTTGTTAGCCACCACCGCTACCCTATTCATTTAGCCTTAGCCCTGAGCTGCAACGCAACTTTGTTTCCTTTTTTTGCAGGATATCTCAATGCATGGCGAATAACCCATTTAACGTCCTTGGTTGCGTCGCCAAGCCATTTGTCACATATTTCAAACACCAAATTTGGATGATCCTTAGCAATGTCGCCGAGGCTATTAGCGACGCTGCGACGCACGTAGCTGCTCTGATTATTTCTAAGCGCTTCCAGTATTGGTAATATTGGCGCAGGATCTTCGACGAATGCAGGAATTCGCTGTGCCCATGGGAGCCGAGGACGGGAACCCTCAGAACATAAACGCCGGACATGAGGGTCAGGATCAGACAGCCACTCCGTTAAACGCGATAATGTACGATCCTGATACTTTACTAAGAATGGCCGAATGGAAAACTCAGATGTATTACGTTTCGTAAGTTCGTACTGCGCTTTCATAGAAATTTCAAACGGATCATCACCTCCGTTGAAATCCCTATCCAATCCATATTCGGAAATAAAGCAACTATGCGGCTGATAAAATAAAACAGCGAGACCAAGCCCGTCTGTTGCAACATTTGGAGGTGTTAGCGAACTGAGGATTACCTCAATAGCCTTTTCATATTTTCTCGGTAAATGGTGTCGAAGCGCACCAGCAATATGCATCCCCCTTTCCTTAAATTCCAGCGATTCAAGGCCTCTAGATGCGAATTCTCTAAACTCTTCCTCACGAAATTCTGGGTAGGCGTAAGAGATATTACATGCCAAACAGTCTACGGCCTCCAAACCCAAAATATTTTTCAATGGGTACCCCTTCTGTATAAAACTGGGTGCTTTAGGGATGCGTAACATATAATTTTCCATTAATGACTAATCGGGATGGCGAGGCGCCCCGCGACTCATCTCCTCCCACACCACCAGGCAAACGGATCACGTACTACCATGGCGGCTGATTATCTTGTCGTTTCTGATTCACGCTGATATCTCTCTCAGCCCCAAGTCTTTAAAATACCTGTTGGGAAGTGCGTGGTAAAGCGCCGGACCTTTGACTCAGTCGCCAAGGGCCATGCGCAGATTTGGCGGTATTCCACGCCAGTTGTCGCGCCACTCCCAATGATCTGAGTTTACGCTAACCCGATCTTCCCCATTGCTTCCTCAGGTAGCAACGTAATTTCCGTCGTATCCATTTATCCTCATCTCGCTGATCGCTCTTTCCATGGGCAATGCCAAAGTAAGCTTTCCAACCAAGCAGGGCTTTTCTCAATCCAGCGGTGATTCGGTAGATTGGACGGGCTGGTGTTCGACTGCACGTTTTCTCACCGTGTGTTTTAGCTTTGCCTGTGCTTTGTCTGACACCTTCAACTGATGACCCCGGCGGGAACTGAAAAAACAAGAACACTCTATTCCAGGGCGGTCCGCCGCACTTTTGGCAACATTGACCCTTTGCCGTAAGGTGTGTTCGATACAGCGAATAACCGGGGTCACCCATTAGCCAACCCCTCAAAACCGGGCTCGTCCAACAAACAGTTCAGATGGTGACTTCGCGCATCGCGCTCGCACCAACTAACCTTATTCGTTAAGCATCCCTCGTCTATCGCTGAGGATGTACAGTGCCGTAAGTATGCAACTCATCGAGTGAACTGTCGGGCCACGAAACAGCCAACTGAATATGCTGCTCGCCGCCTGCACGGATCTCACATGGCCCCGTCATGGGAAAGAATCGCTCGACCTGCGCAAACATCTTCCCGTCGCGCTCCAAGAAGGCGATGACGCCCACGCCTAAATAGTAGTGGCCGGCGGTTCGCTGAAAAGAGAAACGCAGCTGCTTGTTGTCGGGCTCTTCGGCCTCCTTAACCGAGCTCGTATCCGTCCATCTGTTGGTCGGCGGATCACCATCAAACGGGGCTGGTGATGTCGCCGATGCAACCGGAAAGAATGTCACGGTCACAGAATGCATCTTGTGGGGAGGCAA
>JBNLCC010000041.1:0-48831 GCA_050303615.1 Methylococcaceae bacterium | reverse complement strand
GTTTCGACCCCTTGTTGGGTCGGAACGAGGTGACGAGGACGAATCGGGGCCGCCGAAGGCATTAATTGCCGCGTAATTTCTGCCGCTTGATTGGGCTCGGATGCCCAAAACAAGCTTTCGCAGAAATAGTGGCGCGCTTGTTTTTCATTTGTTTGTGTCGCATTTGTTACCGGAAATAATCATCTTTGGTTTTATTTTTGTTGCCTTTGCTACAAATCTTCCGAATATCGGCTGGATTGTCATAAGAAAAGTTGTTTCGGCCCGTTGGGTACAATCAGGTTTGTTGCCATAACCATTTGATTATTAATATTAATTAAAGTTTTTTTCGTTTTTTCCTGTTGTGTTTATTTTATGGCAAGCGTTTTGCTAGCAGTAATTATGTGATTAAGAGAAAGGTGATTTATGGCTTTATTTATAGGTGGTTTTTTACCTGACCGGAAGCTGGATGAAAGTATTTTTTGTAAGGCTTTGACAACAGTGGCAATTGATCTGGCACAGTTCAGACAGCATCCGCTGCAGCTGAGCAAACCTAATCTGGATATATGCTTTTTGATGCCGGGCAAGGATGAAATGCCGGAATTTGAAGGGATGTATTTTCGCTCATTTGATGCCGCCACCAACACCTTGAAAATCGAATCTTCGGTGCCAGCCAAAATGATTCAATCCGCCCATGCCAAAAACTATATTGTTGCGGCAATGCAGGATGCAGTGGATGGTGCATATGATTTTTTTGATACTCAGAAAATTGAATTTCGTCGTGATGAATACCAGTATTTGATAGAAACACTGGCTGCAGAAAATGGCGCTTATCTACATTAATACGCAATATCAGGAGATTTAAATGTTGCTTGAAAGTTATAACAGTAAAGGCTTGTTATCGGTCACCTCGGTATTAGGTGCAACTTCTGAAACCGGAAAGTTCGCTTTTCGCGGTGATTTGATTTTACAGGAAGGGGAATTAAGGGAAGGCTCGAGTAAGGAAAAGGACCGCAAACCGCCTGAATTTTTGATCCATCAGTCAGCTATTCTGGCCGATAGCGACAAACTGATATTTATCAGCGGCTTGCTTGAAAAACTGAGCACGCTGTCATTATTTGTTGAAAAATTCAAGACGGATATAAGCCCTGACAGCGTGTTTCTTTTTTATGTGGAAAACATAGGTGAAAAGCTTAAAGTCGAATATGAAGGCATGACATTTCAGCTGTTGCCTTATCAGGAGGGCATGATCTGGAATGAACTGCTGGATACACTTTATATTGAAAAAAGTGATTTAAAAGGACAGTCGGCTGAAGACAAGGTCATTACGGTTTTTGATCAGGCCAAAAGCTTTGACACGAAAACCGAAGCAATCAGTTTAGCCGAGGCTTTGCAGAAAACCATTGAAGTGAAAAAAGATTTGGCGGTGGGGCCGGTCTAGACATGAAAAAATTTCAGACCATTACGATTCCGGAAATGCAGTCTCTGTTGCAGGAAAATGAGGTGATGTTACTCGATTGTCGAGATCTGAAAGATTATCGTGCAGGGCATATTGAAAATGCGCTGCATGTTCATGAAGGGCTGAAGGAGTCCTTGATAACAAAAGGCGATAAAAATAAGCGTTTGCTTATTTATTGCTATTACGGTCATGCCAGCGAACATTTGGCAGAAATGTTCGCGGACTTCGGGTTCAAACATGTATTCAGTTTGCAGGGCGGCTTTGCCGAATGGAAAGAAAAGCAAAGTGCGGCAGGGTAAATATACCGACGGGTGAAGTTAAAAATTTCCGCCGCAGGGTGCCTTGCAGCCTGAGGAACATATTTTATCCGTTTCTTATTTTTTAACTCCTTAATAAACAGGTTGATATTATGGAACAGTTAGATCGTGACCTTGCTTTACGCATCGCATTGGCTTCACGCATTTTACCAGGCGTCAGTGTCAGCGAACTGGTTGAATTACTACACGAGCGTGTCGGTTCGCCACTGGATGATGAAAAATTAAAAGCGATTACCGTGACCAATTTGAAAACCGGAATCGGCAGTCATGACGGCGAAGAAGACGGTGAAGATATAGGTATCGGCCTGGAAAATATCAAGCTGGCAGTGCGCTATTTGTGGGGTGAGGAAGCGGAAGATGAAAATATCCCGGAAATAGAGGTTTATAAAGATGGGGATATGCCGGACTCGATCAGGGTCGCCATTGCATCCAACAGCGGTTCGGCATTAAACGGCCATTTCGGTTCCTGTCTGCGTTACCTGGTTTATCAATTATCCAGAAATGATATGCGCCTGATTGATATACGATCTACGATTGATGCCGATGATTCGGATGATCGTAATTTATTCAGAGTGAATTTGATTAAGGATTGTCATGTGGTCTTTGTACAGTCCGTCGGTGGGCCGGCCGCTGCAAAGATAGTCAGGGCGGATATTTATCCGATCAAGATTCCGGATGTCATTGACGCGGTTGATCAATTAAGGGAATTTCAGGTGGTTTTCGATGCCCCTCCACCGTGGTTTGCCAAAATACTGGGTGTTTCTGCTGAACAACGCAAGCGTTTCAATTATGAAGAAGCCTAACGGCGAATAAGGAGAGGTTTAGCATGCCGGATTTACAACATAATATTATAGAGCCCACGGCTACCGGGCTTGTTCCTATGGTCATCGAACAAACGGCGCGGGGTGAGCGTTCGTTTGATATCTACTCGCGCCTGCTTAAAGAACGGGTCATTTTTCTGGTCGGACAGGTCCAGGACCATATGGCCAATCTGGTGGTCGCCCAGTTACTGTTTTTGGAATCGGAAAATCCTGAGAAAGATATCCATCTCTATATCAATTCACCCGGCGGTTCGGTAACGGCCGGTATGGCAATTTATGATACCATGCAGTTTATCAAGCCCGAGGTCAGTACCCTGTGTGTCGGTCAGGCTGCCAGTATGGGGGCATTGCTATTGACCGGTGGAGCCAAGGGGAAACGTTACAGCCTGCCGCATTCCAGAGTGATGATACATCAGCCTTTAGGCGGTTTTCAGGGCCAGGCCTCCGATATTGCCATTCATGCCCAGGAAATCCTGGGTATTCGTGAAAAACTGAACAAGGTGCTTGCCCGGCATACCGGCCAGCCGCTGGAAAAGGTCCAGCAGGATACGGATAGAGATAATTTCTTAAGTTCATATGACGCGGTCGAATATGGTTTGATCGACAAAGTGTTAAGCAGTCGTATTGAACCCGAAGAGTCAGAAACAAATTAGCCGGTCGTAGAGATTTAAAAGGAATTTAATCACCGGCCACCTTATCAAATATCCGGGCTAAAGCCCTCGTTTTCAGATAATGACCGACATCGTTACCATCAGACCGGCGCAAGTCGAAGATATTGAAGCCCTGGTGGCTTTGTTGAAAGATCTGTTCGTCATCGAAAATGATTTTAACGTCGACGAAGCAAAACAACGAAAAGGCCTGGAACTGATGTTGGCTAATCCCCGTCAGCGCTGTGTCCTGGTTGCTCAACTGCAGACCCAGGTGGTCGGCATGTGTACGCTGCAGACACTGGTGTCCACTGCAGAGGGCGGGTATGTCGGGCTGTTAGAGGACTTGATCGTCAATAAAGCCTACCGGGGGCAGGGAATAGGACAAAAATTGATTGCAGCCATTGAGGCTTGGGCTCAAAACAACGGGCTGCTGCGCCTGCAATTGCTTGCCGATCAAAGCAATCAACCGGCGCTGGATTTCTACCAAAAATCAGGCTGGTTACAAACCGGCTTGATTGCTTTCAGAAAACGACTGGGTCTGTCGCTTTAATCTAATTAAAACCGTGTTCCGGCAATGCGGGTGATTGAGCGCTCGAAAACAAATCAAACATCGCCTTAATCCATTGTATCCGTCCCCCTTTTAGCGACATGCTCGATCGCGCTTTTTGTTTCGAAAGTTATTCAGCTTGTCAGCTTTGCTACATTGAAGGTATTTACATAAACCTTATAAAACATGCGTTTACAATAAGATAAGCACTGGCATCCATTTTGCAATTGCTCTGTTATTAACAACTTCAGAGGCAATATGAAACTTTTTCTTGATTGGTCGTCCTACAAAGACGCCGGTATGGGCGATGCTTATGCCGATATTCCCAAAACCGGCGGCGATTACGCCAAGGCGGTTGCGGTTTGCATTGGTAGTCGGGCCTGTGAACAAAAGGGGCGGGGCGTTATGTGCCCCAGTTATCGTCTTAGCGATGACACCGAGCTGTCTACCGGCGGTCGTGTCAAAATGCTGAAAGCGGCGCTGAACGGCGAGCTTGGTCCAACCCCGTTTGATCATCCGGCATTGGCTGAAGCAATGGACTTGTGTGTCAGCTGCAAGGGTTGTAAACGCGAATGCGAGAACGAAGTGGATATGGCGCTGATCAAAGCCGAATTTCTGGCCCAGCGATTCAGTAAGACCGGCATTCCGTTGCGCAACCGTCTGTTTGCCTCATTGCCGAAACTGCTGGCCGGGCGCCCGGTACTGGGACGATTGATTAAATGGCGTAATCAATCGTCGGCTCTGGCCAGGCTGGGCGATCGGTTGTTAGGAATTTGCGCCGATGTTAGCCTGCCGGAACCGGCCGCTCAGCCGTTTAACGCAGCATCGATACGGTCCGATTTTAACGATGAAGCAATACAGGACGTTGTCTTGTTTGTCGATACCTTTAATCGCCATTTTAATCCTGCGGCTGCCGAGGCGGCTGTATCGGTACTCACGGCGGCGGGTTATCGGGTACATCTGCTGGAACAGGATCAAGGCTCGAAACGTGCCCTGTGTTGTGGACGCACCTATTTCGCCAACGGCATGATAGAACAGGCCCGTCAGGAAGCGCGTCGCCTGTTACAGGCCTTGACTCCGCACCTTGAAGCCGGTCGAATGATTATAGGCCTGGAGCCGTCTTGTATTCTCAGTTTACGGGATGAATATTTAACATTAGGTTTAGGCGATCAGGCCAGGCAACTGGCGGCTAAGACTTTGCTGTTTGAGGAGTTTATTGCCAAAGAACTCACCGCCAAACGCTGGCGTTTAAAATTCAATGCACTTGGCAATCAAAAAATGTTGGTGCATGGGCATTGCCATCAGAAAGCAGTTGGGGCAACCAAGGCCTTGCGCAAAGTGCTAAGATTGATCCCTGAATTGAACAGTTCATTGATTGAATCCAGCTGTTGCGGTATGGCCGGGCAATTCGGCCTGGAATCCGAACATGTCGCATACTCGCGCAAAATGGCGCAGCAGGGACTTTATCCTGCCTTACAGGCAGAACCAGAGGCGGCAGTGGTGGCCAACGGTTTTTCCTGTCAGCAACAAATCGTGAATGGCGGGTATGCAAAACCGATGCATATTGCCGAAGTATTATATGCCGCTCTTGACCCGAGCAGCCCGCAATGAACACACTAACCTGGACTAATCACTGGCTGCGGCAGCCGGAATCATTTTATCAACGGGTTAAGCCGACACCGTTGGTTCAGCCCTACTTTGTACATTGTAATGAAAAGGCGGCTAATTTATTGGGCTTGACCGCCGAACAGTTAAATAATAAAGCAGCTCTGCGGTATTTTAACGGTGATGAAGTGTTGCCGGGTATAGAACCTATTGCCACGGTTTATGCCGGACACCAGTTCGGTATCTTTACCTCCAAACTGGGTGACGGTCGTGCCATTCTATTGGGTGAGACTCAAGGTGCAGGCGGCGCGAAATACGAAATACAGCTTAAAGGTGCAGGCTTAACGCCTTTTTCGCGTAGCCTGGATGGCCGTTATGCACTCAGCTCGGCAATTCAGGAATACCTGATCGGGGAAGCCTTAACCGCATTGGGTATTGCCAGTACCCAGGCACTTTGTTTACTGGGCAGCAATAGTGCAATTGGCCAGGAGAGTGAAGACACAGGGGCTATTCTGGTTAGAATGGCGCGATCGCATATTCGCTTCGGTCATTTTGAATACTTCCATCACGGTGATGATCTTGATGGCGTAAAAACGCTGTTTGCATTTGTTATCGAACAGCATTTCCCGGAACTGCTCAATCAATCGATAGAACAACGGCCAATGCTGTTTCTGGAAACGGTCATCAAAAGAACTGCCCGGTTGATTGCCGACTGGCAAAGTGCCGGTTTTACCCACGGTGTGATGAATACCGATAATATGGCGGTCAGTGGTGAAACGCTGGATTTAAGTTCCTGCGGTTTTATGGAAGCCTATCATCCGGGCTTTTCACCTAACCCCTCCGACGATCAGGGCCGATATCAGTTCGATCAGCAACCGGATATCGGGCGCTGGAATTGCCTGGCTCTGGCCCAGGCATTGAGTTCTCTGCTGCCGACATCGGCAATACCCGCCGGCTTGCTGCGCTTATATAGGCAGAGCTACCAGCAGTATTATCTGCAAAATATGCGTTCGAAACTTGGTCTGCACTTGGAACATGCCGGCGATATCGATTTAATCAACAGCCTGTTGTCGGTGTTGACGCGTACCGGCCTGGACTATGCCGTTTTTTTTCGTCGTCTTTCATTATTCGAACCGGGGGGCAAAAGCCGGGATATTTTCGAACACAGCGCAAATCCGGAGTTGTTACAAAGCTGGCTTGACGATTATCTGGATCGTTTAAGTTTGGAAACGACGCAAGCAAACGTGCGCAGGGAAACGATGAACAGGGTTAACCCCTGTTATATTCTCCGCCGGTATTGGCTGGATAAAGCGATTCAATGCGCTGAACAAGATGATTTTACGGAACTGGGCAGGCAGATGACATTGTTGCAAAACCCTTATGAACAGCAAGCGGGCATGGAACGTTATAGCCGGCCTCAATTTGAAGAACCCGAACCCGTCATGCAGAAAGCCTACTCTGGATGAGCAAGATCGGGTTTCTTATCTCAGGCAGCCGAATCCCAGGTTATACATATTTACAGCTATTTTAAAAGAGGCATCTCCCATGAAACTCCAGATTGAAAGAACCTTTGTTGATGCACTGTTGGCCGAATTTCCCGGCTTGACGCAACTTAAGGATCAACTGCGCTTTGGTAATAAGGCGGAAGTGCCGGTCAATCATCTATCCGATACCGAACTCAGCTATTTACGAAATCTCTATCAGCAGGCAGGGCCGAAGATGCACAGCCGGGCTGCGATGATCGCCACACTGCAAAAAGCGATGAACGATGAGGTGGAAAAGTATTCGGCTGACGATCTGGAAATGCTGGTGCCTGCGATTGCACGGTATTTGATCGACGATGCCATACGCGGCTGGTTATTTCGTGTCAACACCTCAGGAAGAACCGTGGCCTATCTGATCACCCGGCTGGATTATACGCCGCCCGGAGAAGAGGAAGCCGGCCGGATACTGATCGAATTGAAAGCCAATTCGCGCGGCAAAATCGTCATAGAAAACCTGATCATCCGCAGTAAGGATCTCAACCAGCAATCGATTAGCGAGATTTTTGTCATGAAGGGATTCCTGAAAGAAACACCGGAACTGATCGCCGCCTATGACGAAATCTCCGAGCGATATTTCGACTGGCGTGCGCGTTACGGCGAACAATTCTCGGGCAAAGGTACCGGGATTTATGCCGAAGACCCGACTGCCAACCATCGCAGCAACGACTGGACACGCAAGAATATTGTCGTCTTGTCCTCTGGCGGCGGCAGCACGCGTCTGGTCAATGACGAAAATATCCTGAGCAATCGCGCCTTGAGCCTGGATACCTCGGGCGATATCCTGGCCGGTTTTCTGCGCAGGGCGGGTAACAGTATGCGTTATGACAGTGAAATGGAAAAACAGGTAGAGGCCTCCAAAGCGGCGATTCCCAAAGGCCTGTTTACCTCACTGCCGGTGCACGGTTATCTGCTGATGTTTCATCTGGAACTGCATCATCATGTTTGGGTGTATGTGGACAATATTCAGCCTTATCAATATCAACCGGAATTAAAGCAAAAGTTAATTCTGCCGCCCGAACAAACCGACTTGATCGACATCCTGACCGCTGAAATGGATGTGTTGATGGACGACATTGTGGAAGGTAAATCCGGCGGCACCACGGTATTATGCGCCGGGCCTGCCGGCGTCGGTAAAACCCTGACCGCCGAGGTGTATGCGGAAATTATCAGGCGACCGCTTTATCGGGTGCATTCCGGTCAGCTGGGGTTAAATGTGGCGGAAATGGAGCAGGAACTTAAGGAAACATTGATCAGGGCCCAACGCTGGGGTGCGGTGATGCTGATTGATGAAGCCGATGTTTACATCCGCCGTCGCAGCGACAGTCTGTCTTCGAATGCCGTGGTCGGGGTGTTCTTACGGGTGCTGGAATATTTTAACGGGTTATTGTTTTTAACCACCAACCGTATCGATGATATAGACGAAGCGATCATTTCCCGCTGTATCGCCTTGATCCGTTATCATCCGCCGCAACGCGAGGACAGGTTAAAAATTTGGCAGGTAATGACCGAACAATTCGATCTGGCCGTCGACGCCGGTTTAATCGCAGAACTGACAGATATTTTCCCGAATGCAACCGGTCGGGACATCAAGGGTTTGACCAAACTCGCCGCCAAGTTTTGCGCCCAAAAACAAGTGCAGCCGACACTGGACGTGTTCAAACGCTGCTCGGTATTCAGGGGCATGGAGGCCGAAACAGAGTCCGAGGCATAAAATAATTCAAGTGTAGTGACTCAAACTCAATCTGATAATTTTCTGAAAGCTGGTTTCAGCCATAAGCAGGCATTCAAGTACTGAATGTTATTCGTATCCGTTTATCTTGTAATAAATGCGTGTTAACTACGTTTAGAGTAGTGGCTTCCAGGGATGTTGTTGACATGGGATGGGAGTTAGAGTGTATGATAGCAAGGTCGAGACAATAACTGGTTATTTCTTACAAAATATCTGAACAATATGCTTTTAGAATTAATAACTTTATATGACTCCAGAACGCAGAGGGCTAACAATCTCTGGAATATGTATTTAAGCATTACATTGTTATTTCTAGGTTGGTGTGTTGAGAATAAACTTTCAATTTCAAATACCGACAAGTTTTTAACCACAGTGATATTTTATGGTGTATTTTTGTTATTTAATTTATTAGCTTTACTTAGAAGCCAATATGAAATGATATCCATAAAGATGGATATTCAACAACATGCCCAAGAAATTGAATGTGAAAATTTACTCTCAAATACTAATTTCGTAATGAAATTAATGAATCAAAATATAAATTGGTATCCGAGCGTAACGATTTTGATATTTGCTGCCACTTATCTATCGGTATTCTTTGTATTTTCTTGAACCAAGCGTGGTATTGGGGACAGGCATTATGAAGTTTTCAGAGGGGCATGTGGTTCACTTCCGGGTTGAATGTGGTTCTAAGGAGGTGGTTATAAATTAAGTATCAAGGCCTTTCAGCGGACACAGTCACTAGCGCGCCTGTTCCGCTTAAGGCAACGTTAGCTCTACAAGGAATGGTGAAATATGTTTGATCTAAAGAAATGGTCTGATGAATCTCCAATAAAGGCTAATGTCACTGTTGCTTTCACATTAATTATGGCAGCAAATGGGTTGATTAATGGCATTCTTGACACGTACAACAAAATAATTTCTCTAAGTGAGCCAGATAAACTATTAGCAGTTATTGATAGTGCAAACTTCCAAAACAAGGAGTTTGATGAAATAGATATAAATTTCAGGAATCCAACTGGAATTGATAAGTCCGTAAATAATCTGTCTTTAAAGTGCTCACTAGCTGATGGACGAATCTACATAATAACTGCAGAAAACAGCACACCAGAAAAGTACAGCACATTTGGCAGCATAGAGCGCACGCCTATAAAAATTGATAAACATAGCTCAAAGGTTGTTACAGCCGTATTTTCAAAGTATCCACAAATCAAGAGGATTAATGAAAAGTGTAAAAGTATATCTGCAACGTGGACCGATTTTGAATTTAAACCATTATTGGGTGATGAGACTGAAATTCCAGAGGGGGCTGTTTTCTTTGGTCAAAGGTAGTGGAGGTCGGGTCTTACAATTTACACTAAAAATGTCAAATGTAAGGCCTGAACCCGGTCTCTCACGTCACCGTCAAGAGCGGCTCAACAGAAAGTTAGGCATCAAAGGAGATATCCATGCCAGTATTTATAAGCTACTCTCACAATGATAAAGAATTTGTAGACAAGCTCGCAGTGCAGCTTGTTAGAGAAAAAGTTCACGTATGGTTAGATCGTTGGGAGTTACATGTAGGTGATTCTCTTATTAGCAAAGTACAAGAAGCAATATCTGGCGCAAGTGCTCTTCTAGTTGTTCTGTCAAACGCTTCCGTAGCATCGGAATGGTGTAAAAAGGAGCTAAATAGTGCGTTAATACGAGAGCTAGAAGAAAAAAGAGTGGTTATTTTACCAATCCTCATTGAAGATTGCACAATACCGCTTTTTCTAAAAGAGAAGCTCTATGCTGATTTACGTACTGATTTTGATCAGGGGTTACAAACAATTTTAGACGCTATAGCAAAAGTAACGAATGAGACACAAGGAAGAATTGATGAACCCGAATGGCATACTGATTGGGCAATTGATTGGAGAAAAGAAAATGACCATTTTCTTGTTCGTCTCACTCTTGTAGAACAGACAGAGGAACAACCATATTCAGTTCTTTCAGTAATAGAGTTGGTTGCAAATGAAGACGCAACAAATCTTTATGAAGCTTTAGAAGCAAGAGGTGAAGCTGAGCGTGGTCGAAGGCAAATCGTTGGTGCTCTAGCTTCTGCAATTAAAAGTGGGCTAGAATTATCCATTCAACTCGAAGATCAATTCGAAAAACGGTATGACGTTGAGGTGAGAGATAAAGGAACTGGTGCACATTATTTTGCAAGGGTTTCAACAAGGAGAATGGGAGAAGACACTGGGCGAGATGTAGTTGTCCATTTGGGAAACCAAATTCTTCAAATATACCAATACATGGAAGAATTAGCGTATAAACCGGGCAGTAACGACAATGCCTAAATTAGCAAAAGCCAAATTCGAGGTTCTAGCCTAACCTATGAGCAATTTTAATATAAAGAGAGCTGTCGATAACATACGTTCAAAAACTAGTGTTTACACACCGATCATAGAGGTTGTTGTAAATGCTATACAGGCAATCGAGGAATTAGGTAACTCAGATGGAATTGTGATGATACACGCAAATCGGGTTGCCCAAACAAATCTGGATAACACAGTTGTAGACATCTCTGGGTTTACGGTTATCGATAACGGTATTGGCTTCAATGATGAACAAAGAGAATCCTTTGACACCCTATACACCGAACAGAAAATATCTGAAGGAGGCAAAGGGTTTGGGCGTTTTACGTGTCTTAAATATTACGAAGATGTCGAATACAAAAGCAAATATAAACAAGACGGAGAGTTTTTCGAGCGATCCTTCTCAATGGGTAAAGACAAAGAGATTATCGTTGATGAAAAAATAGAGACTTGTCAGCCAGGCACAACAGGAACGCGAGTAGAGTTAAAGTCTGCGATAAAGCCATTCCCAGAAAAGAGTCTCAGTCATATTGCACGCAGTTTGGTTGAGAAATTATTACCATATTTTATTAGTGAAAAGCCATGCCCTGAGATTATTCTCACTGAGTCTGATGGCTCTAACCAAATTATTCTGAATAACTATGTTGGCAATGGAGGAGACGCACTGATCGTTGAAGTTCCAAATGCAAACGGTGTGTTCAAGTTTGATTGCCGGGAGGGCTGCTGCGACTTCTCTGTTCGAACATTTAAAATTTATTCCCCGTCAACCACCCGTAGTAAAGTTAGCCTCGTAGCTCATCGTCGCCAGGTGACTGCTACATCTATTTATAATTATGTGCCTGAATTCGCGGAAGAATTCTATGACACTATTCCTAGCGGAGAAAAGGATAGTGAGCGAAACTTCATCGTCGTTTCTTACGTGGTAGGTGACTACCTTGACCGAAATGTCTCTCTTGAGCGCGGAGGATTTGAGTTTCCAAAGGAAAATCCAGATTTAATGCATGAAATATCTCAACAGCAGATCGAAGAGTACGCAGCTAGATTTGCTCAAAGAGCGGTCGATTCTGATGTTGAAGACCGACGATCACGAAAAATTAAACGCATCGAAGAATATGTACGAGATATTGCCCCATGGCATCGCGAAACCCTTGCCAGCATCGATTATTCAACTATCCCTCATAATCCTAGCTCAGCGCAAATTGACAATATTCTTCATCAACAAGAATACAAGGAAGAAACTCGCGTCAAAGGCGAGGTCCGTAAACTTCTAGCCGAAGAAAATTCCAAATCCCTAAGAGAAAAAGCCGGAGAAATAGCGCGCCAAGTATCTGATAGAAGTAAGAACGAGCTTGCCCATTACATATCTCTGAGGCGCAGCGTCTTGGACCTGTTCGAAAAAAGCTTAGAGAGCGATGCTGACGGGAGTTACTCTGCTGAAGATATAGTTCATGACATTATTTTTCCAGTTAAGAAAGATTCAGATCAAACTCCATTCGAGCATCACAACTTATGGATAATTGATGAGCGTCTGAACTTCACTGAGTACCTATCATCAGACAAACCTCTAAATGGTCCAAAATCTGATCGTCCCGACATTCTTGCGTACGATAAACGTATTGGTTTTAGAGGTGGTAACGAAGCAAGCAACCCGGTAACTGTATTTGAGTTCAAAAAGCCTCAGCGCGATGACTTTGCTAATCCGTCATCGAAAGAAGACCCAGTTGATCAAATCATTCGTTATGTGAACCAAATACGCAAAGGACAGTACAAAACGCCAAAGGGGCGTGAAATGCAAATCGAAATTAATACACCATTTTACGGTTATGTCATTTGTGAGCTAACGCAGAAAGTTAAAGAATGGCTTGAAGAAATAAAGGATTTTAAACCAATGCCGGATAGACAAGGCTATTTTAAACATCATGACAACATTAATCTCTATGTTGAAGTTTGGAGCTGGGACAAAGCTCTGAATGATGCAAGAATGAGAAATCAAGTATTTTTTGAAAAGCTTGGAATAAGCTAAGGCCGCATTCAACCCGGAAACACCTTAGCACGGTAGGTCCGATTAGCTTCGCGTAATCGGACGCAGGAAATGGGCCCACATTCAACCAGTAAGTGCACCACAGTCTTCTCTAAAGACTTCATACGGTGTTCGATAGTTTAAGCATTTTCTAGGCCGGTTGTTAAGCAATTTCTCCACGCGATTTATTTCGCTTTGCATAAGGGTACGAAAGTCTGTCCCTTTGGGAAAGAAGCGCCGAATTAATCCATTCACTTGCTCGACCGACCCTTTTTCCCAGCTATGGTAAGGCTCGCAAAAATAGGACTTGATGCCTAACTTCCGGTTGATGTCCTGGTGTAAAACATTTTCTAAGCCATTGTCATAGGTCACCGTTTTAACCAGTGCATTAGGATGCTTGCTTAAGCGGCGTATCAGCGCCTTTTTTGTTTCGCCTGCAGTTTTATTTGCCATCAAGCTGATATTGACCAAACGACTCCTACGTTCAACGATGACGTTAAGTCCGGCTTTTCGATCAGAACTGACTACCGTGTCAGATTCCCAATGTCCGGGATGGTCTCTTGAGTCAGCCTCAAGGGGTCTATTATCAATTCCCACTCGGTTTTTAATGCGTTCGCCATGTTTCCGGTAGGGATATTTCGTACGCCGCGTTTTATGCTTTCTGGGAAGATATTCGATCCATTCGGGGGCTTCCAGATAAAGGTATTGATAAATCGATTCATGACAAATCGTGTGTTTAGACTTGCATTGTTTTAAGCGCCCGGCAATTAATTCCGGTGTCCAGCCTATCTTGAGTTTTTGCTGAACATAGCGCCGTAACAATGTTGATTTAAGACGAAACCGTACAGCGCGCTGTCGTAATCGGTGTTCATAAAAACGTTGAGCCTGATTGAAATAATAATGTCGCCCACACCAGAGGTTTCTTCGCAGTTCACGGCTGATAGTCGAATGATCACGACCTAATCGTCTAGCAATTTCACGAATACCGAGTTTTTGATCTCGCCAAAGTTTAATTAAGCGTCTTTCGGTTTTATTCAGATGTGAATAGATAGTTCCCATATCATCACCCCATTGTTTCTGTTCATTTACAATTGTTGATTAATGTTACACCGGGGTGGTGCACTTGATTTTTGAATATGGGGCTTTTGTGCAATTAAACCCATACCAGGAAAAGGTCGGAGGGGAGGAGGTCTAGAGTTGTACATTTTATTACTGTTGGCAGGATTTTTAGGGCGGTAAATAAAATTAAAAAATAGTCTAAAATATAGACTCTGTCGCCAGTCTCCTATGCCCCGGCCTCCTCAATTTTCATAGGTGAATGAAATGAAAAAAATAAGAAAGGAAGGAAAACTTTTAAGCTACGTTATTATATTGTACTTATTATCCTATGTCTTACCAGCGTTTAAATTAGGCGGTTCTCCTGGTTACGGTTATCTGGCTACTGTTGTTTCCTTTTTTTATCTGATTTTTTGGCTCGAAGGAGGACGAAAATTAGAGTTCGTAGAGTTCGAATATGGTCTAGCATGTTTTTTTGGTTTAGCAGCTAATATTCTATTTATTTTGATTTATGCTGCTTGTATTTTGCAGCTGATTATTAAGCCGAGCAAACATTTTTTCTTAGTTTCAACTAAATATGCCAAGTTACCTTTTTTTTGTGCTATCGGTTCCACCTTTTTCTTATTAATCGGTGACTTAAAGTTCCAACCTTTAATAGGGCATTTCGTTTGGCTCGCTTCATTTGCCATGATTTATGTTGCTTGTCGTCAACTGGAAAAGGAGAGAATGCCGAACAATAAAGTCATGCCGAGCAATAAAAGAATGATGTTAAAAAAATTGCACGAGCAATTAATTTCCCTGAAAAACGTTGAAATAAAACAAAGACGAATACCTTCTCATCAAAAAAAATCTGCTGATTGTGATGATACAGATACCTATTTTAGCCAGGGGACATCTAGCGTTCAAATTACTATTTCTAATTTTATTAAAAAAATTAGAGATTTCAAGAGTTACACAATTCATATCCGGATTTATCAATTATTTTTTTTAGTGTTAATTATTGTCGGAATTTCATTATCAATTTATTTGAATTTTTTTAAGGAAGAAGTGATAACGGTAATAAATAAAATAGGTTCCTCGATTAATCATCATCCAAACAAATCAAAAACCTTGGACGGCTTGCCAATTAACATTTCCAGTAGAAATGAAATAAACAAAACAGTAGGATTTTCAGGATATGAAGGGTTTGTTCAAGAAAGGCTGCCGAATTATCAATATGGAAATTTTATTTCAGGAGCAAAAATTACTTTTGTTCATGAAAATGAAAAACTTATATATACCACCACTTCCATTGATGGCCAATATAAAATTAAATTGATTCCAGGGCGATATAAAATTACGGTTAAACATCCTGACTATGAAACATATACAAATGGTTCCGGCTTTTATGTTTACCGGGGTGGGCTTCAGATCGGAAATATTTTTATGGAACCTAAAAAGGGAAAATTAAATGACCAGAGTCAGATTGAAATTCAGGGACAATAGTTTTCCAATCAGACTGGTCAGACATCTTCGATCAAAATTTGGCTAGAACTCAAGGATGAAAAAATCAAGGAAAACGCATCAACGGGGTCTGGTCTTGCATTGTGCAAATAAGCAAATTTAATCTAGATTGATACTTATGGCAATGAGATGAAGGAAAAAAGGGGTCAGTGCCCTTTTAAGAAGTGCGTGAAGTAACCCATTGTTTTTACATAATAAATTGGCATTGTGTATAAAATGGGTTCTGACCCTTTTTAGACCGGACAAATTTACCGCAAAGCTCGGTCGTTTTCCGACTAAATAATAATTCTTCTTCTATAGGTCGCAATGGGTCGATAGCAGCTCTTTAATGAACTATCAGATTACAATTAAGCTTTAAAGATGTCAGATCAATTCACACCTAATCGATATCAAAGCGGCTTGCCCTGTTCATCAAAATGCAATGTCGTTGTTTCGTCATCATCTTCAGTTATCAATGCCTGTTTCAGCTGACCATTATCGTGATAGCGGTAGCGGTGTTCCAATTCTATTTCACCGTATGCAATCCTGCGGCACAGGCATAATCGATTCTGTAGGTCGAAAAGGCCTTCGTAATATGTGTTTCGATTACGTAATTCTTGTGTCGGTATTTCTCCGATCAGTTTCAGCGGGAGCTTAATGCCGCTGTAGCTGGTAAATGTGTGAACATTATAAGTTTCTGTCTTCATTTTTATAATTGTTGTCTGCCTTGGGTCATAACTCAAAGTGGATAGTGAAAATGGTAAATAACTGTTCTAGGCTAAGGTTCTCGTTTTCCCCGATTATGCTGTATTGGGCGATGGGAAATTTCAGGTCGACGGCATATTTTTCAGGTGGTTGGGCAAAGGTGTAAATATAGGCGCTAAGGTTCGGTTGTCCGCTAAGGTATACCTCTACAGCCTGAAACTGTTCCGGATGTTCCTTGAGTAGAAAGGTGTTTTCACCGTAGCGGTATACCAGTTCGAGCAGAAAATGTTTGATTCTCAGTTCCTTGTTAACGGCCCAGGGGTTCATGTTAATCGACAGAACATTTCGCTATGCTTTAACCTTGAATTTGCAACAGACCGTTATTGCTGCTGCTTGAAGACTGAATTTCCTGCCACTGTTCCGGGGTATAGGCTTTGACAGTAAGCGCATGCAATCGGCCGCTGGACAACGGTTCGCTCAGGGTTTGCATCACGCCTTGTTGTTGTTTCACCATAGTCAAACCTTCGAACTGTTGACTGATTACAGTGATCGACAAGTCGCAACCTTCGCCTTCAATATAGACTCTGGCATCGGGATAGCCCTGTTTAACCAGTTGCTCGACTTCGCTATGGCTAATGGTTTCAGTCGGCGCTTTACCCGATTGTTCGGTGGCAACGGCCTGCAGGGTCGTGAGCAGAGAGCCGTCTTCCGCCATCGCTTCAATAATATCGCAGCCGCCGATCAGTTCGCCCTGCACAAATAACTGCGGATAGGTGGGCCATTTGGATATTTTGGGTAACTTCTCACGAATAAAAGGTGCGGCCAGTACGTTAACGTAGGCAAAAGGAATCGAGGTGGCCTTTAAAGCCGCTACCGCCTTGGCGGAAAAACCGCATTCCGGATTGTCCGGTACGCCTTTCATGTAAAGGATAATGGGGTTGTTATCCAGTTGTTGTTGGATTTTTTCTTCAGTTTTCATGATCTGTTCCGTAATTATTGGGCAACTTTTTGTTGAGTTTCTTTTCTTTCAACTAATTCGATCTCGCCTTCGCCGTTAATCACATCGGCGTTGATGACACAGCGCTCAATTTCTTCATAGGAAGGTAAATCGAACATGGTCTTGCGTAATATTTGCTCCATAATGCTGCGCAATCCTCTGGCGCCTATATCACGGGCAATGGCTTTTTCGGCAATGGCCACCAGGGCGGGGTGATCGAACTCCAGCTCCACGCCTTCATAAGCGAACAGTTGCTGGTATTGCTTGACTAAGGCATTTTTGGGTTCGGTGAGTACCTGAATCAGGGCATCGACATCCAGTGGTTCCAGTGGGGCAAGAATAGGGAAGCGGCCGATAAATTCAGGAATCAGGCCAAAGCGTTTTAAATCATCCGGTTCGGTTGCATTCAGCATCTCTTCTAATTCCGGTTTGTTCTCCGGATTACGCACTTCCGCATGAAAACCGATGGCCGAATCTTTGGGTAGCAGGCGTTTATGTACATGTTTTTCCAGCCCTGGGAAAGCGCCGCCGGAAATAAACAGAATATTGCGCGTGTCAATCACGGTATGGTCAGAACTGCCGCCTTCCTTACGTCGTCCCTTGTTGGAGACTTTTACCTGCGAACCTTCGACCAGTCTTAACAATGCCTGTTGCACACCTTCGCCGGATACATCGCGGGTGCCGGTTTGTTGCTCAGAACTGCGGGCAATCTTGTCGATTTCATCTATGTAGACGATGCCCCATTCGGCTTTACCGACATCACCGTCGGCCACATCAAGCAAGCGCACCAGAATATTTTCCACATCGTCACCGACATAGCCGGCCTGAGTCAGTGTCGTGGCATCGGCAACGACAAAAGGAACGCCGACAATTTTTGCCAGGGTACTGGCTAACAGCGTTTTACCCGTGCCGGAAGGGCCGATCAAGAGTATATTGGACTTGCCGATTTCCACCTCCTGATCCAGTTTACCGAGCCCGGTTTCACCGCTTTCAAGTTTAAGGCGCTTGTAGTGGTTATAAACGGCAACGGACAGAATTTCCTTGGCCAGGTCCTGGGCGATCACATATTGGTCCAGTTTTTCTTTTATCTCATGGGGCTTTGGTAATGGCCCGTGCATTTCCTTGAGTGCTTTTTTACGTCCCCAGCTATTGACCACCTGGCTGGCGAGTAATACACAGGCTTCGCAGATATAACCATCGGTACCGGCAATCAGCGGGACTGATGGCGATTGTTCAAGTTCGCAAAATGAACAGCGTTTGAGTTCTTTTTCAGTCATAAAGCTGGCCTCTAGTTGTTGGTATGATTAGCAGCAGTTGAGTCCGGCAAACTTGCCAGCCAGGCCCGCTGGCAGTTACGCCGGGTCCTCTCCTGCATCAGTTGGTAGATTTTGGCTTGTGCTTTTTTAAGCGACATCTTTTTTGAACGATGAATTTTGTCGCATCGAATGATATGGAAACCGACCTCGGTTTCGATGACATCACTGATTTTTCCTTCTTTAAGCTTAAATAAAGCGGTTTCAATCTCAGGATATAGATGGCCTTTGGCAAAAGTACCCAGTTTCCCATCCTGTAACGCGGTCGGGCATTCCGAATATTTCATGGCCAGTTTGCCAAAACTGTTAGGTTTGGATTTGAGCTTTTCGGCGATTGAATTGATTTTTTGCAATGCATTTTCCCTGGTGTTCTCAGCATAGTCATCATTGATCGTGATCAGAATATGCCTGACCTCCCGCTGCTCGGGCGGAGTGAATTTTTCCGGATGCATGTGATAGTAGATGCCGACTTCAACTTCGGAGACGGTGCTGGCTCTGGATGCGATGCTTTCCAGTACATTTTCCACTTTGCATTGTCTTAACAGGGCACTTTGCAGGGATTGCTGATCAAGGTGATTTCGAGCCAGTTCATCTATAAAGCTCTGTTCATCGTCAAAGCGTGACCGGATGTCCTGAATGGCTTTACCCAATGCCTGTTCGGTAATGATGGTTCCGGCCGCTTCGGGTGATCTCAGCACCCGTGATTCAATTTCATATTCGTTACGCGCCAGCACGGATGCTTTTTCCAATTGTGCCGAGTCAAGTTCGCCGGGAGTCTTTTGAAACAGTGCCAGTGCTGCTCGTAGCAGACAATAGGGCTCAATTGCTGCTGATTTTTCTGGGGTACTCATGTTCTCTCCGCTTTTAACTTTGGTTCAAATTATCGGCAGGGGCAGGGTTCAGTGAGGATTCGGGAACCTGGAGGGTAATACCGGGAAAACGCACATGATATTGCAATGGTTCGGCATTTCTTAAAACCTGCTCGATTTCACCTTTAGTGCCTTTAGCGACAATAATTTTTCCTTGGATTGCCAGATCGAGTGTACTAACCACCTTATCCCTGAATTCAAAACGGCTCGGGTTCCATGGCGCATCGGCAGGAATTAATTCCTCCAGCCGACAGCCGACCATCCGGTCGATGTCCAGAAAATGGACGGTGAATATGACCTGATCCTGCAAAAAGGTTCCGACATTGACGACATTGCCGACACTGCCCCGGCGCACCAGCAATTCACCGATTTCCATGCCGGGGTAGGTGCCGTCGTTGCGTACGCTGCGTGTGACCCGGACTTCCTCGCCGAAATCAAATCGTCCCTCATCGAAACGGTCTTCTTTCATAACTGAATATCGTCCAGTGCCACGAAGGCGGTTTGCGGTTCGGCCATTTTAAACACTTTGAATACTTTTTCAGTTTGCGCATCGGATTTAACAAAATCCTGATAGGCCTGAAAAAGCAGTTTATGGTAAATTTTCTTCTTCAGCTCGGGATCATCGGGAATGCTTTCCGCCGATTGGGAAATGTAATCGTGAAACCGTTGCAAAATGTGTAGCCGATTGACATGAACGACAGCCTGGTCGTAATCCAGATCGAAATATTGCAGAAAATCTTCTGCTGATTCCAGATCTTCAAGGTCTTCTTCAAAGCTCATAGTTTGTCCGCCTTTAGTAGTCTCTGACATTCAAATCGCTGGTTATCAGATAGAGGGTTAATAAAAAAAATAACAGGGCCGGGATATAGGTCCAAAGTGTCTCAGGAATTTCTTTAAATATCATGGTAGGTCTCCATAAAAAGTGTAAATTAAGAAACTTGTGACTGTTCTGCCGTGTGTGAGCCCAGATCTTGCATGATTTTATTGTTTACCAGTTCCAGCAACGCCTGTGCGCCGATTCTGTTTTCTTTGTCCAGCGACACCAGTTTTGCAAATATCGCCTTGCTCGGTTCCAAATCATGTAAGCGCATTTTTAAAAAGCCGATGGATTTCAGCGTGAACAGATAGAGCCGGATCCAACTCAGTTGTTCTTTCGGCGCGTCACTGATGTTTTGCAGTTCTAGCGTCTGCCAGTCATCGGGAAACTGCAGTTTTGCGCTGATGATGCCCAGCGCTTTTTCGGATATTGATAAAGCCTCCGGTAAACGGTGCTGGTAATAATAAAACCGGTTCAACGCGACCAGTACATTCAGCGACTCGGGCGACAGTTCAAATGCCTTTTGTAAGGGTAATTCCGCTTCGCCATGTTCGTATGCGTTACCGGCTTGTAAAATCAGGGCCTGTACTTCAGGAGTGTCTTCCTGCTGGAAGTACAATTCATTAACGTCAAAATCGAGCAAATCCATTATCAGCCCACCGCTTTTTTCAGTGCCGCAGGTGCGCTATGCGTCTGGCAGACGTCGTCCGCTTCGCATTCCGTACAGGCGTGCTGCTCGGGTTTTAAGGCAAAGGTTTTTTGTTCGGCTTCGAGCTGTTCGATACGCTCTATCAAACAATTAATGGCTTTACCGATGGGGTCAGGAACCAGGTGATGGTCCAGGTCTATACCTTCATTGAGCTGGATTTTTAAACCTTTGCTTTGAATAATTCGTCCTGGAATACCGATCACTGTGCAACAGGGAGGGACATCTTTTACCACGACGGAATTGGCGCCGACCCTGACACTGTCACCTAAAGTAATATTACCCAGTATCTTGGCGCCGGCTCCGATGAGAACCTTGTTGCCCAGAGTAGGGTGGCGCTTTTCCTTGTTCCAGGTGGTTCCGCCCAGGGTGACGCCGTGATATAACGTGACATCATCGCCTATGACGGCCGTTTCGCCGATCACGACACCGGCGCCATGATCGATAAACAGACACCGGCCTATGGTTGCACCCGGGTGGATATCGACATTACTGACCGTGCGGCTGATAAATGACAGGATTCTGGCGGTGATATGCCAGCCGGATAGCCATAAACGATGACATAAGCGGTGCATCAACAAGGCATGGACACCGGGGTAAGTCAGCAGAATTTCCAGTGTGCTTCGGGCCGCCGGATCACGGTCAAAAACGCACCGGATATCTTCTGTCCACTGTTGCCGTAATGTCTGATTAAACTTATCCTGTTGCATGGAATTTACCCGCTTGATTTATGAGGACTGCCAGCTGGTTTTACCCGGACGCGGTATGCCTGGGACTTTAAAAAATGAACCCGGGTAGCGGTCGTCTTCGAAAGGTTGCTGTCTTTCGGATGGTTGCTTTGACTCAATGCTGGTGGGCTGAACTTTTTTTTGTTTCTGTTTCATGATGGTCACCTTTAAAGTGCATGTAAAAACTGGTTTAATTCCTGATCTTTTGGCGCTCGTTTGTGTTCCTCGGCAAACCGGCGTACCAAAGGCAGCAGGTTTTTGGCCTGTAGCCGGCTTAATTCGATGCCCATTTGTCGGTAGGCGTGAATAATGCCTTTACTGCCTGAATGTTTGCCCAGAATCAGCTGATGGCTGCGACCGACGATAGCGGGGTCGATGCCTTGATAATTAAGTGGATTTTTTAACAGGCCATCAACATGGATGCCGGCTTCATGACTGAACACATCACGCCCGATCAGGCTTTTTCGGCTGCCTATGGTGTCGCCGGAAGCCAGCGCCACCTGTTCGGACAATCGGCTGAAATTCTGTAAATCAATGCCGGTATCGATGTCGTACAGTTGTTTCAAGCCGACGACGATTTCTTCCAGAGCGGCATTGCCGGCACGTTCACCCAGCCCGTTAACGGTGGTGTTGATATGCGTTGCACCGCCCAGTGCGGCGGCTAAGGTATTGGCCGTCGCCAGACCAAGATCATCATGCGCATGCATTTCAATGTCCAGATCAGTGGTGGCTTTTAGTCGCCGAATGGCATCCAGTACACCGAACGGTTCCATAATACCGACGGTATCGGCAAAGCGGATTCTTTTTGCTCCGGCTTGTTGGGCGGTTTCAGCCATCAGCGCCAAAAAGTCCGGATCGGCGCGCGAGGCATCCTCCATGCCCACAGAAACGTCCAGACCGAAGTCCAGTGCCTTGCTAACGTAATAACGGATGCTTTTTAATACCCAGGCGCGGCTCTTGCCCAGTTTGTGTTTGATATGCTGATCGGATGCAGAGATGGACAGGTCCACCATATCGGCTTGTACAAGTCGGCATTGAGCCAGATCCGGTTCGCACATTCTGGACCAGATCAGGGTGTAACAAGGTAATTTTAAAGCGGCAATGGCATTAATATCGTCCTGTTCCTGTCTGCCCATGGCAGGTATACCGATTTCCAATTCCGGCACGCCCATATCCGCCAATCTTTGTGCGATTGTCAGTTTCTCTGCCAGCGAAAATGCCACCCCGGCGGACTGCTCACCGTCCCGCAGGGTGGTATCATCGATGATTATTGAGCGTGCTTGACTGTTCATGATTGCGATCAGGCATAGGTTGGGGCGAAAGCCTTTTCAGGGTCCGCAACCGGCTGGTCGCCGTCCCAATAGGGTGAAAGTTTACGTAAAGTTGCCGCAATTTGAGGCATTACTTTAAGCACCTCATCCACTTCGCTCATGGTGTTAAAGCGGGAAAAGGAAAAGCGGATAGTGCCGTGCGCAGCGGTATAAGGTATATCCATTGCGCGCATTACGTGGGAGGGCTCCAGTGAGCCGGAGGTACAAGCCGAACCACTGGATGCGGCAATACCCGCTTTATTCAGTAACATAAGGATGGCTTCCCCCTCGATGTATTCAAAAGCGATGTCGGTGGTATTGGGTAGTCGATGTTCCAAATCACCGGTGATAAAACTGTGCGGTACTTGCTCGACAATGCCGCGCTCAAGCCGGTCGCGCATGGCCTTAACCTGGGTATTCTCAAATTCGATATGTTCCTGCGCCAATTCACAGGCTTTGCCCAAGGCGACGATGGACGCGGTATTTTCCGTACCCGCCCGGCGACCGCGTTCCTGGTGCCCGCCGCGTAACAACGGTCTGAACCGGGTTCCCCGACGTAAATACAAGACGCCAATACCTTTAGGCGCATGCAGCTTATGGCCGGAAATGGATAACATATCGATTTTGGTGTCTTTCAGGTTCATCGGAATCTTGCCGACCGCCTGTACCGCATCGGTATGGAACATGACCCCGGCTTCATTAGCCATCTCAGCCATTTTTTCAACCGGAAAGATAGTACCGGTTTCGTTATTGGCCCACATGACCGAAACAATCGCGACCTGATCGGAGAGCATGTTCTTGTAGGCTTCGATATTAAGACGTCCGGCTTTGTCCACCGGCAGGCGGTGTACCGTGTAACCGTCTTTTTCCAGATACTCACATAAGTTCAGAACGGCAGGGTGTTCAACGGCTGTGGTGATAATTTCCTTGCGGTTCGGTTGTGCTTTCAGGGCCGATAATATCGCAGTGGAATCGGATTCTGTGCCGCAGGAGGTAAAGATGATTTCCGAATCATGCTCGGCACCGATCAGGTTCTGTACTTGTTTACGGGCTGTTTTGATCGCCCGGGCAACGCCATCGGCAAATTTATGTATTGATGAGGGGTTGCCGAATTGCTCGCTAAAATAGGGCATCATCGCATTAACCACTAACGGGTCAACCTTGGTGGTGGCATTGTTATCCAGATAAATATCGCTCATGACCTAAGCTCCTGCAACTGCGGTTTTTGCCATTTCCGAAGCGGGTACGACTTTGATAAATTCGCCCATTTCCTCCATCAGCCGCTGCTGAATACCGGCGATGGTCATTGCCGCCATCTGGCAGCCGCTACAGGCACCGGTCATATTGACGTAAACCGTATTACCATCAACTTCGACCAGTTCTATATCGCCGCCGTCAGCCATCAATTGCGGACGCATGGATTCCAGGACCGTTTCTATGCGTTTAATGCGCTGCAGGTTGGTCAGCGGCGCTTTAGGGGCTTCAATTGTTTTGCTGATTGATTCCGCTGCCGGATCAAAACTTTCCCCACGTTCTTTCAGCACTCTTTCCAGAATGCCTTCTATATCTTCATGGCAGGCTGCGCAACCGCCACCCGCCTTGGTGAAATTAGTCACGTCTTCAACCGTGCGCAGTTTGTTGGCCCAGATCATTTCCTCGATCATCGGTTCGTCGATGGCAAAGCATTTACAGACCAGTGCGCCTTCTTCATGGTCGTCTTTCCATTCCTCACCCCGGTAATTGGCGACAGCCGCCTGCAGGGCTTCACGGCCCATAACGGAGCAATGCATTTTTTCCGGCGGCAGCCCGTCAAGTTCGGCGGCAATATCCTGATTTGACACTTTAAGCGCCTCATCGACGGTCATACCTTTAATAATTTCAGTCAGCACCGACGATGAGGCAATTGCTGAGCCGCAACCGAAAGTTTGAAACCCCGCTTCTTCGATAATTTCAGTTTCATCGTTAACGCGTAAAGTTAAACGCAATGCGTCACCGCAACTGATGGAACCCACTTCGCCGATGGCATTGGCATCAGCAACCGCACCGGCATTTTTAGGGTTAAAAAAATGATCTTTTACTTTGTCTGAATAATCCCACATAGCTACTTCCTCTAAATCTTATGAACAGGTTTTTGCCGAGCCGCCGTTTGCGCTGGTCGAAAATGATGTGCCGCAGGCACAGCTTTTAGCAGCATTGGGGTTGGTAAATTTAAAACCGGAGCCGTCCAGGCTGTCTAGAAAATCGACAGTCATGCCGTCCAACAGGGGAAAGCTTTCAGCATCGATAAAAACTTTCATCTCGCCACAATCGATCACGGTATCGTTTTCACCTTGTTCGGATTCAAGCTTCATCCCATATTGCAATCCGGAACAGCCCCCGTCAGTCACTTCTATACGTAAACCGGCGGTGGGTTTATCGGAACCGTCGATAAATCGAGTGACTGCGGTTATCGCACTATCGGTTAATGTAATCATGTCTTTCTCCTGCAAGATTGCTTGGCATCGTTTTTGTAAATACATTTAGCAACCTGTGTGCCATTTTTTATAAGGCTTTTAATGTATTGTTTTTAAAGGATTAATATTTTTGTAATATTTTTTTAAGGGGTGGTTTGGTAACAATGCGAGGGTGTTTGTAAGGTTTGCTACAATTTTTTTGACAAAGGTGGAAATAATGAAAATTGAAGATTTAGATGTAGGTGATGTGGTTTACGCGGCGCATAATATAGTTGATGACGGGTCGATGCCGGACAATGAAATAGGTGATGTTCTGGCGGAATCCGGAACGCGGGGAGTGATTGTTATGCGTGGACATGTGGAGGAAGAGCCGACAAAAGATGTGTTTCTGGTTCGGTTTGAGGACAAAGAATTGAATCTTGGCAGGCCGATAGGCTGCCTGACCGAGGACTTGATGCTGGAGCAAAATTAATGATCAACTCGGTCACTGTCTACCATCAACGCAGTAAACATAGTTTGCAGCGTTATGCGTCAGCCCCGGAAACTTTGGACTGGGATGACCAGCCAAATCCCTTTCGATATTTTGACGGCTGTCCAATTCAGCCTTTGCCCAAACCGGGTAAAGCGCTATCGGTGACATGGGCGCAACTGGATCAAAGGCAGACCATTAAGGCATCCGAACTCAACCTTGATCATCTTGGGCTGATGCTGGAACTGGCTTTTGGTTTGTCGGCCTGGAAACAGTTTGGCCCGGACCGGTGGTCGTTACGTAATAATCCCTCGAGCGGAAATTTACACCCGACTGAAGTATATCTGGTTAATACTGCAACTGAGCTGATGCCGCAGGGCGTCTACCACTATGTGAGTTATGAGCATCAACTGGAGCAGCGGTGTACATTTGAAGAACTGGTATTACAACATGGCGTGTTAATAGGGCTTAGTTCCATCCACTGGCGGGAAGCCTGGAAATATGGTGAGCGGGCCTACCGCTATTGCCAACTGGATGCCGGTCATGCTTTGGCGGCTTTAAGTTATGCCGCCGCCGCACTGGGCTGGCGAGTGGAATTGTTATCCGAATATTCCGATACTGAGTTAGCCTGTGTATTAGGGCTGGACAAAGGCGGATTTGTCGTCGGGGAGCTGGAAACGCCGGACTTGATTTGTCGCATTCATTACAATGGGATTGACCGACAATCAGGGGTTAGTACGGACAGGACCGCTTTATTGCAAGCCGTACAGCAGGCCTCATGGCAGGGTAGTGCCCAGTCGCTGGGTGCTTATCATATGTACCAGTGGCCGGTTATTGATGAAGTATCGAAAGCGGCACAGAAGAAACATCCGCAGCAAAGGCAGTGGCAGCCGCAGTCTTCAGTAGCTGTTAAATCCGATTGTTCCGTGCCGGTCAGTCAATTGATCAGGCAGCGGCGCAGTGCGCAACGTTTTAATGCGCAGGCTATTGCGATCAAACAGCAGGCTTTTTTTCGGATACTGGATGCTTTGTCGGCAGCAGACAAGCCGCCTTTTGATGCCTGGAACTGGCCGCCTGCCGTGCATCTGTGCTTGTTTGTACATAAAGTTGAAGGCTTGCCCCCGGGTTTGTATTGTTTGCCGCGCTCTGGCGAAGCATTAGACAGCTTAACCAAACAACTGAACAGCGAATTTAAATGGCAGGCGGTAGAGGCGTTTCCCAGCCTGTATTTATTACATGAAGGGGATGTAAGACTGCCGGCTAAAACTTTATCCTGTCACCAGCCTATCGCCTCCGACAGTGCGTTCAGTTTAGCCATGCTGGCTGAGTTTAACGATATTGTTGCCGAACAGGCCTGGTGCTATCGCCGCCTGTTCTGGGAATGCGGTTTACTGGGACAGGTTTTGTATATGGAAGCCGAAGCCGCCGGTCTGAGTGGCACCGGCATCGGTTGTTTTTTTGATGATGATGTACACGATATCTTGGGCATTAAAGGTGATACCCTGCAAAGTCTGTATCACTTTACCGTCGGTGAGGCGTTGGTAGATCAACGCATCCAGACCTTTTCCGCCTATGCACATTTAAACAGAGCGGAAACCTGAGCCGGTTATTTGCCGGATAGTTGATATAACTTATATTTCACATCATGTAATGGTTCCTTGTCTAAATTGCACGCGTCTTCTACATGGGCGAGGTTGATATGAAAATTTTCAGAGTATAGTGCTGCGACCTCTTCATCGACCTGATAAGCGGGTTGCTGCAATGTGTTATCTTCAAGGGTCAGTAAAAAAATATTTGTCCCTAAAGGGACAATCAATTTCATATGAATGACATATTGGCTACGTATATCGGCGGATAAGGCCGTCAGGGCAGAGCGATCATAGACCATATCGATATGACCCAGTACCTTCTTGTTGAGTGAGAAGTAATCACCACACAGGATGCTGATATTGCCGTGTTTCCATAAGGTAAATTTGCCATTACGGCGTTTTACCGGTTTCAGTCCGTTTTCTTTAAAGAATGCTTTGACTGCAATAGGGCTCAATTCAACGCCAATGACTTTATGACCTTGATTGGCAAGCCATATCATATCCAGGCTTTTGCCGCACAAGGGCACAAACACGCGGCTTTTTTCGATGTGATTGAAACGAGGCCAGAATTTGGTCAGGAAACGATTAACACAGTTCTGGTGGAAATCTATGTGCTTTTCGTCCCGCCACAGTTGCAACCAAAGATGGTTGTCTCGATCGCTCATCATAAAGCAAAGGCGGCAGTGAAGTTATACCGAAGGTTTACGCTGGAATGGGAGTTGCGTCTTTTTTCGGACACCGGGACGGATCGATCAGGGATATTAGGCATGACATTCTCTTGTTAGTGGAAAAAACTGCCAATCAGGCAATAGTCTGTTGAAAAGCTACGACGTTTGGTCAATAAAACGCGTAAAGTACGAAAAGCTATTCTGATCCACTGCTCTAGGATCAAATGGGTAGTTTCTAGGCTAATCCAGCGGGCAGATGGAACATCTTGCTGGCTGACAAGAAGTCCATTCCGGTGATAGAGAGTGACCGCAATCGAATTGATCGATTTTCGCGGTCAATGTTTGTTTGAATTAGTGTCTAATTTTGGCTTTATTCCTCGGGTCCGAAACAGACCGAATAATCCGTGCACACTTCGCAGGATGGCGCGCGGCACAGATACAGGCCTTCGGCTTCGCATAACTGTTTATAGAGAAATTTCTTCCATTTCATATCTTTGTTATTACGTGAAGCCAGCCGGGGAAAATTATAGGTTAAAAATTCCGAGAGCTCACTGCGTTGCCAGAAGCCCATATCCTGCCATAAATGATCACTGCCTAAACACGCCGATACGATCAGGCCTATCAGACATTCGTTTTCCTGGTCCTGTTTTAAACTGAATCCCTGCAACAGCCGGATAAGGTCTTCTTTTTCCAGCATACGGGTATCGTCCAGTTTTATGCCGGACGGGGCCTGGACAGGAATGGCCTGCCCTGGAAAGTAGGTTTTAAGCAGTGCGGTAAATTGTGCCGGTTCCAGCCCCAGATAATCGGGTAATACGCTTTTTCCGGTCAACCAACTGGCCAGTATTTTTGCCAGCGATTGCCGATTGGGCGTGATTTTCAGGTCGGCCAACAGGGCTTCATAGATGTATTCCCTGTCGCCAGTTAAGGGCTGGAGCGCGACGATCATGTTTTAATACTCGATGCGCAGGTCTTCATCACGCACGATCATCTGACAGGCCAGTCGCCATGGACTGGGCAGATCGTCGACGATCATTTGTTCCATTTCTTCCTTGGTTAATTTGCCAATTGAACGCAAGACGTTTTTTTCTTTTTCCGTTAGCGGTCCGCCCATGCGGCTTTTATTATCCAGGCTGCTGACTTTGACCACGCAGGTACCGCATTCGCCGTCTTCGCATTCAAAGTTGATAGGAATCTTGTTTGCGCGTGCCAGGTTCAGTATTGTCTGGGTATGACTGCCGGCGGTGGCATAGATTGTTTTATCCCGGTATTCCGGATTGGTGAAAGTTACGATAGCCATTTTTTTCCCCTATGTAGTTAATGTAATCACGCTGGTTTAACAGAAATATCGCCGCCCAGAACCTGTGCCTGGCAAGCCAGACGGTTGTGTTTTCCTGCCATGTTTTCTCTTAGTACTTTATCTTCCAGTACTGAGGGTTCCGACAAATGTTGCCAGCCTTGAGTGACTTTCATGATGCAGGTACCGCAATCCCCCTCGCGACAGCCGTAGGTGATACCTGAACCGACTTTTTCGGAAACCTCTATTACGCGGGTTCCGGCCGGAACGGATACGGTGACGTCAATATCTTCAAAGGTAACATTAGCTTTTGCCATGTTGATACTCCTGATGTGTAGTTATAATAAAGTCAGGCCAGGTCGGAAAAGTCGATAACTTTTGGCTTTCTAAGCCCCATCAACTCCTCTGCCAGATCTCGCCCGAATCGGGTACAGTCTTTAAGTTCTTCCTCGGTAGGAATTAGTTTTACTCGCAGGCCTTGAATCGGCACGCGTAGTTTGAGTCCTCTTAACCGGTCTTCAACCAGCCGCACTGCTTCCCCGGTCCAGCCGTACGAACCGAAGACGCCGCCAAGTTTGTTTTTTAGGTTAATCACCGCCAGTGACGACAACAGATCCCAGACCGGTTTGACGGAGTCGCCGTTAATGGTTGGTGTGCCTAGCAATAAGCCGTCCGCATCCTCGATCAGATCGACGAAAGGGCTGATTTCGCTGCCTTCGAGGTCATATAAAGAAACCAGTACGCCGGGAATAGACATGGCGCCGGCGTAGATGGCTTCAGCCATGCGTCGGGTATTGCCGTACGAGCTGATATAGAAAATCAGCAATGTTTTTTCGTTTTGCTGGTTGGCGGTGGCCAATGAGGGTTGTGACAGTTCGTGATAACGCTGTACGTAGCGCATCGGCCGATCTCGTAATATGGGGCCGTGAGTCGGTGCAATCAATTCGGGTTGTAAAGGCTCTATCAGTTTTAATGCGCGAACCACATAGTTTTTAAAAGGCCGCATGATATGCGCGTAGTAATATTCAAAAGAGAATCTGAAGTCGCCGGATTTATCATTGAATAAACGGGTATCGCAGAAGTGACAGCCGAATACATCGCCGGAAAACAGGGTTTTTTCTTCGGGCAAATAGGTGCATTGGGTGTCCGGCCAATGTAAATAGGGGGTGTGTAAAAACTCCAGGGTACGGTCGCCCAGTGAAACTTTGTCGCCGGTTAGAACCGGGGTAAAGCTCAACTTGTCCTGTTTCAGCAATGCTTTCAACATGGATTGCGCTTTTTGTGAGATAAACAACTGCGCCTGCGGTGCCCGCCGCATTAATTCAGGCAGCGCACCGGTGTGATCCGGTTCCAGGTGATTGAGTACGATGACCTTGATTTCCGAATAGTCGGCGACCGATTCCAGCCGGGAGAAAAAATCATCTCCAAACCCTTCCTTGACGGTATCAATGACGGCAACGCCTTCGCTGCCGCGAATCAGGTAGGCATTATAAGTGGTGCCGTTAGCGGTCTTTAGGATAATGTCAAAACTACGCAAACCGGGGTCAAACGCACCAATCCAGTGTACACGATCGGACAGGGAAACCGCTACAGGCTTCCCGGTGCCGGATTGAACAGCCTGTAGATCAGTCATGACAAGGGGCAGCCGGTGCAGAGTTAGGACAGCTTTCCAGATCATCATTGCTGCCACTGCCGTTCAGGCCTATCCACCGATCGACTGCCTGCTCATCGAACCCCGCCATTTTTTCACTACCGACCTGCATCAGTGGTCGGCGTATCAGTAACGGGTCGGCCAGCATTAGCGTGATCGCCTGTTCGCCATCGATGGTTTCAGGATCAACTAAACCTTGTTTAACGGCGGGCGCACTACGATTGAACCATTGCTGTACAGGTCGAGTGCCGAAAAATTCGCGTAACTGTTGTGGCTTTACCGCCCAGTTTTCAGTTAACAGACTTTTTTCAAGCACGGTATGGCCAGCTTTACGCAATAATTTCTTCTGCCGGGTATTGTTGATGCAACCCGGTTTTTCGTAGAAGATGACTGTCGCCATAATGTTAGTGCGCTTGCAGTTCGGCCATCGCTTCCGCCATTTTTTCCGGTGGAATGCCGGTTAATGAGCCCGGCGGATTGATCGGCACTTTCAAGGCGTCCAGAATCGCGCCTTCAATCGGGCAGATACTGGCGCATTGAGGGTTGGCGTAGTCGCCTTCACATTCGGTGCATTTTTTACTGTCGATTAAAAAATGCGGTGTCGCTTCATAAATTGCATCACTGGGACACACGGGTTCGCAGGCAAAGCAATTAACGCAAGATTCTATTATTGATAAAGCCATCAGCCGCTCCTATGCATTTGCTCGTTGTTGGTCCGTTGATTCATCCAGTTTCCCGGACTCAGCCATTTCCAGATAAACCGCCATAACCGCCTCTTCAATGTTTTCCATGGCATGCTCGCCATTCGGTTGTATACCGGCCTGTTCCAATTGTTCCCACGGTTCATAACCGATCTTGGAACACAGTACCGCCTCGCAACCTTCCAAGGTACGAATATTCTTTTCCAGGGCCGTTTCGGCATCGCCGCAGGTATCATCACCACTGCAATATAATTCAGTCTTGCGATGACTGATAAAACGCACGCCTTCAGGTGAGGCTTCATAGATCAGGAACTCTTTGGCATGGCCGAAATGCATATTAATCACCCCCTGACCACTGGTGGCCACCGCCATTAATACCGGACGGGTAGTGAGTTTAGGCAGATCTGTCTGATGTTCGGCCTTAGCCGCACGTTTTTCGTTCATTTCCGCTTCAATAGCCTGATGAATGACCTTGCGTTTTTCCATGGCCGCCTGATAATCGATTTCCATATCTTCAATCTTATCCAGCGTAAACTCATCGCCGCGATCTTCACCCAGCATTCCAACCGCATCGGCACGGCACTGGCGGCAATGGCGCATCATGTTCATATCGCCGGAGCAGGCATCCTGTAAGTCCTGTAATTCATCAGGAGAAGGTCCGCGCTGTCCCATCACGCCATAGAACGTTCCATGCTCGGCCTCGGCTATTAAAGGCATCACATTGTGTAGGAAAGCGCCTTTCTGTTTAACGACTTTACTGACTTCAGCCAGATGCTGGTCATTGACGCCGGGAATCATCACCGAATTAACCTTGACCAGGATGCCTTTTGCGACCAGCATTTCCAGGCCTTTTTGCTGTTGCTCGATCAGGATTTTTGCGCCTTTTTTTCCTTTAATACGACGATTGTTCCAGAAAATCCAAGGATATATTTTTGCCCCGACTTCAGGATCCAGACAGTTAATCGTAATCGTGACATGGTCGATATTATGTTTGGACAGTTCCTCGACGGCCGCAGGCAGGGCAAGGCCATTGGTTGAAACGCAAAGTTTAATATCGGGCGCTTCTTCGCTCAGTCTGCGAAAGGTTTCAAAGGTTCTTTCCGGGTTGGCCAGCGGATCGCCTGGACCGGCAATTCCCAATACCGTCATCTGCGGAATATTGGCCGCAACTGCCATGGTTTTCTTAACCGCCTGATCGGGGGATAACAACTCAGATACTACCCCTGGTCTGGATTCGTTAGCACAATCATATTTACGGTTGCAGTAGTGGCACTGGATATTACAGGCCGGTGCAACGGCAACGTGCATACGTGCAAAATAATGATGCGCATCTTCTGAATAACAGGGGTGGTTTTGCACTTTTTCACGTATTTCATCGGACAGATGGTTTAATTGATCATCTGTAGAACCACATGATCCGGCTGAGCAGCCACCTTTAATTTCGGGTTTGTCGTTGAGTACTGGCAATTCCATGAGTCACACCTCGTTAGTTTGTATACAGAGGTATTAGCAGTCTCCGTGCCAACTGTAAATCTTATATAAGATACTGATATATATAGGTAAAATATATTGTTTATGCTTGTTTGTCATAAAGATAACAATCAATTTGTGAGGCTTTGTATTGATCTGAACAAACTTCCAGCGCCTTTTTTTTCTGACATGCTTTTCGATTAGTGAGTAAAAAACAGAGAAATTAATAGTGTTGTCATAAAGTTATGGAAAACTTACCGAAGTTGAAAAAGCAAATCGAAGGATCTGAAGAAATACTGGCATAAACATTGCTTTAACTATCAATAGATTTAATTAAAGGAGAAAATTATGAGTTCATCAAACCCTAAATCAGAGCTGATTGATATGTTGAAATTATTTGGTCTGCAAATTATCTGTCTTGTTGTACTGGTGGCGGTAAAAGTCGCCGGTTGACTGGCTGCAACCCTGAATTATTTAATTCGTGAATTCGGCCGAAGTAACTTCGGCCGTTAAATCTGCTTGAGGTGGATATTCAGGGTTTGAATACGATAGGCAATTTGTCTGGGCGTCATATTTAACAGGCGGGCCGCTTTAGCCTGCACCCAGCCGCTTTGTTCCAGTGCGGCAATAACACGCTCTCTTTCATCGAGGTTTTCGTCCTTAAAATCGATTTTGACGACTGTTTGCGGGCTCGACGGCAGGCCGATCTCGTCTTCCAGACCGGTGTTGATAATCACATCGCGGTCAATGATACCATCGGGGCTCATGATTGATGCTCGTTCCAGACGGTTTTCCAGCTCGCGAACATTACCGGGCCAGCTGTATTTCATCAGAATCCTCAGAGCGCTTTCCTTTATTTCCAGTTTTCGGCCGCCTTGCTGTTGGGATAAGCGTTTCAATAGAAAGTTGGACAGTTCCGGAATGTCTTCAATGCGTTCCCGTAGTGGGGGCATATTAATAGGCATGACATTCAGGCGGTAATACAAATCTTCCCTGAAGGTGCCTTCGGCAACATCCAGTTCCAGATTACGGTTGGTGGCGGCAATGATGCGGACATTGACGGTCAGGGTTTTATTACCGCCTACCCGTTCAAATTCACCTTCCTGCAATACACGTAACAGTTTGGATTGAAACGAGGCGGAAATTTCACCGATTTCATCCAGAAAAATTGTACCGTTGTCAGCCAGTTCAAAGCGCCCCTTGCGTTGACCGACAGCACCGCTGAACGCACCTTTTTCATGACCGAATAATTCCGATTCGAGCAGATTGTCGGGCAGGGCGGCGCAGTTCAACTTTAGAAACGGCCCGTTGCTGCAACCGGAGTTGAAGTGAATGGCATTGGCGACGACTTCCTTACCGGTGCCCGATTCGCCGCGAATAAGAACTGTCGTATTCCATTTGGCGACTTGCCGGATTATGTCAAAGATTTTAAGCATCGGCTGGGAATGTCCGATGATATTTTCAAACCGGTAATTTTTAACCAGCGCTTGTTTAAGGTTATCTCGTTCTTCCAGCAATTCCTGTTGCTTTCTTTCCGTCACGCGCAGGGTTTTAACGCTTTGCGCAATCAGGTTGGCAACCATTTCGAGAAAACGGGCTTTTTCGCCCAAAAATTCCCTGTTCTCCGGCTGTACGGTCAGTACGCCGACAATTTCGCTTTCTTCCGCCAGAATAGGTGCGCCGATAAACGGCAGCTCCGGGTTATATAATCCGAGTCGGCTGATAAAACGCGGTTCATCGGCAAGTCTTTCCACAATAATGGTGCTGGCCGCATCCAGAATGGTGCCGACCAGACCTTCACCGGGCTGGTAGCGGATATTTTTATCAATATTTTCACCATAAACCTCTGACACGCTCAGGCTGTTGTTTTCAGTGCCGCGCAAGGCGATCATACCGGATAGCATGTGTGAGCGCTTGTGCAGGATTTCCAGAATACCGTTGAGTTTATTGCGCAGCTCAAAAGTACCGTTCAGAACCTGGCTGATCAGGTACAGGGCATCAAGTTCGGTTTCGACCAGTTGGTATCTTTCAATCATTCATCGTACCTGTCGTAATTTTCACGGTCTATCACCGGGAAACTGATTTTAAAACAACAGCCCGGTTGGTAATCCGGATCAATCTCGATATTGCCGTTCATTTGTCGAACGATTTCTTTGCTCATGACCAAGCCCATGCCGGCCTGGGTACAGTTCATTTTTTGGGTGGTAAAAAATGGCTCGAAAACTTTATTGCGGTACTGTTCAGGAATACCGGGTCCGGTATCCGCAATTTTGACCAATACCCTTTGGTCGTTGTATTGCGTGGTGATTTTGATACACCTTTCTAGGTTGCTGCCGCTGTTCAGCGCGTTGACGGCGTTGTCGATTAATTGCTTGAACAACATGCGAAGTTTATTTTCCGACCCCATAATATGGGGCAGCACGGTGGTCGGGTTCCAGTCAATGATAATGCCGTTGCTGAGAAACTTACTGTTATTCAACATCAGAATTTCATGCAGAATTTGGTTGATATTGATTGAATTAACAGCACTTGGATTGATTTCCGGCACACAACTATCAAGCGTCGATATGGTTTGCCGGCAGCTTTTTTCCAGTTGTTCCATCAGGTTTAACAGTGCGCCTTGTTCCTCTTTATGCTGCATGATCTGAATGGCCGCCTGAATTTGATTCATGGGCTGGCTGATCTGGTGAATAGCGCCCAGTAAAGTTTCGCGGATACTACGAACCTGTTCCTCTTCAGCGAGTATGGCTCGAAGTGATTGTAGGTGTATTTCTTCCTGATGACGGCGTTGTTGGGTAATATTTGACAGGCTTAATAACAGATAGTTTTGGTTTGCGCTTTCAAAAAAACCGCTTACATCCGTGGATTTTTCCTGAAATGTCTTGCAGGAACAGGAGAACCACAAGACGCCGTGTTTACTGTTGTTATCAATCCTTACCTCATAGTTGTTAAGTCCGGCCGGGTTGTCGGACAGATATGATCGGATATTGCCCAGTTCCTGCGACAACAGATCCAGAAACAGTACCGCAGGTTCATGACAATCTAAATCGCTGACGAGCGCCTTGTATTGAAGGTTATCGAGAATAATGCGGTCATTTTGATCCAATACTGCCATAGCGACAGAAGAGGCATTAATAACAGACTCGATCAGCAGTTTCTGGTTTTGCAGTTTCTTTTCAATCTGGTGTTGTTCGCTGATATTGCGATGCATTCCCAGGTAGTGGGTGATTTTTTTCTGCGAGTCCAGCATCGGAGCAACAATCAGGTCGGCCAGATAGGGTTGACCGTTTTTATGACGATTAACCAGTTGGCCATGCCAGATTAATTTCCTGCTCACTGTGTACCACAAGTCATGGTAGATTTTTCGTGGTGTTGTTTTATAGGAAAGCACCGATTCATTTTTGCCGATAATTTCGTCCACCTTATAGCCCGTAACCTGACTGAAGGACTGATTGGCATAAAGGATATTGGCTTTTCTGTCAGTGATTGAGATGGCTATAGGCGCTTGTTCAACGGCTTCAACAAATAGCCAGGAAGGTAATAGGCTGTTACGGTTGGTATTCAATTGATCAATAAATTTCCCTTGCTCCAGATTAAGCAGTTCCGGGTTCAGGTCATTAATGACTTTTTCAATATCACTATGAATCTGCAAATATTTCAATGAGGTTTTTTTCATGGTTAATTTGCACCGTACCTAAATTATAAAGTTTGTTAATTTGGGATTCTGCCAGGGTGTTGAGGGCATTGCCCAGTTCTGAAGATAAAATGTTCTATAGCCTTCAACAGTCAACATAAGCAAGATTGGAGCCAAAGTTGGCTTTTAAGATAAAGTCGATGGGTGGTTTGTACAGATGGGTATACACGACAGCCCACAGACACTACTACGGAAAAAACAAATTGTCGGATTTACGACAAAATTTACGGCTGTTCGGGCGGCTATGTCTATTTTGCGACAGACATTTGCACAATTTTGGTGTGGTTTTGGGCCGGTTTAGTGAGCTTAACCTTAATTTACAGGTTGGCATGGTTGATGCAACGCTGACCTATAAGTTTGAACACATCAAGGCGAAAAATTGTGACCGATTATTTATTGCTTATTTTGGGTACGGCATTAGTCAACAATGTGGTGCTGGTCAAGTTTCTTGGTCTTTGCCCGTTTATGGGCGTATCCAATAAGCTTGATACAGCATTGGGCATGGGGATGGCAACCACTTTTGTTTTAACGCTGGCCGCTGCCGCCGCCTGGTTGCTGGAACACTTAGTGTTGATGCCTCTGAATATAGGTTTTTTAAGAATTTTGGGACTGATTCTGGTGATTGCTGCAGTTGTGCAGTTTACCGAGATGGCGGTGCATAAAACCAGTCCGATGCTTTATCAGGTGCTGGGTATTTTTTTACCGTTGATAACCACGAACTGCGCCGTACTAGGGGTCGCCTTACTGAATATACAAGAGCAATACAGCTTTATCGAAAGCCTGTTCTTCGGTTTTGGGGCTGCTTTGGGTTTTACTTTAGTTATGGTTATCTTTGCCGGGGTAAGAGAGCGTCTGACCCTGATGGCCGTGCCGGAAACATTTGCCGGTACACCGATAGCCTTCATCTCTGCCGGTATTCTTTCACTGGCATTCATGGGTTTTGCCGGTCTCTACAAATAGCAGAGGGAGAGTTATGTACGTTGTTGCCGCAATTATCAGTTTGACTTCATTGGGCCTGTGTTTGGGGTTGCTGTTGGCTGTCGCTGCACGATATTTAAAAGTGGAAAGCAGTCCGATAGTTGACGAACTTGAAGCGCTGATGCCCGGTTCGCAGTGTGGACAATGCGGTTATCCCGGATGTCGTCCGGCTGCGGAAGCCGTGGTTGCGGGCGATGCCCCGGTGACATTATGTCCGCCCGGCGGTAGCTCGCTGGTGGAACAGATCGCCAAAATTCTGGGCGTCGAGGTCGATTTGAGTACGGTTGAAGAGCCGGAGTTGTTGGTGGCAAAAGTCAGTGAGGAAACCTGTACCGGCTGTACCCGCTGTTTTAAAGTGTGTCCCACCGACGCCATCGTCGGCGCGCCTAAGCAGATTCATGCTGTCGTGGCGGATGCCTGTGTTGCTTGTAAAAAATGTGTTGAGGTTTGTCCGACCGAATGTCTGCAGATGCATCCGGTTGAGGTCACATTAAAAAACTGGCGTTGGCAGAAACCTGTCCGCACTAATACGGAGGCGGCATGATCAGTCTGAAACAACTATGGCGAGTGCGCGGTGGGGTTCATGCTGAAGAGCGTAAATGCGCGACTGCGGAATTGCCCATCAGTAAGCATTTGCCGGTAGCAAAAAAATTATATATTCCTTTACAACAGCATGTCGGCAAGGCTGCGGAACCGATGGTCAAAGTCGGTGACAAGGTACTGAAAGGCGCGCTGCTAGCGCATAGCCAAGGCATGATTTCAGCGCCGGTCCATGCACCCAGCTCCGGTGTGATTACCGATATTAATTTCTACCCGGCGCCGCACCCGTCTGCGCTGCCGATCAGAACCATAGTCATTGAAACGGACGGCCGGGATGAGTGGGGTGAACGCAATGCTGCCGGTGATCCTTTTGCGCTGGAACCGGAGGAAGTTTCGTTACGGGTCGGCGCCGCCGGTGTGGTCGGCATGGGCGGTGCGACGTTTCCGGCCGCAGTTAAGTTGAACTTAGGCAGAAAGAGCAAAATACAGACCCTGTTGATAAACGGTGGCGAATGCGAACCTTACCTGACCTGCGACGACCGGTTAATGCAGGAAAGGGCGGATGACATTGTCGACGGTATTCGCATTATGTTGCACGGCATGGAGGCGCAGGAAGCCAAAATCGGCATTGAGGATAACAAACCCGATGCGATCAAGTTAATGCAAAAAGCCTGTCTGTCTTTTGAAAATATTCAAGTGGTCAAGGTGCCGACCCGCTATCCGATGGGGTGGGATCGTCAATTGATTCGTTTTATTACTGGTAAGGAAGTGCCTGCCGGTGCCAGGGCCACCGATGTCGGTGTGCTGATGCACAATGTTGCCACGGCTTATGCCGTACATAAAGCCATACGCAAGGGTGAACCGCTGGTAAATCGTATTGTTACCGTTTCCGGTGGCGCGATAAAGCGACCGATGAACATAGAAGTGCCTATAGGGACACTGATTTCGGAGTTGTTTAGCGTATGCCAGGTCGATGCCGAACATACGGCACGTATTGTGATGGGCGGTCCGATGATGGGTGATGCCCTGCCGCATAGCGACCTGCCGGTGGTAAAGGCCACCAGCGGGGTGTTGGCATTGACAGCGGATGAAATTAAAGCCGGTGAGGAACAGCCGTGTATTCGTTGCGCCAGTTGTGTTCAGGTTTGTCCGGTCGGCCTGCTGCCGGTGGATATGGCCAACAGGATTCGCAGTAATCAACTGGATGCCGCAGTCAGTATCGGCCTGAAAGATTGTATCAGTTGCGGTTCCTGTTCCTATGTCTGTCCGTCCAATATCCCTTTGGTACATTATTTTAAGTATGCTTCCGGCGAACTGGTGGCACGCCAGCAGGCGCAGCACAAGTCCGAGCAGACCAGAAAATTGATGGAGGAGCGCAATAAACGCATGGAAAAAATAGAACGCGAGAAAGCGGAAGAGGCGGAACGCCGCCAAGCCGCAAAAGAGGCGCGGATGCGTGCAAAAGCTGAAAAAGAGGCGGCCTTATGAAGATAAAACCAGTAAGCGGTCCTCACACTCAGGCCAGTGGTCATGTTACCGGCATCATGATGCAGGTGATTGTCGCAATTCTGCCAGCAACGGCATTTGGACTTTATCTGTTCGGTTGGCCGGCTTTAAATCTTTTTATCGTCACAGTTATATCGGCATTGTTTTTTGAATATCTTTGTCTGCGGCTGGCGGGAAAGTCCGGCAACGTTCTGAACGACGGCTCGGCACTATTGACCGGCTGGCTGCTGGCGATGACCTTGCCGCCCTGGGCGCCCTGGTGGATAGGTGTTGTCGGTGCGGGTATTGCCATTGTGCTGGGTAAGCAGGTGTACGGCGGCCTGGGACAGAATGTGTTTAATCCGGCGATGCTGGCCAGGGTCGCCTTGCTGATCTCCTTTCCGGTGGAAATGACTACCTGGGCCAACATGGTGCCGTTTTTTTCGGAGCAGGCACCGGATTTTATGACGGCATTACAGATTACCTTTTCCGGTTTGCCGCAGTCGGATGCCTATACCGGGGCGACAGTGCTGGGACACGTTAAAACCGAGCTGTCACAGAATCACTTGTTGCCTGACAGCCTGAAAGATGTTTATCAGGATAGTCAGGCCTGGTTAGGGTTTATGCGCGGCAGTTTAGGGGAAACCTCGGCTTTATTGTTAGCGTTAGGTGGGATCTGGTTGTTATTCAGAGGTGTGATTAGTTGGTATATTCCTTTTGCTATGTTGTTCTCGGTGTCCATTTCCGCGATGGTTTTTCACTGGTGGAACCCCGCACATTATCTGAGTCCCTGGGTGCATTTAAGCTCGGGTGCTTTGATGTGTGCGGCTTTTTTTATTGCCACGGACTATGTCACCTCGCCCAATTCCGTTTTGGGTCAATTGCTATTCGGTACGATGTGCGGTCTGCTGATTTTTATTATCCGAACCTGGGGCGGTTATCCTGAAGGTGCAGGATTCGCCGTGTTATTAATGAATGCGATGACGCCGTTGATAGACCACTATATAAAACCGCGAATCTACGGGCGTAATCGTAAAGGTTTACCATTGGAAGTGAAGGAATGACGACGTTTATCGAACTGAAAACTCGTATCTCCTATCAGGCGTTATTGTTGGCCGGTTTTGCACTGGTGACCAGCGCCTTGCTTGGACTGGCCGATTACAACACCCGGGATGTCATCAATTTACGTTTGGAAGAGGACTTGCGTGCCTCACTGGCGGAAGTGGTTCCTCAAACGCTGTACGACAATAACCTGTTACAGGACACGGTGATAATCGATTCCAGTAAGGATGCGCTGGGTGCGAATGAAACGCTGGTTTATATCGGCCGCAAAGAGGGCAAGGTCAATGCGGTTTCGTTTAGATTGGTTGCGCCGGGCGGTTATTCCGGGGCGATCAACCTGATTATGGGCATTGACAAAAATGCCAGGGTGCTCGGGGTGCGTGTTATTTCGCATGCCGAAACGCCAGGGCTAGGGGATAAGATCGAAGTCAGTAAATCGAACTGGATTTTAAATTTTGAAGGCCAGTCTTTGCAGAACCTGACCATTGAGCAATGGGCGGTAAAAAAAGACGGCGGCATGTTTGATCAGTTCAGCGGTGCGACGATCACACCGCGCGCCGTCGTTAAGGCGGTGTACCAGGGGCTTAAATTCTTTAAAAACCATCAGGCCGAATTACTGGCCGTTTAAACCTGTGTGGAGGGTGCGATGCAATGGTTGAAAACAGTTAGAAAAATTAGCCGGGACGGTCTCTGGGACAATAATGTCGTGTTCAGCCAGAACCTGGCTTTATGTCCGCTGTTGGCAGTGACCGGAACGGCCACCAACGGTCTAGGTATGGGCCTGGCCAGTCTGGTGGTGCTGACCTGCTCCAGTGCGGTGGTATCGCTTAACCGCCATCTGATTGCGGCCGAGGTTCGCATCCCGATTTTTGTCATGCTGATTGCGGCACTGGTCACGCTGGTCGATATGAGCATGAACGCCTGGATGCATGAAATGCACAAGGTGCTGGGATTGTTCATTCCATTGATCGTGACCAACTGTGCGATTCTGGGTCGCGCCGAATCTTTCGCTTCACGGCAGCCTCTGCACTATTCAATTCTGGACGGTTTTATGATGGGGCTGGGTTTTACACTGGTGCTGGTGCTGTTAGGCGCGGTGCGCGAAATTACCTCGTCAGGCACCTTGTTTGCCAATGCGACCTTGTTGCTGGGGGATGCCTTCGCCTTTCTGGAAACGCAATTGATTCCGGATTATCGAGGCTTCCTGTTGACGGCTTTGCCGCCGGGCGGATTTATCATGTTGGGTTTTATTATCGCCGGTAAACGTATTGTGGATAAAAAACTGGCGACCCGAACTGTCGCACCAGTGCTTACCGAAAGTGCAATTACGGATAGTTAAGGAGAATTACTATGAATGTGGGCGTTTGCTACGCCGAAGCCGACCGGCAACTCTGGATGCGTCTGGAAGTGCCTGATGGCAGCAACGTGGAAAAAACGATCGAATTATCGGGTATTCTTCAACAATTTCCGGAAATTGACCTGAACAGGCAAAAAGTGGGGATTTTCGGCAAAATCGCCAAGCTGGATGCCGAAGTGAAAGAGGGTGACCGCGTGGAAATTTATCGCCTGATTACCGCCGATCCGAAACTGGTTAAAAGACGAAAGATAGATTCCTAAGCACTGAAACTGGTTATGGTAATTTATTTGAAAGCGATCGCCATAAAGCGCATGCCGATAAATTATTGTTAAGTGTTACTCGTTCCCACGTCTTGGCTGCCATTTTCTCGTTCCCACGCTCCGCGTGGGAATGCATATAGTGTTTTAATAATGGCTGGCAGTCATTACCCAGATCAGCCGCTGTTTCAACCGATTTATAGTCACGTAGGGCGGGTTAGGCTAAATGTTGGCGCCCAGTGGGTATAAGTCGATAATTGCCTAGAAAAACCTAAAAGTAGCAATGTTGTCGTGGTAATTGTTAACGCTAGTTTAGGTTTTAAACTGGCAAATTTTCGACGCTGATGGCTAGTCTGAATTATTTGCACGCTGAAAATCGTCAAAACAACACAAATTAAGAACTCAAAATCGGTCAGCTTATTTTATAATAGATGATTTTTTGCTCCGTATTTAATTACCTACTTTTTATATCTGAAAGCCCGGCCATGAAATTATTACTCGCATACCTTTCCACCTGTTGGTTTAGAAAAAATCCTATGGAACTGACGCCATCAGTCTCTTTTATGTGGAAAAATGTCGCCTTTTATCTCCTATCCGGTTTCATCGTTGAAGGCCTGATCGCTGATCCGGTTGAAGGCCCCTTGGAAGTAATGGCACGCATCGTCATGGCTTTTACTTCGGTGGGGGCACTATTGTTGTATGAAAAAAAATGGCCTTATTTCAGCCGTTTATACACATCAATTTTCGTCTGCGAAAACTTCATTATGACATTGGCAGTGTGCGTCGAGGCGCTGTATTTTTGGATGGTGATGGATCACCAGCCTTATTACGAAGAAGTCGCTACGGGTCTGGGTGTATTCTTAGTCGTTTGGTATATCACTATCGTAGCCTATATCTTTCGACGCTTTTTCAATCAACCGACCAGTGAGAGCCTGATCTTTGCTTTCAGCTATTTCGTCTTAACGTACGGCATGCCGATGTTAATGATGGATATGTAAAGGCCTAAGTCAAGTAGGTCAGGCCAACCCTAAAGGGCATAAAAGCACAGCGCTTGTGCCCGGTGGGTAGAATCCGACAATTTTCCAAAGATTATCACTACATGGGTTATACGGCGCATGCCGACAAATTATTGCTATTGACTCCCTAAGGCTATAAATACCATATAGATACATTACACTGTTTGCATGGATTACAAACAGTGGATTAACGGCTATAATCAGCTTATGTTAGAGCCTTCACGGAAGACCCTGTATGGAACCCAGCCATTTAATGCCGGAACAACAAGCCAGAGAGCAGATTGATCAAAAGCTGGAACAAGCCGGTTGAGTTATTCAGGATAAAAAGCGGTTAAATCTTTATGCCGGGCTAGGCGTGGCGGTCAGGGAAATGGATACTGACACAGAACCGGCTGATTATATGCTGTTTATAGACGGCAAAGCCTGCAGCATTATTGAAGTCAAACAGGAAGGCAACAGTCTGGGCGAAGTCGTTCAACCTGAGCCGCCGTTATACGGTTTCCAATACACTGCATATCGAACGTTGGATGGAAAAAATCGTTCACCGATGAAGTTACCAAATTTTGTTCGATTTTTTTGGAAGGTTTTGATGAAAATTAAAAGCGCAGTCTTGAAGACAGCATTAGCATTTCACTATCAAGTGTTAATTGGATTGGAAAAATGCTTCTCGTTGCAGGAAGGGCAATCTATTTGGTTTGAAAAAGATGGCGACGTTAGCTTGATTGGTGATGACGTTGAAAATTCATCGCAAACCGAGGTTAAGAACTATGCCAATGCTTTAACTGATCATCATGAAAACTTGTGGAATACATTAAAAAACTGGCTTGATCCAAAGTTTAAACCTAGCAATTATGGGGCGCTAATCCTACACACCACTCAGGCTTTCGGTGCAACAACCAGATTGAAAGACTGGAATTCTCAGTCGCCTGAGCAACGTATGCAAACTCTTAAAGACATATATGCAGAGAGAAAAGCTGAAGAACTTACTGCTGAAAAGCCTAAAGAAATAGTCAAATTACAAAAGTTCGTAATGGAATCAGATCCTGAAAGTTTGTTACAGGTTGTTACAAAGGTGGCGCTTTATACAGAAGCTGATGGTGGCGAGGCGCTAAGTAAAAATATTTTAGCCAAACCTATTGGAATTCCCAAAAATAATCTTGATAGTTATCTTCATGGTTTAGTAGGTTTTGTTTATGCTCAATCTAATAAACAGTCTTGGAGTATTAAGAAGAACGACTTTGATGCGAAATGTGAAGAACTAACCTCGTTGTTGGGTAAAAAGGAATTTACATTTCCACCATTTGTTGGGTATGAGGCTTCTGATACCGAAGTTGAGAAAAACCAAGACAAGCTCTTTGTCCAGAAAATAAAGGATATTAAACACGATGCATTTATCCCAGATGCAATTGGAAATTGGATTGAGCTACAGAACTCGTTGTTAGACGAATTAGATGGATATCCATTATATGCTGAAAAAACTAAATCATATCAAAAACAAATAATAAGGCGGTTTAAGTTAAGTTACTCAACTGCACAGTTAGAATTAACAGATACGCTAAAAGATTCAAAAATATTATACAATCGAACTATTGCTGAATCCCCACTAAATTTGGGTAATGACACCCCACCGATTGAATACAAAAATGGTCTTATTCATGATGCCATGGATGATGAAGAGCAGGATTTGAAGTGGAGGATAGAGCCGTGAACAGTATTATTGATGCCTTGTACCAAATAAAGTACAACCCCTTTAAATATGGCGAATACATGGCATCTTTTTATTCTTCTTTGGAAGGCGTTGAAAATAACCTGCTGTTAGCCCCATTAGTGATTCCGCTTTGTAGTCATCCTCTTTTTGCAAAAAAATTAGGAAATGCCAATAAAAAAAGCTCCCTTTGGTCTATTTTCGATGATAGAGCCAAGCTTTATGACCTTCAAGAGCGAATGTATGAGTTTAAAGATCTTACAGATCAGAGCATTCAGTATTGCTTGGTCAATGATTGGCTTACTATCGAAAGTAAAAAGCTTTCTTTACGATTTTTAGAAGATGCAAATAAGTCGCTGACATTACATAGAAATGCTGTCAATCTGGGCAAATTAGTAAGTGACCATTCAGTGGTTGAAACGTATGCGTTTTTAGGAGTGAGGCCAAAATGAAAACACTTATCCATGAGATAGGGGTGATCGATAAAACTGGCTATAAGCATCCGGTTTGTTTTAAAAAGGGGCTCAATGTAGTTACCGGCAAGTCTTCAACCGGGAAAAGTGCTTTAATAGAAATCTTCGATTACTGTTTTGGAAGCGGTGAATACACTGTACCAACGGGGGTGATCACCAATAGTGCGGATATTTACTATGTTTATCTACAGGTGGATGAACAAAATATTGTTATCGCTCGTCGACCAGATACTAACACCAAAGCATTTTGTCGTAGTGAAGGGGAGTATCAGCCTGATAAGATTCAGAAGAATTACTTTCAAACTAGCTATTTCAGGCCGTTAGCTGAATTTAAAAAGCATCTTCGAAGTTTCTTTTTGGATATAGATGATGTTGATGAATCTTTATTTGCTAAGGCTAATCGAAGGTATAACAGTAAGGCTGCTACTCCATCAATTAGAAGTTTTTCGTCATTTATGCTTCAGCATCAGAATTTAGTGGCTAATAAGCATGCATTATTTTATCGCTTTGACGAGAAAGAGAAACGCGATCAGGTAATAGAACACACAAAAATATTTCTGGGGTTAGTAGACCAGGAGTTTTTTATTCTGTCCCAAGAACGTGAACGTTTAACAGAAGAAATAAATAGTCTAAAGCGTGAACAAGATTCCAATAAACGTGTGGCGAAAAAGCAAGAGCAGCGAGTTGCTCCAGTATTAAATCAGTTGTATGCAATGATGGGTTTTGATTATGAGCCTGTTTCATTACAACAATTGTTGCGCAATCCACAGGATGCTAAAGATAGGCTTGATAAGGTGATTGTTCCGGAAAAAATTAATCATAACTCTGATGCTGTGACTCAGCATTATAACCAGTTAAAAGATCTGCTCAGAGTAAAGACTGCTAAGTTAAGAAAATTGCAAAGGCAGGCGGCATCTATAAATAAGCATATAGAAGAAGACGTTCGTTTCGTTGAAAATAGTCGTCAATTTCAATTGCAAGATAAAGTTCAGGTGGCCACGACGGTTTGCCCATTTTGCCACACGGAGCAAAATCAACTTAAGCATAGTGCCGAACAATTACAGCAGGCTATTGCAAAAATTTCCAGTAATTTGGCCTATGCCAAGCCAATGAAGGCAAAATATGAATCATCGTTAGTTACAGTTAAACGAGAAATAGAACTGGTGAGTCAGGAAGTATCAACAGTAAATGAGCAAATTACGGTACTAGAAAAGGCAGAAAAAGAGCTAGCTGAACAAAAGAGTCTTTATGAAGCCATTGTAATGGAAAAGGCGCGTTTGTTTATGCTGTTAGAGACAATTTCCCTCGCAGATGATGAAGGGTTAGAAAAGCGTTTTATTTCTCTAAACAGCGAGTTGAAAAAAAATAGTAATAAACTGAAGAAATACAATGTTCAGAGCGGGTTGGATGCTGCGTCTAACAGAGTTAATGAATACATGGCTGAAATTGGCAAATATTTCGAATTTGAAGAAAGTTACACACCAATCAAACTACATTTTTCTTTTGAAACCTTCGACCTTTATCATGAAGCTAAAAATGGTGAGAAAATCTATCTGAGATCAATGGGAAGCGGTGCGAATTGGCTTTATAGCCACGTGACTTTATTCATGGCGCTTCATCGGTATTTTGCTGAGCTCGGTGATAAGTGTGCAATACCGTCTATTTTATTTTTAGACCAACCTACACAAGTTTACTTTCCTAGTTTTAAGTTTGATCAGTCGGAAACATTTAATAAGGAGCAATTGGCTCAGATTGAATACCGGACTGAAAATAAGAGACCAATTGATGATGATATGAGGGCTGTAGAGAATTTATTTTCTCAGTTATCAATCTATTGTATTGAAATTGAAGAGGCTAACGGATTTTCGCCGCAAATTATTGTCACTGATCATGCAGATGATCTAAATCTCTCCAATGGAGTTAATTTTGAGACGCTTGTTAATGGTAATAGATGGCGCAAGCGAGGGTTGATTGAGCCTATCCCACCAAAGAATGCAGAGTAGGTTAGAAGGCGAACTAGCTTGTCAGTATCTGAAATAGTCAACAAAGTCAGAAACTAAACTTGTTGATTTGGCCAATAAATTAGGTTTAGCAAGTAGCCTGGATGAAACCTTGTGAAATCCAGGGTTTATGACACAATCTCCCTGGATTCCGTAGAGCTCCTCCGGGCTACATGTTGAGTTTACAGATCAAGCTAAATTTACGGCATGGTGCACAAATTGTCTGTCTGATAGCAGCTTTTGGCGAAGGGAAATACAATAAGAAATGATTATTTACTTGGATGAGTCAGGCGATTTAGGCTTCGACTTCGTTAACAAGAAACCTTCACAGAAGTTTGTGATTACGCTGTTAGTGTGTAGAAATAAAGGAGCCGTAGATGCCTTTAAAGGTGCGGTACGCCGCACTTTAAAAAACAAATTAAACCACAAGAAAAAAAACAAGCGTGTTGTAGAATAATTACATGCAACCAGTCTGAATTATCCGATAAAACAGTATTTCTACAAGCAGATTCGGAATAGTGATTGGGATATTTATACCGTGGTCTTGAATAAAGGGCGAGTGTATGAGCATTTAACAAGTAAGCCAGGAAGAAAAAAGCTTTACAATTATTTAGCCAAGTTTTTGTTGGATCATGTTGATTTAAACTCAGAAAGTTCAGCGGTAACTTTGATTGTGGATAAGTGTAAAAATAAAGAAGAGATTGAAGATTTCAATCAGTATTTGGGTAATCAACTGGAAGCAAGGTTGCCGTTAAATATCCCTTTGAATATTTACCACGAAGATTCTAGAGCCAATGCAGGTTTACAGGCAGTAGATTTATTTTGCTGGGGAGTCTATCGGTGTTTTTCAAGATAGTTGTCGCCTAAACAGTTAAGCAGCTGCTTTATTTTGCTCTGGATTTAACTCCACAGCCCCTTCAGGCTGCCAGTTTCTTGTCTTTCTAGACCACCGCTCTGGGTGCTCATTTCTTTCTTG
>JBNLCC010000040.1:0-34498 GCA_050303615.1 Methylococcaceae bacterium | reverse complement strand
AAATAACATATGGTTATTGCCGATACTATCCGGAATATTGATTGGTACCAGTTATATACCTTTTCCTCCCTGGGCCTCGCTGTTTTGCTTTGTACCGTTGTGGCTGTTTTGGTCGCAGCAAAACAGTATTAGACGGGTTTTTCTCGGCGGTTGTATCACAGCGTTCATTTTTACATTAATCGGTTTTAATTGGGTTGCTTATCTATTGCATGAATTTGCCCACGTGAACTGGTTTCTGTCGGTTGTAGGCATGCTGGTCTATGCGGGAATTGCGCATTTGTATGTACCGTTGGCCGGTATGCTTTGGTATTTGGGGCAAAAAAAATTGCGTTGCCCGGAAAGCATGTCGCTGATGTTGATGGCAATGGCAACCGTGTTATGCGAAGCCTATTCATTGACGTTGTTTGATTGGAATTTCGGATATACATGGTTTGGCTCAGGCATCCCGATTTATCATTTGGCGGAGATTATCGGTTTTAGCGGACTCAGTGCCGGCACATTGCTTTTTAACCTACCGTTTTATGTCATTTGGAAGCACCGTCATCAACGATTTGCAAAAATTCTTACGCTTGCCTCGTTGGCCGTTTTTGTGTTGTTGAACGGAGTCGGGCTGTGGCTAAAAAGTCGCCTGCCCGAACCGGATGCATCCTTTACCACACTTTTGGTGCAAGGCAATATCGGGAATGAAGAAAAACTGGCTGCTGAACTGGGTAGAGGTTTTCGCGACGAGATAATAAAACATTATCAGAATCTCACCGACCAAGGGCTACAGGCCAACCAGGGTTCCGATGTCGACTTTATCGTTTGGCCGGAGGGAGCTTTCCCGTCCTTATTAGGCGATGATTTCAAACATCTGCAATATTCAAGAGGCTTGCGGGCATTTGTTGAGACAAGACGTATTCCGCTTATAACCGGGGCCTTCAGCGCAGCATCTGATTCGCAGTTGATTACCAATTCGCTGTTTGTGCTGGATAGCTATGGTGAAATTGTGCCGCCCCATTACAGCAAATCTATTTTGCTGGCTTTCGGTGAGTATATCCCCGGGGAACGGTTTTTACCTGAAATCCGCCGGTGGCTGCCTCCCATCGGGCATTTTCAGCCGGGACCCGGGCCTACCGTGTTATTGGCGTTGAACGGCTATAAAATCGGCCCCCAAATTTGTTATGAAAGTTTGTTTCCTGATTTTACCCGGCAGTTAGCTAATTTAGGGGCACAATTTATCATCAATGTCACCAACGATTCCTGGTATGGAAAATGGCAGGAGCCCTATCAGCATATGTATATGACGTTAGCTCGCGGAGTCGAATTCCGCCGTCCTGTTGTCAGGGCGACGAACACCGGCATTTCGACGGTCGTGCTTGCGTCAGGAGAAATTTTGCAACGTTCGCCACTACATCGATCCTGGACCGGATTGTATAAAGTTGATTATGTCAAGCATCCTGCAGCTACTTTCTACCAAAGATGGTTTCTATTGGTGCCCGCCTTGCTTTGGAGTACATTGGCTTTACTGGTAGGTTTAGGAATTTGGCGGCGAGGAAGAAGCCATTAATCGGAAAAAAACTGTTCTTCCGTTATAATTGTATCCGTTTTTTTATATTAATGGGTGTCAAGGCAAGATGTCTGAAGTCAATAAAGTTGTATTAGCTTATTCGGGGGGGCTGGATACCTCGGTTATTTTAAAATGGTTGCAGGATGAATATTCCTGCGAGGTGGTGACATTTACCGCAGATATTGGCCAGGGGGAAGAGGTTGAGCCGGCAAGGGCCAAGGCGGAAGCTTTAGGTATCAAAGAAATATATATTGAAAATTTGTGCGAAGAATTCGTGCGCGATTACGTATTTCCAATGTTTCGGGCGAATACAGTCTATGAAGGCGAGTATTTGCTAGGGACATCGATCGCTCGTCCCTTGATAGCCAAGAGATTGATTGATATAGCCAATGAAACCGGTGCCAATGCAATTTCCCATGGAGCTACCGGCAAGGGAAATGACCAGGTTCGTTTTGAACTGGGCGCCTATGCTTTGCGTCCCGATATTCAAGTGATCGCTCCCTGGCGCGAATGGGCTTTAAATTCCCGTGAAAAGTTATTGGCTTATGCCGAAAGTCACGGTATCTCAGTGGAAATGAAACGCGGCAAGGCATCACCTTACTCGATGGATGCTAATTTGCTGCATATTTCTTACGAGGGCGGTATTTTGGAAGATCCCTGGGCGGAGCCTGAAGAAGATATGTGGCGCTGGACGACGTCGCCGGAAGCCGCACCGGATAAAGCAACGTATGTCGAATTGACGTATCGGCAAGGCGATATTGTTGAGATCGACGGCGTAGCGATGACGCCAGCGGAAATTCTGACGAAATTAAATCGGCTGGGCGGTGAAAACGGCATAGGGCGTTTGGACATTGTCGAAAACCGCTATGTGGGCATGAAGTCTAGAGGCTGTTATGAAACGCCAGGCGGTACCATTATGTTGAAAGCGCATCGTGCCATCGAGTCATTGACGATGGACCGTGAGGTGGCGCATCTGAAAGACGAACTGATGCCTCGTTATGCGTCATTGATTTACAACGGTTACTGGTGGAGTCCCGAGCGGGAAATGCTGCAAACGATGATTGACGCTTCTCAATTAGCGGTCAACGGAAAAGTGCGGCTGAAATTATATAAAGGCAATGTTGTTGTTGTGGGGAGACAATCCGACTCCGATTCGTTGTTTGACGAAAATATAGCAACATTTGAAGACGATGCGGGAGCATATAATCAACAGGATGCTGAGGGTTTTATTAAACTGAACGCGCTGAGGATGAGAATCGCCGCCAGGAAACATCGTTAAATAGCCCTGTAAATCAATTGGTTCCTTATTTGATCACTTCAGATACAAATAAATGGAAAAAGAAATGTTTCTAGCTTTGATCGTTAAATAGTATAATCAAAAGTTCATTTAGTAAACCGCTGAAGTCATATATTTATAATTAAAGTGGTATGGGGCTGATTCTATTTAGCGGCTCCGGGTGCGGGGACATAATTATGGGCAATATGCGTGATATAAACTCAGATAAACAGGGCGGCAAAAAGCAAGAGTTTATTCTACGAAAAGATTACTATCCTGGGCTGTTAAAAGCGAACAGACACTTGGCGTGGCTCTCACTGACACTGATGGCAGTTATATTGCTGCTGGGTTATTTGCTGTTTCCAACCAATACTTTATTGAAAAGCTACGAGGCAACCCAGGCATCGGTGGAAGTTTATAAGGTGCCGATGAATCCGGTCCTGTCCGCTGAAATCGATGCCCTCAAAGGGCAATTGATCGGTTTGATCAGTGGTTCCATTGAAAGCAAGTTGCGAACTTTGGAATTGAGTGTTCGTTCCGGAAATGTTACTGCAGCGGATTTAGGGACAATTCAGGATCTGAAAAATGATGTACAGGTTCTGAAAACCTATTCTGCGACCGGTGCCGGTAGGCTGATTGCTGAACCTTACGCATCTGAAAAAAAAATAAAATATGAAGCGAAAGATCAATTGCTGAATGAAGTTTCTCAACTAAAACATCTGATTTATATCAGCATTGCTTCCTGTGGCTTGATGTTCGCCGCGGTCAGCGGCATCTGGCTGAGGCAGTATTATTTGAATTCGGATGTTGAGAATCTGAAGCGGGCCGGAAGGTTGCTGGACAGCAAAAGTGATCAGCATTGAATGATAGCAGTAAAAGGTTGCCGAAGTTTTTTTTTATTTTTTCCGTGAAAAAAACCGTCCCCTCCTTTTCGGATCGGGACGGTTTTTTTATGCTAAACCGATATAAGATTCAGCGAGAATTATTTGCCGGCTTGTTTGGCAAGGTATTTGTAGACTGCTGATATAGCTTGGTCTTCAGTATATCCTGCTTTTGTTACAGGTTTGATCGCCATAATTGCTTCGGAAGCTTTTGGCATGCCGTTTCTGCCATTTTTTAATACTTCGCTAAATTTGGCTTCGGTTAAAGAGCCGTCTTTAATCAAAGCAACTAATTGCGGGTTTGAAGAAATATCGTGACAGGCACCGCAACCGCGGCCAAAAGCTCGGTCGTAAATTTTCTTGCCGATCTTCAAATCTGTCGCTTCATCAGCGAAAACATTGCCGCTGCTCAGCATAGCCAAAACAGCACCAGCTACTACACCTAATGATTTTTTCATAATGACCTCTCATGGTGGTTGAAACAAACTGTTCTTCAAAAAACGACGAAGTAAACAGTTTAATAAAAATAAATTAAAAAACCCTCGAATGATATTGGATTTAACAAAAAAATTCAATTAGTTTTGTCGAAAAATGTTTTTTTCAATTCCTTTGCGACATATTATCCGTTATCTAGCTGAACATCGGCTGAACAGCTAAGATAATGATGTGTAGCTCTTTGTTGAAAGTAAATTGGTCGGTGGTTTTCGCTATATATTAATATTTAGCCAGTTCAATTTTTTATGCAGCCTGACGACGGTCCCAATGATAATCAGGGTCGGCGGTTTGATTCCGGCACCGGCAATGATCTCAGGCATTGTGGCAAGCGTTCCGGTTATTATCCGCTGGTGTGGCGTTGTTCCTTGTTGGATAACCGCGGCCGGTAAATCATCGGGACAACCATGCCGGATCAGCGATCGGCAAATTATTTCCAGACCGACCAAGCCCATGTAAATGACAACAGTTTGGTTGGGGGCGGCCAGTTGTTGCCAGTTCAGATTGATGGTGCCGTCTTTCAGGTGGCCGGTAACAAAAGTGCAGGACTGCGCATGGTCCCTGTGAGTCAGCGGTATGCCGGCATAGCTGGCACAGCCCGAGGCCGCAGTGATACCCGGCACAACTTGGAAATTGATATTTTGTTCCATCAACGTTTCAATTTCCTCACCGCCGCGACCGAAAATAAACGGGTCACCCCCCTTAAGTCGGACCACGCGTTTTCCGGATTTTGCCAGCCGTGCCAGTAATTCGTTGATTGACTCTTGTGCCAGACTGTGATTATTACGCTGTTTGCCGACATAGATCTTTTCACAGTCCCTCCTAACTAAATCCAGGATCTCAGATGATACAAGGCGATCGTATACGACGACATCGGCTTGCTGCATTAAACGCAACGCACGAAAGGTCAATAAATCAGGATCGCCCGGTCCGGCGCCGACCAAGTATACCTCACCGTAAGTTGTCTGCTGATTTATTTGTGCAGTTAATGATTGTTGCAGTAATTGTTCCGCTTCCTGCAATCGACCGATAAAGACGCGCTCCGCAACAGGACCTTGCAACGTATTTTCCCAAAAAATACGGCGTGTATGGGAGTGCGAAAGTTGCCGCTTGACTATAGGCCTGAATTTTTCAGCCAAACAGGCCAGTTTTCCATAAGCCGGCGGAATCATGCTTTCTAATTTAGCTCTCAGTAAACGTGCAAGTACCGGCGAGCTTCCTCCTGATGAGACGGCTGCTATGACCGGTGACCGATCGATGATGGCAGGAAAAATAAAACTGCATAAGTCGGGGTTGTCGACTACGTTGACCGGTATCGGCAATTTATTTGCCGCTTCAGCGACCGATGAATTGACATCGGGCTGATTTGTGGCCGATACAACGATTTTGAAGCCAAGTAAATCCTGCGCCGCAAAATGTTTCTGGCGGACTTTTATCTTTCCTTGTTTGCCGAGGGAAAGAATCGAGTCGCTCGCTTTCGGCGCTATCACAGTGATACAAGCCTCCGCTTTTAATAAGAGTTCAACTTTTCGTGTGGCAACTTCGCCTGCGCCGACGACCAGGCAGTTTTGATTTTTAAGTTTTAAAAAAACAGGAAAATAATCCATAGGCTAGGAAGTGATTCGCGGTTTCTTGAGAGGATGATATTATAATCACTCTTTATTAGGTTAGTTGGTAAAACTTGTATATAGAAAGATGGTTGAATTTAATCGAGAAATTGATGCAAGCGGCTTAAATTGTCCTTTGCCATTATTGCGTTTGAAAAAAGCGTTGCAGGAAATGCAATCCGGAGAAATTGTGCGGGTCATCGCCACTGATCCAGCGGCCCACTTGGATTTTGGCGTATATTCCGAACAATCCGGGCATCGGATTATTGAATTTTTAAAAGAAGCCGGACGGCAGATTTTTTATATAAAAAAGAATTAAGCGAATCTGTCGGAAAACAGTATCGTGCTCGGGGTCCTTATTTAAAATGATGCGAGGGGCAGGTTTCTTGTCGCAGGCTGATTACTGGCCACCCGGCGGATTCGGCAAAATCTTTCAGTTGTTTATCCGGGTCGACAGCTACCGGGTGATCGACCAGTTGCAACAAGGGCAGATCATTATGCGAATCACTATAAAACCAACTGCGTTGCATGGTTTCTGTGGAGTTTTGCAGCCACTGCCGCAGTTGTTCCACTTTTCCTTGTTGATAGCACGGGGTTCCTGTAAATGTCCCGGTAAAACGGCCGTCGATTATTTCCGGCGTTGTCGCCAGCAGATTTTCAATGCCGTATAACTTGGCTATAGGTTCGGTGACGAAGCGATTGGTGGCTGTGATAATCAGCAATGTGTCGCCTCTGGTTCGATGCGTATTGACCAAATCTTTTGCCGCATCCAGTTGCAGCGGTTTAATGGTTTCCCGGATGAATTGCTCACGCCATTGAAAGAGCTGTGCGGGATCATGTTCAGCCAAGGGTTTTAAAGAGAAATTTAGAAATTCAACGATATCCAGTACGCCGCGTTTGTAGTCCTGGTAAAATTTTTCATTGGCTTGTTCATATTGATCTTTATCGACGATTCCTTGTTCTACAAGGAATTGGCCCCATAAATAATCGCTATCGTCGGCAATTAACGTATTATCCAAATCAAAAATAGCTAAAGTCACAAAAGCAGACCTGTAAAAAAACGATAAATGAGAAGCAGGCTATGGCATCGAGAAACTATTTATGGAACAATAAGTCTATTCTATAAATTCCTGCGCTATAAAAATAATTTTACCATTATCAGTAAAAAAAATGACAAAGTCAGGACTGCAAAAATAAGGTTTATAACATGATTGATTCTAAAGGGTATCGGCCAAATGTCGGAATCATCCTTTGCAATGATCAGGGTCGTGTTTTTTGGGCAAAAAGAGCGGGTATGGATTCATGGCAGTTCCCGCAGGGTGGGATCAAGTATAATGAAGCCCCGGAAGATGCGATGTATCGTGAATTGTGGGAGGAGACAGGTTTACATGCGGAACATGTCCAGTTAATCGGGCGGACTCGTTATTGGCTGAGATACCAGCTGCCAAAACGCTACATCCGGAGAAAATCATTGCCAATTTGTATCGGCCAGAAACAAATTTGGTATATCCTGCGTTTAATAACACCGGATTCGAACGTTCGCTTTGACCGAGTCGAAAGGCCGGAGTTCGACGGTTGGCGTTGGGTGGAATTCTGGGATCCGCTTAAGGATGTCGTCTATTTTAAGAGAAAAGTTTACCAAAGGGCGTTGAGCGAATTGGGCGCAATGTTGTTAGCCGATAATATACCGGTCAATGCGGCAGGGTATTTATCGGTAGAAAACCACTATCATAACCAATGATGGCTATGGTTACGCTACTTGTGGCATCTAAACGGTTTTAGTCCCAATGCGTGGTGGGCTTACGATTTTGATGTTTCTACCGGGTGGAAGGACCTGTTTTAAAATAATTTCAGTATGATCGGCCATTCATCAGCCCAGCAGCAGCGATGATCAAAAGTTTTATAGGTGATAAATGAAGCGGCAATTTGTTCTTCCGCAAATTGCTTTATTATCCGCATGGGCACGGCCTGATCTTTCATGCCCGCAAAATGAATTTGCTCGGTATTAATCTGAAAATGCTCAGAAGCCGGGTTGATCGAGCCGGACATCGGTAGGTAGCCGTGATAATCGCTCCAAGCGGCTATATCCAGATTGGCGGCAACGGTGACAATTTTTTCCAAATCCGGAAAATAAGGCGCCATCAGCATTGACAGAACGCCTCCCCCGCTATAACCGATCAATACAACTTTATTAAAAGGGTGATTTTCAAGAATAATATTTAAGGCGCTAACCATGCTGTACACTACTTCCGCTGAGTAACGATGTGAAGTCCAATATCGTTGATGGCAACCGATTGTATCGTTCAAACCATGGTAACAGGGCCGCCCTAACAGTACTGACGGGTTCCGGTCTTGATTTATCAGTTCCAAGACTAAGGGATTTCTTGAGGTCGGGTCGTCGGCAATCCAACGGTGCTGCTGCCATGGTGTCCCGTCGCCATCAAGATATACATGTAGTGCTTCGTTATTATCGATGTTGTTAAATCTGTTATTGGTATAAATCCGGTGATCGAATAAAGCGGTGCTGATAATGCTGTGACGAAAATTTAACTTGTTTGCAACGGCTGTGAAATGTTCCGATGGCGTTGCGCAACTGATTAGCGATAAGCAAATGGCGGAAAGAAAAACCAATCTTTTCATTTTTCTGGTGTGGTGCCGAGTGCCACAATCGTGAGCTCAAAACAACGCGTTTCAGGAGTTCCTCTGCGCAAATTTCAGTAACCTTCCGAGTTTAAATTCAATCCTGTTAATTCGATATCCAGACGTTCGACTGCGGAAGTTATTTCGCCGTCCGCCGACAGCTGAAACCAGCGATAGCCCGGAGCGCTGTTATCCAAGGCAAAATTTTGGCTGAACGGTTTGAATTGGAAACAGGTTGATGGTGTGCTGAATATTCTGATATGGCCTTTCACGGTTTCGATCTGTTGATGTACATGGCCGGTGACAATGGCTCGAACCTGACGATAATTATGCAGCCTATGAAAGAGTTCTTCGCTATTCGTTATTTGCATCGTGTCCATCCATCGGCTGCCGGTAGCCGTGCAATGGTGGTGAAAGGTAAGTATAACCTGCAGATCAGGATGGCGTTTGATGCATTGTTCGGCAAAATCCAGCTCCTGTTCCGCTAAATAACCGCCTGTTTGACCGACTATCTGGCTGTTCAGGCTAATGATTTGCCAGTGCTTTAACAGAACTTGTTTAGCACAGCTGATGTTGCCCCGGTTCAGTATTTGCTGCATCAACTCATAGTCATCATGGTTCCCGGGAAGGCAGATGCAGGGAACTGAAGTCTTTGACAAGGTGTTCAACACACGCCGATAACTTGACGCACAAGATTCCTGGCATATGTCGCCACTCAAAATAATCAACTGACTGTCCGGGTGGTTTTGTAGCGCTTGTTCTAATACCGCATGCCAATAAAAGTCGGTATTGATGCCCATCAAAGTATCCGACCTGTCGGGAAGAAGATGCGGGTCGGTGATTTGCAATACTTTGACGATAGAAACCGAGTTCATGGTCAGATAGTGATGCGCAACGCTTTTGAGTTACGTTGCGGATTATAGTATTGCCGCAGTGCTGCCGGTATTGACGCAATGGGTACCGGTTCAAACCCTCGTTCCCTGAACCAATGCATGGTCTGTGTGGATAGTACGTACAATTGTTGAATATTGTTCCGTTTCGCCCGTTCCAGAATACTCTGCAACAAATGATTGCCTCTTGCGCCATGCTGATAACGTTGATGAACGGCTACGCAGGAAATTTGCCCTATGTTGCTGTCCGGAACGGCATGTAAAGCGGCACAGCCGATAATCAGGCCGTCAATTTCTATGACGAAGTAGTCAGCTATCTGCATTTCCAATAGTTCTCTGGAACGTTTGACCAGTTTTCCCTGCCGTTCGAGTGGGGTAATCAATTCCAGGATGCCTCCGATGTCATCGAGAGTGGCCTGGCGTAATTCCTCAAAGGCGGTAGCGCTGATCAGCGTTCCGATACCGCTGCGGCTGAACAGCTCAATCAACAGTGCGCCGTCACAATTGCGATTGATTAGATGAGCTCGTTCGACGCCGGCTAAACAGCCTTGAATAGCGGCATGTAACGGATTTTTTAAATGCGGATCAAGTGCCGGATTGTTTGCCAGAAAAGCTTCGGCTTCAGCGGTAGTCATCTGAGGTACCGAGTAGCTCTGCTCAGTCATGAAAATCAATTTTTCGGCTTTTAGTGCAATAGCGATATGCGTTGCAACTTGTTCCGCACTAAGGTTGAAAACTTCACCGCTCGGAGAATAGCCGATCGGAGACACCAGAACGACATTGTGCTGGTCCAATTGATAGTCAATGCCGTTTGTGTCGATACGCCGCACTTCTCCGGTATGGCAATGATCGATGCCGTCTAAAATGCCTATCGGTTTGGCCGTGACAAAATTACCCGAAGTAACCCGGATTTTCGCTCCGGACATCGGTGAATTTGCCAAGCCCATTGATAACAACGCCTCAATTTCAACACGCACCATGCCTGCAGCTTCTTTGACGCATTTTAATGCATGGTCATCGGTTATCCGGATCTGGTGATGGAATCTGGGTTCGATATTTAGCCTTTGCAGCCGTTCGTCAATTTGCGGACGAATACCGTGCACCAACACCAGCCGGATGCCGAGACTGTTGAGCAGAGCGATGTCATGAATGAGGTTGGCGAAAAAATCATCCTGCAGTGCTTCACCGCCGAATGTAATAACAAACGTACGATGGCGATGCGCATGTATATAAGGCGATGAATTCCTGAACCAGTTGACGAATGATTGCTGCGGATTGTTGGTTTGAATGTTGTCAACAGGCGTTTCCATGATTAGGCAATCAAATTATTAAATAAAAGTGTTATGGGATGACCGCAACAGGTACTTCGGTACGCTTTTAAATGAACACTGTGCCCGATTTTCAATCGCGGGCGTCATTGTATTCTTCTAGCGAAGCTAAACCCGCCCTGGTTTACGGCTTAGAAATACCAGGTAAGCGCTTTCGCGCAACCTGATTTGCCGATGTTGCTTTACTGAAAAAAGGTGTCCGGGTGAAAAGCATTTTTCGTCGGTTTTGTTACCCGGTTGCTTGCCACGAAAATCCGGATAAGCAAGCAAGTATTAAATATATTACCGGGTTATGTGAGATTGGCCTTAATCCGGATTATCGGTTACCGCACCTTCCGAGGCTGAGCTGACCAGTTTGGCATATTTTGCTAAAACTCCGCGCGTATAACGGGGCGCCGGTTGTTGCCATTTGTCAAAACGCCGCGCTACTTCATGTTCATTCAAATGCAGTTTCAGTTCCCTGTTTTCGGCATCGATGGTAATGGTATCACCATTCTCAACAATGGCTAACACGCCTCCGACATAGGCTTCGGGAGTTATATGCCCGACCACGAAACCGTGGGTGCCGCCTGAAAATCTGCCGTCGGTAATCAATGCCACGTCCTGGCCCAGCCCTTTACCCATCACCGCCGAAGTAGGGGAAAGCATCTCCCGCATGCCCGGCCCTCCCTTGGGGCCCTCATAGCGAATGACAATGACATCCCCTTTGACGATGCCGCCGTCCAGAATGTTTTGTAATGCGTGTTCCTCGCAATCGAACACTTTTGCCGTGCCTGTAAAGCACAAGCCCTCTTTGCCGGTAATTTTAGCAACGGCGCCGCCGGCAGCAAGATTGCCTTTTAAAATGACCAGGTGACTGTCTTTTTTTATAGGATTGTCCAGAGACCGAATCATATCCTGATGTTCCGGGTAAGGCGCCACATCGGCGAGGTTTTCCGCCAGGGTTTTGCCGGTTACAGTCAGGCAGTCGCCGTGCAATAAGCCCCGATCGAGCAGCACCTTCATCAATGGCTGGATGCCGCCGATTTCAATCAGTTCAGCCATCGAATAACGGCCGCTGGGTTTCAAGTCTGCGACCATCGGTACATTGGCTCCAATCCGAGTGAAATCATCCAAGGTAAGATCAATGCCGGTCGCATTAGCCATCGCCAGGATATGCAATACGGCATTGGTGGAACCGCCCAGAGCGATGACTACCGTTATCGCATTTTCGAACGCTTTTTTGGTCATGATATCGCGCGGCTTGATATTTTTTTTCAGCAGTTCCAGAACCGTTGCGCCTGCGCGCTCGCAATCCATGCGTTTGTCTTCGGAAACCGCTGCTTGAGCGGAACTGTTCGGTAAGCTCATGCCCAGTGCTTCTATCGCTGAAGCCATCGTATTGGCAGTATACATGCCTCCGCAGGAACCGGCACCGGGAATGGCTTTGGCTTCGATAGCGGCAAGTTCCGCATCGTCAATCTTATTATTGGCTCTTGCCCCTACTGCTTCAAAGACCGAAACGACATCCAGTTTTTTATCTTTATGGCAGCCGGGTAGAATGGTACCGCCGTAAACAAAAATTGCGGGACGGTTTAAGCGCGCCAAAGCAATCATGCAGCCCGGCATGTTTTTATCACATCCGCCGATGGCCACGATACCGTCAAATCCTTGGCAGCCCACTACTGTTTCGATCGAATCGGCAATGACCTCTCGTGAAACCAGGGAATATTTCATTCCCTCGGTGCCCATGGAAATGCCGTCGGAAATGGTTATCGTATTAAAAATGACGGCTTTGCCGGCTGCGTTATCAACACCCCTGGCAGCTGAATCGGCCAGTTTGTTGATGTGCATATTGCAGGGTGTGACCATACTCCAGGTCGAAGCGATGCCGACTTGCGGCTTGCTGAAATCTTCATTGGTAAAGCCGACGGCATGCAGCATTGCCCGGCTTGGCGCGCGTTCCATGCCGTCGACAACCTTGGAAGAAAAAGTACGTGTTTTTGTATCGCCAGTTTGTGCCATTAACGCGAACTCCGGGAGAAGATTAATTAATAAATTATGTTAAAATGAGTCCCAACTACTTTTCCGTTGTATGCTCAGTTTCGGGATTAACAAACCGAGGAAAATACCGGTAAAAGCCAAAATGCCGCCATATAAAAACCAATCCTGATTGGTACTGTCTTCCAGCGCCTGATTTTCCCGCTTCAGTTGTTGTAATTCCCTTTCAACATTAACCACCCGTTCCTGCAGTTGGTCGCGTTGAAGCTTAATGTCAATGACATTGGCAGACGATTGGCGCAATTCGTTCAATTCCCTGGATAATTGGTCGCGCTGTAGAATAAGCTGCTGTCTACTGGAATCGCTTGCCGTGGAACTCCCCAGCATTTCGTCAATTTGAGTCTGTAACCGGGAATTTTCTTCTTTTAATTGTTCCAGCTTTTCATTGGCTTGGTCAAGCAGCCATTTACTGGGCGGCGTATTGACCGTGAAGCGCGCGAGGATATAGCCCTCTTTGCCGTTTTTCAGTCTGACCTTTTTGTAACCCGATGCTGTGGTTGCCAAAACTGTCAGCGGAGTGCCGGATGAAACCACGTCAACGACTTTGCTAAACTTGTCCTGATCTTCTCTGAGGTTGACCCGCAAATTGTCGGTGACATAAACGGTGTCTGCATTTGCAAGTGGAGCGATCATTGCTAAAAAAAGTACACAAGATATTTTGTTCACGTTAATTCCCTGCAGTTCATTAAAGAGACTAATGCTGATTTTATAGGAATTATTTGATCAAGAGAAATTCCAATAGTGCTTTTTGAGCGTGCAAACGGTTTTCCGCTTCCTGAAAAACCACACTTTGCGGACCGTCGATAACTTCGGCACTGACTTCTTCACCGCGGTGAGCCGGCAGGCAATGCATGAATAAGGCGTCCCGGTCGGCGTTTTCCATAACATCCGCGGTAACCCGGATGTTGCTGAATGCGCTTGCCCGTTGTTTCTGTTCTTGTTCGTGCCCCATACTGGCCCAGACATCGGTGACGACCAAGTCCGCATGTTTTGCGGCGTCGGCGGCGTCCTCGAAAAACCTGATCCGTTCGGCTGCCTCGGCAACGATTGCTTGATTCGGGTGATAACCGACGGGGCAGCATATGTTCAGCGTAAAATTCAAACATGCCGCGGCATTGATGTAGGAATGGCACATATTGTTGCCGTCGCCTATCCAGGTTACCGTTTTCCCTTCGATATCGCCGCGCAACTCAAAGTAAGTTTGCATGTCCGCCAGCAGTTGACAAGGATGCAACAGGTCGGTTAGACCATTAATTACAGGGACAGTGGAGTGTTCGGCAAAAGTAACGACTGTCTGATGTTCGTTGGTCCTGAGCATAATACAGTCGACCATGCTGGAAATTACCCTAGCACTGTCTTCAAGCGGTTCGCCGCGTCCGAGCTGGGTATCTCTGGGGGATAGAAATAATGCGCTGCCGCCAAAATGGATCATCCCGGTTTCGAAGGAAATCCGGGTGCGGGTGGATGATTTTTCAAAAATCATTGCCAGCACTTGCCCTTTCAACGGTTGATAGTCGGGGTCACGGTTGTTTTTAAGTTCGATTGCTCTGCTTATCAAAGAGCGCAGTTCGGTGCTCGATAGATCCAGCAGACTGATAAAATGTCTGGGTTGCATAACAATGTCGTATATTACGGTCGAGTATGTTGCCGAATAAGGGTAACGAGTGTTTCCACCAATTGTTCGATTTGTTGGTCATCAATGATTAACGGCGGCAGCAGGCGAATAGTTCTTTCCGCGGTAACATTGATCAGCAAAGCTGCTTCGGTCAATGCGGTTTTGACCAAATCTGCGCAGGGTTCGGAAAGTTCGATGCCGATCATCATTCCTTTGCTGCGAATATCACGAATGTCATCATTCCCTTGTAGCCGTTCGCTGAAGGCCTGACTAATTTTCTGTCCTTTAATTTCCGCCTGGGCTGCCAGTTGTTCGTTGTCTAATGTTTCCAGGACAGCCAACGCGGCGCTGCAGGCCAGCAGGTTGCCGCCAAAGGTTGATCCATGTGTGCCGGGCGTCAATAATTCGGCCGCTTTCCCGCGAGCCAGACAGGCGCCTATCGGTACGCCGTTACCCAGTGCTTTTGCCAATGTGCACACATCCGGCAAGATGCCGTTATGTTGATAAGCTAAAAACCTGCCGGTTCTGTCGATGCCGGTTTGTACTTCGTCGAGCATCATTAACAACTGGTGCCGATCGCAAAGGGTGCGGATTTGGTTTAAATAACGGCTGTCGGGAATGTTCACCCCACCTTCCCCTTGTATCGGCTCGACCAATAATGCAACAATATTGCCGTTGTTTTGAAGGGCCGCTTCGATAGCGGGCACGTCGTTATACGGTACGCGGACAAAGCCTTCCAGCAAAGGCGCGAAGCCTTGCTGGGTTTTAGGGTTGCCTGTCGCGCTCAAGGCGCCCATGGTACGGCCGTGAAAACTGTTCTCCATGACGATAACGGCGGGCTTGTCGATACCGCGATTGGATCCATACAGACGAGCCAGTTTAATCGCCGCTTCGTTAGCTTCCGCTCCTGAATTACAGAAAAAGGCATTGTCCATTCCGCTTAACGAACACAGACGGTCGGCCAGTTTTTCCTGAAGCTCTATACCGTACAGATTGGAGGTGTGCAGCAGTTTCCCGCTTTGAGTGCAGATAGCCTGGTGTACGGCGGGATGTGCGTGGCCAAGATTGCAAACAGCAATACCGGACAGCGCGTCCAGATAACGTCTGTTATTTTGATCCCAAAGCCAGGCGCCCTGTCCGTGAGAAAAGGTGACTGGTAGTCGCCCATAAGTCGGCATAATGTGGCTGGTCATCTCTATCGCCTATAAAAAACAAAAAGGCAGCGAAAAGCTGCCCCAATAAAAAACCTTTAATTATAATTTTCCGTCATACGGTTAGCAAGTTGAATTGCAAATAACAGTTTGAATGGCATAAAAATCCTGATAACATTACTTGGTTTTATGAGTTGAGTAACCGTTATGGATGTAATTGAAAGAATTAAAGAACAGATTTCCAACAATGCTGTTGTTATATACATGAAAGGCACTCCGGATTTTCCGCAGTGTGGGTTTTCCGGTCAGGCCGTGCAAATACTGCAGGCATGTCGCGCAAAATTTATGTATGTCAATATTTTTGAAGATCCGGAAATTCGCGAGGCGCTGAAGGAATACTCGCAATGGCCGACTTATCCGCAACTTTACATCAATGGAGAATTGGTGGGCGGGTGCGATATTATGATGGATCTGTATAACCGCGGTGAACTGCAGAAGATGCTGGATGAAGCTGATGCTGTAATGGCGTGAAGCTTTTTTTTTATCAACCGCGCCGCATTTTTTGAGCACCGTGTGCTGCGTGTGTTTTGTAATGATTTACACGGATAAATATTTGCGCCTTAATAACAGCTGTAGGCACCCTAAGTAGTGATTCCGTTTCCGCAGGCTTGTTGAATGCCATGCCGAAATTTAACGTGCAAAAATTTTTGGCATCGCTTGCGTTGAACAAACGCCGGTTTGTTCCTGTGTGGTCAGTTGTTGCCAGCGGTTGACAATTTTACAAAATAATTCGGCCGTCTGCTGTGCGTCATACAGGGCTGAGTGAGCTTTCTCACAATCCCAGGACATGCCGGCTGCATGGGCAATTTTGGCGAGCACGGTTTGGCCGTAGGCCAAGCCGCCCAAGGTGGCGGTGTCAAACGTACTGAAAGGATGGAATGGGCTGCGTTTATTATGGGTTCGCTCAATAGCGGCATTAAGGAAACTGATATCAAAAGCCGGATTATGTCCGACAAGAATGGCTCGAGTACAGTTGTTGCGTTTGACGGCTTTTTTCACCGGCTTGAAAATTTTATGCAGGGCTTCCTTTTCTTCGACGGCGAAACGAAACGGGTGATAGGGATCGATGCCGTTAAATTTTAATGCCGCTTCATCCAATACCGCATTAGTAAAAGGCTTTATATGGGTTGAGTGGGTTTCGGTTATCGCTAAATTACCGTTCTTGTCAAATTCCACGATGACCGCGGCTATTTCCAATAAAGGGTTCTTTTTGGGGTCGAAGCCGGCAGTTTCAATGTCGACGACGACGGGTAGATAACCTCTGAAGCGGTTACCTAATGGTCTTTCTGCGTATTGCATTTGTTGTGGGATGGCGAAACCTTGCTGAATTTAGGCGAAATTATAGCGGTTAAATGCCGGCAAGGTGCTAATATTTCCATGATCGATACAAATTTGTGCTATGTTATCGCATTATTAATCGTTACAAAACACTGGAGAATTTTGGGGAAAAGCGATGAAATATGACAGAATTTCAACTAAATGCCTTGCACTGCTAACCGGTTGTATGTGCACAGGGATACTAGGTGGATGCGCAACAACCACGGCTACAGATCCCCGTGATCCTTGGGAGGGAATGAACCGTCATACCCAAGCCTTTAATGACTCATTGGACGAATATATTCTCGAGCCGGTCGCGAAGGGTTATGACTGGGTCATGCCGACTTTCGCCAGCACCGGGGTTAGTAATTTCTTCAGTAATCTCAGGGATATTAAAGTAACGATCAACGATTTTTTACAAGGTAAATTTACACAGGGCAGTATGGATGCCGGACGTTTTTTGGTCAATACGACCGCGGGTGTAGCCGGTTTTGTCGATGTGGCGACGATGATCGATTTACCCAAGCATGATGAGGATTTTGGTCAAACACTGGGATATTGGGGGGTGCCGAGCGGACCATATCTGGTTATTCCCTTCTGGGGGCCGAGCACTATCAGGGGGCTGACCGGCCGGGTCGGTGATGCCGCGATGAATCCGCTGACCTATACTTTTTTTCTTAGTGATACTTTTGCGGCAAGTGCCGCATCATTCGGTGCCTATATGGTTGACGTGGTGGACCGCCGCGCCGAGGTGCTGGGTCTGGAAAAAGTGGCTGAAGAAGCGGCGGATCCCTATGAATTTTATCGTGATTCTTATCTGCAGATGCGCGATTCATTGATCAACGATGGTGAGGTTCCGGATGTTGATGACGAATTTGGATATGAGTATGACGAGGATGTCGAGCTGCCGCCCGAAGCTGAATGAGGGCTAGGGTGTGGTAAAGTTGGTTTGAAAAATAAACGCGACTGACTTGCTGTGGTTTACCGGTTCAGGGCGGTCGCTAAAATCTCGGGCGAATCAATGGCGATGTGATTCACCCGTTCGCACGGCGGCTTGATGTATTGCCGTTGCGTTTTTTATTGGCCTCGGTTTGTTTTGACAAGAAAATCGGTTTATGTCAGTTTCCAATGGATAATCTCACCCGCTTTTAGTGGAATCAGCCGATGGTTTTCGATTACGAAATGCTTCGGAATCTTCCATGCTTTTTTCTCCAGTGTTACGTGCGAAGTATTGCGTGGTAAGCGGTAAAAGTCAGCACCGTAAAAACTGGCAAACCCCTCCAGCTTGTCCAAAGCATTAGCCTGGGCAAAGACTTCGGCATAAAATTCCAGCGCGGCATGCGCGCTGTAACAGCCGGCACAGCCGCAAGCGGATTCCTTCCGGTGTTGCAAATGGGGGGCGCTGTCGGTTCCCAGAAAAAATTTGCGATTGCCGCTGACCGCAGCACTGACTAAAGCCTGGCGATGGCTTTCCCGTTTGAGCACCGGCAGACAATAATGATGTGGCCGAATGCCGCCGGCGAGTAATGCGTTGCGATTATACATCAAGTGCTGCGGGGTGATTGTTGCTGCGATATTGTCCGAAGCGGACTTGACAAATTGCACCGCTTCTTTGGTGGTGACATGTTCCACAACAATGCGCAAATCGGGAAAACGGTGCACAATGGCGGTTAATTTTTGCTCAATAAACTCACGTTCACGATCAAAGATATCGATTTCATTACGGGTGACTTCGCCGTGTACCAGGAGCGGAAGATCCTGTTCCTGCATGCATTCCAATAGCGGGTAGATCGCTTTCAGGTTGGTTACCCCGGACTCCGAGTTGGTGGTGGCCCCGGCCGGATAGAGCTTAAAGCCATGGATATGATCGGTTTGTGCGGCTTTTTTGATTTCGTCCTTCGATGTTGAATCGGTCAGGTATAAAATCATCAGCGGATTAAAGTCCGTACCGTCAGGAACGGCATCGAGTATTTCCTTTCGGTAGCTTAACGCATGTTCAACCGTTGTTACCGGCGGATTCAGGTTGGGCATCATGATTGCTCTGCCGAATTGCCGGGCTGTATGGGGAACTACGGTTTTGAGTACTGCCGAATTTCTGACATGTAAATGCCAATCATCCGGACGGATGATCGTTAATTTTTCCATGGTATGGGAGAAATTTGAATTAAAATAGGTCTTTAATTTTATCCAAGGGTCTTGAAAAAACCAAATAAGACCTTACTTTTTATTTTAATTTTTGTTTTTTTGGAGTGCTCTCTATGCCAATTTATGAATATCAATGTCAAGCTTGCGGTCATGAATATGAAGCTTTGCAAAAAATGAGCGATGAGGCGTTGATTCACTGTCCGGCCTGTACCGCGCCTGAATTAAAGAAGAAAATTTCGGCTGCCGGTTTTCGTTTGAAAGGCAGCGGATGGTATGAAACCGATTTTAAAGACAGTAATAAACGCAATGTGGCGGGAGAAAAAACGGTTTCGAGTAAGCCTGCAAGCACTTGCTGCGGCGGGGGCAATTGCAGCAGTCATTAACGGAAGCTTGCATTACTCGCTGTTAATAAGTAACATCGGCAGATTTTTTTGAATAGATAGAGAAAACCTATGCGTAGCCACAAATGTGGAGAACTGAATGCCGCCCATATCGCCGAAACTGTGGATTTGTGCGGATGGGTACATCGCCGCCGTGACCACGGTGGTGTGATTTTTATTGACCTGCGTGATAGAGCTGGCTTGGTGCAGATCGTATTTGACCCTGATTCTCCGGAGACTTTTGCTATTGCAGAGAGCGTTCGTAGCGAGTATGTGTTGAAAGTACAGGGAGTGGTGCGTCCCCGTCCGGAGGGGACAGCCAATAAAAACATGCCGACCGGCGAAATCGAGGTGTTGGTCAATGCCATTGAAGTGCTGAATAAGGCCGATACGCCGCCGTTTCCTTTGGAAGGCGATATCGAGGTTAATGAAGAAACCCGTTTGCGCTATCGATATATCGATTTGCGCCGTTCCGAAATGCAGGAAAAAATGCGTTTTCGCCGCGATGTGACGCGGTGTTTGCGTAATTTTCTGGACGACCATGATTTCTTTGAAATAGAAACACCCTATTTGACTAAGGCGACACCGGAAGGTGCCAGAGATTATCTGGTTCCCAGCAGAACCCACGAGGACGCTTTCTTCGCATTACCGCAATCGCCTCAGTTATATAAACAGCTGTTGATGATCTCCGGCATGGATCGCTATTATCAGGTGGTGCGCTGTTTCCGCGATGAGGATTTACGTGCCGACCGGCAGCCGGAATTCACCCAGCTGGATATTGAAACATCATTTATGAATGAAGACCATATCATGTTCCTGATGGAAGAAATGATACGGCATTTATTCAATGAGATTATGGATGTGCAGTTGCCGTCCGAATTTCCTAAATTGAGTTACCACGAGGCAATGTCACGCTTCGGTTCCGATCGTCCCGATTTGAGAATTCCGTTGGAGCTGGTAGATATCGGCGAAGAAATGAAGGATGTGGAATTCAAGGTTTTCTCCGCGCCGGCCAATGATCCGGACGGTCGGGTTGCCGCCATGCGCCTGCCCAACGGCTCCGAATTAAGTCGCAAAGAAATTGACGAGCTGACAAAATTTGTCGGCAATTACGGTGCCAAAGGTTTGGCATATATCAAGGTTAATGATCGTGATGCCGGCATTGAAGGTTTGCAATCGCCTATTCTAAAATTTATTCCGGAATCTATCGTCGAGCAGGTGTTGACTAAAACCGGTGCCCATACCGGCGATCTGGTTTTTTTCGGTGCGGATAAAGCGACTGTGGTTAACGAATCATTGGGCGCTCTGCGGGTTAAATTGGGTATCGAGCGCGGCATGCTCGATGGCAAATGGAAGCCGCTGTGGGTTGTCGATTTCCCGATGTTTGAGCGGGATGAAGCGGGGCAGCGTTGGAATGCCATCCATCATCCGTTCACGGCCCCGAATTGCGATATCGAGCAACTCAAAGCGAATCCGGGCACATCGTTGTCCCGTGCTTACGATCTGGTATTGAACGGCACTGAAGTCGGCGGAGGTTCGATTCGTATTCATAAAACCGAAATGCAGCAGACTGTTTTCCAGTTACTGGGCATTGGCGAGCAGGAATCCCGCGAAAAATTCGGTTTTCTGCTCGATGCCTTAAAATACGGCTGTCCGCCGCACGGTGGTATTGCCTTCGGTTTGGACCGCTTGGTGATGTTAATGACCGGTGCGGCTTCGATCCGGGAAGTGATCGCTTTTCCCAAAACCCAAACTGCGGCATGTCCGTTGATTGACGCACCGGCTATCGTGAATGATGCGCAACTGCGTGAATTAGGCATTCGATTGCAACCGAAAAAACGGAATAAGGCTGCAGAATAGTGATTGCAGATTATGAAGGAGTGAACAGATGTGTTTGCCCTGTATACTGAAAAGACAATACAGTCACCAAGGGAGTGAGAAGGACGGTATTTGAGAGTTCGATGATAGATAGTACAGTTTTACCGATACAAGATTACGCGTTGCTTGATGACCAACAATGTGAATCACGGATCATTGCGGCCAAAAAGAAACTGGGCAGTCAGTGTATTATATTGGGCCATCATTATCAGCGTGACGAAGTTTTCAAACACGCCGATTTTTCGGGTGACTCGCTAAAACTTTCCCGCCAGGCGGCCTTGTCGGAGGCCAGATACATCGTATTTTGCGGCGTGCATTTTATGGCTGAAGTAGCGGATATTCTATCGCGCCCGGAGCAGATAGCGATACTTCCGGACATGGCCGCGGGTTGTTCGATGGCCGACATGGCAAATCTGGCCAAGGTAAATAAATGCTGGGAAGATCTGAAGCAAGTATTGGACGTCGAAGCGCAGGTGACGCCGGTTACCTATATCAATTCGGCAGCTGACCTGAAGGCTTTTTGCGGCAGGCATGAGGGTATCGTCTGCACCTCCTCCAACGCACAGAAGATCCTTGAGTGGAGTTTTGATAGACGCGAAAAAGTATTGTTTTTCCCTGATCAGCATCTGGGACGTAATACCGGCTACGCCATGGGTATTCCCTTGGAACAAATGGTGCTTTGGGATTTCAACCAACCCTTGGGAGGCTTGACCGAACAACAGATCCGCAATGCCAAAATGATACTTTGGAACGGCTATTGTTCCGTGCATCAGGTTTTCCAGCCGCAACATATCGATCAGTTTTTACGGCGTTATCCTGAAACCAAAGTGATTTCCCATCCGGAAGCCAGTTTTGAAGTGTGCCGTAAGTCGGATTTTATCGGTTCGACCGAAACCATATTGAAAATTGTCCGGGAGGCGGAACCGAATACCCGCTGGTTGGTCGCAACGGAGTTGAACTTGGTGAACCGGTTGCACGAACAGTGCAAGGGGGAGGGGAAAAACGTTCATTTCATGTCGCCGACCGTTTGCATGTGTTCTACGATGTTTCGCACCGATCCCCAGCATTTGCTGTGGGTGCTGGAAAATCTGGTTCAGGGTCATGTCGTCAATAGAATTACCGTGAATGAACAGGATGCCAAGTTTGCCAGGCTGGCATTGGAAAACATGCTCAACGTGTGATTTTGGCGGTTTTTATCTTCGGGCAGGGTTTTTTCGGCCCTGGCTGAGCGGACTGCTCAGCGCATAAATATAATTAACAAGGCAAAATCAGGAATGCTTATGGATAATTCGAAAACGATTCTAGTAACGGGGGGCGCAGGATTTATCGGATCGAATTTTGTGCATGACTGTCTGGCGGCGACGGATTACCGCATCGTCAATTTGGATAAATTGACCTATGCCGGAAATCCGGAAAACCTGAAGGCATTCAAAGAGAGTCCCGAGCATATTTTTGTCCGCGGCGATATCGGCGATGTCGCTTTACTGAACAAATTGCTGGAACGATATCAACCGGAAGCGGTGCTGAATTTTGCCGCGGAAAGTCACGTCGACCGCTCGATTCACGGCCCCGGAGATTTCATTCGGACCAATGTGCTGGGTACTTTCCATTTGCTGGAAGCGGTTTGTGCTTATTGGAAGAAACTGGGTGACGGGCAAAACGAGTTTCGTTTTCTGCATGTATCCACCGATGAGGTGTACGGTTCATTGGACAAAACGGATCCGGCATTCACCGAAACACACCCTTATGCCCCTAACAGTCCTTATTCAGCATCCAAGGCATCATCCGATCATCTGGTCAGAGCTTATCATCATACCTACGGTTTACCGACACTGACCACTAATTGCTCCAATAATTACGGCCCCTACCAGTTTCCCGAAAAACTGATTCCGCTGATTATTTTGAACGCCTTGGCCGGTAAAACCATCCCGGTCTACGGCGACGGCATGAATATTCGCGATTGGTTGTATGTTGGCGATCATTGTGCGGCCATTCGTGCGGTATTGGTTCGGGGCAAAGTCGGCGAAGTCTATAATATCGGCGGTAAGCATGAAAAAACCAATTTGGAGATCGTACATACCGTATGCCGTATTTTGGACGAACTGGCGCCCGATTCCCCCTATAAGCCACATGATTCGTTGATTACTTTTGTCCGGGACCGCCCCGGACATGATCGGCGTTATGCCATCAATCCGGAAAAAATCGAGCGGCAAATAGGCTGGCAGCCGCAAGAGACTTTCGAATCCGGAATCCGTAAGACTGTATCATGGTATCTGCATAACAGAGCATGGGCGGAACGTGTTACCAGCGGTGCCTATCAACAGTGGATCGATAAACATTATGGAGCAGGATCGTGAGCAGAAAAGGTATTATTTTGGCCGGCGGCTCCGGCACACGGCTGTATCCGGTTACGCATGTGGTATCCAAGCAATTGTTGCCCATTTTCGACAAGCCGATGATTTATTATCCCTTGTCAACGCTCATGCTGGCCGGTGTGCGTGATGTATTAATTATTTCGACGCCCGATGATACGCCGCGCTTTGAGCAATTGCTGGGCAATGGTGAACCGCTGGGAATGAATATTTCCTACGCGGTGCAGGACTCGCCTGACGGTTTGGCGCAGGCCTTTCTGATCGGCGAACCATTTATCGCCTCTGACCCCAGTGTTTTGATTTTGGGTGATAATATCTTTCATGGTCATGAATTAGCCGGCCTACTATTGCAGGCGGCGCAACGGCAGCAGGGTGCGACCGTGTTCGCTTACCAAGTGCAGGATCCGGAGCGTTACGGTGTGGTTGAATATGATGACGAGGGCAAGGCGGTCAGCATCGAAGAAAAGCCGCGCCATCCGAAATCGGACTATGCAGTGACGGGCTTGTATTTTTATGATAACCAGGTGGTTGATATCGCCAAAGACATCAAGCCCTCCCACCGCGGGGAACTGGAGATTACCGATGTCAACAAACGTTACCTGCAACAGGGCCGACTGCACGCAACATTGATGGGGCGCGGCTACGCATGGCTCGATACCGGAACCCACGAATCGATGCTCGAAGCAGCGCAATTCGTCGAGACGCTGGAACGGCGTCAGGGCCTCAAAATTGCTTGCCTGGAAGAAATAGCCTGGCGTATGGGATACATCAATGACGAGCAACTCGATGCACTGGCACAGCCGATGAAAAAAAACGGTTACGGACAATACCTGATGCGTATCCTGGCGAGAGGAACGGCACATTGAAAGTAACGGCAACCGACATTCCCGATGTGCTGCTGATCGAGCCGAAAGTGTTCGGCGATGAACGCGGATTTTTCTTTGAAAGTTATAATGCCGAAACATTTAACCGCTGCCTGGATAAACCGGTAACATTTGTGCAGGATAATCATTCCCGTTCCAAAAAAAATGTGCTGCGCGGATTGCATTATCAGATTAAACAGGCGCAGGGCAAGTTGGTGCGGGTGATTGCAGGCGAAGTTTTCGACGTGGCCGTGGATATTCGGCGCAATTCGCCGAGTTTCGGTTCATGGGTGGGCGAATGTCTATCCGCTGAAAATAAAAAACAGCTGTGGGTCCCCCCGGGGTTTGCCCACGGCTTTGTTGTGCTGAGCGATGATGCCGAATTTCTCTATAAAACCACGGACTATTACGCCCCGCAACATGAACGCTGCATTATCTGGAACGATCCGCAAATCAATATCCAATGGCCAAAAGAAATAATACCGCAGTTATCGGCTAAAGATGCGCAAGGCCTTTCACTTGCGGATGCCGAGGTTTACCCATGAGGATACTATTGCTTGGCGGCAGCGGTCAGGTGGGTTGGGAGTTATTGAGGACTTTATTACCTTTGGGGGAAATCATTGCGCCTGATAGAAAGCATCTGGATCTGTCCGATACCCGTGGACTGACGCGCTATTTGCAAAATACGCCGGTCGACGTTATTGTCAATGCAGCTGCCTATACCGCCGTTGATCAAGCGGAAACGGATCAGGCGGCAGCCGATTGCATCAACCACCACGTTCCGTCCATTTTGGCTGAGCACGCTCGTAAAAATCAGGCGTTGCTGATTCACTACTCGACCGATTATATCTTCGATGGTTCGAAAAGCGGTCCGTACAACGAGCAAGATCAGCCAAACCCCCTAGGCATTTATGGACGCACCAAACTGGCAGGGGAAACTGCGGTTCAGCAGTCCGGCTGCGATTATCTGATTTTCAGAACGTCCTGGGTTTTTGCGGCAAGAGGGCGTAATTTTCTGCGTACCATCAGACGGCTTATCCAGGAACGGGAACAATTGGAGATCGTTGCCGACCAGTTCGGGGCGCCCACATGGGCACGTTTAATCGCGGAAACGACCGCACATTGCCTGCACCGCAGCGACGCGGCAAGGAGGCAAGGACGCTTTGTTTCGGGGCTGTATCATTTGTCTGCCGCCGGCGCAACATCCTGGTTCGGTTTCGCGCTTGCCGTTGTAAACCAACTGCGTCTCGATGGGAATATTCATATTGTCTTGCAGCATATCAACCCCATCAGTACCGCCGAGTATCCTGTCCCGGCCAGACGGCCGGCGAATTCAAGGCTGGACGTGACACGTCTGGAAAAACATTTTGAACTTGTCATGCCGGATTGGAATCACACTTTGCAACTGTGTATGGACGAACTTAAAGATTAAGAAGCTAAAGATGCACCAAGATACGCAACCGTTATTTGATCCCTATAAAAAATTTATCGATCGGCTTTTGGAACAACACAAGTTGGATGAAACCGACTTGAACAGGGCGAAAAAATTGCAAGGCCAAATCAGTACAGGAAGTTTTCCGGCTTTGTTATCTAAACTGGGACTATGCGCTGAACGGGATATCGCCCAGGCTATTGCGGACACAAGTGAACTGCAATTGGTGGAAGCCGCGGATTTTCCGGAACAGAGTCCTTTTTTGAGCGATGTATCTTTACGTTTTCTAAAAGAATATCACATTGCCGGCTTGTCGGAAAATACAGATTCACTTGAAATCGCCGTTGTCGACCCCTTTGATTCCTTTGTGTCGGACGCTTTAAAGTTAGCCAGCGGCAAAGATATTGTTATGAAGGTCGGGATTGGCACTGAAATCGATAATGCACTCGAAATGCAATATGGCGAGGGCCGGTCGGAAATGGGTAAACTGGTCGGCAATTTCAGTGACGCCGACATTGATGAGGATGACATTGAAACTTTAAAAGACCTTGCCAGTGAAGCGCCGGTGATCAGGATGGTCAATCTGGTGTTTCAGCGCGCGCTGGAAACCAGGGCGTCGGATATCCATATCGAACCTTTTGAACGGTCATTAAAGATCCGGCTGCGTATCGACGGTGTGTTGCAAAATATCGAAGCGCCGCCTGTTTCATCGACCGCCGCGGTTATTTCGCGTATAAAGTTGATGGCCCAGCTGAATATTTCCGAACGCAGACTGCCCCAGGACGGCCGCATAAAAATCCAGATGCACGGCAAGGAAATTGATCTTCGCGTGTCGACCACGCCGACTATGTATGGTGAAAGCGTTGTTATTCGTTTGTTGGACAAAGAAAGTACGGTATTGGACTTTGAAGCGCTGGGATTTAACGAAAGCAATGCCAAGAGTTTTTTTGAGGTGCTCGCACAGCCGCACGGCATTATCCTGATTACCGGTCCAACCGGAAGCGGCAAATCAACTACCTTGTATACCGCATTGAGCCGGCTCAATATTCCGGACCGAAAAATCATCACCGCAGAAGATCCGGTAGAGTATCAGCTTGAAGGGGTCAATCAAATTCAGGTGAAACCGCAAATAGGGTTGACCTTTGCCAGTACGTTGCGTTCCATCGTGCGGCAGGACCCGGACGTGATCATGATCGGTGAAATGCGCGATCTGGAAACAGCTAAAATCGCGGTGCAATCGGCTTTGACAGGACATTTGGTGTTATCCACGCTGCATACCAACGACGCTGCGGGCGGAGTCACCCGGCTTTTGGACATGGGGCTTGAGGATTATCTTCTGACCTCAACGGTTAACGGCATTTTGGCGCAACGCTTGGTGAGGAGACTATGCCCGAATTGCCGAGAGTCATATCCGGTATTGCCCGAAATGATTGAGGAAATGCGCTTGCGGCGCTTTGTTCCCGAGGGGGAGATTAATTTTTACCGTGCCGTCGGCTGTAAACAATGCGGCGGCATCGGCTATCGCGGAAGAGTCGCCATTTTTGAGTTTTTGGTGGTGACCGATGCGATCAGAAAGTTGGTTATTATGCATAAAGAAGCCGGAGAAATTAACGAGCAAGCCGTTAAAGACGGTATGTTAACCATGTATGATGACGGCTTGGCCAAGGCGGTCAAAGGAATTACCACAGTGGAAGAAGTTCTGCGTGTCACCATGGGCTCCTGATATGGCTACCTATGTATTTAAGGCGATTGATAATTCCGGCAATATCATTGAAGACATCAGGGACGCTGCGGATGAGCAGTCGTTAATCAAACTGCTGCAGGCGGACGGCTACATTCCCGTCGATGTCTCGCTGCAGAGTGCAAAACCGTTTTATTGGATGAGATTCGGTAAAAAGGGTACCGGCTTAACGCAAAAAGAAGTTACGTTGTTTACCAAGGAACTAGCCACCTTGTTGGAGGCAGGGCTGCCCCTGGATCGTTCTCTGGTGGTATTAATGGATTCTCTTGAAGAACAATCCAATATTACCTTGTTAATCGAGCAAATTCTGGAAAAAATCAAAGCCGGTTCGACGTTAGCCGACGCACTTGCCACGCAAGGCAACGTTTTTTCCAAGTTTTACCTGAACATGCTGCGGGCCGGCGAAGCAGGCGGTAATATTGAAGACATCCTGAGGCGTTTATCGAATTATCTTGATCAGTCCAAGGAATTAAAAGATACGGTAACAACCGCACTGATTTACCCCACGATTTTGGTCATCATGTCGATAGCGTCGGTGTTCTTACTGCTGACTTTTGTCGTCCCCCAATTTACGGAAATGTTTGACAGTGCCGGCAAAGAATTGCCTGTTTCAACCCAGGTAGTCGTCGGTATTGCCGAGTGGCTGCAAAGCTATTGGTGGCTATTGATTCTGGGCGGCGCGGGGTTATACGGATTTATGAAGTATCAATTTTCAGATGAGAACCGTAGGGCAGTCTGGGATCGTTTTTTCCTGCGTCTACCGATTGCCGGAGAAATTATCGCCAATATGACGGTCGCCGCTTTCAGCCGGACGTTAGGAACTTTGCTGGTTAACGGTGTTCCTATACTTACCGCGCTGGCCATTGCCAAAGAAACGGTCGGCAACAAGGTTTTTATGGATATGCTGTCCGAAGCGGAACAGGATTTGAAGCAGGGCAAAACCATGTCCGGGGTATTGTTGGCCAACGCACAGTTTCCAAAAATGGCGGTACAGATGATAAAAATCGGCGAAGAAACCGGAAAGTTGGAAGAAATGCTGGAGAGGATTGCCAATGTTTATGACAAACAGCTCAAAATCACTGTCGAGCGGATGCTGACGCTGCTGGAACCGTTCCTGATTGTAACTTTGGGTTTGGTTATTGCCGGAATTATCATTTCAATTTTATCCGCTATTCTCAGTGTGAATGATTTGGCGTTTTGATGTTGTCGTTTAGAATAACGATACGAGGTTGTCAGTATGAGGCGGTAATTTTTTAAATAAGCGGATGGCTTTCGGTAAATATTCTCGCTACGGTGAGAGTTGAATAAATTTCTTAAAATTAAAAACAAGTGACAGGAATGAAAGTACAAGCAAAATTTAAATCTATAGCGAACCCGAATAAAGGTTTTACCTTGATAGAACTGCTGGTTGTGTTGGCCATAATCGGTATGCTTGCCGGACTGGTCGGGCCGCAGGTAATGAAACATTTAGGCGGGGCGAAAACCAAAACAGCCCAAGTCCAGATAGAGGACTTGGCCGGTGCGTTGGATATGTACCGTCTTGATGTCGGGCGCTATCCCACCACCGATCAGGGGCTAGCGGCATTGGTGGAAAAACCGTCGGATGCACCGAGGTGGAACGGTCCCTATCTGCGTAAGGATAAAGTGCCTCAGGACCCCTGGTATCAGGATTATCATTATCGTTCCCCCGGGGAACACGGCAAATTCGATGTCTATTCACTCGGTGCCGATGAAAAAGAAGGCGGCGAAGGCGAGGACCAGGATATCACCAGCTGGGATTAATTGCAGATAATCGCTTTATCCGTAAACAACCGGGCAATCATTGGGCTGCGTTGCAAATTGCCGTAATCGTAAACTTCTCCATTTACGACATTAACTGTCATTAACCTACCATGGCCAAATCAGCGATTACAAACCAAGGCTTTACGTTGATTGAGCTGATGGTCGTGCTTGTCGTGTTGGTTATTTCAAGCGCTGTTGTGATACCCAACATTGGGTCGGGGCAAAACAGTGCAAAACTGCAGGGCGCTGCCCGTAGCGTCGCTTCGGCGCTACGCTATCTCAGGGGCCAGGCCCTGGTAACTAATAGCGAGACGGTGTTTACCGTCGACCTTGAAAAAAACCAATACCGGGTTAGCGGCAGGGAAAAAAATTTTCAGATACCCGAAATCATCGATATCACGTTAGTGACCGCTCAATCGGAATTGTCGGGAGAAGGCGAGGGTCGTATTCGGTTTTATCCTGACGGGTCGTCGACAGGCGGCCGGGTTACCTTGGAAATCGAGGGGGACAAAAAATTGGTGGATGTCAACTGGCTGACCGGCCAAGTTGACATAACCGATAAATATGAACCGGATCAATCATTTAGTCGAAGGTAAACAATATTTTGGCCGCGAGCGATAAAGTTCTGTCTATGACTACCAAAACCCGTGTTTCGCGCCAACAAGGTTTTACTTTGTTGGAAATCCTGGTGGCATTTTCGATCCTGGCGATCTCCCTGGGCGTAACGATCAATATTTTTTCCAGGGGCTTGCGCAGTGCAATGATTTCCGACCAATATGTGCATGCAGTGGCAATTGCCCAGTCATTGCTCGCCAGAACGGGAGTCGAGAGCGAGTTGCAGGAAAGCGCAAGTTCCGGAGTAGAGCGGCAGTTTCAATGGTTTGTCCGGGTAACGCCTTATATGACGGATGTGTTGCCTGGGGCCGATGCACAACAGCAGCCGACGCTGACGCTTTATGAAATTATCGTGGAAGTGGCTTGGCAGGAGGAGAGTGAGAACCGGTCGCTGGTGTTGACCACGCTCAGGATGGCGGAAGCGGGTTAATGCATTGCAATAAGATGCGCCAACAGGGGTTTACCTTGCTCGAAGTGCTTTTGGGTACCAGCCTGCTCAGTGTGATGCTGCTGCTGCTGTTTGGCAGTTTACGGATATGTATACAGAATTGGGATGCCGGCGAAAGAAAAATTGCCCAGGTCAATCAAATGGCTGTCGTGCAACGGTTTTTTAATACGCATCTGCAAGGTATTCGTCCGTTGCAGGATAAATTTTCTTATGACGAACCGGTTTTTTCGTTTCAGGGAACGGTGGACCGGCTGCAATTCGTAACCGGCATGCCGGCCAGTGCCGGCAGAATGGGTTTGCAATTGTTCGTCGTCGGTTTGGCGCCGGGCGACAGGAAGGAAGGACTCAACATGACCGTCTCGATAACGCCTTTTTTTCCTTTAATGGAAGGAAAAGAGTGGAAAAGTGAAGAAGTCATTATTTTGGATGGGGTCAGAAATGTGCGGTTTTTCTATTTCGGCGCCGAAGAAAGCAATGAGGAACCCGCATGGCGCAATCAATGGGTTGAAATGGAGAAACTGCCGTTGTTGATCGGCGTAACCATTGAAACGATGGACGGCGAAGTCTGGCCGGATATTGTCGTTGCACCGAGAATTGAGCCGGACAGCACCATTATCAGACGAACTAATCGCCGTTTCGCACCCGGTGTAATACGATGATATCGGGCAGACCTTCCTCCTCCTCCGGTGTGGCACTGTTATTAGTGTTGTGGATGTTGGTGTTATCCACTATTATGGCGGGCAGTTTTGCATTGACGATGCAGCGCGAATTATCTATTGCCGGCAATTTCAGGGATATGGCGCAGACTTCGGCTTTAGCTGAAGCGGGAATAAACTATGCTATGCTGATGTTGCTGCAGGCCGATGAAGAACAGCAATGGCTGTCAGACGGCACGATCTATGAAATTGAATTTGAAGGGGCCAGGATCAGAATAACAATAACTGACGAATCCGGCAAAATCAGTGTCAACAATCCCGAACCGGAATTATTGCGCGGGGCGCTCAGCGAAGCGGGGGCGGATGAAACGTTGCAGGATAAAATTATAGAGGGTATTCAGGATTGGCAGGACAGTGACGAGCAAGCGCGTTTACACGGGGCGGAAGTGGACGACTACAGTGCTGCAGGATTGAGTTACGGTCCCTCCAACGAGAACTTCCAGGCAATTGAAGAACTACAAATGGTATTAGGAATGAATGCGGATGTGTATAACCGGCTGGTACCGATTGTGACGGTGCATTCGAACAGCAACAAAGTCAACCCTGCAAAATCCCCAAAGGAGGTGTTGATGGCTTTACCCGACATGGATGAGCAAACGGCTGAGAACTATATTACGGAACGCACCGAAAGCGCAAAAAATTCCCAGCCTGCGCCGGAATTTCCGGGAATTTCCGGAACTTCAAATAGCTCATCGGGTGTTTATACTCTGGTCGCCGAAGCGATGTTGGACAACGGCAATACCGGTAAAACCAAAGCGGTGATTAAAAAAGTGCCGTCCGAAAAAGGCTTGCCTTTTACCGTGCTTGAATGGCACAGCGCCCCGGTTAACGAAGGATCATTATTTTGATCCGTTATGGATAATTAAAGTAACTGAATTGAATAATGCTAAAGCTCGACACCGAAATACATGTTGACATACCCGCTTTTTTGCGTTGGTGGGGTGGGGAACTGCGCGCTTTATTGCCGGACAAGGTGAGGCAAATTGTTAACGAGAGCCGAAGCTTATTGATCATCGAAGCGGATGACAAAAACCTGGCGGTCAAGCTGGTCAATGGCGACAGTAGCACGGATATTGGTAATTTCCAATTAAATGATTTGGGAAAATCGCAATTTCGAGTGTTGCTGAATGAGCAGCAGGCGATTGCCAACGCCGAGGTGTTGCTCAGAATGCCCGCGAAGTATGGGGTTGTAAAACAAATATACATACCCGATGCGGCGGCGGCCAATTTACAACAGGTAATCACTTACGAATTGGATCGCTATACGCCGTTTGTTCCCGAGCAGGTTTATTTTGATTATGTGGTGCTTGATAGGGACAAAGTAAACAAGCAGCTTAAAATCCTGTTGATATTGATGCCGATAGCAAATGTCAGGCAATTGCTTGAAGAAGTCAAGGATTGGGGGTTGCAGCCGTCCTGCCTTGATTGCGCGCAGGAGCCCAGTACCGTCGATCATCAACGCAGACGATACAACCTGCTGCCGGTGGAACAGAGGCGTAAAAAGGATAAAATGCCGAAAGTGTATATGTTCTCGGCAATGGGGGTTATGTTGTTGTTTTTGGGAGCTGTGTTGGTGGCGCCGCTGTGGCTGGATTACCGGACTGTGGACATGTTGCGCGACGAAGCGCGAAAAGCGGAAAACCAGGCGCGCAAGGTTAATGCAATTAAAGAAAAAATAGAATTGCTTTATGACGAATCCAAGGCGCTGATCGGTAATAAAAGCAACGAACCGTCGTTGGTTGAGTTACTGGAGTTTTTAAGCGCCCACATCAAAGACGATACTTGGCTGACACAAATAAAGTTTCATAACGGATCGTTGCATATACAAGGGTTATCACCGTCGGCGTCGTCACTGATCGGATCTCTGGAAGGCTCCGAATTGTTCGATAATACGCGCTTTGTTTCCCCGGTAACCGAAGATCGGCAAAGCGGTCTTGAAAGGTTTCAAATTGCAACGCAAGTCATAGCAGGAAACGCCGATGAATGAGATGCTCAGCAAGTCTCAGCAACGCTGGCTGGCGATCGGATTATTAGCGGGTATGGTTTTGCTGCTGCTGACGACAATCGTCTGGCCGTTATGGGCAAAGCATCAGGAAATCAACAGTACCGTTGATGAGCTGGTGTTTAGAATACAACGTTATAAACGAATTATTGCAAGCCGCGAGCTGATTTTTGGCCAGGTTGAGGAAACCCGCAGGCAGATTGCCGAGCAGGGCTATTTGAGCGCACAGGAAACGGAAGCGATGGCGTCGGCGGAAATGCAGCAGTTTATAAAAAACACGATATCGACCGTCGGCGGAAACCTGACCAGCACCCAGGTGCTGCCGCAGAAGGATGAGGGAAAATTAATCCGTTTCGGCGTCAAGCTAAGGTTGTCCGCAACGATGGAAATGCTTAGAAATGTACTGTATGAAATTGAGGTCTCCAAACCGCTATTGATTGTCGAACAGCTTGATATTACGCCGGTGCGTGGCAGGCGCAATCCTAAAACCAGGCAATTCGAACCCAGTGATCAGCTTAACGTCAACCTGACCGTGGTTAGTTTTATGAGGAAAGCGGGCTAATGGATCAGCTTAGATGGGAATACAAAATTGCACTGCTGTTTTCCGTCGGCAGTGTTGTGTTAATCGTGGTGTTGTTCGGTGAGTGGCTGTTCGCCGCGCATCATCGGGACAAGATTCTGGCGGCCATCAACAGTCCGGTAAGCGCGGATTACCAGGTTGATCCCTTGCCGGAATTTGATTTTTTGCAATATCCGGCGGATCATTATGCCGAGACGGTGGATCGGCCGCTGTTCATTGAAGGCCGCAGGCCGTTGGAACTTTCCGAGCAAGCCTTGGCCGAGCTGGAGGGAGGGGCCGACGGTAAAACAGCGGCGGAAGCGGTAGGTGAATTTAAATTACAGCTAATCGGCAGTATGGATACGCCGGAGGGAGTCGTGGCATTGTTTGAGAACCCTGCACCCAAAGAAGCAAGAGACAAATTTAAACAGATAGCCGTCGACGAGGAATATTTAGGTTGGAAAATAGACGCTATCCGCTCGGACAGGGTGATCATTTCCAGCGGCGGAGCCACGCAGGAAATTTTATTGAGGAAATCCTCCCCGCCGGAGACGCAGAGAGCGGCGGATAAACAAGGTAAGCCGGAAAGGCAGCGGCGCAAACAAAAATCGGAGCATGGCCGTTCTTCCGGAAAGGCGGGGGAGAGGCGCACTCCGCTTAGCGCTGAAGAGCGGAAGCGGAAGCTGGAGGAACGCAGAAAGATGTTGAAAGAAAAAAGA
>JBNLCC010000039.1:0-4471 GCA_050303615.1 Methylococcaceae bacterium | reverse complement strand
AGGTGCACTTTGCTTTTGGTTAATGGTGTGCGGTTACGATAGTCAAGCACCGTAACCTGCAACGTGCCCACGTTAAAAATAAAATCCCCCGCTACGTTGATGTTTCGGCTATAGGCATAGCCGGTATTGTAGGGATTGGTTTTCAGAAAAAAGCTGCGTCCTTCCTCCAGCCCGTCCAATTGGAACATTATGCTGCCGTTATTATCGGTAAAACCGCTGGTGCGCCATTGCTCGGTTCCGTCGTCAAGACGTTCGTATGCATAGACTTTAAGGCCGGTAAGCGCTACGCCGCTCACTGCATCGGTGACGGTAACGTTTAATGTTCCGGCCGTTGTGCTGACTGCATAGCTGTCCTGAACGAAGGCGAGATGCGTTATTGCAAACAAGAGCAACAGAAAAATTTTTGGGACGGTTTTACCGGAAAAATTGAATGCCGTTGTAAAATACCGCATGATTTTCTCTTTTAAGCAGGACGTTTGATTTTTTTATGATCAATTGGGCTGGTGATTCTCGAGGAGGCCGGTTTCCCGCTGCCGATAAGAATCAAGCTCCGTCTGTAATAGATTGATTTGCTGTTGAGATTCATTGTATTTGACATCCAGATTTTGCAGTTCGTCTTTTAATTCGGACAGGGTGTCAAGTAAGCGCAGATGTTGGGCGGCCAATGCAAGATGTCTCTCTTCGTCATTATTGACGCCTGTTTCGGGAACCATAGCAGTTGATGCGCAGCGTTTTTGCATATCGTTTAATTGGCTATCAGCCGCATTGAGTTGTTCTTGCAATGCGTTGATTTCCCTCGCTGCATCTTCGAGTCTGGGTTTTAAACTATTTGCTTCAACCAGTTTCGCTTCCAGGTCGTGAATTTGTTCCAATAATTGCTCTTGATCCGCATTGGCGGTAGGTTCATTGCCGGAGCTAGAGTCATCCTGCCTCGCCGGTACATTGAGCTCCGGTGTTATTAAAGACTCGGTTAACCAGCTTTCCTGATGGCCTGTGCCGTCATCGCAGCCGGCAAAACACAAGATCATTAGTGCAAAGTAAAAACCTTTGGCACGCTTCGGAGTATACAATTGGGTCATAACTAAAGTTGGGGGTCGGGAAATTTTCTAATGATAGAGGATGGCAGCGAGAAAGCAAAATTTCCTTATGCTTTATAATAAAATGTGAGTTGGTTCCTAACCCATATTTAACATCCACCCCCCTATTTTAGCAAATTTTTGCCCTTCATCTATTCATAAGTAATTGATTTTATTATGCCCGGTATGGGGTTTCTGAAATGTAGGGCCATAAAAGTTGTTACAGGGTCTTGCGCAGGCGGCCCGCTTGCGTTATCGACACGGCATGTACATCCGACGCACCCATACCAACAATTCCGCCAGCGGTGAGCGCTACTATACCTATCGGTTGGTCAAGAGCGAACGCGTGGCCGGTAAAATCCGCCAGTCGACGCTCTTGAACCTCGGACGGCATTTTGCGATTGAACAAGACCAGTGGCCGCTGCTGTGCGCACGGGTTGATGAGATCTTGGCTTGTCAAACCCCGCTGCAACCGCTCGAGTGTCCGCTGTCGGTGGAGCGGGAGGCGCAGCGCATCGCGGCCTTGTTGGTGGCGCGGCAGGGAAGCGTTGCGTCTGTTTCAGCTTCTGAAGAGGTCGTCCAGCGAGACTCCGGGCAACCACCCACGACGCCGCCGACACCCGATCTGCAAAGTCTCGATGTGGACTCACTGGCGCCGCTTAGGCCGCGCACGGTTGGGGTGGAACAGGTGGCGCTGTGGGCGATGCAGCAACTGGGTTTTGCCGAGTTATTGGCGGCAGCCGGGTTGAACGGGGTGCAGTGTACCACGATCATCGGCGCGATCATTGCGCGCATGGCGGTGCCGGGCTCGGAGTTAGCGGCGCACCGTTGGTTGGGCCAGCAAAGTGGTTTGGGCGAGTTGCTGGATGTCGATTTCGAAAGCCTGCCGCTGATGGCGCTGTATCGGGCGTCGGATGCACTCTGGAAGCGCCATACGGTGATCGAGTCGGCGCTGTTCGGCAGGGTCTGCGACCTGTTTGCACTGGAGACGACCGTCACCCTGTATGATTTGACAAACACCTATTTCGAAGGCGAAGCACCCTCGAATCCCAGAGCATGGCACGGGTGCTCGAAAGAAAAACGCAGCGACTGTGCGCTAGTTACGCTTGGCCTGGTCGTCGACGGCAGCGGCTTTGTACGCGCCTCGCAAACCTTTGCCGGCAATGTCGCCGAAGCGGGTACCTTGGAGACGATGCTCAACGAGCTCAAGGTGCCGCCGGGCGCGCTCGTGGTAATGGATGCCGGCATCGCCACCGACGCCAACATCGATTGGCTGCGCGATCAAGGCTATCGTTATCTGGTCGTCAGCCGCGAACGCTCCCGGCAGTTTGACCCCGATCAGGCGATCGGCGTCAGCACTGCCACCGGCCAGACCGTCCACTGCCAAAAAATACTCGACGAAGACGGTCGGGAAGTGCGGCTCTATTGTCATTCACCGGCCCGGCAACAGAAAGAGGATGCCATGGTCGAGCGCTTTTGTACGCGTTTCGAAAAAGCATTGAATGCGATCGCCGAGGGCCTCGCCAAGCCGCGCACCGAAAAGCGCCTCGACAAACTTTGGCAACGCATTGGCCGGCTCAAGCAGAAATTCCACGGCGTCGGGCAACACTATACAATCGAACTGCAGCCCGACACCACCGGGAAAAAAGCCGTCACCTTGACTTGGACAAGACAAGCGGTCCCCGGCACACGCCTCACCCATCCGGTTGTGTACTGCCTGCACAGCAACGAAACCGAGTGGAGCGAAGACAAGCTGTGGCGCACCTATACCACCCTCACCGATTCGGAAGCCGTCTTCCGCAGTCTCAAAAGCGAACTTGGCCTGCGTCCGGTGTTCCATCACAACGAGGAGCGCGTCGACGGCCGTCTGTTTATTACCGTTTTGGCTTACCAATTCGTACAAACCATCCGCCGCATCCTCGCCGGCCAATGCCGCGTTACCGCCAGCTTCCGCCGCACTGACGGCCGTGCGTTGCACGTGCGCAAGGCGACTCAAGCCGAGCCGGACCAAGCGGCGATTTACCGTGCCCTTAACCTCAATCCGGCGCCCGGAGGCACCACGAAAACCATCGTCTAATCCACCTAACATAGAGGTTATTTTTTAAAATGTAGTGCCACACGGATCTTTTTGAAACTGTAACGCAATGATAGTAAAGGTGGTTTTATTTGGGGTGTTAAATATGGACTAAAGCAGCGGATAAAGGCGACGTCAGTGGTGCCGGAAATGGCTATGAGCCCGCATCGATTATCGATGCCGGCCCGAGGCATTGTTTTAGTGCCCATCGGGCGGGCGGAAATGATTTGGGATGCAGTCGGCCTTATTACTTTTATTGATAACTGATTTTTATACCGCCGTAGGCGGCAACTCCGCTGGTACCATAACCCAGAACCTGTTGATATTGTTTATCGAACACATTGTCCAGCCGTACAAAAGCCTTGATATATTGGGTAAAATCATAACTGCCGGCCAGATTGACTAGCGTGTAACCGGGCAATTGCACCCGGTTGAACGGGAAGCTGGAGAAGTCCAGGTCGTCGCGTCTACCGACAATAACGACATTTAAGTTTACCTCGGCTTTTTGTAAAAAACGGTAATTAATGTTGACGCTGCCTTTGTTTTGCGGACGCCGTAACTGCGGCAAGTCGGTGCTGTCGTCGCGGGTATGGGTGTAGGTGTAGTTGCCGCGTAGGGTCAAGTCATCCAGCGGCGTTAGTTCGACGAAGGATTCGACACCGCTCGAGGAAGCACTGTCGATATTCTGGTAGCCGGTAGTGAATGCAATCAGATTGTCAAACTGGTTGTTGAAGTAGCTGGCGCCGAATAAAACCCGTTCATCCCACAAGGTTTGTTCAAATCCGGCATCCCAGCCGCGGCTGGTTTCCGGTTTGAGATCGGGGTTGCCGATCGGGCCGAAAAACGGGTCGGGCGGCGCAAACAGCTGGTATAGCGAGGGTGCTTTAAAGCCGGTACCGTAACTGCCCTTCAAGCGCATGCCGATTTCATCGATGGACACCAATTGCGTGACCCGCCAGGTTACTTTTCCGCCGAAGCGGTTATTGTCGTCGTAGCGCACGCCGGCGGTGGTAAACCAGCGTTCCCACAAGCGGATTTGATCCTGCAGAAAATAACCGGCGGTATTTTGTGAACTGCGCGGCAGGGTATCGGTGTCCATCCAATCCTCTTCATCCTCGAAACCCAAGGTCAGCGTATTGGTTTCATGCAGGTGCAGGTCATTTTGCCAATTTACTTTGAAGCGGTTGCCGTCAAATTCACTGAAGGGTACGAAGGAACCGGACATCGCATCCCGGGTAACCCGGTTGGTATGGGTATAGGCCAGACCCAGGGTTTGTTCCCAGAAACCGTCAAACAAGGAGAGATGTCCTTGCAGGCCGGT
>JBNLCC010000038.1:0-1968 GCA_050303615.1 Methylococcaceae bacterium | reverse complement strand
TAATCCAAGTTTCAAGTGCGTTTCTGGTTTGTTCGGTGATCTCGAATTGAACCGGACGATGTGTTTTCTGTTGCATAATCGTTGCTCGCTTCGACACATGGTTTCCTTGGGCAACATCACATACTCGAAGCTTTACCAAATCACAGCCGCGCAACTTGCTATCAATGGCTAAATTGAATAAAGCTAATTCTCGAGTTTTGTTATCCATTTGTAACCGAATTCGAATGGTCCATATCTCTTTCAATTTGAGAGGTAATTTCTGACCGATCAATTTGCCTTTATTCCATGGAATATATCCATCGTTATGATTTTTGATTTCTGTGTGCATGACAAACTCCTAATAATTTGTGGAAGGAGACTTATTGTCATGCTAATCAGTCTTTATCTAACGGGCGAAAAACGGCCAGGAACAGTCACTCGCCAATTACCAGTGAATGTCTGGTCAACTCTGGAAAGCAGCCGGTCAGCATTGTTAACGAACACCACTAGCCAACGCCTCAGACCGATTTAGAAAGAATGCGCTTGAATCGTCCTAACAGAACGGAAGGTCAGGGTTTTAGGCCAAAGCAACTAAATTTATTAGACATGATAGAGTTGCAATCTATAAAGTTTGCAACTATTTTGATATAGGGGAATGCTGAGATTATCGCTCCACAGTTAGCTTTAAAATCGGTGGCTTAACTTGGATACAGATCGAGATAAACCGGAACAAACTCCCGTTTAATCTTTTCCAGAGACACGGCGGAGCAGCTGCAATGAATGATTTTACCCCAGAATACCTTTGTTCTTAAGTTATTTCTTCTATCAACACATTAACATAAATTTGGAGGTATGACCATGAAGACTATAAATCCGAAAACGACTTTGATCCTGGTTAAGCCAGGTTCGCTGATTGTCAGAGCTTTTTTCATCAGCTTGGGATTGCTGATGTCTTTGAATGTATTTGCTGTCTCGATAGACAATCACAATCCCTTTATATATTTTCCCTTTGCTACGAAAGCGGAACTTCAAAAAGAAATCACTAACCGCAAGACTGGTGATAGCAATTTACAGAATCAGATTAATAACATCAACAACTTGCTCCCACTTTCTCATGCCATAGGCGATCAATATCAGGGCGGTATCATCTTTTGGCTCGATGACACCGGGCAACATGGTTTGATAGCGGCCTCAGCAGACCAAAGTACTGGCATTCAATGGTATAACGGAACTTATCGAGTTACCGGCGCAACAGGCGATGGCATCGGCGCAGGCCGAAGGAATACCGACTTAATCATCGCCGCCCAGATCGGAGATAATCCGGTAGGGAATTTTGCCGCCAAGGTTGCCGCCGATTATAAAATACGGGATGATGGCACCTCCCCATGTACAGGTTCGGCATCGGAAACGTGTTATGGCGACTGGTATTTGCCGTCAGATGAGGAGTTAAACTTGTTATATCAAGTACGAGATAGTGTGGGCGGTTTTGCCGATGACTACTACTGGGGTTCTACCGAGCTCGATAGCAACGACGCGTGGTACCAGTACTTCTTCGATGGCCTCCAGAGCCTTGACAATAAGAGCGGCACGCTCAGAGTGCGTGCTGTGCGGGCTTTTTAACTATTTAGCCCTTTAACTATTTTCTTTTACCGCGAAGCGGTCGAATTTTTCTGAGCCATGGTGCTGTATTATGACTTGCCGGTTTACCGGGATACTTATCAGTTGATTCTAAAGATTTTTGAAGTGACCACGGACTTTCCGAAAGACGCTAAGTATACCCTGGGGCAGAATATGAAACGCGATATTTTGCAACGGTTTAGAAGTATTTACCGAGCTATCAATCAACCCGGGAAAAACATCAAAATACAGGAATCCCCAAGTGCATAACAGGAGTGCGAAGGCTTTGGTGAGGGATGAAGTTGTCACTGTGGCGAATACCTGTATTAAGCCGATGAATCTTTGAACGCCCCGATTCGACTGGCGGCTATA
>JBNLCC010000037.1:0-7806 GCA_050303615.1 Methylococcaceae bacterium | reverse complement strand
CGGCTGTGCTTGCGAATCATCTCCAGGGCATCGAGCACACTGATGCCGCTGCGCAGCATCACCGCCAATTCATGAAAGGCGCGCTCAATGTCGTAAAGCCTGATGGATCGGTACTGCAGTGGATTCAGACTGAAATTCTTTTCCTGGTTTTGGTCACTTTTTACCTCGGCGATTTGCAGCACCAGCAGTCCTTGTTGGCGCAACGACATTATCGCCACATCGCGGCTGTCACTTTCAATGCTGTCGGCAGTCTGCTGTCCGCTACGGTCTCTGGCTGTATAACTAAAAAAAGGCATGGAATTAACTACAAATTTATTTTTCGATTTGATTTTTATTGTTGGTTAAGTCAGCAGCGAATCTGTTATCGCATGATGTTATTTTCGTACCCCACTCCCTTACTTAGGGGAGGATTGGGTGATGGGAAATAAAAAAATCATTCGGCATCATTAACCCTCACTACCACGACGAAGCAATCTGCAATACTTCCTGATAAGAGGTATCCCCTGCGATCAACTTGTCGATAGCGTCCTGAACCAGGCTTTTAACGCCTGCTGCGCGCATCTTTCTCAACAGTTCACCTTCTTTTTCCCCCTCGGCGACCGCTCTTGCCCATTCCTCGCGCAACTCCAATAATTCATACAAGCCGATACGTCCGGCATAGCCTTTATTGCCGCAATAGACGCAGCCACAGGCGTCATAAATCGTAATACCGCCCAGTTCCGGTCGGTCGATGGCTATGGCTTCCATTTCGGTTAAAGGTCTGGCAATGCGGCAGAATTGACATAGCCGCCTGAGTAATCTTTGCGCCACGGTAAGGCGCAGGGCGGCGGCCACTAAATAAGGCTTGACCCCCATGTCGATTAGCCGGGTGATTGAAGCCGCGGCGGAATTGGTATGTAGCGTACCGAACACCATGTGTCCGGTAAGTGCTGCTTTAATGGCGATATCGGCGGTTTCCTTGTCGCGTATCTCGCCGATCATCACCACATCCGGGTCGTGGCGCAAAATACTGCGCAATGCCTTGGCAAAATCCACTTTCTCTCCGGTATGATCCACTTCGCATTGCGCGACGCCGTCGATTTCATATTCGATCGGATCCTCGACGGTGATGATGTTGACGTTGCGCTCCTGCAATAGCAAACGAATCGCGGCATACAAGGTAGTGGTCTTGCCGCTGCCGGTTGGCCCGGTCAAGATCATCATGCCCTGCAGGCGGTGCAAAAAACTCTCTATCATCTGTTGATGCACGGCGCTAAAGCCCAGTTTGTCCAACGTCAGCGCAGCGGTCTGCACCGCTAGCAAACGCATGGTAATGCGCTCACCGTATTTGGTCGGCAGCGTTGCCAGGCGAATATCCACACGTCGGTTGCTGCCGGGGAAATAGTGGGTAAACCGTCCGTCCTGGGGTGCGCGTTTTTCGGCGATATCCAAACCTGCCATCACTTTCAGGCGGCTGCTCAATTCGGTGTACATATCCTTTTTAATCTTTTCGTAAAATTCCAATTGGCCGTCGACTCTGAACCTGATGCGCGCACCTTGATGTCCGGGGTCGATATGAATATCCGACGCTTCCCGGACAAATGCGGCATAAAGCAGGCTGTCGCCTAAATCGGCAACGGCATTGTTTTTGTCCGCGGATTTTACATTTGCAGTTGGCATTGACGGGGCCGTTTGGGGAGCGGCATTGCCGTAAATATTTTTTAGCACCTTATCCAACTTGCCGGCATCGACATGCCAAAGGCAGACCGTCGCTTTCAGCATGCGTTCGATAGAATTCGCCATGCCGGCATTTTTTATTTCGGTGCAAGCTACGTGCAGCACTTTATCCGTTTGCAGAAACGGCAAAATCCTGCGTCGTAAAGCGACGGCCGCCGGAATTCTTAGCGCGCAGACCGGATCAACCCGGATTTTTTCGACATCCAGTCGATGATTTTCCGGAGTCAGGCCGATATGATCGATAAATTCCACACCCAGACGCATTGGTGTGACGTTATCTTCAACCCAACTGACGAGCGCCCGGCGGGTATTGGTATGAATACCGGTTCGCATCGATAAGGTAATTTCAATACCCGGCTGTAGGTCAGGCAGATATGCGTCACTGAGCAGACCGGCCCCATGCTCGGACTGTTCGAAAACAGTGCATTTCACAATTTCGCCGGCGGTAATATACACCGCCGCATCCATTCCCGTGATAGGGATGGGGGAACCACCCCGTTGTCCGGAATTTATCGCTACATCCATAAAATCAGCTCCCATTGCTGCTCTTCGCCAGCCTGCCCCTCTTCCTTTTCCGCGCCGGAAAGCATGGATAAATTTACCGGTATCGCCGGAAATTTGGTTTTCGCCATTTCCAGCATGGCTTGATACATATCCAGATACGAACCGCTCAGTTTTAAATGCTGTACATTGATGAAATCCTGTTTTTCCTCGCCGGATTGTTGTAGCCAATTGCGGACTTCCCGCAACGACGGCGGCAGGTTGTCTTCGGTCATGGTCTCGCTTTTTTCTTCGATCACCTGAATATGATGTCTCGCCAAAATCGCCGACAGCAAGGCGGTCGATTTATTTGTTGACTGCTCTTGCGACAAAAAGCCGGCCATACCTTTCAATTGTCCGCGATAGTCCTGTTGTTTTCGTTGCAACTCAGCGATCTCTGACTGGCTGCGGTTAAATTGATTACGAATGCCCGGCAAGGATGCCGGAGAAACACCCTTGCGGTGGATAGTCTCGTAATCCTGTTCAGCTTTCTCCGCTTTTTTCACCATGATGTCACTGATAAACACAAAATAAATCACACTAATCACCAAAGCCGGCAGTATTCTTTTTAAAAGCTGTTCGCGTTTTTCTTCTGCATTCATTTATTCTTTCGCAAACCCCTGCAGCCCTTTATCATCCAAAACAATTTCAAAAGACCAGGGGCCGCCCCGGTCAAAAATCGCCATATCTTTTTTAGTCGGAGGATTGACCAGCCAGGAAACTTGTTTGAAATTCGCTTCAATGTGCTCGGCTAAATCATTGGGCAAATGCGGCAGCAGAGCGACTCCGGAAACGATCACCTTATCCCGATCGCTGCTGATCTGCTCGATAATCAAATCTTCAGGACTGCCGTTGGCCAAACGGTACAATAACTCGGCCGGCCTTTTTTGCAACGATGCTATAGCATAGGGAATAATACTGATATTGCCGCCCAGATCGGCCAGTTGTTTTTTCAATTCGCGGCTTTTATCCTGATTGCTGACGATGGTTTTGCGCAGATCGGCCATTTCCTGCTCAACTTGCTGTAAATCAAGGTATTCGGCTTCAAATTGGTTTTTCTGGTAAACATTCCAGGTAAAATGAGCGCAGCAAAGCAACAAAGCACTCATGCCGCTGCCCATTATGTACAACAGTTCCTTGTTGGCCCCGGACTGCTCTTTCAGCAGCGGGACGTCGCCGGCAAACTTAACCGCCAGATGTTTTGCCCAAAAACCCAGCCAAAACAATAAATCTTCCGTTTTATTGAAATGATAGATTTTATCGGTCTCCGGCAGGTACTCGATGGCAAAGCCCATGATTGCTTCAGACCGCTCCACTCTGCCGGTCTCCTCCAACCAATGCCTCAGTTCTTCCCGCCAGTTGGCATTGTTGTTGATCGGGATGATCAGCAGGTTGAAGCCGGTATCCGGCTTTTCGGTAAGTGCATAGGCTTCCGACGACCAAGTCTCGATGCGCAGCCAGCTTGCCTGTTCGGACGCAGACAGCAGTTCCGGCAGTCCCCCCGGGTGCATCAGCCCGCCCAACTTGCAGCCGGCTTTTTTGCCCTGTGCAACCAGCTTGGTCAAGGTCTCCCTGGCGACGACAGTAACCCAATATTGGCTCATCTCATCGGCTTCGCCGAGAAACCGGTAAGCCAACTGGTTTTTCATCGCCGAATTGCCGGTCAATGCCTCGTACTCAAAACGTAACGCCTGCTCTAGTATCTCGTCGCCGACTCCCTCCACCTGCACCGAGGGCAGGTGGAGGGTATAGCTATGCAAATTGATATAAAACAGCCACAACTTCCGGCCCGGTTTATCGCCCGTCTTGATGACGGTTTCCAGGCAATAAGGTAACCCACCGCTACTTTCGCAGCTTACTTCGATAGTCTGCAGCGCGCCGATTACCACCCCCTTGCGATCGGTATCGATACGGAAGGTTTTGTCGGTAGTGATATATAAAAGCGTATGTGCCGGGCGAGGGCTGAAGGAAAGCAATTTCATGTTGAGGAATTACCAATTGATAACGGATACGGCTTTATTAGGGATAAAAGGCAAATCAACACTTTTCCTAATTAAAGTACCGGTGCTTCCGTCTGCTCCTGTAGTACATTCAACTGGTGTAATATCACCACATAGACCATTGGGGTATAGTGTGCCACCGGCGTCAACGCAATCGGAATAACCGTTTACTCCTGCGTCTCCATTTAAGCCGGAGCAAGATGGAGGATAAATATTGTTTGTTCCATTGACTTGCATAAATACACTATTAATTCCCATCGTTATGGAAGTTTGGGAAAATCCAGAAAATGAAATAATTTGTTCCGATCCGTTTTCCTCGACTGTAGCAGTAGCAAATGATGTTGTTGTGCCACCAAGTCCTAATCCATCTTGATAAGTGATTTCCAATGCCACATCAACTGTATTGAAAGACCATGAACCTCCGATAGATTCGCAAAAGAGTTTCGAATCAGGGGTTGTATTCGCTCCGGTACATTGCCCCCACTTTTCACTATTTGTTTCACAATCGGTTTGATTTGTATAGGCGGGGTTAGAACATCCTTCAGCATCTGTCCATATGCCTCCGTTTAAAGTACATGGATATCGGCTAGAGTATGATAAATCACATGACCCATGCCAAACTCCACCGGCAATTTCACATGAATTGGCGGAATTGTATGTGACTGAGCAGCTTCCATTGAATGGTAATTGTGTAATTAAATTTATTCCGCTACTAAGGTTAGTCTTCCAATCGCTTAATGTTGCGGCGCTGGATGGATAATCGATATCATAAGAAACGGCTCCTCCTGCAGTTTGGTCTTTTCCTAAACTTTTGATTGATATCGATGTTGCACTAGTTGTTGCAGGAGAATCAAAAGCAACTGACCAGCCATAGTTACCGGCTCCAGTATTCCCCCAACCATCACTAAACGCATCCGTATCGGTTGCCGGTTCGGATGAAGTCAAATAGGGTCCGTTCCAGTTATAACCCGTAGAGACCCAACTGCCCGGAGTATCGTTATTGCAATCTGTTTGATTGCAAAATGTGTTTTTTGGACAGTAGCCTTCTATTAATAACTCTTGAATACAAGCCGGTAGTCTTCCTGTATCGGAAATGAATCCACTTATATCAGGGTGACCGTTTATCGTAATTGTAGGGTCACCAAAAATCGCTTTTTTGATTGCCTCGTAGCGTTTTTTTGTTTGTTCCCACCGAGCCTGGTCCTGCAGGCCGGTTGTGGAACGCAGGGCGATGGTGGACAAAGTGACCAAAATCAGCAGCACCACGGTTAATTCCAGCAAGGTCATGCCTTGCTGTTTACCCGGCATAGATTCAGCACATCCTATATATTCGCACTCGTTCCCACGCTCCGGAGTGGGAATGCAGACCGGCTTTGGAGTTCTGTAAAATGGTTTTATCATCTTCCTGCGTTGGCTCATAGCTGCCAATTTCCGGCAGGGTATCGTTTGTGCGTTGGCGTGTCTACGATGTGCTTGTGTGGCATATAAGCCGGTATGGGTTTCCACGCAGAGCGTGGGAACCAGGATAATGCTGTAACGCGTTTTATTCCCTCTCCCTTTAGGGAGAGGGGGCATTCCAAATAGCAGACGAGTCAAATTCATAGCGTTTCGTTACAAGCTTGCGAAAGGGTTTCGTTTGGGTCGGGTATAAATAAATACAGTAGGCGGTCGTCACCTCTTGCAGACGCATCGGCATCCGCGGCTTGCAAATTCGGTGTTCCGTCAGGTCCCAATGAAACAAGACGGGCGCATTGATTGTTATTACTAAAACCCAAATCAGAGCAATCGTCGCCGTCAGCATCTACAGTCGGTATTTGCAAAAGAATATCGTTCAAATGAAAAGCGTCTTTCATGTCGGAATTTACATAGGGGCCTCGCCAACCTCTACGTGTAACCGGATTAAAATCAGCCTGCCCTCCCTGCATAATTAATTCGTCAAGATTGCCCGGCAACCCCCCCATATCCTCAAAATACCCCGGCTGCTCATAACTCCCAACGATCGCATTGCGGATCGTCACCATGCTGGCTTCGGTTGCCGTGCATTGCGCATAAGCGCCGGTGCCGGCCACGTAGGGGATGGCGAGCCCGGCCAGGGCGGTCAATATGAGTAGCACCACGGTTAGTTCAATTAAAGTCATGCCGCGTTGTTGATGGATAGGAGTTGCTGGCAAAGGCAATATCTCAACCCCCCATGCCGCTTTTCTGTATCCCTCGGCAACTTCTGTCGCTGCATCGCAAACCCTTTGCAATCCAAAAAAGGTACGCGATGGGCACCCTACCGCTTTTTGTCGTATTCATGCGATGAATTTACGTTTACTTTTTATTTGATTTAATTATTGGAATATAAATAATTGATTATATTGAGGTTATTTCTCTCCGCCATTAAGTTAAGTTGTTTCCTTATATTGCAACTGGCGCAGGTACCGATTCATCCTCACTATGCGATTGAATTCGTATCTACAACCTATTTGTATTTCCTTAACTTAATGATCGTGTCTCTCTTAGTAGGGGGGTATGAAGCCTAATGTCTTTCGGTCGATAAACTGGCCCCATCAAGAATTGCTGCGATTGTTTATCGGCAAAAACTGCTTTATTTTTCCCCATTCAACCCTCTCCCTCAGGAGGGCTTAAGTTACCGTTGTATCTATCAATATCCTTCGTTCCCCTCGGAAGCGGGCTGTTTTCCAAACGAAAAAGGGGCATTGCTGCCCCTGTTTTGGTTGTAGGTTTTGCTTATTTCATAGGATTCCTCGGCAAAATCCAGGAAAATAAGCGGAGGAAGCTTCCCGCTTCCTCCTGCTTAAACATCCCTGTTAATTCCTCCGTTATTTGAGTTGCGCCGGAACTAACCGGCGAGCGGTTCGGGCCGCGGAAAGTCATGGGATAGACTTGCAACCCGTTATTGAGTTAAGAGTTGGAATCGGAATCCCGCGGTTGCGTGATTCCGGTCGGGTTAATCAGTTAATTAACCTTCCTGGTCTTGGCGATCATAATAGCGTTTTAATGCCTGTTGCGGACCTTCCAGTGTAGACATTGCCATTGCCGTGCAGACTAAAGTTGCAGCGTCCGCACCCGTAGTTGATCCGGCAGCAGTATCGTTGTCCACTTTAAAAATGCCTACAAAGCGGTTGTATCGATTGTTGGCGTTCATTGCCCCAACTTGCGCAAAATGCACCGGCGCGGATTGCACGGTTCTACCTGTCATATCGCTTTCAGGGCCAACACCGAGCATCACGTAGATGAAATCCTGTGTGCCGCCGCCATCTGAGTCCGCTGCTGCACCTGTAATACCACAGACTTCTTCGACATTACTTTCGGTGAGATCGACAGCCTGTGTTGCTGCATCAGGGGAAACAACCATCAATGCTTCAGTAGTTGGAGCTGCAGCAGCACCACCGCCAATTCCTACGTTTCCGTTCATAGAAATTGCCCAATCCTGATTCGAATCGTAATAATTGAATGTTGGGTTGAAGTTTGTACAGTCTGCATCAGCAGCATCGTCACACATGCCTCTCAGCGATGTAATGCCTCCTCTGAATAGCGATTGTGT
>JBNLCC010000036.1:0-16275 GCA_050303615.1 Methylococcaceae bacterium | reverse complement strand
GTTAAAAAGCTTTAATGTAATCACTGTGACTGTAATCCCCAAAAACAGCAAATGCCCTGGACGACGGTAAAAGACTTACGCAAACAAACACAACAATTATGGGATAAAGGCCTGCTGCTGTCCGCAATGCTGCAGGAAGAGCCGTTCTTTCCCAGGCGGCTGACGTTAAAAACGCCATCCAGCAGGGAACTCTCGGAGCGCTATGACGAAGTGCGCCAGTGGATTGCCTGTTTGCAGAAAGCTGCCGGCTTTCGTATTGAAATGCGGCGCATCCGCCATCCGGTACTGGGCGAAAACAGCGTGCCGAAAGCAGCCTGGCTGGACCAACTGCAGGATGCCGCGCAGGTTGTCGGCAAACAACAGCAATGCGGGCAATTTGCTGGACTCATTGCCCGGACCCGGGAATCCCAACCGGCGCTGCTGCCCTGGCTGCAGGCGCAACCGTTAAAAGCGCTGTCGTTGGCTGAGGAATGGTCGCGGCTGCTGGCCGTAGTCGAGTGGCTCAAAGTCCATCCCAGACCGGGCATTTATCTGCGCCAGGCGGATATACCGGGCGTTGACACCAAATTCATCGAACGGCATCGCGGAGTGTTGATAACGTTATTGGATTTGGTTTTGCCCACCGCTGCCGTCGATCACAACGCGCGTGGCGTCAGCCGCTTCGATGCACGTTACGGGTTTTTGCAGAAACCGCTAAGAATCCGTTTCAGGTTGCTGGATCCCTCGCTGAAGATGTTGCCGGGCGATAGCCGGGACATCACGTTGACTCGGCAAGGTTTCCGCGATCTCGGCCTGGACAGCCGGCTGCGCGATCGAATTGATCAAATTTTCATCACTGAAAACGAAACCAATTTTCTGGCGTTCCCGGATGCCGAGCGCAGCATGGTGCTGTTCGGTGCCGGCTACGGGTTCGACGCACTGGCCGACATCGCCTGGTTGTCCCGGCTAAAGGTCTATTACTGGGGCGACATCGACACGCATGGTTTAGCCATTCTGGATCAATTGCGCGCCTATGTGCCTCACACCAGCAGTCTACTGATGGATACGACAACATTGCATGCCCACCGGAGCTTTCGGGAAGAAGAAAACCATCCGGAAACGCGCGACCTCGCCAGACTGACTACCGAGGAACAACGGCTCTATGACAAGCTGCGCGATAACCGCATCGCCCATCATCTCCGCCTGGAACAGGAAAAGATCGGATTCAATTGGATTCTGGACACCTTAAGGCAAATAGGTATCGTAATGTCAATATAATTTTTTGATGCTTACCAAAATCGCTAAACTCTTGAAGGTCCGGCTTTTCATCGATAGGGATCGTCACAAAATCGTGCGGAACGGTTTTGAGCGGTTTGGGTTGGATTATTATCGAATATGGGATTAAGATCTTCGCTTATTTGTGCAAATAACGGCTCTTACCATAAACCTATGCCTCCAGCAGAACAAATTTTGCATCGCTATCAATTAATCCTGAATTGTGCCGGAGAAGGTATATACGGCCTGGATAAGAATGGGCTGGCCACTTTCGTCAACCCGGCGGCAATTGCGATGACCGGCTGGACCGAAGCGGACGTGCTGGGTAAGCCGGTGCACGATTTGCACCACCACACCAAACGGAACGGCGATCCTTATCCGCACGATGAATGCCCGATTTATGCCGCTTTGCATGACGGCGAGGTGCATCATGTCAGCAATGAGATTTTCTGGCGCAAAGACGGCAGCTGTTTTCCGGTGCATTACACCAGTACGCCGATTTTGGAAAACGGTTCCATCATCGGTGCAGTGGTCATTTTCCGTGATGTCAGCAAACTGAGTCAGGCTGAAGCGTCGGTCGCTAGGTTGCAACGCCGTAACGAACTGTTGTTGGCTGCCGCCGGCGAAGGTATTTGCGGTTTCGATTGCGAAGGCAATGTCACCTTTATTAACCCGACTGCAGCAGCAATGCTGGCCTGGAACGGCCGAGAATTGAACGGTCAGCGTATACATGACATCTTCGGCCGGGACGAGCCGAAGGCGGAGGAGTACTGCCCGGTGCATAACATCGTCAACGGCAAACAACGTTTCGAGGTCAGCGACAAACGCTTCTGGCGCAAGGACGGGACCAGCTTTCCGGTGGATTTCATCAGTACGCCGATCATCGAAAACGATCGGCTGCAAGGTGTCGTTGTCGTGTTCCGGGATATCAGCGAGCGCAAACTGGCCGAGCAAAAACTCAAAACTGCGTTAGCGGAAATCAAACAACTGCAAAACCGCTTACAGGCGGAAAACGTTTATCTGCAGGAACAAATCAACCTCAATCATCATTTTGCTGATATTCTCGGCCAAAGCCCGGTTCTGCAAGCGGTTCTGCGCCAGGTAGAGCAAGTTGCGCCGGCCGATACCACGGTGTTGATCCTCGGTGAAACCGGCACCGGCAAGGAACTGTTTGCCCGCGCGCTGCATAATCTCAGCCGGCGCCGCGACAGGCCGCTGGTCAAGGTCAATTGCGCAGCGCTGCCCGCCAATTTGATCGAAAGCGAACTGTTCGGCCACGAAAAGGGCAGCTTTACCGGAGCCACTGCACGCCGTACCGGGCGTTTTGAACTGGCCGATCAAGGTACGATTTTTCTCGATGAAATCGGCGAATTGCCGTTGGAATTGCAGGCCAAGCTGCTGCGCGTGCTGCAGGAGGGCGAAATCGAGCGCCTGGGCGAATCCAAAACCCGCAAAATAGATACCCGAGTCCTTGCCGCCACGCATCGGGATCTGCGGCAAATGGTTGCCGACGGCCGCTTCCGGGAGGATCTTTACTACCGGCTCAGCGTGTTTCCATTAACATTGCCGCCGCTACGCGAACGCAAAAACGATATTTCGTTACTGGTGCAGTGCTTTATCTCCAAATACACGCAAAAAACCGGTAAAACGATCAGCCATATTCCGCAGAAGGCGATGCAAAATTTGCTCGACTACCCGTGGCCGGGTAATGTGCGCGAGCTGGAAAACGTCATCGAACGTGCAGTGATTTTGTCGTCGGCAGGGACCTTGCAGATTCCGGAATTACGTCATCCGGTTAATCACCATGCCCGTAAACCGCAGGATTTGCAGTCATTGGCGGCCATCGAAAAAGCCCATATCATCAAGGTGTTGGAGCATACCGAATGGCGTATTGCCGGCGAGCAGGGGGCGGCGACGATTCTGCAAATGCACCCGAATACATTACGGTCGCGGATAAGCAAATTGGGTATTCGGCGCGTCATTCGCGGAGATTAACAGTATTTCGTGTATTCACGACATTTCGTAATCAATGACAGTTTTTCATTCTTCGTTTTCTGCGTAATATTATTTATAACTTATTGAATTAATTCGCTATCGTTTAATAATGCCTAATCTGGCACGGCTTCTGCTTTAATCGTTACAACATTTGATTATTCAGGAGGCGCTATGCCAGATATTTTCCGACCGGTACCGGGGACGGCCTCCGCCGGTAATGAGACCAGACCACCCCTGCCGCCCTTCACCCTGGCGACAGCCACGCAAAAAGTGCAATTGGCGGAAACGGCCTGGAACAGTAAAAATCCGACAAGGGTTGCCGAAGCCTATACACCGGACAGCCAGTGGCGCAATCGCGCGGAAATATTTTCAGGCCGTGAACAAATCATCGCTTTTTTAACACGCAAGTGGGAGAAGGAACTTGATTACCGGCTGAAGAAGGAACTTTGGTGTTATGCCGGCAACCGCATCGCGGTAACTTTCCGTTACGAATGGCACGATGACTCGGGGCAATGGTATCGCTCCTACGGCAACGAATTATGGGAATTTGCCGAAAACGGCCTGATGCGGCGCCGTATCGCCAGCATCAATGACAAACCGATCCGTGCAGATCAACGGGAATTAAGATAAATGAGGCAAACAATGCATAAAATCACTCTGGTCACCAGCCCGGACTGCAGTTACTGCCACGCCGCCAAAAATCTGTTGCAGCGGCATAACCTCGATTTTCAGGAGGTCGATCTGCTGCGGCAGCGTGCAAAGGCGCAGCAATTGTTGTTACAAAGCGGACGGCGAACCGTGCCGCAAATTTTTATTAATCGGCAACCGATAGGAGGGTTCACCGAATTGGCCGAATTGATCGGCAAACGCGAAATGGATCTTTTAAAGTAATTAACTGTTTGTTGTACTCATCGCCCATCAAATTTCGGAACTCTAATCTCATCTCCGCCCCGGCGAAGGCCGGATCAGGGGTTATAACAAGCGGAATCGGATGTGCAAGCACTATTAAATGATATGGAGAACTATTATGCCAAAACTTAAATTGTACCGTCATCCCCTATCCGGCAACGCGCATCGCGTCGAACTGCTGCTGTCGATTCTTGAACTGGATGCCGAACTGATCGACGTCGATCTGCAGCAAGGTGAACAGAAGCAGCCGGAATTTATACGTAAAAACATTTTCGGCCAGGTGCCGGTATTGAAGGATGGCGATATCACCATCGCCGACTCCAATGCCATTTTGGTCTATCTCGCCAGCCAGTACGATTACGAACATTCCTGGCTACCGATCGCGCCGGCCAAGGCGGCCGAAGTGCAGCGCTTTCTGTCGGTGGCGGCGGGGCCTTTGGCTGCCGGTCCGGCTACCGCACGGGTGATCAATCTGTTTGGCTTGCCGCTGGACAAAGTCAGGGCGGTAGAAACCGGCCACAAACTGTTGGGTACGCTGGAGCAGCATCTTCAGCAGCGCGAATGGCTCGCAGACGATTATCCGACGATTGCGGATTTATCCAATTACAGTTATATCGCGCATGCACCGGAAGGCGACATTTCGTTGCAAAGTTACCCCAATGTTCGTGCCTGGCTACAGCGTGTTGAAGCGCTTCCCGGTTTTATACCGATGCACGCCTCGGAGATCGGTCTAGCTGCCTGAAACTCCATGGACAAACCACCAAGCCGGATTGATTTGCTTAACCCGACCGGAGTGTTCGACTCGTACCAAGGAAGGAATGCGGTATTGCTTTACGACCGACAGTGAGTTATCTGTAGGGTTTGTCGATTATTTGCAATCCTTGGTGGCTGTTTAAGCGTGAGGGAACGGGTTATAAACCCGTTCCCGCTGAATTGGTTCGGCAGGGCGGCGAAGCCGGACGGGGTACTTACCCCGTCCACAGTGTTTTTTAGAGCCGGGGAGGGCATGTTGCCCCTGCTCGGAACGTTTGCGGCTGGAGACAATGCTGGGCAATAGGGTTGTTTAAAGTCCGGCGTTCATTTAACCACAGGGTTTTACCAACGTTAGTGGTGCTTGGTGGCCGTCAAAACGTGGGGGACGGGGTTGCAAACCCCGTCCCGCTGAAAAATCGCTGTACTACGTTATCTTGCGCCGGATCTGCGCCGCACCGACTAACAACAGCAAATAAGCGGTCTCGAATAATGCCCATTGCGATAACGTCGGGATAGCCTCCGCGGTGCTGCCGCCACCGCCGCCGCCTCCTCCGCCGCCCGCTTTGACCGCGGGGCCGGATGGATCGTCGATGACACCGTTGGTGCTGAGGTCGTTGTCGCCGAGGCCGCCGTCGGTGATGGTAAAGCTGAGCTGGTTGGCGTTGATCGTGAACGGTATCGTGTACCAGTGCAGCGTGTTGTTGTCGGCGGTGGGGCCGTATTTCCAGTATTCGGTATCCGCCGGCAGGTTTTTCGGGTAGGTCAGGGTAATGGTCACTGAGCCGCCGACGCCGCAGTACAGGGTCGTGAACTGAAACAGATCGTTGATAAATTCCTTTTCGGTGGGCGGTTCATCGGGAATGGTGTCCAGCGTGATGAAGGCCGCCGTGTCGAAGCCGCAGCCGGGATTGGTTCCGCTGATCTCGGCGGTGACGTCGCCGCCGGAGGTGCTGCCGGTAAAACTGGTCGGCAGTTGTACGACAGCGATGTCGCCGGTGACTTGCGGCGCCGGAGTGTAATCGTCATTGCCGGCCTGATCGGCGGCAATCGTGCAGGTGCCGGCGCTAACGATGGTGACCGTGGTTCCGCTGACGGTACAAACCCCGGTGGTCATAGAACTGAAGCTAACCGGCAGGCCGGAAGTGGCGGTGGCGCTGACGTCAAACGTCGGGTCGCCGTAGGTTTTGGTGGCCGGCGGGGTAAAGCTGATGGTCTGAGTTAATTTGTTATAAAACAGGATTGTGCCGCTCTGGCCCACCGCGAACACGTCATTGCCGCTGCTGCCCCACACGCCATTTAAGAGAACCGACGTCGGAGTGGTCATCGGCGACCAACTGCTGCCGTCGTAATGCAGGATCGTGCCGTTTGGGCCCACCGCAAACACGTCGCTACCGCTGCTGCCCCAGACGCTGTAGAGAATGTTTGCCGTGCCGCTGGTCATCGCTGACCAGTCGCTGCCGTCGTAATGCAAGAGCGTGCCGTTATCGCCCCCCGCAAACACGTCGCTACCGCTGCTGCCCCAGACACTTTTCAAAACTTCCGTGGTGCCGCTGGTCATAGTCGACCAGCCGCTGCCGTTGTAATGCAGGATCGTTCCGAGCGCGCCCACCGCAAACACGTCGCTGCCGCTGCTGCCCCACACGCCAAAAAGATTGACTAAAGTGCCGCTGGTCATAGTCGACCAGCTGCTGCCGCCGTAATGCAGGATCGTGCCGCCAGCGCCCACCGCAAACACGTCGCTGCCGCTACTGCCCCAGAGCGCCAAAAGAGGCTGGGTGGTGCCGCTGGTCATCGCCGACCAGCTGCTGCCGCCGTAATGCAGGATCGTGCCGTTATATCCCACCGCAAACACGTCGCTGCCGCTGCTGCCCCAGACACCTGGCAAAACTTCCGTGGTGCCGCTGGTCATCGCCGACCAGCTGCCGCCGTCGTAATGCAGGAGCGTGCCGCTATCTCCCACCACAAACACGTCGCTGCTGCTGCTGCCCCACACGCCATAAAGCTCTCGTGTGGCGACGCTGCTTATCTCCGACCAGCTGCTGCCGTCGTAATGCAGGATTGCGCCGCCAGTGCCTACCGCAAACACGTCGCTGGCGCTGGCGCCCCGGACGCTATAAAGCGTGTTTGTCACGGCGCTGGTCATCGCCGACCAACTGCTGCCGTCGTAATGCAGGATCGTGCCGCTAATACCTACCGCAAACACGTCGCTGCTGCTGCTCCCCCAAACCCCCCGAAGTCCATCCGTGGTGCCGCTGCTCATCGCCGACCAGCTGCTGCCGTCGTAATGCAGGATCGTGCCGCCATCTCCTACCGCAAACACGTCGCTGCCGCTGCTGCCCCACACGCGAAATAAGCTAACCGACGTCGGTGTGGTGATCGGCGACCAACTGCTGCCGTTATAATGCAGGATCGTGCCGCCAGCGCCCACCGCAAACACGTCGCTGCCGCTGCTGCCCCACACGCTATAGAGAGTGTTTGTCGTGCCGCTGGTCATCGTTGACCAGCTGCTACCGTCGTAGTGCGTGATCAGCCCGGATTCTCCCACCGCAAACACATCGTTGCCGCTGCTGCCCCAGACATCTCTTAGTGCCACAAGGCCAGTGACCATCGTCGACCAACTAGCGCCGTCGTAATGCAGGAATATGCCAGTGCCCACCGCAAACACGTCGCTGCCGCTGCTGCCCCAGACGCCATAAAGGTCTTGTGTGGTGCCGCTACTCATCGTCGACCAGCTGCTGCCGCCGTAATGCAGGATCGTGCCGCTAAGGCCCACCGCAAATACGTCGTTACTACCGCTTTCCCAGACCGATAGTAATGTATTTGCTTGGGGCAACGGGTTTAAACATTCCCAGCCACCCGCCAAAGCGGTTGAACTATTGAAACCGGAAAATAAAACCAGGCATACTGTATAAACACGTAACCTACCGATTAGTTGGGGTGAGATGAGTGACATGGTTTTCTCCTTACTCATTCATATTCGCAAATAAAAGATATCAAGTTGAATTCCGGCAGAGCAGTGAGAATGCAGAGTCTTGCCTTTGACGACTACTGCACAGACGTTGCCATCGCCGCAATACGTATCGATAATGATTTTCTTGCGGCAACGGTTTTACCACTCTCAGCCTAAGGCTAAATTGCTTGGCTTATTGCAACCGGTAAAGAAAATCAGGTAACCGATATGGGAGCGAACCTACTGAAAGCTGGGTAGATAGGGGCAACAAAGTTTCTCCGGTGTTTTTTAGCTTTTTTAACATAATAGAATAAGTAATATTAAAATCAAGGTTATTGCCGCCTAACTAAAACGTTAGTATTAAGAGGTCGTGTGCATATTCGGGAATAACTTGTCGTGTAGCCCCAAACGGAAGGTTTCCGGTCCGAAACAAGCAGCGTTTAGTCCGTTTTTACACGAAGTTGGAAGGTAAGAGGAATGCGATCAAAAAGCGCAGGCAGTGCCGGTTGACAAGCCGGTTTGAACTGTTTGGGTGTGTGAAATGGCCTATTCAAACTGTGTTATATAACATAGTTTTTTGTTAAGGCGCATTGCAAGGCCCGGGCGATTTTAACGAGGTTAACGCTATAAACCGGGAATCGCGCTTTGCCAGCCAACCATAATCTGCAAGGGCTAAAATAATCGAAGGGTAGTTGGCATACTATTTGGTTGTGTTTTAGACGGAATTGACTATTAAAAAACCAGTTAATTATTGTATAAGAATAGTGCAATATTTATTGCGTCCGCTAACTGATTCCGATAAATTTTGTTTCGTCGATCATTTATGAAATCAATCCATTCGAGCCCATCGTATTTCAACAATATCCCCTTTACCGTTTTTATTGCTTTAGCTTATCAAACTTCATTAGCCGAGGAAGGCGACTACGAGAATGTAGAAGCAAATCCAAGCAAAGTGATTCAACTGGAAAGCATGAAAATAGAAGGGGAAGTGATTAATCCCGATTTGACCGGCGTATTGCCGGAGATGGGGGGCATCAATGATGCCGCGCATTTGCTGAAGCAGGTGCCGGGCGGCAATGTCAACGGCTTGGGGCCGTTGTCCGGCATTGCCGCCTACCGCGGTTTATACGGGGACCGGGTCAACGTCGATTTTAAAGGGATGAATTATAAGCCGGCCTGTTCAAATTCTATGGATGCCCCACTGAGCCACGTGCCGGCGACGATGACCAGTCTGTTAAAAGTTTACCGTGGCATCGCACCGGTCAGCAGCGGTATTGAAACAATTGGCGGGGCCGTTGTTCAGGAAACCAAACGACCTGATTTTGCCATTGATGAACTATTTGATTGGACTGGTAAAGTCACCGGCGGATTCAACAGCGTCAACGATGGTTGGTATGGCGCATTGTACAGCGGGTTGGCTACCGAGCATCAACGTTTGCATGTCTATGGTAGTAAAGAGATCGGTGACGATATTGAATTTCCCGGCGGCGTGAATACGCCGACCGAACTTGATCGTACGGCGGCCGAAGTCGGGTACGGTTTTCGTTACGAAGAGCATATTTTTGACATTGATTTTAATTATAATCATACCCGGCCCACCGGTACACCGGCGTTGCCCATGGATATAGTTGTTTCCGAAGGTGGCATCCTAAGCACCACTTATGACGGTAAATTCGGCGATGATATCCATGTCAAGGCCAGTTATAATTATCAGGACATCCGGCATACTATGGACAACTATACGCTACGCCGGCCGCCGCCTACCGGAAAGCGGATCTCGACCAACTATTCCGACGGTTTCGGTTACAAACTGGCGATCGATTTTCCTTTGCTGACCGGCACGATGACGGTGGGCGTCGACGGCGACAATGCCAATCATGACGCGCGGATCACTGATCCCGATAGGGCTGCATTTTTTATTGAGAACTTTAACGGCGCGCAACGCGATCGATATGGTTTTTTTGGCGAGTGGTCGGTATCGCCGGCGCAGGATTGGACCGTGGAACTCGGGGCGCGGCTTAATCATATCGTAATGAACACCGGACAGGTGGACGCTTCGCTGCAAACACCGGCATGGCGGACGTTGGTCAATAACTTTAACAACCAAAATCGGGCAAAAACTGATTTTAATTATGACTTGACCAGCATTGTTCGTTATCAAATGACCGATGAACTGGAACTGGAATTGGGTTTCGCGCGCAAAACCCGTTCACCCAGTTATCAGGAACGGTATCTGTGGGCGCCGCTTGAAGCGACCGGCGGGTTGGCCGATGGTTATCTCTATATCGGCGATATCAACCTGAGTCCGGAAAAATCCTATCAGGGGGAATTGGGTTTTACCTGGCGTAAAGGTACGTTTTATTTTGCACCGCGGGCATTCTACCGATACATCGACGATTATATTCAAGGCACGCCTGCACCCGACGGACCCGCTAAAACGATTGCCAGTGCGCAAAACCGTCTGTTGCTGCAATACACTAATATTGATGCCATTTTGTACGGCACTGATGTGGAGGCTGGTTTCCGGGTTATGGAAAATTGGCGGGTGGATGGTATTATCAGCTATGTCAAAGGCGACCGGGCCGATGCCGATGATAATCTGTATCGGATTGCACCTTTGAACGGTCAATTGTCTTTGTTTTATGAAGCGCCGATCTGGACGGCAGGGACGGAAATCATCGGTTACTGGCGGCAGGGGGATGTCTCGAAGTTTAATCAGGAACCGAAAACCGGCGGATATGTCTTGTGGAATATTCGCGGCCAGGCCTATTTATATAAGAATTTACAACTCGGCGTAGGGGTTGAAAACCTACTTGATAAAGAATACCGCGTGCATTTAAACGGCCTCAATCGTTCGCTTAGCAATGTGCCAAACGGAACGGCAATTGGGGAGAGACTACCCGGTCTCGGGCGCAATGTGTATGTGACTTTAAATTATGAATGGTAGCGGCAGTGTTTGTTCAGCAGCATAAATCGTCGTTCAGTTCAGCGAATAATATCTGTTGGCAACAGGTATGCGCAGTTTGATGCGGTCTGAGACAGTCCATTCACTCCACCCGGGTACAAGTTTCGAGGTAATCAATACGGTGAGAAAGATAGGCAGAAGTATATTTGGACAGGGGTTGGCCGCTATAAGCGGTATTTTACTCGCCGCATCGGTAGCCGCGCAAAACAAAGTGGATCAAGCTTTACAAACCCAGCTTGACGAGCAACGCCACGGTAGTCGAATGCAAAAACGTATCGACAAACTGGACGATCAGACACAGGCGATGCTGGACGAATATCGTACCGGCAGTATCCGTTTGGAGGATTTATCGGTCTACAACCAGCAAATGCAGCGCTTGCTCGATGATCAACAGGCGGAGTTGCATAAGAAAGAGACACAAATGCGCGATATCGTGCAAATGCAGCAGCAGATCGTGCCTTTTTTACAGCGGATGGTCGATGTTCTAGCCGAGTTTGTCGCTCTCGATGTGCCGTTTCTACCAGATGAGCGGCGGCAACGGATTGAGCAGCTTAAACAATTGATGCAGCGCTCCGATATCTCGGTAACTGAGAAGTACCGGCGGATCATGGAAGCGTATCGCGTGGAAGCGGAATACGGCCATACGATAGAATCTTATCAAGGCACGCTCAACGGCGAGGGTGAACCGCGCCAGGTTGAATTTTTACGGTTGGGCCGGACCGGTCTGTACTACTTGACGCTGCGAGGCGATGCGGGCGGTTTTTGGCTACCGGCAAGCAAACAGTGGGTGCCGCTTGAGGCTTCGCTGCTGGAATCACTTGATAAAGCCATTCGCATTGCAAAAAAACAGGCGCCGCCTGATCTGATTGTTTTACCGGTCATGGCTCCGGAGGATGAATCGTGAAGCCGTTTAAATTGCTGGTATTGACGTTGCTGCTGTTGTCCGGTCCGGCGTGGTCAGCTGAAACACTCGACGATCTGGTTTCCCAGGTGCGCCGCCAGACCGGCCAGGACCGCCGCTACGATGAAACACGCGAACGTCGGTTCATTGAACAGCGGGACCGGCAGCAAGCACAACTTAAGCGGTTGCGCAGCGAATTACAGCAAGCCGATAAACGTGCGGATTCTCTGCGGGCGACCTATCAGGCAAACGAAAACAAGTTGACCGAACTTGACCAACAGCTTGCCTCGCAAGCCGGGGATTTGAATGAATTATTCGGCATGGTACAGCAGAATGCGGCCGAGATCGATTCGCTGTTGAACCGGTCGATGATTTCCGCAGAAAATCCGGAAAGAGGCGCTTTTTTGGATCAGGTAATCCAGCAGGAAACCGCGGTGTCGATGGATACGCTGCGTAAACTTTGGCTGCTGGTGTTGGAGGAAATGAATGAAACCGGTAAAGTTGCGCGCTTTTCGGGTCCCGTCATTACTTTGGATGGTGAAGAACGTACGGAGCAGGTGACCCGGGTCGGCGCTTTCAATGCCGTTGCCGACGGCCGCTTTCTGCGCTATTTGCCTGATAGCCGCAAGTTGGTTGAGTTGATCCGTCAGCCTGCACCGCGCTACCGGCGGATGGCGCGAGCCTTGGAACAGGCGGAAAACGGTTGGCAGCCTATGGCGGTGGATCCGTCCAAGGGGGCGATTTTGACGCTTCTGGTGCAATCACCTGACTTAATTGAGCAACTGCATCAAAGCGGGGTGATTGGCTATTTGATCGTAGCAATTGGAGTCATGGGGCTGCTGCTCATCTTGTGGCGCGGCACGGCTTTGACGCTGACGCTGGTCCGCGTCAAGGGGCAACTGCCGCTACCGGAAAATCACGATAACAATCCTTTGGGACGACTCAGAAACAGCATTAGCTCAATACAAGCCAAGGGCAGTGAAGCGTTGGCGGCCCATCTGGACGAGATCGTCAATGAGGAGAGCAGTCGCTTGTTCTTCGGTCTGACGGCGTTGACTGTCTTTGCTGCGGTCACGCCGCTGATGGGCTTGCTGGGAACGGTGATCGGCATGATCGAAACGTTTCAGTCCATCTCGTTGTTCGGAACCGGTGATCCTAAGTTAATGGCAGGCGGTATCTCTTATGCGCTGGTCACCACGCAACTGGGCTTGGCGGTTGCGATTCCCTTGCTGTTGCTGCAAAGTTTTCTGCATGCCCAGGCGAACCGGATTGTCGAGATCCTCGACCAACAAAGTGCCCGTTTGTTTGAAATGTACGATAACGTTTCGGCCGGGTAGTGAAGCAACGATGGAAAGAGTATTCAGTTTTTTTGATCAAGGCGGTCATTTGCTGTGGGCGATTTTATTCATGTCCTTGTTGATGTGGATGCTGATCTTGGAACGCTATTGGTTTTTTTATTTTCAATTACCGCGTTTGCAAGCCGATTTATTGAGCTATTGGCGAAAGCGTGATGTGACCGTCAATCTCTTTCATGAACAGCGCTTAAAGCAAAGTCTTATTACTCAGTATTTTGAGCAACTGTTTCGCGGGCTGAAAACGGTGGATATGCTGACCCAGATTTTGCCGTTGCTGGGCCTGCTGGGTACTGTATCGGGTATGATCAAAGTCTTTGAAGTGATCAATGTGTTTGGTGCCGGCAATGTCCGGGGTATGGCGGCCGGCATTTCGGAAGCGTTGATTACGACCATGGCGGGACTGATTACGGCGCTGTCCGGATTGTTTTTTGCCGCCAACCTCGAATCGCGTGCTCGTCAAGCGCGACAACGATTCACTTCTCAATTAACTGAGCGATGAGACAATAACGATGCGCGGTCAACACACTCGCCCTCCAAGTTTTGGAGCCGGCCTCAACGTCACGCCGTTGATCGACATGGTGTTTATTTTGTTGATTTTTTTTGCGGTTAACTCCTCGTTTGTTAAAGAAACCGGCGTTGAAGTCGATCGGCCCACGGCACAAAGTGCTGAACGCCAAGACCAAGCCGGGATTTTGATTGCCGTGACCAATAATGGCGAAGTCTGGATTGAGCAGCAACAAGTCGATGTACGCGCGGTGCGGGGGCATGTCGAACGAATGCATGCTGAAGCTCCGGAGGCTTCGGCTTTAATACTAGCTGATAAACACTCCGAAACCGGACTGGTGATGCAGGTGTTGGATCAGGCCCGTCTTGCCGGAATCAGTCGGGTTGCGGTTGCGGCCACTGAAGAGCTATGAGATGGGGGTTAATTTTTTCAATAGCCTGTGTAATTAATATCGTTTTGTTTTGGGCAATGGTGCAGATGCTCACCGTCGAACATAGCAGAAAATGGATTAGAAGCACCGATGCGCAATTTTTCAATTTTATCCGGCAACGGCCCAAAACGGAAATAATCCCACGCACCGCCAAGAAATCGCGGCCAAAACCGGAACCTGTACCTCAGCCACAAAATACCTATTCGACATCAATGTCTCAGCAAAGCCAGTCGATTGAAGGATTGCGTGCGTTACCGCTACCGGTGCCGGCGCTCAAGGTGGATGTGCCGCTCAGCGCCCGCTTTAATGTCAGCGGTGGACCGGCTTTACCGCCGGTTGTCAGCAGTGGTCGGAGTAAAACCGGGGTGTTGGGCAGTGTTGGCGGAGGATATGGACAGGGGCTGTCCGCTCCTTCTTTCATTATGGCCGACGAGCTGGTCGCTATATCACGCATGCAGCCCATTTACCCTGAAAAGTTACGTTTCCGGAGAATCCAGGGGGAAGTGCTGGTGGAATTTACCGTAACCCGGGAAGGAAAGGTGACCGACTCGACCATCATCAGCAGCACCCCTACCGGTGCCTTTGACCGGGCAGTGTTAAAAGCTATTCGTTACTGGCGTTTCCAGCCGAAACGCGATGAGCAAGGCAAACCACTGGCAATCAGGGTACGACAGAATTTTGTGTTTACCTTGAACCGATGAATAATTTCCCATTGCGCCTGTTTGCCTCTTGTCTCAGCATTGTTTTGTTAACGTTGTTTAGCTGCTTCCCGGTGCAGTGCGAAGAAAGAGCAGTCAGTGAACAGACCTTCAAGGTTTTGAAAAAGGCGGATTCGTTGTTGCGCAAGGGTCAGCCGGAACAAGCGCTAGGGCCGCTGCGGAATTTGCAGACGAAAATGGGAAATGATGCATTTGAAAAAGCGGTGGTGCAGCAGTATTTGGCCTATGCTTATGCAGCGACAGGCGACTACAGAGCCGCCAAACAATCGGCTAAAGCTGCGCTGGAATCCAAACTTCTGGAAGCCGATGCCGAACAAGGGCTGTTTTTTCTCGCAGGGCAGGCGGCGTTCCAGCTGGAATCCTACCGGGAAAGTTTACAACTTTTGGAGCAATGGTTGGGTAAGGAGCCAAAAGCCAATGCCGACATTTATTATATGACCGCCTATGCCGCACACAGTGCCCATTTGATCCGACCGGCGATCCGTTATTTGGAAAAAGCTGTCGCCATGCAAAAATCCCCGGCTCCTGAATGGATTCAATTATTACTGTCGCTTTATATGGACAATAAGAATTTTAATAAAGCCGAGCCGATGATCAAGCGCTTGATTGCGCTTTCCCCCACGAAGCGTGAATGGTGGAAATACCTGAGCAGCTTCTACGCCCGGAGAGATCGTTATGATCAAGCGCTTGCGGCAATGATGCTCGCCTACTATAGCGGTGCCGTGCGGCCGAAAGACGTTTTGCATGTGGTGAGGCTCAATGCACAACAGGACTATCCGGTCAAAGCGGCCCGCTTGTTGGAGGCGGAACTGGAAAGTAAGCGCATTCCCCGTAACTATGACAATTTGAAGTTGTTATTCAGTTGCTGGCAATTGGCGCGCGAGCACGCCCAAGCCGAGCGAATATTGGCGGAAGCCGCTGCGCTATCGCATTCCGGTGAAGATTATGTGTTGTTAGGGCGTTTGGCGATGCAGAGGGATGATTGGGTGTCGGCAAAAAAAAATTTTCAGAAAAGCTTGCGCAGGGGGGGCTTGAAGCGCAAGACAAAAACCCGTTTATGGTTGGGTATTGCCGCTTTGAAAACAGACGATAAAGCACTCGCCAAGCAGTCGCTGGAACCATTGCTGAAAGTTGCCGATGTCAGGCAGGAAGCAGAATTTTGGCTGAAACGCTTGGAGCTGTCAAAAAATCAGCGTAAGCGGCAACAAGCCGGGGGCAATCCGCAAAGTTAGCGATGTTTCGCTTATCCGTTTTATAAGTTGCCCGTGCCATTTTACCAATTCAGGGCAATTGAAATCCAAAATTTACATCCGGCGAACGGACACTGAAAATTCAAGTAACAGCTTACCTATTTGCCAAGCTGCGTTCGGTTCGGTCACAAAACTGACATATTGTTGATCTAATATACCTTCGGATTTAAACGTGCATGCCTATCAACAGCATAACAGTCAATGTCCGTTCGGCACGATGCATTAACATGAGCGCGAAGTTATAGATAATCGCTGAAGCGATCGCCCGGTTAAGTATCGATGTCATTTG
>JBNLCC010000035.1:0-8850 GCA_050303615.1 Methylococcaceae bacterium | reverse complement strand
CCACATCGCGGGTACCAAATGGGGAACCCGCAAGTACCTCTCGATGGAGGCGCTTGACCAGCAGCAACTTGAAGACCAAATAACCGCTTAACCAGATGCATGCCGCCAATCAAAAGTGCGAAAGATTATTGACGCTACCTGATTCACGGCACGCGGTTTGTTTTCAATCGCGCCGTGTGGTCGTGAGCGTAGGACTTTCGGGCTGAGCATGCGTTGATTCACCAAGCTGCTTAGTCACCTTCATTCAGTTGCGTAGAGACAACGCTTCTTGGCATGACAGGTCGGACCTGCGGCGGGCAAAACCGATAACAAGGATGGCCTTTCATGGCCCATAGCAAGCGATTGGTTCCCGTTGCGCAGATTCCATGATGGCCCGGAGTCAGCCTCAAGACGATACCATTTATGAGGTCGAATCTACGACGGCAGTCGATACTGTCTGACTATGGCGCTTTGTAGTTACCTGTCTCTACTAGCGGGAGGGGTCCATATACGATTGATTATGGTAGTGGTGAATTGAATTTTTCATAGCACTATTTCAACTATGCGAAAAAACTCAAATACCCCAGTACTATGCCTAGCAGAGTAAAGCCAATTCCTGAAAGACGTAACGTATTCGCCGTAGGTTTGCCAGATTTAAGTGTCGCGCCTGGAAACACAATGATTGCTATACCTTTAGCAAGGTACATAAAACCCAAAAATGTAACGAGTATCGCTAAAAGATTATCCCATAGAAAATGATTCGTTAGAATTGCAGCTCCGATATATAGATGAATTGCTCCTTGCATTGTGACAGCCAAAGAATCGCTTTTACTAGAGTTCACTAATTGATTTGCGTAATAATCTCGTGAAATAAGAAATCCGAGACCATAAACCAACCAATAAATCGCAGAGATCTTTCCGATGAATAAAGTTGTTGGTTCCATATGAATATCACTAACAATCAATATTTACAAAATAATCGTTTTCATCAACACCGGAATAACGCGGATTATTCCATGGAAAACACAACGTTTCTTTCCATCCATAAATAAAGATAAATCAATTTTATTTCCCTTTGAAAGACCACCCTTTCCCTACTCTCTGCTCGAATTTTTTATTGAATAGCTTATGGCGCTCGCGCCATGCGGAAATACTCTGACAACCTTAATATTGCTGATCTGCCGTGCTGCCTATTCCGTCTGCTGCATTGGTGTTAGCGCAACATACACGCTTCGAAGCGGCCACCACAAATAGCACTTGATTATTGCTGGAAATAATAGATCAGCCCAACAACAGTACCAGACACTGGGAACAGTGTCGTAGACAGAAAGAACTGGATTATTATCCAAGACCGAAATCTCTTGATTTTCCTCTTTGCAGAAAAGGCTAGAGAGCCGGAACAATACTCAAATATCCCTAGTAGCAGACCCAAAACAGTACCTTTGAGAATAACCGATTGTCCAAAATCAAGATTAATGTACAAATAAACGAAAACAAAACCCTGAATTAGCACCGTAAGAACGCCGATTGGAATTATAGGCTTTTCCCGATCATAGATACCGATATCGTCATATATCTTCTTAAACACAATAAGATGCCAGCAAAATGCATATATAAAGGTACTGACAACAAACCCAGCAAATGGTAATGCGTAATTCATGATCTTTTCCTCCTGAACGCTAACCAGGCTGTAGAAAAATCGCCAAATCGTAGCGTTGCGTAATAGTCCACTTGTTTTGGTTAATATTCATAATATATTTCGACTTTCACACAGAAATTATTGCCAGTGGCAAATCATTCCCACCACTTCGGATATTGAGAATTACAAAATCATAGGTACCTGCTCTCAGATAATTCATGTCTATTCTTTTTGTCGCCTTACCATGTGACTGTTATTCGCCAACCTCTCCTTCTTATGTACTAAACAAGACAGTTGCCGAAATCCTTGTACTTTATTTTTCCGCGAAGAGTAAATCGGATAAGTCCTCAGTTGCTACCTAAGTTGGCGAACACCGGCTCAACCACTAACATTCGGTGACTGTAAATCTGTTTGCCTCATGGGCTGTCTACGCGTTGTCTCACCCAGTCGGTTTAGGTGGGTTTGTGGTTTTTCAGTATTATGAAGAGAACTGCCAACCATTACCTTTACGATTATCTGCGCCCGCAGGATTGTGCATGCAACGGCTCATTGAGCTGCAGTGTCTGCACTGTAGTGAGCTTTCCTTCTGTCCCTCTGGCTGGCTTTGTTATACATTTTTACTTGACCACTTACTGTAAATAGCGCCAACTAGCACACCGTAAATTCCAAACTGCAAAAACAGGTAGAAGCTTTCCATTGCCACGAATTCCGCGGGGCTATGTATAGTTTGTTTAGCCACAAATGCCAGCACATGAGATGTCCAAAAGAAAACACCAATTGCCAAAGAAAACTTTAAACCGCGAATTAGACCACTACCGGAAAATTTTACGAATGGATATAGAAAGGATAAACACGCTCCTTGAATAAGGATGGTAACGAAACCCAATAAAAAACTTGGCTCGCCCTGGAAATAGCCGAATCCCTTATATTTCTCCTCGAACACTAGAATATGCCAAATAACAGCAAGCGGAAAAGTAACAAATATGTAAGCTAATGTTCCTTGCAAGACAGCTACACATGGATTTGACTTTGTCATTAATATTTCTCCTTAACTTTGAGGATCACAGAATACCCTTCTCATCCTTACAACGTGCTGTCAGTACGCGAATTATTTTTCAGCACATAGGGCCGAGGCTGTAGAGCACAAGCCACATCGAGAAGCAGCCCGTGCAGCCGATTGTTATGCTTTTTTACTAATAATTTCATGGCCGTATGAATTGTCGATAGAGCATCGCCAAGTGCCACCAGGTGATTTATTGAATACGTAGGTAGCCTTACGTTCGGTGGCCGGAAAACCTGGGCCAGATATCACAGTATTTGCCAGCACCAACACTGTATCTCCTGACTCCAGTATCTCCATACCGTTTTGCTCAACTTGCAATCCGTTCTTGAAATATAATGCTATTTTTTCAAAAGCTTTACGGATTTCACTTTTCCCCACCGCATTCCGACCCGGCTCTACAACCAATACTGCATCATCCGTATAGATATCCATGAGCACATCAAAATCCTCAGCAACGATAGCTTTGTCTGCTCTTTCGATTTGAAGCTGTACGGGATGTTGATTCACTTTCTCATTTCTCCTTTATGCATAACACCGTAATCAGCTGCTTGTCTGGTGAAGTGCGCTGTTATGTAATTGTGCTGGTAAGAAATCGTTCAATTCTGTTTCCAACATGCAAATACTGTTGCTCCGTCCAAAGATGTCCGGCCTCAGAGAACTGGCCCGCATATCCTCAATGGATGTGATCAACGGATCTCAAATCTTGGCATTGAGCGTTCTATCAAAAGGTAACGTCGGAGTTTGCCTCGAATTGACATACGGATTGTTTCCTATGTGTGGGTATAGAGCTTGTCATAACTGCTCCAGTGGAGTTTCGTGGTTTTTCGTAGCTGCGTGCCCCTCATGTGTTCGCCGGTTCGAACAGAACAAATCCCGCATACTGATTCATCTCGCGGCGCCGCTCCGGCGATGCAAAGAATCCTATTATGCGCATCACAAATCTTGTGACGAGAGGAAATGGCGCGGGACGACGCAACCGTTCCGCTTCGGTTGCAAAATACTGGGTTTCTTTCGGCTTCCAGCCGATCCGTAAAAAGAAACCGAAATAGTCCTTCGGCTCGAACAGGAACGGCGCCCTTTTCATCGACCTACTCATGCCACTTCGCCGTCGGTATTCATACGACGCCGGGGAAAAATAATCCACAACCCAATATCCTATTGATTCATGCAATCTCAAATCCGTACCGAGGGAAGCTACCGCATCTTCGGAAAGATAAGGTGTTACCGCTTCTGTCAATACGAGGACTTTTTTCGATTGGGATGCCACGTCGCCGAGTAATGCCCGTCGGGCACCAACGTCGGCAAGATCCAGACTTATCCGCTGCAGTCGGCAGCGTGGTGTCTCCCCAAGAAGACGGGCTTCTTTAAGTTCGAGGACGTGGGGGTAGTCCACTTCGATCCAGCGGAGCGATTCTGGTAGGTCCATGCGGTATGGCCTGGTGTCCAGCCCCGCGCCCAGGTTCAGAATGGTGTCCACGCCACCATCGGCAATCGCGTTTTGAATGAAATCGTCGATAATCCGGGTACGAATTACCACCGACCAGCCGCCGATGAATGCCTGCTTCGGAAGATTGCCGATGATTTTTTTTCCCCGGTCGCCAGCGAGTTTCTCTGCGAGCGGATCATGAAATATCGCATTGGGGTGATTGGTTTCTATGGCGCGGTAAGCGGCCGCCATAAATGCCGTATCGGAGACTTGATTAATTTGTTCTTTCATTTCCTATCCGCCATTTCCATGTGTTTGTCTGCAAATGCCGCGTAGATACGCTGCATAGCGCCCAGCGTGCCGCTGACCAGCGCGCGCCGTCGTTGCGCACCCGGTTGTGCAGATTGTTGGGCATACTTACTTGACCCGATGCGCGAGCCATAGAAATATACCAGCCAGAGTGAACTGGACCGCACCCGCCAGGAATTCAACACCGATCCATGATAGAACGTTCGGGACAGAATATTTTGAAGCCTCTGCCAACCCAACATAACTAACGAGAAAAGCACCGAAGAGCCATGCTAGCGTTACAGCATCGAAAATTGTATTTCCGATAAACCGACTGTTGGTATATATGAACGAGATGACAATACCTTGGATAATCATCGATACGATACCGAGCGCAAAGTCCGGCTCGCTTTTCATGTAGGAAACTGCGGCGTAGTGGTCTTTGAAAAGCAGAAAATGCGACGTGGCCTGAGTGACGAAAGTGGCAGCAATATAGCCGAAAACCGCGAAAACATGATGTTTCATTTTCTTTTCCTTGTAGGCAGTTTTTTGAGGAGCCACGATACTAACATAACACTTGTCTTTTACAAGTGAAATAGGTACGATGTCACAATGCGCAAAAAATGTGATTTTGAACCTCGTTCCGACTGCCCGCTCAACATAGCTTTAGAAATATTCGGTGACCGATGGTCCCTATTGATTATTCGGGACTTGATGTTCAAGGAGCGCCACGACTACAAAGACTTCCTGCATGCGGAGGAGAAAATCGCAACGAACATACTAACCGACCGGCTCAAGCGGCTTGAGTACCATGGCATCATCCAGAAGGAAGTCAACGCTGCGGATGCCCGCAAGGTCCACTATCAATTGACCGCCAAGGGAGTCGAACTCGCACCCGTACTAATTGAAATGATTGTTTGGGCCGCGAGGCACGAGAATACTGGTGCCCCTCCAGCGATCATTCGTGAGATGACCAAAAACCGGGAGAAATTTATTTCAGATTTGCACGCTCGCTGGAAGATACGGCGCTGACGTGGGATTAGCCATTTTGATTGCCCAATACCGCAAGTTCGAGCTAATTGGCTTTGTTAGGCTTTTTTGCAAAAAAAATGGCGACTCGTTCCAACCCGGCGTCACGATGAACTTGACCTTTGTGAAATTCTTCGCTTTCAATCATAGCCAGAAGGTTGCGCCGCTGAGGATAGCGAACAAATATAAAATGATCCCAGCGATCTGCCAGCATACAATCGTTGTGACTGGCGAATAGATAAATGGGCTTTCCACCATAGACTGGGTATGCCCCCCTTCTGAGCAATTCAAACCCCGCTATTTTGGAATAGCGGTCATAGGCTTCCTTGCCACTGATGTCTTTAGCGTCTTCGTCAGAATCACTATATTCTGCATTCGGTTTGTATTTGTTTAAATTGTAGACAAAAAGAGGCTCGTCAAGATCTTGAGCTCTTGCTACTGCCATTTGATTCTCATCGGGCCAGATTGCGTTATTCTCGGCCTTCCATGTTGCTGTGGGGATGCCTTTGTCGGTGACACCTTTAAAAAACCGAACAACCCTAGAGATGGTCTTAACCAGGTAGAAAGTTATTGATGGCTCTGGTTCAATTGCGAGGACGGTATACTCAGCACAAACCCGAACTATAGTTTCATCGAAGGTCGAAAGAAACTTGATAGCCGATTGGATTGATGGAAATTCGTCGATGATAATTTCATCTATCAACATCCCTGCTCGTGCAACAGGATCAGCCTTAACTCGAAATAACCTTTTGCTGTTGAATTTATCTTCGCTCTCTCTCAACCATTTGTCATAACCATTTAAATCTATAATTTTCAGGTGGTGAACAAGAGCCACTTTTCTTGTGCCAGCCTCTTCCAAGGCTTCGCTAAATGACTCCTTATCAATAGAGAACGACATATCCATTTCAATTCTTTATTGATACCTATCGCTCGGCATCACAGGAGAGCGACCGAAGTGCACGAATCCCGAGAATGCGTTTGTTATTCTTTATCCTATGCTTTTTGCTCGAACGCCAGTTTCATCCCTAAAGCCACCAAAATCGTTCCGCTTGTTCGGTCAATCCACTTTAGAACCGTTGAACGTGCTTTTAGCCACGCAGAAAATTTACCTGATAAAAAACCAATTGGAGCTTTTACGGCAAAGGTTAGTAAAGCAAATGAGGTGCCTAAAACAAAAAGATATAATGCAGGCTGACTTGCCTCGGTAGAAATGAATTGAGGCAAATAGGCGAAATAGAAGATGGTAATTTTAGGGTTTGACATATTTGATAGCGCACCTGTCATAAAAAATCGCCTCAATGATCCGCCTCCTGCCCCCTTGATATCCAATTGTTGCCCCTTGGACGTGATTAATTTGCACCCTAAATAAATCAGATACGCTGCCCCAATGTATTTGATTATTGAAAAGAGTAGGTCTGATGCCATTAGCAACGCCCCGACTCCTATGGTGGCCAGTATCGTATGGCCAACCAGGCCAACACTAACGCCAGCCGCAGTTACCACTCCAGCCTTTGTGCCTTGAGATACTCCTCTTGAAAGAACTAGAACTAAATCCTGGCCAGGGGTCATGATGACAATCAGTGATGTCACAATGAAAATAAGTATTTGTGATTCAGTCATATTCTCTCCCTTAGGTATAATTTGTTTTCAAACATAAGGCCGCAATTCACCGGCGCGAAGCGTAGCTTCCGTATGAAATTGCCTTGTTATATGAAGTTGTTGAGTGATTCAAAGCCTTGTGCCACCTTGGTTGGAACAAACTCAATAATTTCATAGTTTGCTATATCCGCTTCATAAAATGGATCTTCCTGCAATATATTGATTAGCGACTCTTTGCTATCTGCTTGGGCAAGTATCACGCCACCCGTTCGTGGTACTTTACGGCCTGAGGCGATAAAGTTGCCTTTTTCGTAGTACTTTTCTAGAAAAGCAACATGTTCCTCTATGTACTTATCCACTTCTGATAAGTCAACCTTGTAAGATAACGATACTACGTACACCGAATTCTCCTTCTCATATAACGCCGCCGCCAAGTGCACCACCCGATCCGCTGGTCGGTGCGGGCAAAGAGCTCGGCCTCCAGGTCAAATGCCGCTCGCCTCAAAGCGTCGACAGATAACCATCCAGCAGTTCAAAGGCACCACCCCAACCCTTGCCATGCTGAGAACGTGACGCCTCCCAAGCCTCCGCCTCTTCGGGCGTCGGATTTATGGGTTGCCAGATGAATTGCATCTGCGTTTTGCCATCCGCTTCACTCAACTTGATGGTGGCCCGGATCTCCTTCGGCCAGTTGGGCATGTGGGGCGGCAGGATGTCGCCCTGTTCATTGGACGGGTACTGGGTGAAAACAATGGTGTGGTATGGAGTGAGTTCGTGATACCTGGTGAGCAACCACATCTCGTTACCGTTGGGGAAAACCATTTTGTGGAGCGCTGAACCGCCGGCCCGGATATCGGCATGCTGGTACTCGCACACAATCTCTGCGCCCGGCACCTGCCAGCGGCAGAGATGCTCCTCCCGGGTCCACGCCTCGTAGACGAGTTTCATGGGCGCATGAAACTCTTTCGACAGGATTGACGGTTCGACAGTCAACGCTTCACTCATGTTTGGTCCCTTTCTTCTGCAATTGGGTTAGATAGGTATCGAGCTGATCAAACTGCGTGTTCCAGTAGCGTTCGAACTGCCGCACCCAGATCTGGATGGGCTGGAGCTCTTGGGCATTGACGCGATAGAACCGCTGCCGCCCCGCTCGCCGTTCCGACACCAGGCCCGCCTCCTTGAGCACACTCAGGTGCTTCGACACCATCGGTTGATTCCATCGGGTCAGCGCCACGATCTCGCCGACGCTCAGCTCCTGACCGACGAGCCGCTCGATCAACTCCCGGCGCTTGGGCTCGGCGATGGCGGTGAAGGTGTCGAAGGTGTTGGCGGTACGTGGCATGGGGTTATTATATGCCTATAAGGGAATATATCAACACCGGCTGAATGTTTTACGGACTTTGTTATGGGGCGGAGACGTTGGAGCGGGAAGCCATCCGTCGGCCTGTCAATCGCTTCCCATCAAGCACAGACCGCCATGCTTCCCACCCTGAATTAATCCGGCAAATCCAGCTGCTCGGCAAAGTGGAAACTGGTAATGACCATGCCCTGCCGGAAGTAGAATTTGTGGGCCTGCTGCCGCTGCGTTCCCGAATCCAAATGCAGGGTGCGACACCCCTGCGCCACAGCAAGCGATCGCAGCCAGGAGAGCATGGCCTCGCCATGACCATTTGAGCGGGCGTTCTCCGAGGTGACCAGATCATCCACGTAGAGGTTTCTCCCCATGAACAGATTGGTGCAAATCCGGTATCCGGCCACCGCGACAACGCGGCCCTTGTCATCGATATAGGCCAGCCTGAATCCTTCCGCCTCCATCTCCCTTACCTG
>JBNLCC010000034.1:0-63506 GCA_050303615.1 Methylococcaceae bacterium | reverse complement strand
GCATCATATGCAAAACCTATCGGCAATCTTCGTACTTTCGGAAATAGAAAAAGGCTTTCCCGTTGCGGTAATGGAAGGAACGCTGGCATCCAATATCCGGGTTGCCGCAATGGGCGGCATCGCCGCCAAGCACCTGGCGCGCAGCGACAGCGAAAGCATCGGTTTTATCGGTGCCGGAGAACAAGCCAAAATGCATTTGCTGGCAATGAAGGTAGTCCGCCCCAGCCTGAAGGAATGCCGGGTATCGGCAAAAACTACTGGGGAAGAACAGCAGTTCATTGAGGAATTATCGCCGTTATTACCGGATATCACCTTTATTCCAGGCAATACCCATGCCCGTGCCGCAATGGAAGGTGCCGACATTCTGGTTACCGCGACCAGTGCGCAGGCACCGTTGTTGAAAGCCGACTGGATGAAACCAGGTGCTTTTTACAGCCACATTGGCGGATGGGAAGACGAATATGCCGTCGCCCAACAATGCGACAAAATTGTTTGCGACGATTGGGATACCGTCACTCACCGTACCCAGACGCTGAGCCGGATGTACAAGGAAGGGCTGCTCGCACATGACGATATTCATGCGGATTTACATGAACTGGTATCAGGGCATAAACCCGGAAGGGAATCCGATGACGAACGCATTTATTTTAATGCCGTCGGATTGGCATATATCGATGTCGCTATCGCACTTGCCATGTTCAATCGTGCAAAGTCCGCGCATATCGGCCGAGAACTTGATTTGCAGCAAACCATGGTATTCGAGCATCAGAACATCGTCAGTAAAATCAGGTTATAAGCTTGTTTAAACAACTCCGGCAACATCAGGAAAAGATGGTCCAAGTCAGCATTAACGGGAGCACACTACAGGTCACTGAAGGAATAACGGTGGCTGCCGCTGTGCTAGGGGCGGGGCTGCGCCATACCCGTACCACTGTCTCAGGTGCAAAACGAGCCCCCTGTTGCATGATGGGTGTCTGTTACGAATGCGTAATGGTTATAGACGGTCAAGCCAACCGCCGAGCCTGCGTCACTTATGTCCGCAACGGCATGTCAATTGAAACCCAAAATGGGACTGGTCCGGCCATAGCGAATCCAATTCATGAATAACCACTACCAACTCGCTATCGTCGGCGCTGGCCCGGCAGGCCTGTCTGCGGCAACTACCGCTATTGAATACGGAATCAGTGTCGCTTTGTTTGATGAACAGCCGGCCTTGGGAGGACAAATTTATCGCGCTATCGAATCGGTTCCTGAGCAGCGTGCCAATCAGCTGGGGGCGGAATATCTGCGAGGCAAAAAACTGGCTGAAATATTTCGCAAAAGCAAAGTCGAGTATTTTCCCAATACACAAATATGGTCGATAAACAGTCAACGTGAAATCGGACTGTTACAGAATCAGCAGGCAAAGCTGATCACAGCCGATCAGGTCCTGCTTGCAACAGGTGCAATGGAACGTCCGGTTCCCTTTCCCGGTTGGACTCTGCCAGGGGTCATGCAAGCTGGCGCCGGACAAATTTTATTTAAATCCTCCGCCATCATCCCGGCTGATGGTGTAGTTCTGGCCGGTTCCGGTCCTTTGCTATTGTTACTCGCCTGGCAATATCTGCACGCCGGCGTCGACATAAAGGCGTTATTGGATGTCACGCCGCTTTTCAACCCCCTCAGAGCGATACTGAAATTACCCCGCGCATTGATGGCGCACCATTACCTCTCAGAAGGATTGGCCTATAAAGCCGAATTAAAACGGGCCGGCGTCAAGACGCTGCATGGTGTCAGCGATCTGCAGGCTCATGGGGAAGATCAATTGCAATCGGTCAGTTTCAGGCATCTGGGTCGGAACAAATCACTACAAACCGATCTGCTGTTGACCCATTTTGGGGTTATCCCCCATATTTGGCTAACCCAAGCGGCCGGCTGCGCACATCAATGGGACAACGGCCAGCAATGCTGGCGGCCTGAACACGATGCATGGGGTAGTTCCAGTATCGACGGCATTTTAGTCGCCGGTGACGGTGCCGGCATCAACGGCGCACGTTGTGCAGAACATGCCGGTCGACTGGCCGCTTTACAAGTTCTGCATGCGTTGGGCAAATTCGATCGGAGGCAGCGTAACCGGCTTGCCGAAGACGATCGAAAATCATTGCAGAAGGAACGCCATATACGCCCTTTTCTGGAAAGTTTTTTCCGTATCCCTCTTACCCTGCTGACAACGCCCGATGATGATACCGTGGTATGTCGATGCGAAGAAATAACTGCCGGTCAGATTCGCGCCGCAGTAGCGGCCGGGCACGGTGACAGCAATCAGGTCAAATTTCTGACCCGTTGCGGCATGGGACCCTGTCAAGGCAGGCAATGCGCCAATGCGGTTACCCACATAACGGCGGCAGCTTGCAACAAACCGGTACAGCAAATAGCGCTTTATCGGGGACGTCCGCCGGTCACCCCACTCACTCTCGGACAATTGTCTTCCTTGTGCGTGCAGGAAGCAAAATGAATACCGAGGTATTGATAATCGGCGGTGGGCTGATGGGGGCATCAACGGCGCTGCACCTAGCGATGCGCGGGTGCCGCAGCCTCGTGCTGGACAAAGACAGTCCCGGACGCCATGCTTCCGGCGTAAATGCCGGAGGCTTACGCCAATTGAACCGCGATCCTGCCGAAATACCGTTGTCCGTTGCCGCAGCTAAAATGTGGAGGACGATTTCCGATCTGGTGGACTCGGATTGTGACGCGCGTTTTCCCGGACAAATCCGGCTTGCCGAAAATGCAAGCGATATGCAAAAACTGCAGCGACGTGCGGCAATGATCGAAGCGTTGGGTTATAAGCATGAACAGATCATAGATCGCGGGGAACTGTACCGACTGGTTCCCGCTTTGGCGCCACATTGCGTCGGCGCCTTGATCTGCCGCGAGGACGGTTACGCGCGTCCTTATCATGCACTGACCGCCTTCCGGCTTAAAGCGCAATCACTGGGTGCTCAATTCCAAACGCAACAGCAAGTCCTCTCGATTGATCAACAACACGATGTGTGGCGGGTGAAGACCGCAACAGGAACATTTCAGGCGCCGGTACTGGTGAATTGCGCCGGTGCCTGGGCCGGTAAAATTGCCGCCTTTCTGGGTGAGACGGTTCCGTTGGCGCCACAAGCGCCGATGATGATGGTAACCGAGCGGCTACCTCATTTTATCGATCCGGTCATTGGGGCGGCGAGCCGCAAACTATCCTTCAAGCAAATGCAAAACGGTACGTTGTTGATCGGCGGTGCGTATCTGGCAAAATTGGATTTTGTAACGGAACGGACCGCAATGGACTGGCAAAAACTGGCGGAAAGCGCCCGCACGGTAATGGCGTTGTTTCCGCAATTAAAGGATGTCCGCATCGTGCGTACCTGGGCCGGACTGGAGGCGTTTATGCCGGATAATATTCCGGTGATCAGTCCTTCAACCACCATGACAAACGCCTATCACGCGTTCGGTTTTTCCGCGCACGGGTTTCAGCTGTCACCAGTCGTAGGACGTATCATGTCGCAGTTGATTCTTGACGGCAACTGTGAACTGCCGATCGCGCCATTCCATATCGGCAGATTCTTATCGTAACCGTGAAAATATCATTCAAGGTCCGGCTTAAGCACGGCCAGCCATGCATTTGGTAACAGTATCTTCTCGCGGGAGGCCGGGCGCCCTGGGAGGGATGTTCAATTTCCTTTAGCGGCGCAACAATTTCAAAATTTCGTCGGTTTTGCGGCGCATCAACGCCGGATCAGCGCGCGATTCGACATTCAAACGCACCAACGGTTCCGTATTCGATGCGCGTAAGTTAAATCGCCAATCGGCAAAGTCAATGCCGATGCCATCCGTATCATCGATGTACACGGCATCGGCCTGATAAGCATGCAGCACTCTACTAATGGCTGCTTCGGGATCAGATAACGTGCTGTTAATTTCACCGGAAGATGGAAACGCCGCAATACGTTCGGCAACCATTGCTGATAACGGCTTGCCTCGTAGCGACATCAGTTCGGCCACCAGTAACCAGGGAATCATGCCGCTGTCACAGTAATAAAAATCACGAAAATAATGATGTGCACTCATCTCTCCGCCGTATATGGCATCTTCCTTGCGCATCCGTTCTTTAATAAAGGCATGCCCGGTTTTCGACATCACCGCCTCGCCGCCGGTGGCTGCGACCACCTCGCGGGTATTCCAAGTCAACCGCGGATCATAAATAATCTTGGCGCCGGGTTGTTTTTTTAGAAACGCCTCCGCCAGCAATCCGACAATGTAATAGCCTTCAATGAATTGCCCGTGTTCATCAAATAGGAAACAGCGGTCGAAATCCCCGTCCCAGGCAATACCCAAATCGGCGCCATACTCTATCACGCACCGGCTGGTATCCTGCCGGTTTTCCGGCAACAGCGGGTTAGGTATACCGTTGGGAAAAGCGGCATCGGGTTGGTGGTATAGTTTGATAAATTCAATCGATATCGATAATTCATGAAACCGGGCTTGCAGCGCATCGATCACGTGCCCTGCCGCACCGTTGCCCGCATTGACCACCACGGTAGTCGGTTTGAAATTGGCTGGCTGAACATAGCCTAATAGATGATCCACATAGGCATCCAACGTCGAAATCCGCTCATAGTTCCCGCTTCGTTTTTCCGTCGGCTTAGAAAGCCAAGGCGCTTGTTCCGCAATTTTTTGAATAACGCGCAAACCGCTGTCCCCGGAAATCGGTTTGCTTTGCTCACGCACAAGTTTCATCCCGTTGTAATTGATCGGATTATGCGACGCGGTGACTTCAATGCCGCCGTCGAGCCCCAAATAGCTGGTCGCGAAATAAATCTCTTCAGTCCCGACCATGCCGATATCATAGACATCGCATCCTTCATCGCGCAGTCCTTGAGCTAGCGCCTGCTTCAATGTTTCACTGCTGGCCCTGACATCGCCGCCGACAACAACTGATTGGGCATTCAGCGACAAGGCATAGGCGCGTCCGATCCGATAGGCCACATCGTTATTCAGCTCGACGTCTAATTCACCGCGAATATCGTAGGCTTTAAAACAAGTTAAGGTTTTGCTTGAATTTCTTTCTTTCATTGATAGAAACCGTGGAAATTTTTTCAGAAAAGAGGATCAAACAGCATTGTCTGCCATGACCCCGGCTGTAGGATATGTTGGTCCACACCTGCGAGCCACTCGGAATTATTTTATTATTGTTACTATACCAACGTTGATTGTCAAAAGGGAACGATAACATAATAGTCTTAAATATCGACTATCGCGCCGGCTCTAAATATTTTGGTAATTTCAGTACAAGGGTAATAAAAAAGAATCTCGCAATGGAATTTTTAGAAATAGACGGTTCACAAGGCGAAGGCGGCGGACAGGTGTTGCGCACCGCGTTGTCGCTGTCGGCCTGTACGGGGCGGCCGCTGCGTATCCGCAATGTACGTAGCGGCCGCAAAAAGCAGGGCTTGATGCGCCAGCATTTAGCCTGTATCCACGCCGCTGCAACGATCTGTAGCGCCGAAGTCGAAGGTGCGGCTCTGGGCTCGAAAAACGTGCAGTTCATACCCGGTGAGATCAAGGCCGGAGACTACCGTTTTTCGGTCGGCAGCGCCGGCAGCAGCACGCTGATTTTCCAAACCGTATTGCCGCTGCTGATGTTGGCCGAAAAACCGTCGCGCTTGCAACTCGAGGGTGGCACCCACAACCCGTTGGCGCCTAGCTACGATTTCATCCTTGAGGCATTCCTGCCAGTGTTGCGGCAGATCGGCGTCGACTGCCCGGCGAGGATCGATCGCTATGGCTTTTATCCAGTCGGCGGCGGGCTATGGCGTGTGACAATAACACCGAAGGCTGAATTCCAGCGTATCAATTTGTCCGACCGCGGCGATATGGTCAAGGGGGAAGCCGTTTGTATCGAAGCCGGCCTACCCGCCCGGGCTCACATAACGCAACGGGAAATAAAAAGACTCCGGGACAGACTGGACTGGCCGAAGGAAGCTATCGGCAGTTTGCAAGTCAAGGCTTTAGGAGCCGGCAACGTGGTGTCGCTACGCATTTATTACCGGCATGCCACCGAAGTGATCGACAGTATCGGCACAATCGGCGTCAGCGCTGAACGGGTAGCGAATAAGGCCGTTGAACAGCTGCGCCGTTACCAGAACAACGGAGCACCGGTCGGCAAGCATTTGGCGGATCAATTATTGTTGCCGTTGGCGTTGGCTGCAGGCGGCACCTTCGTCACCGGGCCACTCAGCGAACATGTGCGCACCAATATTGCAGTCATTAAGCAGTTTTTGGACATCGATATACGTTGCGAGGAAATTGCGCCAAATCGGCAATGGCGTATTTCGGTGCAAAAACACGTGAAGGCACATTGACTCCACCCGGACAGCATTATATGCACAGCCGGAAATTGAATTCCGGCAGACACCGTATTTACTGTATTGCTGCGGATGCGCTTAACAGACCGCAGCAAACAGGTGCGAAAAGTTTTATGCGGGTTCAATCAGACTCGGGTCGTAATCGGCCGGTGCTTCGAAACCCAGCAAATTCAATATGGTTGCGGCCAAATTCGACAGGCCCGGCGCCGGTAAATCCTCGCGCAGTCTCAAGCCCTGATGTGCTTCCCCGGAAATCAACACGCAGGGCACCGGATTCAGGGTGTGCGAGGTCTTGGCTTTGGCGCGGCCTTCCGCATTCCGTTTCACGTTGCCTTGTTTATCCAGTTCGTACATTTCGTCGGCGTTGCCGTGGTCGGCGGTAATGATTACGGTGCCTTGCGCTTCCAAAATAACCGGAATCAATCGCGCCAACTGTAGATCGAGACATTGCATGGCGGTCACCGCCGCTTCAAAATTGCCGGTATGGCCAACCATATCGCCGTTCGCATAATTAACCCGCAGGTATCGGTATTTGCCACCGCGAATAGCTTTGATCAAAGCATCGGTGATTTCGGCGCATTTCATCCACGGGCGTTGCTCAAAAGGCACGATATCGCTGGTGATTTCGATATAGGTTTCCAATGCTTCGTCGAATTTACCGGAGCGGTTGCCGTTCCAAAAATACGTGACATGGCCGTATTTCTGAGTCTCGCTAATGGCATATTGCGGAATGCCGTTTCTGGCGAGGTATTCGCCGAGAGTCCGGTCGATCGCCGGTGGTTCCACCAGAAAGCGCGGTGGCATTTTGGTATCGCCATCGTATTGCATCATGCCGGCGTAGGTAACTTTGGGCAGCAGCCCGCGATCGAACGCTGTGAAGTTTTCTTCGGTAAAGGCGCGTGAAATTTCGATAGCCCGGTCGCCGCGGAAGTTGAAGAACACCACGGCATCTCCGTCTTCGATCGGTCCGACCGGCTCACCGTCTTTGACGACAACAAAGCCCGGCAAATCTTGATCGATCACGTTCAGTTCGTTGCGGTAGGTAACGATCGCCTCATGGGCGCTGACGAATGGCCGGCCGGCGCCGCGCACATGGATATCCCAGCCGCGCTGTACCATTGACCAATCGGCTTCGTAACGGTCCATGGTGATAGTCATGCGCCCGCCGCCGGACGCAATCGCCACATCAAATTCGGAGCTGCGCAATTCGTCCAAGTAGGCTTCGAACGGATCGACGTAATCCAGTGCCGACGTTTCCCCCACGTCGCGGCCGTCCAGCAGGATATGGATCCGTGCCCTGGACACGCCTGCTTTTTTGGCCTTGTCCAGCATGGCGCATAAATGGTCAATATGGGAATGCACGTTACCATCGGAGAATAGGCCGATGAAATGCAAGGTGCCGCCTTTCTTTGCGGCCTCCACGACTTCGTGCCAAGCATGGCCTTGCCATAGGTTGCCGTTGGCAATGGATTCGGCTACCAGTTTGGCACCTTGAGCAAACACGCGTCCGGCGCCGATAGCATTATGGCCGACTTCACTGTTGCCCATATCGTCGTCGCTGGGCATGCCGACAGCCGTACCGTGTGCGCGTAATGTGGTCATCGGATAGGCCGCCATTAAGCGATCTAACGTCGGAGTGCGTGCGGTTTTGACTGCATCGCCTTCCTCGCGCGGAGAAATACCTACGCCGTCGAGCACGATGGTAACAACAGGACCGGGACAAGGAGGGAAACGGGAAGATTTGTCTAATTTCATATTGTATTTGAGTTAGTGGAAAATCATAAGTTGAGAAATGGTGCCGTAGGAGCGACCGATGCGCTATTCTACCATACGTAGGTTGGACAACAATGTAATGCAACCTTGCAATATCCGATGATAAAATAGTTTGATCCGGCCACGTCGGCAGCCTGGCGTACCCGACTTTCGGTTTGACGCACCTCCGCCGGACACACCTACAATCGGCTAGTTGCCCCTTTTGAGACATTGCTGTTCTTCATGGGGCACACCTTCGATCAGTCCTCCCGATAAATAAGCTTCTATGGCGTTAAGCGGCGATATCTCGATGGTGGTGAGCAATTCCGTATTCCTCTCTAACAGTCTTCGCTTTACCCCTTCTCCTGCCGAACCGGCAATAGCGACATCAACATAATGCAGAGGATGACGCTCTCCATCGCCACGCACATGCCATTCATGAAGAGTGCCTATTTCTGTCAAATCAAGTGTCCAGGCCAGATTTGCGCCTGAATCATCGGCAACGACGTAGATCATCCACCGGGATGCCCTTCCTGCATGTGGTGCAATACTCCCATCGGTTCTTATGGCTACGGCAATTAATTTTTCACGCATCGATTCACTGCCTCCTCACTATACAAAATCTCTTTGGGAGTAAACTTATTCTCCGGAAACAGTCACCGCCCGCGTGATATTTCGGATAACTCCCACTCGAATTGATTCGTCAATTACCGAAATTTAGGTAATTGTATTGAAACAGGTGGTTAACTCCTGTTTGTATATCTTATATGTTTTCACTAAAAAAATTTACCGGAAATAAATTGTGGCCTGTGTGGATGTGCGCGTCTAACCACCCCTACGGCCACACGCCGATATGTATTGTCACCAGTCTCAAGGTTATACAGCGGCCCCTCGGAGAATCCGAAAGCCTTCCCTGGCTTCGGCGGCAAATTTTCTTACTTTCACCTCGCTTTTTCTGCCGCAGTCATCTTCTACGCCGGTATGCGCATCAACGCCGGCCGGTCGGACTTCCACAATAGCGTCGCGGACATTGTCCGGATTTAAACCGCCGGCAAGTATCACCGGGTGCGGGGATTCAACAATAAGCCGCCTGCTTATTTTCCAGTCGTGGGTCTTTCCCGTTGCTCCGGAAGCACCCGTTTCAGAATCGAAAGTATCGGTAATATAGGCATCGATATAGGGTGAGGTTTGTACCACGGTGCGCAACAGATCATCCGCACTATACAAACCAATTACCAGGCTTTTTATGATGGTAAGCTGCGGTTGCAGTTGTTTGATTTTGCTCAGTTCCGCAACATCAATAGCGCCATGAAGCTGAACAATAGACGTTCCGAGAAAACGGCAAAAGGCTATAATTTTCTCGGCTTGGTTGAGATAAGTGATCAGCACACCCTGGCATGGCGGTTTAAGACTTTTGATAATTACGGCAGCCTGCTGTTCGCTGAGATCCTCTTTGTTGACAGGCAGGCGCAACGGGAAGCCAAGATAGCGGATGCCGCAGCGCTGCAGCATGTCAGCTTCGGCCTGGTCGATGATGCCGGCGATTTGAATTAAATTGTCGCTAATCACGGTTTCACTAGTGGCGCTACAATGGCGGCAGTTGTGCCTGAATTATTGGAAAGCTGTGTTTTCAATAGGAATCAGACACTCCGCCGACCAGTGAGTACAGCCGATTGAATTCCTCTCGCAAACTATTGTCGGGCATGTCCGTTTCGGCACGCCGATACCAGTATCGGGCATTACCCAAATCACCCTCTACGCGATGCAGGTAGCCGTGAATTAGGCAAGCCCACGGGTCTGAATAGCGCTGAACCCACTGATGCGCTTCGTGCCATTTGCCCTGTTCGGCAAGATCCAGAATCTTGATGTAATCACATGCCATAGTACACTCCCGGTTAAAATCTGCGCTTTCTAGGAGAAAATAAAGCTATTTCAATCAATATCGATACATTTCGAAGGACCTATGCCGCCTTCCACTTGATATTACAGCCGATACTGGGTAATTGCTGTGTGGAAACCGGCGTTCCGGCAAGTAAATTATCCAGAGCCTGACGCAAGTCATTACCGGTTAACGGCACGTCATTTTTCGGCGTGGATCCGTCCAGCCGGCCGCGATAAACGCAGGCCAAGTCGGCATCGAACAAGTAGATGTCAGGGGTACAGGCGGCCTGGTAAGCTTTGGCGACCTGCTGGGACTCATCGTATAGATAGGCGGCAAAAGGATTGCCCCAGGCGGCCATCAATTGTTGCATCTTGTCGGGTGCGTCCTGGGGATAGTTGACAATGTCGTTGGAACTGATAGCAACGGTGTTTATACCCAGCGGTGCATATTGTCCGGCAATCGCGACCAATTGGTCCTTAATGTGCATCACATAGGGACAATGATTGCATATAAACATGATAAGTGTGCCCTTTTCACCCTTGAGTTGTTGCAGCTTTTTGTTGGTGCCGGTGATGGTGTCGGGTAAATCGAAATCCGGAGCGATAGTGCCTAAAGGCAGCATATTGGACGGCGTTGCTGACATAATAACCTCTCGTCTGTTTCGTAAATATTCTTCATTTAAAGATTATTATAAATTAGAAATCATCATTAATGATGAAACGAAATTCGTTCCGGCCAGACGAATTTGCCGCTGACTGATACTTTTCTGTCATTCCGGCCGGTAAAGTAATGTTGTTTGATTGATGCAAATGCTTGACAATTTAACGGGATCCCGGTCTACAATGAGGGTAGTCGCTACAGGGGCAAGTATGTTCAGATTAAACCATCGTATTACCTTACTGTTTCTTCCTCTTGCAATATTCTGTTATACAACGGTTGCTGCAGCGGATGAATATGAAGCTGCCCGGCAAAACATGGTGAAGGCCATTACCGAGGATGTTGTGCAAACCAGTCATTACCTCGGTAGCGACGCTCTTGCCCCGAAAGTGTTGCAGGCAATGGCAAAGGTTCCGCGCCATGAGTTTGTCCCGAAACAGGAAAGACCTTTCGCCTACCAAAACCGGCCTTTGCCGATCGGCTACGGACAAACTATTTCCCAACCCTATATCGTGGCTGTTATGACTGAATTGCTTAAGCTCGGTGCACATGATAGGGTTCTGGAATTAGGCACCGGTTCCGGTTACCAAGCTGCCATTCTGTCTGAATTAGCGGACAAAGTCTATTCCATCGAGATTATCGATGAACTAGGGAATCAGGCATCGTCAAGACTGGCCCGTTTAGGGTATGACAATGTCCGGGTCAAAATCGGCGACGGATATTACGGCTGGCCGGAACATGCCCCCTTTGATGCAATTGTAGTCACGGCCGCCGGAAACCATATTCCGCCTCCGTTGATTAAGCAGCTCAAAATCGGCGGCCGCATGATTATTCCGGTCGGCAGCCGGTTTATGACGCAGCAATTGTTATTGGTCGAAAAACCGCAAGACAACAAAATTATTACCCGGCAGATCCTACCGGTTTCTTTTGTGCCGATTACCGGCGGACATTAGCGCAACTCTTATCGGTTGAACTTGAACCTGCGAGTGTATCAGCTGATGTTTCTTGCATGGTATCGTTTAATGTCCAACCGGCTGCTAAGTCAATACCGGAATTGATTACCTTATATCCTGCATGCTGAAACGTCCCCCGTTAATTTCCATCGCATTAATATCGGCCGGCTCCCTGGCTTACGAGATCTTGCTGATGCGCCTGTTTTCCATCGTCCAATGGCACCACTTTGCCTATATGATCATTGGTCTGGCATTATTGGGATACGGGGTCAGCGGGACCGTCGTATCCATTGCCGGCGAGAGACTATTAAAACGATACAAGGCCCTCTACATTGGCTGTCTTTTTTTATTCGGCTGGTCTGCGGTGTTATGTTTTCTCACAGCGCAACAGATTCCTTTCAATGCTGAAGAAATTTTTTGGGACCCCAGACAGTCGTTTTATTTGGCGGCGCTTTTCCTATTGCTGACTATTCCCTTTTTCTTTGCCGCAACCGCCATTTGTTTGACGTTCATGCATTTCAATGATCTGATTTCGAGGATTTATGCTGTCGATCTATTAGGCGCCGGGATGGGCAGTTTGAGTATTGTGCTGATGTTGTACCTGTTTTTTCCGCAAACGGCCTTGCTGGTCGTTGGCATCATCGGCTTGGCTGCGGCCATCATAGCCGGATGGGAATTACGCTTTAGATTTCAAAATATATCCCTGGCGATAACGTTTACCACGATCATTCTGCTGGCATTCACCGGCCATGCGGTGACGTTAAACATGTCACCTTATAAAAGCCTGCAGCAAACGTTACTCGTGGACGGAACCCGCGTTATCCAGCAACGCTCCAGTCCTTTGGGTTTATTGAGTGTCGTCGAAAGCAGTAAAATCCCTCTGCGCTATGCGCCGGGACTTAGTTTAAACGCCACGGCAGAACCGCCGCCGCAATTGGGCATATTCACCGATGGTGATAACATGAGCGTTATAACGCAAATGCCCACGCAACTGAAACAACTGAATTATCTTGATCAGTTGACTTCGGCGCTGCCTTATCACTTAAAACAATTGCAACGTGTTCTCATACTGGGAGCCGGCGGCGGGACCGACATTCTGCAGGCGAAATTGCATCAGCCAAACCACATCGATGTCGTAGAACTCAACCCGCAACTGATGGACTTGGTGGGTAATACCTACCGTGATTTTGCAGGAGACTTGTACGGCCGGGACGACATAACATCGCATATCGGTGAAGCACGCGGTTACCTCTCCGACAGCAAACAACTTTATGATTTAATTCAGCTTGCGTTAATGGATTCTTTCAACGCATCCACCTCGGGTTTATATGCGCTCAATGAAAGTTATTTATACACCATTGAGGCATTACAGCTTTATCTGAAACGGCTCAAAACCGATGGCTATTTGGTCATTACCCGCTGGATAAAAATGCCGCCGCGTGACACATTGAAGCTGTTTGCTACCGCTGTCGAAGCATTGTCGCAATCGGGCTCCGAGATACCTGAAAAGCAACTGCTGTTAATTCGGGGCTGGCAGACCAGTACCTTAGTAATAAAAAATGGGACGTTTAATCGACAGGAACTGACCGAAACCGCTATATTCTGCAATAACCGCTCTTTTGACATCGGCTATGAACCGGGTATGACGATAAACCGGGCAAATCGTTATAACATTTTAACGCATCCGGTTTTTTATACAGCTACAAAGGCGCTGCTGTCCGATCAACGGCAGCAGTTTATCGACTCCTACAAATTCGATCTGCAACCGGCTACCGATGACCGGCCTTATTTTCATCATTTTTTCAAATGGGCGGTCTTACCGGAAATAATCCATTTACGCGGCAAGGGTGGTATGCCATTGCTGGAATGGGGCTATGTGGTTTTTATTGCGACATTGGTCATAGCGATACTCATGAGCGTGGTTTTAATACTATTGCCGCTACGATATTTTCGGCGCTTATCGGATAGTCATGCGGCAGCAATCAGACGGTCACATGTACTGCTGTATTTCTTTGCTATCGGCTTGGCATTTTTATTCATTGAAATCGCTTTTATGCAAAAATTTATCTTGTTTCTGCACCATCCGATATTTGCCATTTCCGTCTCGATTAGCTCATTTTTGGTGTTTGCGGGTTTAGGCAGCAATTGGTCAAACCGCTTTGCAGGACATCGCAAAAGCCGGCGCGTTTTGATAATCACCGTGATTGGAATTACCTTAATTGCTTCGCTCTATTTATTGATATTGCCACTTGTATTTGAGCTGTTGGCAACGGCCCCGATGGTTGTCAAAATATTAATTACCTTACTCCTGATAACACCCTTGGCTTTTTTGATGGGTCTACCGTTCCCGTTGGCCATGAGCATCCTGGCGGAACATGCGGCGCCATTGGTGCCCTGGGCTTGGGGAATTAATGGTTGTGCATCGGTGATCAGCACGGTGCTTGCTACGATGCTCGCAATTCATTTTGGTTTTACGGTGGTTATCCTTATCGCGATGCTGCTGTATATTTCTATCGTTTTTGTTTTCCCGCAGCCCTCCTCCGTCGCGAATCGGCTTTAACGGGGTTTATCAAAGCATGGAGTCAATCCAATTTTTTGCCATTAATATGATCGGTATAGCACAAATCACGTGCGCATCGATCTGATCAAAACGATCGTCCTGCACCGCGATTAACTCGACATGCTCAGTACCGGCCGCATCAAAAAAATCATATATAGTAATCGAGAATGCTCTCGTTATACAGGGGTAAAAAAATGCTGTCCAAGCTGTCAAAAAAACCATAGACTTGGTTGCCGCTAAGAATCAGATAGGGAAAAAAGTAGGGGTTGGGATGCGGCGTCGGATCCAAAAAACGTTGCACCATCGTACCCGAAATATCATAGGGCCCTGCCATAGGCGCCGAAGCGGTTACTGAAAACTCTGTGGAATAATTTTTTTGTATCTCCCGCTGCAATGCCAGTGTCGCATAACCGCCTTCGGAATATCCCATTAAAAACAATTGTTCATCCAGGGCAATAGAATGTTGCTTGGCCAGGAGGCGGCTGGAACGAATTGCATCGATAATCGTGACGGCAAGTGAATGGGCATTGGCGATCGGATGCAGGGAATGCGAAACGCCAAAGCCCAGATAGTCTGCCAAAACGGTAAAATAGCCTCCGGCGGCCAACCCCAGTGCCGATAAATTCAATTCCTGTTGCGTGGGGGCATCGTTTCGATGCACAATTGTTTCATGTTGATAAGCAATCATCGGTAGCGCTGTTTGACCGCCGCCGGGTATTGTCATCAATGCTGACGCTTCGGTCAATTGGCCCGCAGGGTCGGCAGTAAGGTATATAACCCGATAGAAATCCACATCGTTGTTTACCGCTATGCTAACCGCTTCTTCCATCAATAAACCGAAGATAAAAAGCAGCAACTCAATTTCGCTTTTGCTCATCGATAAAACCAGTTGGGAAGAAATTATTTGTCCCCGTTGTCAGTTCTGCTCCCCTAAATAAGCAACGTTGGCGACACTGAAAGCGTCAATTTCAGATAAATATTCGATATCGGCCTGATACAGCTGTCCGTCCAGCTCAATACGGGGAAGATGAAAATCCAACCCGTCGCTAACCGGTATCGTTTTCCCATATGTCGGGAAAAGATCGAGCTCTCTCCGGACGGCTGAATCCAGAATCAGACGGTTATATTCGAGTTGGAAACTAAACGTGACATCATAAACGCCATTCTGGTACTCAAGATAGGAACTATAGCCTTTTTGCGTCGTTGTTGAATATATGCTGCCGCCGAATACGGCACGAGCAACAAAAAGGCAGAACAATACAACCGGAAATTTGTTTACTTTATGCATCGCCGATCTGACCTTTGATGATTTGTTAATTTAAGGCAACGCCGATAATCTACCACCAATCTATTTAACAGGAGCTCTATTTCCAAGCGCCAGATATAAAAAAGGGCCTGACGGCCCTTCTTTACAACGAATTATCCTGCTGTATGCGGCTTATTATTCTTCAACCGCTTTTATGCTCAGTCTGACTCTTCCCTGACGATCAATTTCCAGCACCTTCACTTTGACCACATCGCCTTCCTTCAGCTTATCGCTCACTTTATCGACATGTTCGTCGGAGATTTGTGAAATGTGCACCAATCCGTCTTTGCCGGGCAAGATGGTAACGAAAGCGCCAAAATCCATCAGCCTAGCAACTTTACCTTCGTATACCTTGCCCACTTCAACTTCCGCGGTAATCTCCTCGATAATGCGGCGCGCCGCTTCCCCGGCTTCCTTATCGACTGAAGCAATCTTCACCATGCCGTCATCGCTCAAATCGATACTGGCACCGGTCTCTTCAGTAATGCCGCGTATCGTTGCGCCGCCTTTGCCGATCACTTCGCGAATTTTGCTCGGGTCAATTTTAAAAGAAATAATGCGCGGCGCATAGTCGGACATCGTTTCCCTGCTTTCAGGTAACGCATCTTTCATTTTACCCAATATATGTAACCGTCCCTCCTTGGCCTGTTCAAGCGCTGTTTTCATAATTTCGGGCGTAATACCGTCAATTTTGATATCCATTTGCAAAGCGGTGATTCCGTCATCACTGCCGGCTACTTTGAAATCCATATCACCAAGATGGTCTTCGTCACCCATGATATCGGACAAGACAGCAAATTCATCGCCCTCTTTAATCAACCCCATGGCGATACCGGCAACCGGCGCTTTGATCGGCACACCGGCATCCATCAACGCCAGGCAACTGCCGCAAACCGAAGCCATGGAACTGGAACCGTTGGATTCGGTAATTTCGGAAACCACCCGTACCACATAAGGGAATTCGTCCATATTAGGTAAAACTGCCTGCACGCCGCGTTTCGCTAAACGGCCGTGGCCGATTTCGCGCCGTTTCGGTGACCCGACAAATCCGGTTTCACCAACACAAAACGGCGGGAAATTGTAGTGCAATAAAAAATTATCCTTAAATTCGCCTTCAATGGCATCGATAATTTGGGCATCCCGCTCAGTCCCTAACGTAGCTACTACCAAAGCCTGAGTTTCGCCGCGGGTAAACAGCGCGGAACCATGGGTACGCGGCAATACGCCGGTGCGAATCGAAATCGGCCGGACCGTGACTAAATCACGGCCATCGATACGCTTGCCTTCTTTTAATATCGAACCGCGAACTATTTTCTTTTCCAGTTTTTCGATGATTCCTCGAACGGCAATTTCCTCAACTTGCTCGTCAGCCGTCAATTTTTCTACCACTGCCGTTCTGATCTCCTTCAACCGCTCCTGTCTCAGCAATTTTTCCGGAATTTGGTAGGCTTCGCCAATCGCGCTTGCAACCGCATCAACAACCCGACGTTCAAGCTCGGCATCGGTTTGCGGCGCAGTCCACGACAACGGGATGGGATTGACTTCCTCGGCCAGTTCATTAATTGCGGCTATCGCTGTCTGCATTTGCTCGTGACCGAATAATACCGCCCCGAGCATCACTTCCTCGGACAGCCTGTCCGCTTCCGATTCGACCATCAATACGGCATGTGCGGTGCCGGCTACCACCAAGTCCAGTTGCGAATCTTCCACTGCCGCTTTGGACGGATTGAGCAGATATTCGCCATCTTTATAACCCACTCTTGCAGCGCCAAGCGGGCCGTTAAAAGGTAATCCTGAAATTGCCAACGCTGCAGAGGTGCCCAATATGGAAGGAATTTCCGGATCAACTTCCGGATTCAACGACATGACTGTTGCAATAACCTGTACTTCGTTGGTAAATCCATCCGGGAAAAGCGGTCTGATCGGGCGGTCAATCAGACGTGAAGTTAACGTCTCTTTTTCCGATGGTCTGCCCTCACGCTTGAAAAAACCGCCGGGAATTTTGCCAGCCGCATAGGTTTTTTCTTGATAATTAACGGTCAAGGGAAAAAAATCCCCGCCTGGAGTGGGTTCTTTTTTTCCGACAACCGTTACCAGAAGCACAGTGCCGCCCATATCGATCATGACTGCACCGTCAGCTTGTCTGGCTATTTCACCGGTTTCTATGGAAACCAGCTGATCACCGTATTGAAATACTTTCCGAATAGGATTCACTATGAAATTCCTTGGGTTAAGATTATTGTGAAATTATTAAAGTTAAGACATGCAGCTAACTCAAGGCCTAACTCTTAATAAACGCTTATTTGCGCAACCCTAAACGTTCAATCAATGAACGGTAACGTGTTACATCTTTTGCTTTCAGATAATCAAGCAATTTACGGCGTTGATTTACCATACGCAAAAGCCCGCGACGTGAATGATTGTCTTTTTTATGTTCGGCAAAATGCGGCGTCAAATGAGCAATATGTGCAGTTAATAACGCAACTTGTACTTCAGGAGAACCGGTATCTGTCGGAGACAAACGATATTTTTCGATAACTGCTTGCTTTTGTTCGGCAGTAAATGGCATTTTCTAACCCTTTTATTTCTAATTTAAAACTATGTAATTATATCTTAGATAAAATATCCGCGACAATAATTACGCTATAACCGGGCAATGTCGTATTTATTACCCGTTTTCTTTTATTCCCGCATAAAGGGTACAGGAATAAAATTTTGTTGCTGCCCGTTACACAGCATAAAATATTTTCTTAATTAATATTAAACAACCGCTTCGGTATCAGTTTCCCGTCAGGGACGGCTTCACCAATACCGATAAAGCGATTCTCGTAATACAGTCTGACCAAACCCGAAGGCCCTGCGCCAGAGTGCGCAACTTGTCCGCCATGCTTAATTTTGCTTGCCTGTTCGGACAATAGTTGAATCGCCGGCCATGCTGATAGGGGTTCGTCAACCGGCCTTAAAATCCGCATCAATTCGATTTGCGTATCCATTTGCTGCAATTGTTCAATGGTATAGGCATCATTCAGGCTGAACTGACCGACTTCCAACCGCCGCAACTCATCAACTACAGCGCCGCAGCCGAAATACATGCCGATATCTTCCGCCAGGCTTCTGATATAAGTCCCCTTCGAACAAGACACGTCCAAGGTCAGGCAGTCATCCGTAAAGTCCGGACAAGTCAGCCGATAAATTTTGATCCGGCGAGCCTGCCGTTCTACAGTCCGGCCGGCTCTGGCCAATTCGTAAAGCCGTTTTCCTTGATGCTTCAATGCCGAATACATCGGCGGAACCTGGCTGATTTCGCCGGTGAAATTGTTTAGGCAAACATTCAACAGATCTTTATTCAGTTTAGGTACCGGTTTGCTTTCCAGCACGCTACCTTCCGCATCTCCCGTATCGGTGGAAACACCCAATCTGACAATGACCTGATATCTTTTATCCTGATCCAATAGCAGACCGGATATCTTGGTTGCTTCGCCAAAGCAGATCGGCAGCAATCCGGTTGCCAACGGATCCAGACTGCCGGTATGGCCGGCCTTATTGGCCCGATACAAATGCTTAGCTTCCTGAAGAGCTTTATTGGAGGATATTCCCCGGCGCTTATCCAACAACAAAACCCCGTGTACATCATGGCCCGCCTTTTTGCGTCTGACCATTTATTGCTCTGTGTCGGAAGCCGGTTTGTCTTCCAGTCCTTTGAGTAGCGCATCCATACGCAGCCCCGTATCCATCGAATCATCATAATAAAAGCGCAATTCCGGAACGGAACGCATTTTCATCCGCTTGCTCACTTCGCCGCGCAAATAGGATGACGCCTCGTTTAAAATAGCAATGTTACTTTCAATGACGGATTTATCGGCATTAAGCAAAGTCACATAGACTTTAGCAACCGACAAGTCTTTCGTCACTAACACTTCATTCACGGTTACAAAACCCAAACGCGGATCTTTGATCCCCCGCTGTAAAATAAATGCCAATTCTTTTTGAATCTGTGAAGACACTCTGGCATTACGGCCGAATTCTCTTGCCATCAACGTCGCCTAAATTTCTCGCTTAACTTCGATACGTTCGAAAACTTCTATCTGATCCCCTACTTTTACATCATTATAATTTTTGACACCGATGCCGCATTCCATGCCGGCTTTCACTTCGACGGCGTCTTCTTTAAACCGGCGTAAAGACTCCAGTTGACCTTCGTAAATGACCACGTTGTCACGCAGCACCCGAATGGGCAGGTTTCTTTTTACATAACCTTCACTAACCATACAGCCGGCAATCGACCCAAATTTAGGCGATCTGAATACCTCTCGAACCTCGGCAATACCGACAATTTGTTCTTTAATTTCCGGTTCCAGCATACCGCTGATGGATTTCTTGATTTCATCAATCGCATCATAAATTATGCTGTAATAATGTAAATCAATATCCTTTTCCTCGATCAATTTTCTGGCTGTTGCGTCGGCGCGGACATTAAAACCAATGATAATGGCATTGGAAGCCAATGCCAGATTGGCATCACCCTCATTAATACCACCCACCCCGCCGAACACGATTTTTACCTGTACTTCATCAGTGGATAATTTAACCAATGACTCACGTAATGCTTCCAGACTGCCCTGTACATCAGTTTTTATGACCAGATTCAAATTCGCGGTTTCACCAGCCTCCATTTTCGAGAAAATTTCTTCTAGTTTGGCGGCTTGTTGTGCCGCATGTTTGGTGGAGCGTGATTTATCCTCTCGGTGCTCGGCCAACTCTCTGGCAGCCCTTTCATTCGGTACGACAAGAAATTCTTCCCCCGCCTGCGGTGTACCCGATAAGCCCAGGATTTCGACAGGAGCGGATGGACCGGCTTCCTTGACAGACTTGGCATTTTCATCAAACATGGCCCTAACCCGCCCAAACTCATGCCCGCACAAGACAATTTCGCCTTTTTTCAAAGTCCCTTTCTGGACCAGGACCGTTGCTACCGGTCCCCGGCCTTTATCAAGGCGGGCTTCGATGACAAAACCGGAAGCAGAACCTTGATCCGGCGCGGTCAATTCCAGAATTTCCGCCTGTAAAATCAACGCCTCTATCAAATCATCGATTCCGGCACCGGTTTTTGCCGATACCTGCAAAAACTGAACATCCCCGCCCCATTCCTCGGGAACCACATCAATACCGGCCAATTCTTGCATTACCCGTTGCGGATCGGCCTGCGGTTTGTCAATTTTATTAATCGCCACAATGATCGGCACTTCCGCCGCGCGGGCATGTTCGACCGCTTCTTTAGTCTGAGGCATTACACCGTCATCGGCTGCGACAACGATAATAACCACATCAGTCACTTGCGCACCTCTGGCGCGCATTGCGGTAAATGCGGCATGTCCAGGTGTATCTAGAAAAGTAACCGAACCGTGATCGGTCTTTACCTGGTAGGCACCGATATGCTGGGTGATGCCTCCGGCCTCGCCGGCAGCAACCCGGCTTTTGCGTATATAGTCCAATAACGATGTTTTACCGTGATCGACATGCCCCATGATGGTAACAATCGGAGCGCGGGGTTTTGCTTCATATACTTCGGTACTGATATTAGCCAGCATTTCAGATTCAAGATCGTCATCACTTTGCAGTACCGGCTTATGACCTAGTTCCTCCACCAGAATTATCGCTGTCTCCTGATCAATCGATTGATTGATGGTGGCCATTATGCCCAGCTTCATCAAATGTTTAATGACTTCGGCCGCTTTTACGCTCATTTTTTGCGCTAAGTCGGAAACAATAATATTTTCCGGAATCGCAACCTCCCTAATAACAGGCGCTACCGGTTTTTCAAATTTATGTTTGACGTCGACTTGCACGGCAGCTTTGCGGGAAACGGTTTTTTCCTTTCTTTTGCCTGTACGCTTTTTACCTTCGACAGTAGCCGGACGCTTGCCTCTTTCCACTGCAGGTTGGCTGCGTTCGACAGTTTTCTTACCAAATTCTTCCGGTTTGGTCGTTTTGACTGGCTGTTCCGTTTTCTTTTGCGTTTCTTTTAATCGTTCCTGTTCGATTTGTCTTTTGGCTGCAGCCTCTTGTTCACTCAAACGGGACTGCTCTTCCAATTTTCGCTGCTCTTCCAACTGGCGCTGCCTTTCGGCTTCCTGTTTCGCCAAGTTTTCCTGTTCTTGCTTAAGACGCAGTTCTTCAGCCTTTCGCTGCTCTTCTTCCTGACGTCTTCGGACTTGCTCCGCTTCGATCTGGCGTTGTTGCTCTTCCAACGCCAACTTGTCTTGCTCTAATTTTTGCTTTTCCTTGTCGGAAATTTCGCTACGTTTAACATAGGTTCTTTTTTTACGAATCTCTACGCTAATTGTTTTATTGTTTTCCCCTGGCACACGGGCTTGTCTTAATTCGCTTACTGTCCGCCGTTTTAAGGTGACGCGCTTGGGCGTGCCGCTGCTGTCATCCGCTGTTTTGCCGTGACGTTTGCGTAAATGACTCAGCAGCGTCATCTTCTCATCTTCACTGATGACATCGTCAGCGGAATTCACCGACAGTTTGGCATCCTTCAATTGCTCCAATAATTTTTCCAGAGGTATGCCTACAACCTCAGCTAACTGCCGTACTGTTTTTTCGCTCATCTTCACCTACCTCTGCTTTACCCACCGCTTTGCTCAGCAAACCACGGTTCACGTGCAATCATTATCAACTTCGCTGCCCGTTCTTCGTCCATACCTTCCAAATCCAGTAAATCGTCTACCGCCTGTTCCGCTAAATCTTCCATCGAGATAATCCCCTGGCCAGCCAATTGATATGCCAGGTCCCTATCCATTCCTTCCATCTCAAGTAAATCTTGAGCCGGTTGTGCCGTTTCAATTTTTTCTTCTGTCGCGATTGCATTGATAAGCAAAGCATCTTTGGCCCGGCTTCTTAACTCTTCAACCAATTCCTCATCAAATTCTTCAATTTCCAGCATTTCCTGAACCGGAACATAGGCCAATTCTTCAACGGTATTGAAGCCGACTTCAACCAGGATCGTTGCAATCTCATCATCGATATCCAGCTGATCTTTGAACATCATTTTGATTGTATTAACTTCCTGCTCAGTATCCTGGGATGCTTTAGCGGCATCGATAACATTCAATTCCCAGCCCGTTAGTTCAGTGGCCAAACGGACGTTTTGTCCTCCACGCCCGATTGCCTGAGATAAATTATCGGATGCTACCGCCAGATCCATGCTGTGCTTATCCTCATCCACAACGATCGATACGATTTCAGCCGGGGACATGGCATTGATAACAAACTGTGTTTCATTTTCATTCCACAAAATGATATCGACCCTCTCTCCAGCCAGCTCGTTTGAAACGGCTTGAACTCTGGAACCTCTCATGCCGACACAAGCGCCTACCGGATCCAGCCTGGGGTCATTACTTTTTACTGCCACTTTAGCCCTGAATCCGGGATCCCTGGCTGCACCAAGCACTTCGATCATCCCTTCTCCGACTTCCGGAACCTCCAGGCGAAACAACGCAATCAATAATTCGGGCGCGGTTCGGCTGACAAACAACTGGGGACCTCGCGGTTCCGAGCGCACCGCCTTCAGGTAACCCCGTATTTTATCGCCTATCCTAACCGATTCACGGGGAATCATCTCATCTTTGGTTATCAAAGCATCAATATTACTCCCCAAATCCAAAATGACATTGCCTTTTTCGATGCCTTTTACAACGCCTGTTATCAATTCACCAACCCGGTCCTTATACGCTTCAACGATCTTGTTTCGCTCAGCCTCCCTGACTTTTTGAATAATGACCTGTTTTGCCGTCTGCGCTGCGATACGCCCAAAATCGACTGACTCTATTTGTTCTTCAATCAGGTCACCAACTTCCGCCGAAGCGTTTTCCTTCCGCGCTTCCTCAATCGATATCTGTGCTTCGGGAAATTCCAAGCCTCCGGGGAACTCATCTTTCGCTTCGACAACTTCCCATTGCCTGAACGTATCATAATGGCCGTTAGACCGGTTAATTGTCACACGCGCCTTAATTTTACCATCATGGCGTTTAATTGTTGCGGCTTCCAGTGCTGATTCCAAAGCCTGGAAAATAATTTCCTTATCGATTTCCTTCTCATTTGAAACTACGTCCACCACTAACAAAATTTCTTTATTATCCATTTTGTCCTCCATTATCCAGTAAATACTCAGGTACTAAGCGCGCCTTGCTGATTGCTTGAAGCGGCACCTTATACATTTGTTGGTCATCTCGAAGTTGAATTAAATCACCTTCGACAGCAACTATCAGGCCGCTAATTTTTCTCCTGCCATCAATAGTTCTATATAAATTAACTGTTACTTTGCTGCCTATAAATTGTTCAAATTGGGAAACGTTAAAAATCGGCCGATCCAGGCCCGGCGATGAGACTTCCAACTGATAATTACCCGGTATCGGATCTTCGACATCTAATACCCCGCTGACCTGATGGCTGACCCTGGCACAGTCATCCATATCCACACCGGACTCGCTATCGATATAAATTCGCAACAGGCCATGTCTCGGGTGCGGATTAAATTCAATTCCGACGCACTCATAACCCAGACCTTCGACAATCGGCTCAATTAATTTAACCAGATGATCTGGAGCCTGCTTCATAGTTCCCCACTAACTTAATTAACACACAAAAAAAAAGAGCCGAAGGCCCTTCCTTTGAAAACCGAAAACCATAACTTCTTTTATTTAGGAAGTCCGGGAAATAAAAAAACCCCGTAGCGGGGTTTCTGAATTTGGTAGCGGGGGCAGGATTTGAACCTACGACCTTCGGGTTATGAGCCCGACGAGCTACCAAGCTGCTCCACCCCGCGATAAAAGAAGCATTCTAGAGCATTTATTATAACTATGCAAATAAATTCTGGACATATTTCTCATAAATTTGACATCCACAATACCACGCCAGTAAAAACTCCGGCTATGACATCGTCCAACATTATGCCGAAACCGCCATGTACGTGCTTATCAACCCATTTTATCGGCCACGGCTTTAATATATCAAACGCCCTGAATAAAATAAATGCTGAGATTAACGATTCCCAGGAAAAAGGAATGAACCATAATGCTACCAGATAACCGGCTATTTCGTCCCAAACAATGCCAGGAAAGTCGTGTTCGCCGAGTTTTTCAGCGGCAATGCTGCAAATAGGGACGCCAGCCAGGCAAATCAGTATGCTAATCAGAGAATAGATGATAATACCTGTTTTTGCCAAAAAAAAATAGACAGGAACCGCCGCTAAGGTCCCCAGCGTTCCCGGCGCCTTTTTTGACAACCCGGAGCCAAAACCAAAAGCCAGAAGTAAAACCGGGTCCGTCAGAATTTGTTTTGCAGTTAAATTATTCTTTCCTAATCCCATCGCTAACAATTTTCTTTTTTCAATGAAGCAGCAAGTAACAAAATTCCGGTCTGCGGGTAGTTAATATTACTTTCTGATTGATCACACCAATCAAAATCTTCAGGTTACCGGAAGTGTTCATAACCTGTAATCGCCAAATCTTCACTCAGTCCTGCTTTTTTTAAGCGCAGCCCCGGCTTTTGTTCTATCACGCCGATGCAGTTGCAGTGAAAATTATGTCGATCAAGAGATGCATTCAGTAATTCGGTCTTTCCCGGCGAAACGGTAAAACAAAGTTCATAATCATCGCCGTTGACCAGCGGCATGGTCCAATCTTGAGTTTGTTTAATATATTCAATGACTGCGGAAGAAAATTGCAAATCTTCCCAATTCAGGCAGGCTCCGACACCGCTGTTTCGAAGGATATGTCCCAAGTCGGAAACCAATCCGTCGGACACATCGATACAGGCATTGGCGAACTTGCTGATTACCAGCCCCTCGTCAATTCTGGGGTCGGGCTGATGAAATCTACGCAAAGCATCTATCGCCTCTGCACTGTAATTACCTTGCAATATTTTCAAAGCCAACCCGGCATCGCCCAATGTACCTGTCACATAAACCAAATCTCCCGGTTTTGCAGTCGAACGCAGTAACGCCTTGCCTGCGGGAACGATCCCCATTGCCTGCACTGTCATCGCCAGCGGGCCTGAGGTGGTATCCCCGCCGACTAGATCCACTGAGTACCGGTCAGCCAATTGCCAAAAACCCCGGGCAAAAGCTTGCAGCCAGGCGTCATCAACAGTCGGCATTGTTAAAGCTAATGTTACTGCAACCGGTTGCGCGCCCATTGCAGCCAAATCGCTTAAATTAACCGCCAACAGTTTATAACCGAGCCATTCCGGATTGGCAGAGGTAAAAAAATGCACATTTTCCACCATCGTATCCGAGGTGACTGCCAGCTGATAGCCTGCGGGTACGGTTAATAACGCACAGTCGTCGCCCACACCCAACCGCGAGGCGGGATTTTTACACGGTCGGGTAAAAAAACGCTCAATAATGCCGAACTCGGAAAGCGCCACGCTGCTATTATGTCCCGGCACGCATTTCAGAACCGCGTTTTTTTTGGGCTATTTTATCCAGAATGCCGTTGATATAGCGATGGCTTCCTTCAGCACCAAAGCATTTGGCCAAATTAATACCCTCGTTAATGATGACACGACACGGGACATTTAATTTGTTCAATATTTCATAGACGCTGAGCCGTAATACCGCCCTTTCCACCGGATCTATTTTTTCGACGGGCCTATCGACGAATTCCGACAAAACCTGATCGATAACATCCAAATTTTTGGGCACACCATGAAACAGCTCACTAAAATAGCTGCGTTGCGTGTTTTTCAAACGGTTATCAAGCAGAAACTGATTTTCGATATCGTTCAGATTTTGCCCGGTCATTTGCCACTGATATAGCGCCTGGACAGCATTTTTCCGGGCATTGCTTCGTGCCTGGCTCATTAATCACCCAGAGTGGCAAATAAGCTCACCATTTCCACAGCGGACATCGCCGCTTCCGCACCTTTATTACCGGCTTTGGTCCCTGCACGTTCTATAGCCTGCTCAATACTGTCTACCGTCAACACGCCGAAACTAACCGGAATATCATACGCCAGCGAGACGTTGGCGATACCTTTGACACATTCGCTTGCAACGTATTCGAAATGCGGCGTCCCGCCACGAATTACAGCTCCCAACGCAATAATCGCGTCGTATTTTTTAATTGCCGCAATGCGTTGCACCACCAAAGGTAATTCAAACGCTCCCGGTGCTTTAACGATGCTGATATCCTGCTCGGCCGCACCGTGCCGGATCAAGGCGTCAACCGCCCCCGCCTGTAATTGTTCAACGATAAAACTGTTAAATCGGGATGCAACGATGCAAAACTTATAGTTTTGTGCTAATAACGAACCTTCAAACGCTTTTATTGCGGACATTACTACTCTCTAAAATTTTATTAAAAATAAATCTTCGGAACTAACGGGACTTGCAATTCAGTCAATAGTTCGAGATGAAACAGGAACCATAATGCCAGCACATTAACCATCTATTTCACAATTAACGTATTCGACCACTTCGAGGTCGAAACCGGACAGTCCGAAATATTTCTTATGGGTACCCAATACTTTCATTTTACGCACCCCTAAATCCGACAAAATTTGCGATCCGGTGCCGGTGGTACGCCAGTCGACGTTATTTTCTTTATCCTGATGCAGCATCACGCCATGATCTTCCATTTGATACTGATGAATTTTCTCAATTAACGATTTATTGTCTTCCTCCTGGCGGATCACCACCAGTACACCGTTGCCCGCTTCAGCTATTTTTTTCATCGCAGTCCGCAAGGAAATGCTGTAGTCGTCGCGCTTTGCGGCAAATAAATCGCATAGCAGATTGCGCGCATGAACCCGTACCATGATTGGCAGTTCAGGAGATACCCGGCCTATCACCAGCGCCAGATGCAAATTATTGTCATTACGGTCCTGATAGGCATATAAACGGAAATTGCCGAATTCGGTCGGGAAATCACACTCACTGATCCGTTCCATGGTTTTTTCATTCTGGATTCGGTAATGGATTAAATCGGCGATTGTTCCGATTTTCAGACCGTGCTGCTTGGCAAAAATCTCGAGATCCGGTTTTCTGGCCATGCTGCCGTCTTCATTCAATATTTCGACAATTACCGCCGAAGGGTCCACCCCGGCTAAGTGAGCGAGGTCACAGCCGGCTTCGGTATGGCCGGCGCGGTTCAACACGCCGCCCGGCTGAGCCATTAACGGAAAGATATGTCCGGGCTGTACCAAATCTTCCGGTACGGCGTTCTCGGCAACAGCACATTGTACAGTCCTTGCCCGGTCCGCGGCTGAAATGCCGGTGGTTACCCCAGTGGCTGCCTCGATTGAAACGGTGAAATTGGTTGAATGCGCCGTTTTGTTTTCATTGACCATCAACGGTAACCGCAATTGCTGGCAACGCTTGGGAGTCAGGGTCAAACAAATCAATCCCCTGCCGTAGCGTGCCATAAAGTTAATATCCTCAGCACGCACCATGGAGGCCGCCATAACCAAGTCGCCTTCATTTTCGCGGTCTTCATCGTCCATAATGATGACCATTTTTCCCTGGCGTATATCTTCAATTATCTCGTCTGTCGTATTCATCACGTTAAAAAAATCCGCTGTGGCGAAGCAAATCCCGAGTGACTCCTGCGCTGCATTTTGCAGCCGAATCACCCTGTAGTAATCTTTCAAGGTATCGCGCCAACAGATCCACCTCAAGGTTAACTTTAGATCCTACTTCGGTATTTCCCAACGTGGTTTCTTTCAACGTATGCGGCACAATATTGACGTCGAAAAAACCGCCGTCCACATCGTTGACAGTCAAGCTAATGCCATCGATGCAGATAGATCCTTTTTCAGCTATATATTTTGCCAAATTGTCCGGCGCTTTAAAACGGAACAGGTAGGATCGCGCGTCCGCTTTTTTCTCTACCACCGTTGCAATTCCATCGACATGGCCACTGACGATATGTCCTCCCATCCGGGTAGACGGTGTCAAGGCCGGTTCAAGATTAACCGGTGTACCGACAGCAGCCGTCTGTAACGTGGTCCTGGATAATGTTTCCCGCGAAACGTCGGCAGTAAAATAATCCATCCCCAGTTCAACCGCTGTCAAACAAACGCCGTTGACGGCAATGCTATCGCCCAGCCCTGCCTCAGTCAGCGATAACTTACCTGTTGCCACCGTCAGTCTACAATCACCGGCCTTCGGTTCAACTGCAGTAATTTTTCCAATAGCTAAAATAATGCCTGTAAACATGGTTATCCTGTCATTTCCCGGTGACGGTTAATTTCAAATCCTTCCCTACCGAACGGACGTCCTTAATTTTCAATTCAATTTTAGCAGCCATCGATGTTAATTCAGGTAATTCGAACAGCCCTCTGCCGCCGTTTCCCAAAACAGCGGGCGCCATATATATACGCCATTCATCGACCAGCTTTGCCGCTAACAAAGCCCCGTTGAGCGTCGGCCCGGCCTCTACCAGCAGCTGGTTGAACTGCTGCTCACCTAAAAACTGCATGACGGCAACAAGGTCAAGCCGGTTATTCTCCGCAGATAGTTTGTAGACTTCAAAACCGGCTTGCTGCAGGCGCCGGATTTGAGACGTGCTATCGGAACAAGTCAATATCATTGTTCTTCCGGCCAGCGTCGCCATTTTTGCCGAACAGGGCATGCGTAAGCCGGAATCCAGTACGATACGGGCCGGCTGTAAAATTTCAACGTCTTTGTCCAGCCGGGCGGTCAATGAACAATCGTCAGCCAGAACGGTATTGATACCTGTTAATATGGCGGAGCTTTGAGCCCGCAATAGATGCACATCCGCCCGGGATTCGGCTGACGTAATCCACTGACTTTCTCCTGACGCCGCTGCAGTCCGCCCATCCAAGCTCATTGCCATTTTGCTGATCACAAATGGCAGGCCGGTTTGCATCCGCTTAATATACCCCCGATTGATACTTCGTGCATCCGTTTCCAACACACCGCACTCCACGTCAATACCGGTAGCCTTTAAGTTGCGCAGGCCATTGCCGGCAACCAGCGGATTCGGGTCTTCCATTGCGGCAACCACTCTCTTTATACCGGCATTGATCAATGCATCACAGCAGGGCGGCGTTTTTCCATGATGGCTGCAGGGTTCCAGCGTCACATAGGCGGTCGCTCCGGACAGTTCTTTGCTGTCGGCGTTACACAGTGCTTCGATTTCAGCATGCCGATATCCGGCCTTGGCATGCCATCCCTCACCGATGATACGGCCGTTTTTTACCAGCACGCATCCGACATTCGGGTTTGGATCAGTTGTATAGCTTCCGTTTTTCGCCAGCCGGATTGCCCGCGACATGTATTGATAATCTTGTCGGTCCGGCATATTAATCTTTTTGCAATCCTTTGATCATATCGGTAAATTCGCTGACATCCTCAAAACTGCGATATACGGAAGCAAAGCGGACAAAAGCAACATGATCCAAAGAACTTAATTCCTTCATCACCAATTCACCAACCTGATTAGCGTAAATTTCGCGCTCTCCCAAAGCCGTCAGGCTTTTTTTTATTCTTGAAATTGCTGCTTCAATCCGCTCACTGTCAACAGGGCGCTTTTCCAAAGCCCTTAACATGCCGGAGCGTAATTTGTTTTCCTGAAACGGCTCACGAATACCATCCCTTTTAATAATTCGCGGCAACGCCAACTCAGCATTTTCGTAAGTGGTAAACCGCTCTTTACAGGCCGTACATTCGCGTCGGCGGCGAACTTGATCCCCTTCGTTAGCAAGACGAGAATCGATTACGCGTGTTTCCAGAGCAGCGCAAAATGGACAGCGCATAGACCAAACCTTTAAAGACTACAAAACAACTAAAAAAGCAAGCATAAAATGAAAAAACCGTTTATTCTATAACATATTTTATTTTTTATCCTGATTATTTATTACTGCCTTTCGGGCAATTTCTATTTGCATAAATCGCTGTGCAAACATTAAGAATAATAACCAATAATGAGATTTTCACTACCCTCGCAGTTTTTAATCAGTCTATCATTTTTCGGTTATCTTTATTCAGCCACAGGATCAACAGAGACGGTAAGCGACAAAAGCGACGCCTTTTCCATTAAGCAAACCCAGGTTTATCTTCGCAGCTTGTCATTGGATGATTTAATGAAAGTTGAAGTAACCAGCGTTTCAAAAAAAAATGAAAAACTATCAACCGCCGCTGCCGCGATACATGTCATCAGTCAAGAGGATATACGCCGATCCGGCGTAACCAGTGTGCCCGAAGCGTTGCGCCTTGCACCGGGAATCAACGTTGCCAAAATTGACGGCACCAAATGGGCGATTTCGGCACGCGGTTTAAACGGCCGGTTTTCCGCTGCACTGTTAGTATTGGTTGACGGACGTGAAGTGTACAACCCGGTATTTTCAGGTGTTTTATGGGATACCGTGGATTTAATGCTGGAAGATATAGCGCGCATTGAAGTGATACGCGGTCCCGGGGCCGCCTTATGGGGATCGAATGCCGTCAACGGCGTCATTAACATTATCACTAAATCGGCATGGGACACTCAAGGTGGCCGACTGGCGGCATACGGCGGCAATATTGAAGCGAGCGGGGCATTTCATTACGGGGGAGAAATAGGCGACCAAGGTAGATATCGTATCTATAGTAAATATTTACACCGCGCCGCCAGCCATGAGCTGTCCGGTGAAAAACTGCATGACGACCAGGATATCATTTCCGGCGGATTCAGAGTGGATGTGTGGGCTACACCGGAAGATGCAATTACCCTTGACGGTAGATATTATGAAAGTCAGGCGGGCGAGACATTTGATAACCCGACTTTAACAGCTCCCTATTTTGATACCGTGATTGACGACGAATATGAGAAAGGCGGCCACTTTCTTGGAAAATGGTCACATCGATATTCCGCAACATCGGAGCACCTGCTGAAGGTTTATTATAATAACCAAAATCGCTTGTTTCCTTATATGCACGCCATGGTCGACACCTTCGATCTGGAATTTCAACACCGTTTCGCTTTCATGAACAACCACGATATTGTCTGGGGACTTGGGTACCGATATCAATATTTTGAATCTGAACCGGGATTATTGATCAGTTTTTCAGATGATGATTTGAACCTGCATACCTATAATGCTTTCATTCAGGACGACATCACACTGGTAGACGATACCCTATGGTTCATAATCGGCACCAAAATTGAAAAAGCATTTTTTTCCGATGTCCAGTTTCAGCCCAGTGCGCGTTTCGTATGGACACCTGCAGCCAATCAGACGGTCTGGGGAGCGATTTCTCGTGCCGTGCGAACCCCCTCCATCATCGACCATAATATTCAATTCAGCTTACCGACCATTCCACCGGACACGACTGTCCCACCGTTGCCGGTGCCGATTGGCGTGTCAGTATCGGGCAATCCCGACATAAAACCAGAAGTGTTGATTGCCTATGAATTAGGTTACCGGGTTTTGTTTAACCGCCAGCTTTCCCTGGATCTGAGTGCATTTTATAACGACTATAACGACCTGACTACCTTGGAAGCCGGAACGTTGACACCCCGGTTCAGCGACCCTATTCCGCACTTTGTTTTACCAATCGACACGACTAATAATTTATCTGCGGAATCTTACGGGCTTGAAATCGATTTATCCTGGCAGGTCATGGAAAATTGGCGCTTAACGGGGTATTACAGCTACCTAAAAATGTTCTTGCACCAGCATTCAAAGGAAAGTAGTGTCAGCGGCGAAGCCGGCGAAGGCAAAGCTCCCCAGCAACAATTTTCGTTACGTTCGTCATTGGATTTTTTTCATCAACTGCACTGGGATGTTTGGCTGCGCTATGTGGATGGGCTACCGACCAGAAATGTCGATGACTATGTCACGCTGGATACCCGCGTGGCATGGCAACCAGTGAAGCAATTGGAATTGTCGGTCGTGGGACAAAACCTGCTGGACAATGGGCATACCGAATATACGGCGGAATTCGTTCAGGTTACCCACAGTATTATCGAGCCAGGTTTCTATTTCAAAGTCGACTGGCAGTTTTGAGCGTAGATCGATGGGAAAGCATTATAAAGGATTAACAGCGCTTTTTGTTTCAGCGGTTTTCTTTTTGCAGCCGATCTCATTAAACGCCGAAGCGGTAACTGAATATCAACTCAAAGCGGTATTTATCTATAATTTTGCCCATTTTGTCACTTTCCCCAAGCAGCAAGCCACCGATCGCCCTTTCACATTTTGCATTTTCGAAAACAATCTTCTCGAGCAGGCGCTTCAATTGACCATAGAAGACCAAGTAATTAATGGCGCACCAGCCAGATTAGTGAAATTGAATCGTGAACAGTCGCCTGACGAATGCCGAATCGTCTACTTCCCCGATTCGGAAAAAATTCATTTGAAGCAGATGTTATCCGGCCTGCAAGGTAAACCTATTCTGACTGTCAGCAGTATTGACGGTTTCGCAAACGCAGGGGGGATGATTCAATTTATCCGCAAAAAAAATAAAATCAAGTTAATTATTAATAATGACAATGCCAAAACAGCAGGGTTGCGTATCAAAGCCAACCTGCTCAATATCGCAATAGTAGTCGGTAATTAAACGTTATGTTTTTTACATCATTTCAAAATCTACCAATAAAAAACAAGTTATTACAACTGATCATGATGATCACCTGTACAGCACTGTTAACCGCCAGCATCATTTCCGCCTTTTTGGAGATATATCTGCTTAAACGTTCGGTGACTGAAAATTTGACCGTACTGGCTTCAGCCATAGCGGTTAATAGTACTGCCGCTGTTGCTTTTCGCGATCCTGTTTCTGCAACTGAGATTTTAAAAGCGTTGCAAGCCGAAGATGATATACAACTTGGCGCCATTTATATAGGCGACAACTCATTGTTCGCTAAATATGAAGCGCCATTTCCGGAGAAAGACGGAACGGAACTACAGCTTATTCATCGACTGCCATCCAACTTGCCCGATGACAGACATTATTTCATCTTCAAGGATAATCGTTTGTGGCTGGATTTGTTTCAGCCCATAGTTGTCGATGGTGAAAGGCAGGGAACATTGTTCCTACGTTCTAATTTAAACACGGAAACCAACAGTTTGTTCTCATTTTCGTTGGCAATGATGTTGATCATGTTGTTCATAGCCGTCGTTGTCTATCTTTCCGCCTATCGTTTGCAGAAACTGATCACCGCTCCTATCCGTAAACTGGCGCAAACGGCAAATACTATTGCCAAGAATAAAGATTATTCAATTAGGGTTAATAAACTGAACCAGGATGAAATTGGTCTGCTCATAGACGCGTTCAACGAAATGCTCACCGTTATCCAGGAACATGAAGCTGAAATCAGCGCCCACCGGAAACAGCTTGAAACACAGGTCAAGGAACGCACCAAAGAACTGGCCAATGAACGGGACAAAGCTTTGGCTGCAACCCAGGCAAAGAGCCAGTTTTTGGCGAATATGAGCCATGAAATCCGAACACCGATGAACGCAATGATCGGTATGCTTTCCCTGCTGCAGGATGCGCCGCTGCCGGATAAAGACAAAACTTACCTGGATACGGCGATTAGTTCATCCAATACGTTGCTCAATGTGATTGACGGAATTCTTGATTTTTCCAAAATTGAAGCCGGTAAATTAGTCTTGGAAAATATTGATTTCAATCTGTGCCGATTAATACAGGAAGTTACCGCCTTATTTATCAACGCCGCCCAACAAAAGCATTTAACCCTCAGCTGCTCCATTCCGCAAGACATCAATTGTCAAGTGCGCGGCGACCCAACCCGCGTACGACAGATACTGTATAACCTGGTCAGTAACGCAGTAAAATTCACCTCGCTCGGAAAAATAACACTGGGCCTTCGCCTTGAACAAGCAGACGATCAGGGACAACTGCTGCGGTTTTCTGTTGCCGACACCGGAATCGGGATTGCCAAAGAAGACATCCCCCTGCTATTCCGTTCCTTCACCCAGTTGGATGGTTCAACGACCCGAAAATTTGGCGGCACCGGTTTGGGCCTCGTCGTTTGCAAACAGTTGATCGAACTGATGGGTGGCCAAATCGGCCTGGAAAGCTCACCGGGAAAAGGCTCGCTGTTCTGGTTCACATTACATATGCCCCGTGCAACAAACGGTATCACAGCAACGCAACCGGCTGATACGTACCCCGGACAGCCAAGCAAGAAAAAACTGCGAGGGAATATTTTGTTAGCAGACGATGACCCTGTCAACCGGACGGTTGCTGCCGCTATGCTCGAAACGGTCGGATTACGGGCGGAAACCGCCGAAAACGGCAATCAGGCGGTCGGCATGGCATTGGATAATGCGTTTGATTTGATTTTGATGGACTGCCAAATGCCGGAAATGGATGGCTACCAGGCGACACAATACATACGGCGGTTACAGCACAACCGGCGTTCGATAATTATCGGCATTACGGCCAATGCCATGCCGGAGGACAAGCAAAAATGCCTTGCTTCAGGTATGGACGACTATTTGCCTAAGCCCATCGACCTCAATACATTTATCAATCTGCTGGAACGATGGCTACCAGCCGTGGATAGCCGTTTGAAAAGCAATGGGGGCAATTCCGAAATGCCGCTCAAGCCACAATCGGAACTTTGGAACAAGCAGGCGGCATTAAAAAATATTTATTATGATGAAAAAATTCTAAGAAAAATCATCGCTATTTTCCTCGAACAGTATCCGCTGCAGTTGACAAGAATCGGCGAAGCAATTGATAATCTTGATGCTGTAGCGCTGCAACAATCGGTCCATTTACTTAGAGGATCGGTTGACAATTTTTGGACTACCGAAATCTACGAACTGCTCCGGCAGTTGGAAAACAAAGCCCGCTCTGCTGATTTTTCCGGCGTACAAGACAACTACCGGCGTCTACAGCAGTTGATCGCCCAACTTGCCGAACAGTTAAAGAAGTTTTAATTTTTCTGCCGTGACTGCTTATATGCCTGAACAAGAAGGAGTAATAAAATTCCAATTGCATCACATTAACTGCTCTATCGCGCAGGATTACAGTTTAACTGAGCTTAATGCGTGGAGAAGCATCATGCATCGGTTGCGCCTGATTGGACGAAATCCTGACAAATACGACGGTTACGGCTATGGCAATATCAGCAAACGCACCAACCTGAACGATTCCCGATTCATCATCAGCGGCACTCAAACAGGCAATAAGCAAACACTGAGCGGAACCGATTATTGCCTGGTAACAAAAGCCGACCCGTATCAAAATCTGATCACGTCGGAGGGACCGTGCAAACCCTCCTCCGAAGCGCTGACACATGCGATGGTTTACCGGCAGCGACAATCCGCTCAATGCATTATCCATGCACATTGCCCGGAAATTTGGCATCAAACCGGCGCATTGAATTTACCGTATACAGGGCCAAACGTACCCTACGGCAGCAGGGCAATGGCCGTTGCCGTCGAAAAACTGTTTCAATCGGGGCAATTGAACGCCGTTTCGCTATTTACCATGTTAGGTCATGAAGATGGTATAATAGCATTCGGAAAATCAATTCAGGAGGCTGCCGACCAACTTATTCACTGTTTGGCTGCAGCCATCGCTATTGATCGATATGCAAATTGCGACTAAGATTTACATTAAAAATTTATAATATATTTATTATCTATATGCCGGAAATTCTGATTTATACATCGACCATTTGCCCTTATTGCGTCATGGCCAAGCGCCTACTGGATAATAAAACCGTATCCTATACGGAAATCAATGTGGATGTTGATCCTGAATTGCGGATAACCATGATGCAGCGTACCAACCGGCGAACCGTTCCGCAGATTTATATCGGCGACCGACATATCGGCGGGTTTGACGAACTGCACGCCTTGGAGCGAAATAATGAACTGGATGTCTTATTGGCGGCCTGTTAAGATAAATACCTTGTTAAACGGATGCCAACACCGGAAACAATCCTTTCAGGCCATTGGCGATAAACTCCACGGCAAGGGATGCAATCACCAGCCCCATTAAACGCATTACGATATTAATACCGGTCTGGCTGATGTGCCTGCATATCCACGGGGTAAACTGCAATACCAGCCAGAGAGCGATGATCACGAAACATATATCAATGCTCATGAACAAATAGTGTCTGATATCGCTTCCCTGGTATGCGTACAGAATAACCGTGCTGATAGCGCCCGGACCCGCCAACAAAGGGATCGATAACGGCACGACGGCAACCGACTCTTTACCCTCCCCTTCCTGCGCTTCCTGCTCCGTCTGAATCATGCCGCTGATTCGTGCATGCAGCATCGAAATTCCCATTAACAATAACAATATCCCGCCGGCGACCCGGAAAGAACTGATGCTAATGCCGAAAAGATTCAGCAGGTCTTCTCCCAAATACAAGGCACTAAACAAAATGATCGATACCGTCACAACAACAACCCAAATAATTTTTTGCAATTGTTTCGGTGTGCTACCCGAAGTTACCGCAACAACAATGGGAATTGCGCCGAATGGATCAATAACGGCCAATAAACCAATAAATATTTTTATATATTCACTGTATTCGAGCATTCGTGTTCCCGCTACCGGCTAAAATTAGCTCATCGTGTCCGGCAGAATTATTGTCGCGAAAATCGACGGTTTAAGCGGGCACGCAGTTGAATTTCCTTGCTTAATTAATCAAAATCAATGTGATACTTGATATCACTGCTATGTGTGTCCCCCGAACGCGTTTCAATACTGATATGCTTGGTCAGCTTGTATTGGACGGCCATCACCATTTGCCCGGTTAATATGTCCATAATATAACGGACAGATAATTTGGGGGTGATTTTTTTACCCAACACTACCGAATTTTCTCCGACACTGGTGCTTTTATACTCGAACTCGTCAATACCAAGCGTCGACATAACACCTTCGATATACCCTTTACCGTAGAACATTGCGGCCTTTGCCAATATAGCGGAACTGGATACTCCGCCGCTTTTCAGGGATCTGCCGGTTATCAGATAGGCCAACGCCTCGCCATCAGGTAACGACGGAACGGTATAAATCGTCGTTTGAGGGTTTCTCAACGTACCGGTCATTTTTAAATATGCAGTGACAGTCTTTCCGCTATCGAGAGATGTCCTGGAAGCCAGGAAATTGACATAGGGATTATCGGCACTGCCGGTAAAAACTACCTGGCCTTTTTTTATTTTAAGGTCCTGGCCGTAAATCTGATAGGCGCCATCAACCAGATTTAATTCATTAAACAATTGCAGACGGTCCTTGTTATAGACCGCTCTCAATTCACCTTTTAGTTTGGCAGTAAGTCCATAAGCATCAATGGCCACATCTTCGCCTAAGACCACTTTTAGATCGGTATTGATCGCAAAAATGTGCTGTTTCGGTTTGACTTCGGTATCCGTTACGATAACTTCATCCTTACTCACTGCAACCGCGTTTTCCGGTAGTTGTTCAATAGTAATAGTCGCTTTCGGCAACAACACGCCGCCATTCAGCGACAGTCCCCGCCGATCAGCCTGCAACGTCAAATCGGGCGATGCCCATATCTCGGCTTCAGGTAATTGCACTATTTTTAATTGTTCACCCTGCAGTTTCAGGCGCAGCTCGATTCCGCCCGATTCACTTTGTGTAATACTGCCCTGCAGTTGCGCTGTGTGCTCGCCAAGTTGGGCTGCGCCAGACAGCACATATTCTTGCTGCTGTTCTTTTTTGTGCGCCGTCAAGTGCATCCCGGTTACTTCAACCCCGACAGCGGGCAGCGAAAAATGGACATTGCTCACAGAGCTGTTTAATGAAATCAGCAAAGGATTCTTTAACGGCCCTTTAAATGCAAATTCGATAGCCAAACCGCCGCCGATTTGAGTGAGTTCCGACTGCAGCGCGTTAAGGAAGGTCAAATCGGGAAAGTTTAAAGACACATTGCCAGCCAACGTTGCCTGTTCAAGGGAAGTTACCTGTTGTACCGTTAATTTTCCGGATAATACGCCTTGTTTTATCGTTGTTAATGAAAACCGCGACTCCAGTTGGTTATCGCGCAGATCGGCATGCAGTTCGGTAGTGAACGGGTATTGCGCGGCATTGCCCTGTTCATTCCGGTACTTAAGTACGCCTGAATCGGTTGTCAGCGACAACCTGCCTTGCAGTTCATCGGCCGGCTGTAGTTCCAGCTTCAGGCTGAGCAGACCTTCCATCCGCATATTATCCGGATATAGAAATGCGAACATCTCCATCGGCAATTTATCGGCATCGGCAGTGAACAATTGGCGACCGGTGTTCTTCCATACGGCTTGAAAACATAGCCTCCCAGCTTGCTGTTGTGATACTAAACATAGCGGCGAACTATCGATTTTGGTTTTATCAGCGTTGAAAATAACATCAACTCTCGCAGTGTCAGCCATTCCCCATTCCCCAACTTCGGTATTACTCAGCTGCAGAGCCTTTATGCGGGCGTGTAGCCGTTTGTTTTTCTCACTATAACTGCCATCGGTCTGTAAACGGATATCACCGGTAGGGGAAAGCACTAAGAGTTCGACATGATGATCGGTATAATCACCTTGAGTATGCACCTCCAGTTTGTCAACTGCATGCCCGGTAGCACTAAGCCCTTCGCCGGCCAACGATAAATCAAAGCGGCCGGCGCCGCTGAAATCCAGATTGCTTTGTAATTTAATCCGTTCGATTCGGTAATCCCTATATGCGAAAGCCGATCCGGTCAAATGCAACTGGGTGTGGGGTCGGTGCATATTGCCGCGTAATTTGCCGTCGGCTTTGATGCGCCCTTCGAGGCCAGCCGTAAAAACAGCCAAATCACTCGCGTGCAGATTGAATTGCAGATCGCTTTTTTCACCCAACACGCCATGAGCCGACAGCTTATTCTGTCCAACATTAAAAGCCAAACGATCAACATGAATACTGTCGCTAAGATAGCGGATATCACCCTGACCGTTTACAGGATAGCCTTCAACGCGTCCGGAAACATTTTGCAGATGCGCCGTAACCGACAGTCCGTGGCGGGTATTTCCAGAAAGCTGCGTTTGCACACTGAGAGAACCCCGACGGCCTCGCTGCAGTTGCTGTAGCTGCAAGTCCCGGGCATTTATATCAAATAGCCATTCGTTATACTGACTCCAGTCGAATTTACCTCGGGCGGTAATTATTCCGCCCAATGTCTTGATAGTGGAATCCGTAACCCGTAGCCATTTCGTGTTGCCGTGAGCCGACAGATCAATCGTTGCCGTAGCGGTATCGGTTGCCGTCAAATCGCCGCTGACGCCGACACGGTAATCATCGACCGGCCCTGTTAACGAAAACTTACCCTGCCCGCTGGTAAAATCGGCTTTGCCCTGCAATGGCCAGTGTAAATCCTGCCAGTTGCCGCGGAGCTGCATTTCCGGCTGTTGTTTGTCCAGCAGCAGAGAACCCGAGGCTTGCATAACAACCGGGGCGGCAGTCTGCATCTGCAAATCGATTTTTTGTTTATTGCCGTGCAGTTGCAACCGGGTACTGATTGAACCTATTTGTTGATACTCGCCGATAACCGCCAGTTCCAGGTGAAAAGGCAACTGTTTCGACAGGCTGATATCACCCGCGGCGTTGACCTGAATCGCCTGCAACTGCACGCTCACCCGTGGCACTTCAACTTGGTTTCCCGACCAACGCATGGCTGCCGTCACTTGCTGTACCCGGTAATCCTGTTCCGCAGTTTGGTATCTGACGTCTTTAACCGCAAGCCTGTCTATTTCCAGTCTCAATGGTAAAAAAAAAGCTACATCAGTATCATCCTGCTGCTGGTTGGCATTATCTTTGTGCCGATAATGCACGCCGACGATTTCGAGCGAATCAAAGCGCAAAACCCCGTACAATACAGCCGGTAACGCAAATTGCGAGTTCATTTGCGCCACGTGCAGCCGCATGTCGTCGGAGCGGTAATCAATGCCGCGCATTGCCAATTCGCCTAATACGTTTCCGGAAACCTGTTCAACGTCAAGGCCCGGCGTTGACTCTATCAGTTTATTCAGCAACCATAAATTGACTTTCGGGATGGTCAACGCCACTGCGCTGATGATCAACAAACCGAATAAACCGGATAAAAGAAAGGCAACGGCACGCGTCAATTGAACGCCGGCAATTTTCATTACGTTAGGCGGGAGTTGCTTCATAATGCAGTACTGAAACTGATATGAAACCTAAAACGAGTCATATCATCGCTGGGAACTGCCATATCGACCCGGACCGGTCCAATCGGGGAATACCATCTTATTCCCCAGCCCAAGCCGACTTTAGGATTCCAGCGGCTTACAAAAGCGTCTCCGGCATCGGCAAAAACCGCCAGACTCCATTGCTGCTTATAGACTAGCTGTTCATATTCAATGCTGGCAACCGTCAAAAACTTACCACCAATATTGTAGCCGTCGCTGTCCAGTGTTCCTATCGATTTATATCGATAACCACGCACGCTATTATCGCCACCGGCATAAAACCGGTAACTGGTCGGCAGGTCATTAAAATCGCTGACAACTGTCGCACCCAGCGAGGTTCTGGCAATGATGCGGCCGCCCCAATTCAGGTTGTGGACTATTTTAAAGCGTAGCAAGTGCTGTAAAAAATTGACCTCCGACAATAAATATTTGTATGCACCCTGTACTTGGTAAGAATATTTAAATCCGTGCAGATCAAAACCTTTGCCTTCGGCAACGATGTTGGACCAGGTAAAACCGGGTACCAACATGATTTTAAACTTTGTTTCCCCGACTCCACTGTCGAAATTTTCTGCAACGAAATTGATTTGCTGCGTCAACGATTGTTTTTTCCGATAGTGTTTTGTGAGGCTCGCACCTAAATTAAATGATTTACTGTGCACGGAATCGGTATTTTCGAAAATGAATCCGCCGGTAATGTTCAAGGTTGTCTCGCGCTTGCGGGCAAACGGTATTTTATAATCCAACAATGCATAGGATTTGCGTTGCGCCCCATTGAGCGTGGCCTTGAAACTATGACCGGAAGGGTTAATATAACGATCGGTAAATTCCGCATTGCCGCGCACGCCCAAATCGGTATCATAACCGGCTCCCAGGGTAACATCGTAGCGCGAAAGCGGCTGCAGGGTGATAGCCACCGGCGCATGATAATTATCGGCCTGATTTTCCTGGTAATCGATTTGGACCTGTTTGAAATAACCGCTTCCATCCAGCGCCCGATAGGTATCGGTAATCCTATCCCTGTCATAAGGTTGATCCTGTTCGACATACAGATACTTATCGACAAATTTCGGATTCAGAATTTCCTGCTTGACGGTGACTGCTCCGAAGTAATAGCGGGGGCCGGTAACAAAATGAATCAGGAAATCCGCCTGTTTCAATTTAGGGTTGACCAGCAGTTCGCTTTTCTTAAACCGATAGTCGAAATACCCTTTATTATCCGCTATATCGGCCAGTTTGCTTTTTATATTTTCATAAACGCCTTGATCGAGCACGTCGCCGCTATGTACGTCAAGCTCGCGCAAGAATTTGATGAAGAAATCGTTTTTGGCTCCCTGACCGGTGATTTGTATGTCTATTTTATTTAATTTAACCGATTCTCCCTTCTCGATTTCCAGCACCAACTGCCAGCAATCCAGTAACCAATTCAGCTGATAGGTAATCTTCGGTTCAAAATAACCAAGCGCTCGTACTGCCAGCGCCGCTTGCTTCGGCGTTTCGGCTGCAAGTTTTTCAATTTTCCATTTTGGTGCATCGCATGATTGTTTCGTCAACGGCAAATAGGCTCTGACATTGGTTTCCAATCGTCCTGTGACCCCGTTTATAACAATTTCAGGTTGTGTCTCCGCAACGGCATAACCGGTCAATAGTTGCAGAAGAAGAATCCAGAGAAAAAAAACTGTCGGAGAAAATCGAGTGAACAAAATCCGGTTAGAGCAATAATTAGGACTTCGGTAATTTTACACCACTAAGAATACCGATGGCACAGAGAAAAGCGGCGGGATCAAATAAATTAAACGGCTCAGCTGCTAATGCCAAAGGCTTAACGGTTCGATGCTCTTATAGAAAACCGCACCACTGCCATGCTAGAATTTCAATCTAAATCCGGCTGCCCGGAATTTGTAATGTTCCTGAATTTGGAATACCCAACGACAACCGCATAAAAAATAACAACCCTATTACTGGAGTCAATAACCATGCGATACCTTCACACAATGATCCGGGTGCGCGACCTGGAAGAATCCATCGACTTTTTCTGTAATAAACTGGGACTGGTTGAACATCATCGCATCGATAATGAAGCGGGAAAATTTACACTGGTATATCTAGCCGCACCCTGGGATGTGAATTTGGCCAATCGAACCGATGCGCCGCTGGTTGAGTTGACCTATAACTGGGAAACCGAGGAATACACCGGCGGGCGCAATTTCGGGCACCTAGCCTTTGAAGTCGATAATATTTATCAAACCTGCAGCAATCTAATGGATGCCGGCGTGGTTATCAATCGGCCGCCACGCGACGGGTTTATGGCTTTCATTCGCTCGCCGGACAATATTTCCATTGAGCTGCTGCAAAAAGGCCAGCCGCTGGCCCCTGCCGAGCCTTGGTGTTCGATGGAAAACACCGGAAGCTGGTAAATCCCTATCAACACCAAAAACGTCATTTCAGCAAAGGGCCGATTAAACAGCCCCTTGCCTTAGTAATTTCAACTATAGGCTAAACCAGCCCGAACCGAATGCGGTAGCAAATACCAGGCTGACGATACTCATCAGCTTTATCAGGATATTCAGCGAGGGACCGCTGGTATCTTTGAACGGATCACCGACAGTATCTCCGACCACCGCCGCCTTATGAGCATCTGATCCTTTTCCGCCGTACTGTCCCGTTTCAATCCATTTCTTGGCATTATCCCACGCTCCTCCGGCATTGGCCATCATCACCGCCAGCAGAAAACCCGAAGCAGTGGTGCCGATCAATAATCCGGCGAGCGCCTCCTTGCCCAAAACAAAACCGACCAATAACGGGACCACTACAGCCATGGTTCCTGGAATGATCATTTCACGCAATGCCTCTTCCGTGCTGATAGCGACGCAGGTTTCATAATCAGGCTTTGCGCTGCCTTCCATGAGGCCGGCAATTTCATGAAACTGGCGGCGCACCTCCAGCACGATTTGATGAGCAGCTTTACCGACCGCCATCATAGTCAGCGCTGAAAATAAATAAGGCATCATTGCGCCGATCAGAATACCGGGAAGTACCGTTGGGCCAAGCAAATGCAAAGTATCGATATCAGCCGCCGTCACATAGGCAGCCAACAGCGCCAATGCGGTCAAAACCGCCGAACCGATCGCAAATCCCTTACCGGTAGCCGCGGTCGTATTGCCCAGGCTATCCAACGCATCGGTGCGGTGGCGTACTTCTGCCGGCAGGCCGCTCATTTCGGCAATGCCCCCGGCGTTATCGGCTACCGGCCCATAGGCATCGGTTGCCAGCGTCACCCCCAAAGTACTGAGCATGCCTACTCCGGCCAGGGCTACCGCATACAGACCGGCGGCAATCGAGCCGTCCGCCTTGTGCCCCAGCCAAATACTGAGCAATATTGCCACTGCGACGATCAATACCGGAAATACCGTGCTCATCATGCCGACTGCCATGCCTTGAATAATAGTTGTGGCGGCACCGGTCTGGGCGGCTTTGGAAATCGCCTGGGTAGGATTATTCGTATAAGAAGTAAAATATTCCGTCGCATAAGCTATCGCATTGCCGGCAACAAGTCCGACCAGAATTACCAGCCAATAGTTGAAGCTGACACCGGCCAACAAAACAGCTGCCAACGAAAGACCCAGGACGACAACCGAAGCCCCCCAGACTGAACGGCGCAAAGCCTCCAGAAGATCATCCAAAGTTGCATTTTCATCAATTTTGGCAACAAATCGGCGGAAGTAATTAACCACTCGCCTTACCGGCGAAGTAGCATGATCTGAATAGCGGGGAGCTGCCGATGTTTCGGCGCGTTCCTCGCCGACGATGGTATAGATTCCGAAAAGTGCGGAAATCAGGCCTACCGCGGCAATTAGAAAAGGCAGGCCAATAAAAGAGGCAGTTGCATCGCCATCAGCGCCTAATGCCGCGCCCAACGTCGCCGCGGCAATAATCGAACCGCTGTAACTTTCAAACAAGTCGGCCCCCATACCGGCAACGTCACCGACGTTGTCACCGACATTGTCCGCAATCACCGCAGGATTACGCGGATCGTCCTCCGGTATGCCTTTTTCCACTTTACCGACCAGATCGGCGCCCACATCGGCCGCTTTTGTGTAAATGCCGCCCCCAACACGGGCAAAAAGTGCAATGCTGCTGGCACCGAAACCGAAACCGGTAATATAAACAAGCCGATTCGGATCATCATTAAAAAACAAATATAAAAAAGCCATGCCGAGCAAACTAAAACTGACGACGGACATGCCCATAATCGCGCCGCTGCCGAAAGCAACCCGCAATCCCTCGTGCAGCCCGCGGCTGGCTGCAGCGGCCGTACGGACATTTGCGCGCACAGCCACATACATTCCCAAATATCCCGCTCCGGCGGATGCGAAAGCGCCCAATACGAATGAAAGCGCACTCTGCCAATGTAAAAATACCGACATAATGACCGCGACGATTGTTACAAAAACCGCTAATACCCGATATTCCCTGGAAAGGAAGGCGGCAGCTCCCTCTTGGATGGCTGCGGCAATCGAACGCATGGCATCGCTGCCCTGGTCATAGCTGAGGACACGCCGCAGCTGCCATAACACGTAGCCGATTCCGGCAAATCCCATTGATAGCGCGAAAATTACCGCGGTAGATGCCTGAAACACGATTTATTCTCCCCTCAAAGTTTATATATATAATTATTTATTGTTCTTGTAATGGAGCGGGCAAAGCGGCAATTAATGGTTAAGAACTTACCGAAACAAAGCCTTTTCATAGCAGTCCGCAAAGGACTAAAACTCCATGAAGCCGGGCACGTTAATCACTTATTAACGCCACAAGCCGCCGTATACCATACTGAAAAAATTTTAGTGCCGCAATAAGAAAAAAACGGAAATGGCTCGTACGCTTTAAATAACCAACCCCGTAAGTATCTCCCTTGAACCAAATTCACGTTATCGCTGATATACATTTGATGACGAACTTCAATAAACGGAAAAAATCAGATTCACGGCCTATGGACCAAGTTGTTTTGTTAAATCAATCAGGGGAAAAATCATGAACATTAAATTTTGCACAGCAGCATTGATATGTTGTTTACTTGCGTTTCCTGCTTTTGCGATCGATCCGGTTTACGAAGGTGAAAACGGCATTAGGGAAAACGTTTTTGCCACCAATTGTCTTTTCTGTCATTCATCAAATCTTAGCGGTGCGGAACGCAACGGTGCACCGCCATCGGTTAATTGGGATACCTACAAAGCGACCATGGAAAATGCACCACGAGCCATTGTCCGTGCCGTGCAATTGATGACAATGCCGCCCTTTTTCAGCGGCCTGCCCACACTGAATGACGAGCAAAAAGCCGCAATGCTTGCCTGGGAAGCGGCGGATTTTCCCAGATATCCGACCGAGGCTGTTTATTCGTTTGAAACGCAAAGGCTGACGCTGCCCGTCGTCAATGTCGGGGTGTTGTTTTTTCGGGCAACGTTGCAATTGATCCCAATCGTCGGCAGTCCGCTGGGTTTCGGTTTTGTGCTGGAAAGCGCCGAACTTACCACCGATTCCTCCGCAACAGCGGCTACTTTTATCCCCCAAACCGGTGAAGTCGAAATTCCGGAAGTGATGATAGCAGGCGGCAATTTTGCTTCGGATAAGGTAAGCGCATCCATGCAATTGCTTGAGGGAACTTCACCGTTTCAATTTACAGTCACCAATATCACTTTTATTTTTGAGTGACTCTGACCGTTAATGAACTGGAACGAGGTCTCAATCCGGTCTTGTGCGCTTGCGGTGTTAGCGGTACTGTCCATTGTCGGCTGCTCGGATTTTACCCCCATTTCATCGAATACCGAACAGTCTACTCTTGCCAAAAACACTGCAACTTATGTAGGGGAGCAGGTATGCAGCGAATGCCATCAGCCGGAAACCGGGCACTGGAGCCATACCCTTCATGCCCGGATTTTTGCCCTTTCTACTGCGGATGAGTTGCAGTCCAAAAATTGCGAGGCATGTCACGGCCCGGGCTCGGAGCATATGACCGATCCGTTTAATAAATCCAAAATCGTAGCATTCACCCATTCTTCCACCGCCACCGTAAATCGCCAAAACGCCATGTGTCTGCAATGCCATAAAGGCACGGAACGGCTCTACTGGCTTGGATCCATCCATCAGATCAACGACTTGTCATGCAGCGACTGCCACAACCCGATGGCTCAATTTTCACAGACCGGCTTGCTGCGTGACAAAAGCATCAGCCAAACCTGTTTTGCCTGTCATCAACAACAACGGGCGCAATTCAGGAAGCGTTCGCACATGCCGTTGCCTGAAGGGAAAATGAGCTGCACCGATTGTCACAATCCGCATGGGTCCGGCACAGATCCATTGCTTATCGCTGTTTCCGTTAATCAGTTATGTTACCAGTGTCATGCAGAAAAGCGCGGCCCATTTATTTGGGAACATGCACCCGTGCGGGAAAATTGTCTGAATTGTCATCTGCCGCACGGTTCCAATAACGAATTCTTGCTCATTATCTCGCGTCCGTTGCTATGCCAGTCTTGCCATACCAACCGCGGGCATCCGAACGATTTGTTGACCACTGTGAATCTTGCCAGCGGACCCAGCCCCGATGCACGTCTAATTAACCGAAGTTGCCAAAATTGCCATGTTCAGATCCATGGTTCGAACCATCCGTCCGGTGTGCGCTTACATCGCTAAAACGCGATTTCCCGGCATATTCACTAGCCTGCAACAATCAGGGTCGGAAATTGCGGCACTGTGCACCGTCGTTAGCTGCGCCGTCGTTTCCGCGAAAGTTGTATATGCGGACTTTACGGCAGAGGTTAACTCACCCGACGGCAATATGCTCAATCCATCGGCTGCCGATACGACACGGCAAAGAGATGTTAAACGGCTGTCCAACTTTCATCAGTATGTTTCGCGCACTCCGAGCGGATTACTCTACAAGACGCCTTTTTTGCCTGCCGGTTATAGATCAGCAAAAGGCAATTGGTTTTATCGGGGTAGCCTGGAATTCGGTTATTTGACCAATGACGGTAATGAAAATGCGGCGGAATTCAACAATTACGCCGACTGGAGTGAAGGCCCGCTCCTCAATTTCTTTGATTTTTCGGGTTGGGAGGCTGACAAAGGTTATTTTGCCGATGTATTCGGCGGCGCAATTGGCCGCGATGACCAATATTATCATTTTTCAGGCGGCCAATATGGTGTTTTTAAAATCAATGGTTTTTATAGTCAAATTCCGCGCCGTTACAGCAGCAATGCGCTCACCATTTTTCTCGGATCGGGAACTGAAAACCTGGCGCTGCCTGCCGGCCTGATACCGGGAAACAATAGCGACAACCAAATACAGCAAGCTCTGCAATCCGCGTACCATCCCGAATTGGGAATATTCAGAGACAAGGGCGGCGTAGGTATTGAATTCATACCGTGGACAGATATTATAATATCAGCCGATTTTCGTCATGAATCACGTCATGGTGCAAGGCCTTTCGGAGGTTCATTTTTTCCCCCTTTCTACGCCGGGGGAAATGCCGGCGGAGTGGTTGAAACGATTGAACCGATTGATTATTCAACCAGTGAAATCGGCTCGTCTTTCAGCTACACCGGCGACGAACTGCAACTGAATGTAAAATACACGGCCTCATTTTTCAGTAACGACAAAAGCCAATTGACATTTGACAACCCGTTTACCAACCTGCCCGGCACTGATTTTCTCGTTGAACAGGCGCGTATTGACCTCTACCCGGATAATCAGTTTCACCAAGTTATCGCCGAACTCGCTTATCGGCTTCCGTTGCGCGGCCAACTGACATCGTCGTTTTCATGGTCAAGCATGCGACAGGACGACGATTTGCTATCGCCTACGATTAATTCCGGTTTAACCTTTACCGGCATCGATATGGATCAGTGGAATTCAATAAACGCATTACCTCGGCAAACCGCCGATGCGGAAATCGACAATCTACTATTTCAAACGGGAATACAGATGACTCCCTGGGATTCGGTAACATTACGCACGAGATTCCGTTATCAGAATGAGGACAATCAGACCAGCTACACCGGTTTTAATCCGCCGACCGGCCAATTCGGCTATATTGCCGAAGACGGTTCCGTTGGCGGCTTGGTTTTCCAGGCCGGAGTACCGCAAACACCGATTCATTACCGCAGCATACAATTCGCAAAGAGAACGATACAATGGCTGTTCAACACCGATTACCGCGTGACAAGCAAGACCAAGATCGGTGCCGGATACCGTTATGAACAACTCAAATACGATCACCGGGAACGCGACAAAACCGATGAAAACCGTCTGGAATTATACATGTCCAGTCGTTCGTTACCCTGGGCTACATTGCGTTTATCCTATCAATATGCCGATCGGGCAGGCAGCGATTATAACTATGATCCCTATAGCGCTTTTTATACGTCATCGCTGGCAGGCTTTCAACCGGTGTTGCCGGACGGTCCGACACCTCACACACTCGCCGACCTCCGGAAATACGACCTAAGCAGCCGCCAGCAAAATCAAGTCAAGGCGCAAGCCAATATACTGCTGGGCGATACCATGGATTTACTTTTATCCATGAAGTGGCTGGATAACCGCTACGATGCCCGTTACGGACTGCAAAGCGAACAGACGACGGTTGCTAACGTCGAATGGAACTACCAGCCCTCAGCAGCTTTTAACAGCTATGCATTTTATAGCTACCAGAATCGCAACAGTAACCTGGCTAACATCAATGACAGCGGTTTTTCCAGCGATCCTAACGCAGGAGGCGTTACTTTTCCTTTTGATTCAGCCTGGCAGGAATTATCCGACGACAACAGTCATTTGCTAGGGGTCGGATTACGCTACCAGTTCGGCAAGTTCGATATTAACAGCAACTATACCTACAGTTGGTCGCGAACCCGGACCGACTACCATGCAGCTTCCAGTTCGGCACTCGCCAACCCGGAATTTGCAAGCAGCACAATCGGTACCGGATTTCCCGACATCGAATTTAACAGGCATATTTTGGAAACCAGCGTACGATGGGCATTACATGATGACCTTGCGCTTCGTTTCTATCATCGCTATGAAATCGGTTCGATCCAGGACTGGCATTACGCCGGACTGACTCAGTTGATTGGCAAACAACTTTTTTTGGGAGCAACCCCGCAAAATTATCAAGCCCATCTGTTCGGGATATTTATTCAATACCGGCTGAAGTAAGTGCTGTTCAACCGGACGGAGGGGACGGATAGAAGTATCACTGCTATTGGGACCGGTTGTGGTCAGGGTTCTCGGAAAGCGCCGCAAGCTCTTCCTCTAATTTGTAACATCGTTCAGTCGCTTTGCGCCACATGTCGATCACGGCATTCAGCAACAACCGGGTAGTCTCCACATCGTGATGCGCACCTGGATTCGTTTCATAAGCCTGCTCCGGCGTCATGCCTCGGTGAATTGCGGCAATTTGGCTTGCCATGATTTGATCCATACCCAAAATATGATAAGTCCACCAGGAGGTGACAAACTCGGTCAATTTTTCAGTCAGTTCGATGATGCTCTCATCCGGGCTGAGGTGGGTCCGCATTTGTTTCGCATCGTAAATAAAGGATTGGTGTTCCATGCGGTGAAGGGAGCGATGGCGATCGTCAACATGATTCTGCAGCATTAACATTTCTTCATCGATAAAGTGTTTATCAGCATACTCCAGTAGTTGCTTCAATATGTTGTCCAGTTTTACCTCGCCGAGTTCTCCCGTATCCAAACTTTCGTACAACTCGTTAAGCAACTCGATCAGCTTTTTATGCTGAGTGTCCACAATGTCAATTTTTGTTTCAAATTTTTCCGACCAAACGAACATTAGTATATCTCCTTTAAGTGGATACCGGTCCAACTGCCCCGGTTGTAAATTACTGACGTGTCAGCGACATGAAATATGCGTGTAAAACCGCGCAACGTCAGAATCCGTATAAACATATCGGATTCACCGCCTAGCTGTATTTGCCCGTCCTTAAGCCAGTTCTTTCAGTAATTCCATCTGTGCCTGGAAAGGTGATTCCGCCGACGATTTAACACGCTTATAACCGCCGTCACTTTGCAACAGCCAAGCTTGCACATCGTCTTTTAGGTAGCACTTCAAATCATGCACAATCCGGTCATGCAATTCCTTGCTTTCAACAGGAAAACAGGTTTCCACCCGACGAAACATATTGCGGTCCATCAAATCGGCGCTGGAAGCATACACTTCTTTATTCCCTCCGTTTTCAAAGGCATATACCCGTGTATGCTCCAAAAAACGGCCGACGATTGAACGTACTTCTATGTTTTCGGATACTCCCGGAATTCCGGGACGCAGGCAACAAACGCCCCTGACAATCAACTTGATTTCCACACCCGCCTGGGAGGCACGGTACAACGCTTGAATACACTGCTCCTCAACAACCGAATTAACTTTTATAATAATTTTAGCCGGCTTGCCCTTTTTTGCATGTGCAATCTCCCTGTCGATTTTTTCCAATATCGCCTTATGCAGCGTAAAAGGCGACTGCAGCAGCTTATTCAGTTTAGTGACTTTGCCCAGGCTGGTCAGCTGCGCGAACACCCTTCTCACGTCTTCGCCCAGATCCTTATTACAGGAAAATAGCCCGTAATCGGTATATAGACGCGCCGTTTTAGGATGATAATTGCCGGTCCCCAGGTGTACATAATTGCGCAGTTTCTTCCCCTCCCGCCGCAACACCAGGCACATTTTGGCGTGGGTCTTGTAGCCGACCACACCGTAAACCACGTGCGCGGCCGCCTCCTGCAGGGTCGACGCCAGATCGATGTTGGCTTGTTCATCGAATCGGGCGCGCAATTCGATCACTACGGTCACTTCCTTGCCGGCACGGGCCGCTTTAACCAGCGCATTAACGATCGGCGAATCGGCACCGGTACGATAAAGTGTCTGTTTAATCGCCAATACATCGGGGTCTGCCGCGGCCTGACGCAGAAATTCGATAACCGGGGTAAAGGATTCAAAAGGATGATGTAGCAGAATGTCCTCTTTTTTTATCGCGTCAAAAATATTTTTATTACGCGACAACTGGGCCGGTATATGTGGTTTGAAAGACGGAAAGCGCAGTTCCGGGCAGTCAATCATGTCCATAATGGATTGCAAGCGGTTCAGGTTGACCGGTCCGTCGACCAGAAACACCTGATCCCTGGCCAGATCGAACCGTGCCACCAAGAAATCAATCGTTTCCTCGGGACAATTGGCATCGATTTCCAAACGCACTTCGTCTCCGTAGTTGCGCATCGCTAATTCACCTTCCACGGCATGCAGCAAATCGTCAATAGCATCGTCATCGACAAAAAAATCGCTGTTGCGGGTGACCCTGAATTGGTAGCAGCCCTTCACATTCATGCCGAGAAACAATTCATCCACAAATGCATGAATAATTGACGACAAAAAAACGAAATCGTACTGGCCGCTGCCGGTTTCGTCGGCAGGCAACTGTATGATTCGCGGCAATGCCCGGGGAGCCTGTATAATCGCCCTGCCGATGTTACGTCCGAAAGCATCTTTGCCGGTCAAAGAAACGATGAAATTCAGACTTTTATTAAGAATACGCGGAAAAGGATGCGCCGAATCCAGGCCCATAGGCGTTAAAATCGGCATCAGTTCTTCCTCATAATATTTCGCCAGCCAGCTATGCTGCGCCTCGGTCCACTCGGTGCGCCGAATAAACCGGATGTTTTCCTTACTCAATAGCGGGATTAATACGGCATTCAGCATATGATACTGGGCATTGACCAGTTCATGCGCTTTGATTCCGATTTGCTCAAGTTGCTCATTGGGTGTAAGACCGTCGGGGCCGACTGCGGAAGCATCCATCGCCGCCATCTGCAAGACGGAGGCGACCCTCACTTCGTAGAATTCATCTAAATTGGAACAAGAGATGCATAAATAATTCAGCCTTTCCAGTAACGGAACCGTCTCGTCTTTTGCTTGCGCCAGCACACGCACATTAAATTCCAACAGGCTTAATTCGCGGTTGATATAAAGTTCCGGTTGTTGCAAATTGATTGAATCCATGGCGAGACAGTAAAGTTATTAAAGGTACCCGGAAATAAAAACGTGCCGGTCACTGATCTGTTCAACGGCAAAAGGTAAAAGCGCTTCCTGCAATTGCCGTTGTATTTCATCCATCGTAAAAGCCGCCAATAGTGAATGATAAAAATCATGCTGCAATATTTCCGCTTCCTCCGCCGCATATAATTTAACCATTTCCGCAGCCGCAGCTTCGCTCGACGGGCGCAATAAATCCATGATAAAAACATGGCTTCCCGAGCCTGTACAGGCCTTGACCGTTGACCAGAGCATATCCGGATCGGGCAGATGATGCAGCAGACTATTGCTGAATACCACCTGATAGGTTGCCAGAGGCGGTTTATAAACCGGCAACCTGCCTAAATGGAAATTGATGCGCAATTGCAGTTCGGCAGGTAACATGGACTCTGCATAATCCAGCATAGTACGTGAGCCATCGACCGCATCAATTGTACACTTCGGAAATGCCCTGGCAAATCGGCAGGTGATGTCGCCAGGTCCGCAGCCTAATTCCAGAGCGTTGCCCTGCAAACCTCGATTATCCAGGCGTTGCTTGATTTGCCGGATAAATTGCTCATGCGGTTCCGAAAAATCCGCCTCCGCATAAGCTTTTACCTGCGCTTCGGCTTCCATCAATTCCGGTTCTAATCGTCTTTGCATCGCTCAAAGCCCCTGTTTCCCTGCAACCCCCCGGTGTGCAGCGCAACAATCCGCTGGCCGGGCGCAAAATAGTTTTGTTTGATTAAGTCGAAAATGCCATACAACATTTTACCGGTATAGATCGGTTCCAATGTTATCCCGTTATTATCCTCAAAACGCTCGATGAATGAAAATAAATCGGCATTGGTTTTGGCAAAACCGCCAAAATGATATTGCTGATTGATCGTCCAGCGGGGATAAGCACCATGTGGCACTTCAGTGGCATTTGTTTGACGCTGCAAGTGAGGATTCTCGTTTTGCAGCAACAATGCGATGTCCCTTTGCAGAAAATCCGCACCTTTCAATGCCGCAAAGCCGATAATACTACGCTGGCCGGAAACCGCTGAAATTATCCCTGCCATCGTGGTGCCTGTACCGCAGGGCACGCAAAGTACGTCGTATGCAACATCAATTTCTCTCACTATTTCCCTAACCCCTGTTAGAGCGAGCGGTAAGGAGCCGCCTTCAGGCAACCAATATTGTCCCGGTTGCAGTCCCGGCAGCGCATGACAAGTTTTATAGCGGCGCAATTGCCGGTATTTGGAGCGGGGAACAAAATCAAGTTGCATACCCCAGTGCTGCAGATCGATCAATGTAGCGTTCAGTTTATCGGGCTTTTCTCCGCGGATATAGGCGGCAGTTTCAAATCCCAATGTTTTGCCGGCGTAGGCCAAAGCATGCAGATGATTGGAGTAAGCTCCGCCCATGCTGATTATGCCTCGGGCCGATGCCATCAAGGCGTGATCGAGGATGTATTTCAGTTTGCGCCATTTATTGCCGGAAATCACCGGATGCAGCAGGTCATCCCTTTTGATCAGCAGCTCGATCCTGTGCCGTTCCAGAAGCGGGTCATGTACCGCCGTCAGAGGCGATGGATTGAATTGTTGTTCGAAACCAACCAACAGCGGATGCATCGCTCTAATCAGCCGGCCTGCCTGATCGCCCAGGCGACATCCGCCGCCTGCCGGTTCTCCTTGATGTCATGTACCCTGAACATTTGCACTCCCGCCATCACCCCGAGCGCGGTCGTCACCGCTGTGGCAGCAACCAGCTCCGCAGGGTCCGAAACGTTGCAGATCGCTCCCATGAAGCGTTTTCTACTGGTACCGAGCAATACCGGGTGCCCGGTCTCGACAAAGCGGTGCAAATGCGCAAGCAAATCGATATTGTCCTGCTTCCGTTTACCGAAACCGATACCCGGATCGATGGCAATATTGTCCTTAGCCACGCCGGCGTTAACAGCGGCTTGGACACGCTGCAATAAAAATTCCAGCACTTCATCGGTAACGGACTCATAGTAGGGGTTGTCTTGCATATTTTCCGGCCGGCCTTGCATGTGCATCAGAATAAGCTGCACTTTTTTCTCCGCTGCTAACGCAAACATCGCAGGGTCGTCGCGTCCCGCAGAAACATCGTTGATAATGCGCGCACCGACCTGTATCGCGGCGGCGGCAACGCTGCTTTGGGTGGTATCGATACTGATCTGCAAATCATTCCCGTAAATTTTCGTTAATTCGCGAATTACCGGCATTACACGCTCAATCTGCTGCTCCGCTGCCACCGGCTGCGCACCAGGGCGGGTTGATTCACCGCCGATATCGATCATATCGGCCCCTTGCTCGATCATCAGGCGAGCCCGGCTTAGCGCCGCATCCACCGAGCTGAATTTGCCGCCGTCGGAAAAACTGTCCTGTGTGATATTTAAAATACCCATAATCAAAGGCTTGTTGAATTTGCCGAACATTAAAGCAATAACTCCTATAATCTCAATCTGATGACCGGTTTTGTTATAATAGCTCATCTGTTACTCCTTGATAATCATTTGAATGCATAAACCCCGTCTGGCATGGGCTATTACCGGTTCCGGCCATTATCTTGAACAATGCGTGGATTTTTTGTTGACACTCGATGACGTTGATTTATATATCAGCCGGGCAGGCGAGGAAGTATTAAAAATGTACGGCTTGGAACTCGACGAATTGCGTAAAACGATGCCGGTATTTCGGGATAAATCCGCTTCCACGCCGCCCGTTGGACATTTTTACAAAGGTTATTATCATACCTTGGTGGTTGCGCCTGCGACATCCAATACCGTTGCCAAATGTGTACTGGGTATTTCCGATACGTTAGTGACCAACCTTTATGCGCAAGCCGGAAAATGCCGGGTACCCAGTATTGTTTTTGCTTGTGATGTCGCAGCGGAAATGGTGACTACGGCGCCGGGCGGTGAAGTGATGGTGTATCCCCGCAAAATCGATTTGGAGAGCACCGATAAATTACGCAGCTTTGCACACACTGAAGTGGTCGACAATGTCGAACAACTGATTTCAAAAGTCAAAGAGCGTCTTTAATGACTGAACATCTGTTATTTCTTACCGGAAAACTGGCGGAAAAACAGCTCCGTCAAATTCTGCAAAAAATGCAGCCGGAATTCTCCTATACCGTACATCAGTTAGGCATCAAGGTTGCCGCGTTGATGACCGCCGACATGATCGGCCGGCGGCTGAAAGATACCTTTAATGCCGACAGGATCATAGTGCCCGGCCGTTGCCGCGGTGATTTGCAATCCTTATCGGAGCAAATGGGTATCCCGATCGAACGGGGACCGGAAGAACTGAAGGATCTGCCGCTGTTTTTTGGCAAAGAGGCCCATCACTTCGATTTAAATTGCTACCGGGTAAAAATCTTTGCCGAAATTGTCGATGCGCCCAATATGACCGTCGACCAAGTGCTTGAACGGGCACGGTATTATCAAACCAACGGCGCCGACGTCATCGATATCGGTTGCCTGCCAGGCACCCCGTTTCCGCATTTGGAAGACATTATCGGCGCATTGAAACAGCAGGGTTTTACCGTCAGCATCGACTCGCTGGAAAGCGAAGACTTGCTGCGCGGCGGCCGGGCCGGCGCCGACTACATGCTCAGCCTGCATGAAGACAGTCTATGGATCGCCGATGAAGTGGCCGGCATTCCGATATTGATCCCCGAGCAACACGGCGATCTGCAATCGCTGGATCGGAGTATTCGTATCATGCAGGATAAAAAACGCGATTTTCTGGTTGATCCGATTCTCGATCCGATTCACTTCGGTTTTACCGAATCGATCACGCGCTACCATCAGGTCCGCCAGGACCACCCCGATATTGAAATAATGCTGGGTGTCGGCAACGTCACCGAACTGACCCATGCCGATACGCCGGGCATCAATGCGCTGTTGCTCGGCTTGTGCTCCGAGTTGAATATCAACCATATTCTCACCACCGAAGTCAGCAGGCATGCCTGCCGTGCGGTCAAGGAAGCCGATCTGGCCCGCCGCATCATGTTTACCGCCAAGGAAAATAATATGCTGCCCAAACATATCGATGCAGGATTAATGGCGCTGCATGAAACCTCGCCATTCCCTTACACCCTGGATGAAATCAAGGAATTGGCGAGTCAAATTAAAGATCCCAGTTTTCGTATTCAAATCAGCGAAAAAGGTCTGCACATATTTAACCGCGACGGATTTCACACTGCTGCAGACCCGTTTGATCTCTATCCCTCGCTTGGCGTTGAAACCGATGGCGGGCACGCTTTTTATCTGGGCGTGGAACTAGCCCGCGCGCAAATCGCCTGGCAATTGGGCAAACGCTTCGCCCAAGATCAACCTTTACAATGGGGTTGCGCCGCTGAACACAGCGAACCGACGATTGATCTGCATACCTATAAACCGGCCGGCTCCACCTTAAAATCAAAACCGACCTCATGATTCTGGAAACCATTGTCTCGACGCAAAACATGGAAGGACGGATCCATCTGGCACCGATGGGAGTGCATGCCAACCAACATGAATTCATTATTATGCCCTTCCATCCCTCAACAACGCTGGACAATATGCTGGCCACCCGCACGGCGGTAATCAATCATACCGACGATGTACGCATTTTCGCCGGCTGCCTGACCGGCAGACGCGAATGGCCGACACGTCCGGCACATCGGATTAAAGGCTGTTTTCTCAGCGACACGCTGGCGCATACCGAACTTGAATTGTTGCGCATCGAACAAGACGCAACCCGGCCGAAACTTTTCTGTAAAGCTGTGTTTTCAGAAAACCATGCCCCTTTTAAAGGTTTCAACAGGGCGCAACATGCCGTTCTGGAAGCGGCCATTCTGGTCAGCCGTCTGCATCTTCTACCCTGGGAGAAAATCAGCACGGAACTGGAATACCTGCGCATCGGCCTGGAAAAAACAGCGGGTGATAAAGAACGGGAAGCCTGGCAATGGCTGATGCAGGCGGTCGACGAATTTAAACAGCGGGAGATAACCAAACCATGACAGCAATGCTCGCCAGTGTTAACAGCGCCGAGGAAGCGGCGCTTGTATTGCGCGCCGGTGCCGACATCATCGATCTGAAGCAACCTGCACAAGGCGCATTAGGCGCACTTGAAATTGGCCTTGTCGAACGAATCGTGCAACAGATACAAGACAAACGACCGGTTAGCGCAACAATCGGTGACTTACCGATGCAGCCTTATCCGGTTTTCAATGCGGTCAAGGCCATGGCGGACAGCGGCGTCGACTATGTAAAAATCGGGTTTTTTCCTGGCGGCGACAGTTGCGGGACCCTTGAAAAATTGTCCGTGTTAACGGCAAGGGGCATAAAAATGATTGCCGTCTTGTTTGCCGATACCAAACCGGACCTTGAAATTATCAGCAATCTGGCCCGCGCCGGTTTTGCCGGCGTCATGCTGGATACCATGGACAAGCAAAACGGCTCGTTAACCGGTATCATGCAGCAAAGCGAGCTAAGGCAATTCATCGCCCGCGCTCGACAGCATCGATTATTATGCGGTTTGGCCGGATCATTGACGATGCGGGACATTCCGGCGCTGTCGCGCTTAGCACCCGACTATCTCGGATTCCGCGGCGCTTTATGCAGCAACCATCAAAGAACTGCCCAATTGGACGAAACCGCTGCGTTAAAAATCAAAACAGCATTAACGGCAGAAGCCAATGAAGCGCGTTTGTCATCGTTGGTGAATGCGGATTGAGCATTGCTGCGGACGCGCCACACACCGGCAAAACTAGATGAACAGATTTCTTATCTTTTCCGCCGCTTGCTTGATGTTTTGCAGTACGGCCGTCAATTCGGAATCGGGCTGGGCCATCGCCGCTACTAACAGTTCCAAACCGGCTCTTACCATGATCAAATTGCCGTTTTCTCCTTGAACCACGATATGGTCCAGTTTACCGCGATCCAGTAGTAACGCTGCACTCGAACTTAAAGAGTGTAATCCGGCGCTTAAATTACCAAACCGGTCTTCATCCATAAACGACGGAAAACAGGCTGCCAGGGTCAAACCGTCAACTGACATCACGCCGGCGGCTTGCAAAGTGGGCGTATTGTTATGTAATTCGTTCAGTACATCATTCAGCAGATCATTGTTCATGTGCCAATCTCCAAAAGCTTATAATAGAAAAGTTATCTTATTTAATAACCATGAATAATTTATGACAATTGTAGAATATAACTTAAACGTTTAAACTCTTCTGCTAATTAATACATAAATTTACAAATCCGCGACCATCAGGCTGTCGTTCTAATGTAATTCCACAGCTGCTTCCACATAACAAATTAGCCGATAGCTATAGGAGCCGATTAAAAAGTAAAGTGCGGGCATTATCCAAACAGCACCGGTAAACGGATTAGACGCTTTATCGAACAACCCGAAGTTGACAAAAAAGCCGAACCCTAACGAAATACTTGATGCCCAACTTACATCAATTTGAAAAATGTTTAATTCGAAGGTCTCCACCTGAACCAAGCCCGATGTCTGACGAACGGTCTCTTTAATATAAACCCGAATACAAGCCGATTTAGTTGCGTCTTATCGTGTTATTCATGATCGAAAGACTTTCCGTGTCAACCTTTTCCTACTGGCGCAGCTTTTCCAAACCGTCTTTTAAACGATCTATTCGCTCCGGACAGATACTTTATCAAGCTATGCACATGTCTGTTTTCTCCCAATCTGCGATGAGCGCCTAAGACCTAAATCGGCCGTTGCGAACGCAACGAGTGCCGCGTAAGCCAGTGAAATGGACACCATCCTTCAGGCAATTGTTATGCAATATCAATCGACGGGTTGCACAATTTGGATGAGATTACCACACGTATCGTCAAACACAGCGACCTTCACATTACCGGCCGACATGGGACCTTGGGTGAATTCTACGCCCAACGATTTTAGGCGCTGGTATTCACGATCGATATCCTCTACCTCGAATGAAGCGAATGGAATTCCATCTTGTTTCAATGCCTGCTTGAATGGTGGAACGGCTTTGTGAGCGCTTGATTCCAACAACAACTCAACGCCCTTTGGATCAAGAGTCGAGACTACAGATAGCCAGCGATATTCACCTAGCGGAATATCGTTCTTTTTCTCAAAGCCCAACTTGGCCTTATAAAACTCAAGAGCTTTAACCTGATCATCAACAAAAATGCTGGTTACATATATTTTCATTTTTGCTCCAAGGTTTGATTTGTACTGAGGTCGCTCATGACCCGTAACGCGACCATCACCGGCTGGACGAAATTCCCGCCCTAATGCACGGTATGGTTCGGCCCTTCCTCCTTCTTCTTCATATCGACGAGATCTTCGTAGATTTCTACGGAGGACCCGTGCGGGTTCTCGACTCGCCCCAGGGAATCTCTAGAAACAATCAGGAAGTCAACGTCATAGTCGTCAAATGAGAAGCAGCTCTTTCCGTCATCCTCGACGAGTCGTCCCGTATAAAGCGATTTGGCTCGATGGGGCGAACGATAGCAAGCATTCACTATAGCCAATTATTATGAGTGCCACTGCATTTTATAGAACGCATAATCTTCATCATACTGGCTAAACCCCAATTTTAAATAGAATGGTTTGACTGGATTTGCTTTGATAACACTAAGTCTCAAGGGTAAAGATTTTTCTCTGGCGATATTCTGGATATATGACAGAACGCTCCGTCCTATACCTTTATGTTGGTACTCTGGTCTGATAATAATCATTTTCAACCAAAGATAGTCGATATTTTCTGTCAAAACGTAGCCACCAACTTCTTCATCTTTATTTCTAATTATTTTCCAGTCAGTAGGCTTCAAATCTTTATTAAAGCCGTTGGTTTGAAACTCCTCATCCCAACCCCAAGTGGCTTCAATGCACGGTTTCATTGCCTTTTTGTAGAGATCATAGAGCCATTCTCTATCAGACTGTTTGCCATCATTTAACTGAAAGCCGTTCATAGTTTCACCAGATCATATCACCACGTTCACCGGCTTGTCCGGTGCAACGCGCGTCGTTAGCAATTTTTCGTGTAAGGTTTCTCATGCACAAACAAGGCTCAATAGAGCATGCTTTGATCACCCCTTCAAAAGCCCCACTGATGATCGAACCTTTCCGGCGCCACAAGGCGCGGGCCCAGAGCAGCGCCCGCGCAAAATCGTTCCGCGCTGCGTTCACACAGTTCAGTTACTTTCGTCGAGTCCGCTATCAGTGAAACGGGCGTACCTCGACCGGCGCCCGACAAGCGATGGCGGCTTTGCGCCCCCACGCCAGCGCCTTGTCCAGGTCGGCGGATTCCAGCACCCAAAAACCGTCCACGCGCTCTTTCGTGTCGAGGTACGGCCCGTCGGTGATGAGCACATCACCAAAAGGCTGCGCCCGCAGCGACATGGCTTTGCTTGCCGGGTACAGACCCCCAACAAAAATCCTGACACCAGCGGCATTCATTTCATCGTTAAGCGCGTCGATATCGCGGGAAATCGCTTCGTCCTCTGCGACGGACGGGTCGTAGTTGTCGGGGTAGTGAATAGCAACCAAATATTTCATGCCTTCTCCTGTAATGGTCTCCGGGCGGGCTTGTTTACCTGCCGTTGCTATATTATCGAACGGCCGGACCGGAAATCGACAAATTGTTCAAAAAATTTTCCTGCCCCTGCTGTGTTGAAGGAGTTCGGACATGTCTATAAATGGCGACAGAAGTGATCCCGGGCACCGCCTCTTCTACTGGAGGCGCAGTATAACGAAAAGCCGCAGTTAAACTATTGGAATCAGAGTATGAACTTCCCCAACTAAATCTAGTTGTTTACTCCGACTCCAATAATTCAGCGCCGTAGGGTGCGTTGAGGCACAAACCGCAACGACCGCAAATGATACGGTTTCCTTCGTCACTGCATCCACGAGTTCCAAGGTATTACATGAAATGAAAGCCAATCATATTGCCCTCAGTATCATAAGCAAGGACAACAAACCCATGCTCCCCTATCGAGAATTTTTCTTTGAAGACACTGCCACCATTCTCGGCTGCGCGGGCGGCCTGCACTGCACAGTCCTCACACGCGAAATAAATTAACGTTCCTCCACACCCGGAAGGAACTCCAGCCATTTTTACCAGCATTCCGCACGCACCATAGGTGGTTTGGGCAGTATCCTTGTCCGAAGGAAAGCTCCACATTTCCATATCCTCGCACTCAGCGGAGTGAACAGGCATCTTTTCCAGTGTAACTTCAAGTACAGCCTAATAGAACGCTTTAGCACGTTCCATGTCTTGGACATAAATTTCAAACCAGACGACGGGATTACTTTGCTTGAATTTCACGGAATTTCTCCTTTGAGGTTGGCTACGACAAAGCCCAATGCGAAGTTAACAGGTGCGCATTAGCACATCCGAACAAGGAACGAGCGTTGTTGAACTTTTTGTTAGGCTTTTCTTGACTCTGTTGCTATTTCTACCCTTTTATCTGCGATCTCATACAGATTTTTCTTTGATATTCCATGATTTTCAAACCACTGAAAAATATGGCGCATAATTTCAGCATGCACATCCGTATTCGGTCCTACTATTGATTTCCAGGCGAATTTGCCTGCCTATTGAATTGCAACTGACCTTAGCCGGAATCGTTGCTTTATGTCAATCTCAAAATCACCGGCCCTATTGGATGATGTTCGTCGGATCACCTGACTTCGGGTTTCCACTCTGTTAAGCCCGAAATATCAGAGCATATTACCTAACTAAGTACCATTCTACTCCGACCTCGAATATTGAATGGCAAATATTTCATGACTTCTTCTGTAATGGTCTTCAGGCAGGCATATTCCCCTGCCGTTACCATGTAATCGAACGGCCGGAGCGGAAATAGACAAATTGCCCAAGAAATTTTCCGGCCACATTTCCGAAACAAAGCTGACGGTTATTTCCCCGCTGAATAATATTATGTTGAGGAATACCTACCGACGCTGCTCGCGCTATTCAGGCAATTGAGATATTTAAATTTGTTGAATTTGATTAATGATAGAGAACATATTTTCAATCCGACCCCAAATATTCTACCTAAATAAATATTCTTCGTGTTGATACCGTAAATAAAACGATTCGTGTAGGGCTTGCCATTTTATTAATACCGAACCCCGCCAGCTAAAATTGTGATGTCCATCTCAAATTCATGATTTTAAACATTAAATTAATCGAAATAGATAGACTTCTGAAATCTATAGCCTATTCTAAAAATCTAAAGGGTTATTGTTATAAGACCAATTCCCTGCCTACGCAGTCGGATACGATGATTTCAAATTCCTTTGATTTTCGATTCGAATCTATCGGTAGAAAAAAGGTTTAGGCGTAAATCCAGACCAATGTCCGTGATGCCGTTGAATCATTTTTCTTGACTTTTTCATGTGAGGTAGAAAGGTATAAATACAATGTTAGTTGCCACTCTTATCTGCGTTTTTAATGGTACTGCGCCGGATCTGGAAACTCCTTGTGAATAGGTTTTGGTAGCGCTGAAAGGACAAGGCCTTCATGTTGAAGATGTCGAATTGAAGGCGGAGGGTTACATGGTACATAACATCACGCAGGAAAAAAAGTTTTTTCGGTGATCAGACCACAGCCAAAGTTGCTCTAGTGGAATGTCGGGAAGTGACGACAGAAATATAATTATTTCTAGAAAATGCGAGGTATTAGCGATGAATAAAAAAACAGTAATAGTGTTTTTTTCGTTGGGAGTTCTAATATTGCCCGGACTTTGCGCCGCCTTGGAATTCCCT
>JBNLCC010000033.1:0-64752 GCA_050303615.1 Methylococcaceae bacterium | reverse complement strand
CGACACCATCTTCCTCTTTCGTCCGGAAATACATTGATACATTTTCTGAGGGTTTTTGAGCAGCACTGAGGCCGCCGGAATCTCCCTTTTCACCGTACAAAAGCTGGACTTTCACTAATTTGCAGACTATCTTAAGTTTGGATGGCGGCTTATTTGTCGCGTTAGCATTTTTCTAACTTGAAATACACCTTTATATCGAGGTGAACCCAACCATATTGACTAGCGCTATTCAACCGGCAGAACACCAACTACAAACCGGAATGGCAAAAAATGATACCTGCAGTGAAGTTGCCTCTTGGCATCTGCCCGAGAACAAAAAAATTTTGAAATTCTAAATCAACTTCCAGTGCTTTTTAAAACCAAAAGGATTTTGCTCAAACTGATTTAACTTAAACATTCAATGACCAGCATACCGGTATTCTGGAGAGCAGCTTATGGTTATCCCCGTGACTGTGAAAATAAACACGAGATCAATAAAATTTTTTGTTGTCTCGTCATTAATTTTTTTCTTCTACTATTTTCAAGAAGAAGTGCGCAACTGCTATCCCCCCAGGTATGGAACGAGGATGGGGCGGAAAATACCGCCGGCGGCATCCCGGGCAATATACTTGCATTTATCCGTGACGGATGGTGGTCAATTTTTGAACCGGTAAACGGCTATTTAATCACTATCCCAAAATTCATAACTAATCTGTCCCTTACGTTCACTATTTATGAATACCCGATATTTTCAACTGTTTGTCATGGGTATTCATTATCCTTGTAGCGCTGGCTGTGGCGATTTCACCAACAAAATTAGTTGGAAAGTGGCTTTGCGCTATCGCCCTATTTTGCATCCCTTCCGATCCGGAAGTGTTTGGATTGCCGCTGTACACATTCTGGTGGGCGTCAATCCTGCTGTTCTTGGTTGTACTGTGGGATGAAAAATCCGAACGCACCGACTGGCGTCTATTTGTTGTGGTTGTCGGCGGATTGTCGTCTCCGGTCATCGTGATGACGCTGCCGGTATTGTACTTCCGAATTTTTCTTATTAAAGATCGCAAGCGCGAATTGCTGGTTGCGTTTGTTGCGACAATGATTGCCACATGTCAGCTCTATTATATTTTAAGCGGATCGGCAACAAGTATTCCTCATTTAAGCAGCATTGTAAGCAATGTCACTCCGACCTTTTTCGGCTCCGCTATTTATATCAGTGACGAAGCAAACCGATACTACAGGGTAGCCGGCGACTACATATTGTTCATCTTTCTCGCCGTTATCGCGATAATCGATAGGCGAAACATACAAATCTGGGGACTTATTTATCTTTTAGCCGGTTCCATCGCGTTGAGCGTATCACGCGTCGATCCGACGATTATTCACCCCGTTCTGGCCGGCCCAAGGTATTTTTTCTATCCTTTTATCATTATTTCCTGGATGTTGATCCAGACTACCTTCAACAATCGGTCTTGGTGGATTCGAAGTTTTTCTATCACGTTTCTAATCGGTATGGCATACAATGCAATTCCTGCATGGTCGCGCGGTCACGATGATCTTAACTGGAAATCCCATATAGCAAGTTGTCCGCATTTTGAAAGCTATAAAATCCCGATTCAATTCGATGGCAATAAAGCAAGCGCCTGGTCTTTAAGCTTGGATAAACATTCATGTCATCGAGCTTTAAGCAACGATTGGTTCTTTCCGGATCAGTCAGATTCAGGCATTCGTACTTTTCCTTATAAGGTGGTTAGCGTTAATAATGACAAAATATCCTGCCCCGACAACCCGATAAAATTTATTAATGCATCGTCAAGATAGCGTAGCGGAATTGTCATGAAAAAGTTATAAAATCCTCATCGGTATGTAACCTTGCAGGATTTCAATGGAAGCTCCCGAAACCATCATTAGGATGATAACAATGCATTTTAAAAAATGTTTCATGCCGCATAATTCTGTTCTGATATTGACCGTTTCCGGCTTAGCCGCCTGTAACAACGTATTAGCCACCCCGCCGGAAAACAGCATCATTCAGACACCTAATGGTGTTGTTGTTGGCGACGTCAGAAGCGATAGTGCCGTCCTGTGGTCACGCACCGACCGGGACGCTGAAATGCAAGTTAACCTGCAAGGCAAACACGACGGATCATCCGAATATAAAATTGCCGTTGACGGCAGTAGTGATTATACTGGCCGGATCAAGCTGCAAGGCTTGGACGCGGATACCCTGTATCACTATTCGGTGGTCTTTAAATCGAAAAACGGCGGTGATAAACAAAAATCGACCATTTTAACCGGCAGCTTTAGAACTGCTCCCAAGCCGGATGACGACAACGCGGTAAGCTTCGCCTGGGGCGGCGACCTGGCAGGACAAAATGTGTGCCGGGACGTAAATAAGGGATTTCCGGTATTTGATGCGATCAATCAACAGCAATGGGATTTCTTCATCGGCTTGGGCGATATGATTTATGCCGATGGCGTTTGTGAAGCCATCGGCGGCTTCGGCAACCAGCAGATTATCGGGAATTTCATACCATCGGCAAATCTGGACAATTATTGGGCACATTGGTCATATAACCGGGAAGATGGGGGTTTTCAACAATTGTTGTCCGGAACCCCTTACATCGCCATTTGGGATGACCATGAAGTCGCCAATGATTTTGGCCTATTGCACGACACTCGCGAGACTGCACCTTATACTTCGGGGGAACATCTGCTGCCGATCGGTCTGCAAGCCTTTCTGGATTACAACCCGATAGCAATTTCACCCGACACGCCAAATCGCCTGTATCGCAATATACGCTGGGGACAACATATAGAGCTGTTCGTGCTTGATACTCGCCAGTATCGGGATGCCAACTTCATGCCGGATAATGAAGACGCTCCGAAATCCATGTTGGGCAGAGAACAACTGACTTGGCTCAAACAAAAACTGGCGGCATCCGATGCGACCTGGAAAGTGATCGTTTCCAGCGTACCGATGTCAATCCCCACCGGTTTTCCGCCCGAGAACGGTCGCGACGGCTGGGCAAACTTCGATCAGGACACCGGTTTTGAATACGAATTGACCGCTATACTGCGTTACCTGCAGCAGCAAGGCAGCAAAAACATTGTCTGGCTCACCACCGACGTGCATTTTTCCGAAGGCTTTATTTACCAACCTTTTGCCGACGCCCCTGATTTCGCAGTCTACGAATTTGTTTCAGGGCCGCTGAATGCCGGCGTTTTTCCGAATGAAGATTTTGATTCTTCACTCAATCCCTCACGCCTGTTTTTTCATGGAGCGCCTGTCGGTTTGGATTACGACGGGGCGTTGGAATATTTAACCTTCGGTACCGTCGAAGTGTCCGAACAAGGCGACATGACGGTAAAAATCATTAACGCTAGCGGCAATGTAGTAGCCGAACAATTTCTACCCCGCCAGTAACCATCAAATAATAACCGGGCGTACCTTTAGGTGTTGGTGTCGCCCGGTTTATCGTTTACTGGTAAACGTTTACCAAAACGTCAACTAACAGACATTAAACATTCATGTACTCGCCCTACAGTTCAATCTCCCATCAATTAATTAGGAGAAAACCATGCGAGTATTAAAACGCGTCATAGCCGTTGCCGCATTGAGTGCAACGGCGGCATCATTTTCGGCGATAGCTGAACCACATGATGACGACAACAAAGAACACTGGCGGGACGCCACCATTCAACTGGGACCAAGACCTTATTTTCTGATCAACGACATGGAAGACAGCGAATTGAAAGAGGCTTTGCAGGAATGCAGCAACGGACCGTTTCATAAAACGGATTTCTCTATCGGCCATCGCGGCGCCGGATTACAATTTCCGGAACATACCAGGGAATCATATGAGGCGGCAGCGCGCATGGGAGCGGGTATCATCGAGTGCGACGTGACGTTTACGAAAGACAAGGAATTGGTTTGCCGGCATGCGCAAAACGATCTGGCCACCACCACAAATATCCTACTGACGCCTTTGGCCGACACTTGTATCCGACCGTTTACACCTGCGGTAATCGACACCGACGGTAATCTCATCACACCGGCGTCGGCGGAATGCCGGACCAGCGAAATTACGCTTGCCGAATTCAAGAGTCTGACAGGCAAAATGGACGGTTTCAACCCGCGGGCGCTGACTCCGGAGGAATTCGTAGCGGGCACACCGGATTATCGCACCGATTTATACGCAGGACCGAACAGCGGTCACCTGATGTCGCACAAAGAAAGTATCGAGCTATTTAAAAAACTGGACGTTAAAATGACACCGGAATTGAAATCGCCCAGCGTGTCAATGCCGTTCAATGGACTGACGCAACAGGATTATGCGCAAAAAATGCTTGATGAGTACAAACGAGCAGGCGTCAACCCGAAACACGTATTTGCCCAATCATTCAATCTCGAGGACATACTTTACTGGATACAAAACGAGCCGCAATTCGGGAAACAGGCTGTTTTTCTGGATGGCCGTTATGACGACCCAAGCTTCGATCATACCGACCCGTCAACCTGGTCTCCCAGCATGGATGAACTGATAGCGCAGGGGGTAAACATTATCGCTCCACCAACATGGATGCTGGTCAAAGTCGACAATGGGCAAATCGCTCCGTCCATTTATGCTCAGTATGCCAATGCAGCCGGTCTGGATATTATTACCTGGACCTTTGAAAGATCGGGCTTGCTGGCAGACGGCGGCGGATGGTATTACCAGACTATTTCCGACATCATCGAGAACGACGGCGATAAAATGGTACTGCTCGACGTATTAGCCAAGCAGGTGGGCATTCTCGGGATATTTTCCGATTGGGCTGCACCGGTCACTTATTATGCAAACTGTATGAACATCAAATAACGAAAAGAATCACTATTGCAATTATAAAAACACTACTCGATTAATGTGAAATTTTGCTTGGGCAGCCATTGGCTGCCTTCCTTTCTATCGGAGACCTCTTTCGTTATAGATGTTTTCATAACAACCAAAAATTAACCATTAACCAGACCATCAATCAACCGTTGCATATTTGCGCTTAAATATATATGATAATCCGTATATTTTAATGCGCAATTTAAATTCCTTATCCAAGGGTATTATCATGAAAAGATTACACATCCATTTGTCTGTAGCGAATCTCGAGCAAAACATTCAGTTTTACAGCAACTTGTTTGGCTGCAAGCCTACGGTACGGCATGAAGATTATGCCAAATGGATGCTGAGCGACCCACGGATCAATTTTGCCATTTCTAACCGCTGCGCCACAACCGGACTCGACCATCTCGGTTTACAGGCTGAAAATGAAACGGAGTTAGATGAGATCAAGCAATGCCTGGATGCGACCCAAATACCCATTGAAACACAACAACAGGCAGCCTGTTGCTATATGCGCTCCGATAAACACTGGATTACCGATCCGCAAGGGATAGCCTGGGAGGCCTTTCATTCGCTTGCCGAGATTCCCACGTTTAATGATAAAGATGCGCCATCCGATGGAGAAAACCCCTTTACCTGCCGTCCTGCTACCAACAAAAATTCTGCATGTTGCGCCAAATAGGCCTGGATTCGGGCATATGGGAGTTCACCGTCAATCACAAAATTAAAGCTCTGTTGCGAATGTTTCAATAATATAACCGGAAACACCATGTTAAATATCCTGATAATATGTACCGGCAACTCTTGCCGCAGCATCATTGGCGAAGCTTTGTTTAATCATCTGAGCCAAGGCCGCATTCAAGCCTTTTCGGCAGGCAGTGCGCCACTAGGCAGATTAAACGCCGGTGCCGCAGCCCTTTTAGAGAGACATGGCATCGCAACCGGCGGGTTGTCCAGTAAATCCTGGGACAGCTTAGAGAATCAACGCTTCGATATTGTCATCACCGTATGCGACAGCGCCGCCGGCGAAACCTGTCCGGTTTACATGCGCCCGATCCCCAAGGTGCACTGGGCTACTGCCGATCCCGGCCATGTCGAAGGCAGCGCAGAACAGAAACTTGCCGCTTTTGAAGAAACCTATGCGCTATTCGAACGGCGCATCGCCAAAGTCATGTCCCTGCCACTGGAAAGCATTCCTTTGTCGGAGCTGATTGCGGAACTCAATAAAATTGATTAAATCACTCGCCAACTTAAGCAACCAAGGATTTACCGTGCCTGAAAAAAAACGCGATATGGGCGTGTTCGAACGCTACCTTACCCTTTGGGTCGCTTTGTGTATTGCCGGCGGCATTTTGCTGGGCGTCTATGCGCCGGACTTTGCAAAAACCTTGGATGGCATGCATATCGCGGTCAACGGTGCTCCGGTGGTCTCCGTCCCGATTGCGGTCTGCTTGTTCTTCATGATGTATCCGATCATGGTAAAAATCGATTTTGCCGAAGTGGTCAAAGCGGGGAAAAGCGTCAAACCGGTCTCGTTAACGCTGATTGTCAACTGGGCCGTCAAGCCCTTTACTATGTATGCCATTGCTTATCTTTTTCTCGGCTTGCTGTTCCGCCAGTTTATCGGTACGGAGGTTGTCGATCTGGTAAAAATGCCGTTCGGCCTGGACCTGCCGGTCGGTAGCAGCTACGGCGCCGGGACGGTAGTAATGCATGAGGGAGTCAAAATGCTGGCAGTGCCATTATGGCGCAGTTACCTGGCCGGCTGTATTTTATTAGGTGTCGCTCCTTGTACAGCCATGGTGTTGGTTTGGGGCTACCTCGCCAAAGGGAATGACGGTCATACTCTGGTCATGGTTGCCATTAATTCCCTGGCCATGTTGTTGTTATACGGCATCATCGGCGGTTTTTTGTTAGGCGTCGGCCAATTGCCGGTACCCTGGCAGGCTTTGCTGCTGTCGATAGGCATTTACGTCGCTTTGCCCCTATTAGCCGGTTATTTTTCCCGTAAATGGATCATAGCCCATAGAGGACTGCTCTGGTTCGAGCAGAAATTCCTGCATATTCTGACGCCGATCACTATCATTGCTTTGCTGTCGACGCTGGTTTTGCTTTTTTCTTTTAAAGGCGAGGTCATTATCGGCAATCCCCTGACCATTTTATGGATAGCCATTCCGCTGGCGCTGCAGACCATGCTGATTTTCGCATTGACTTACCTGGCCGCAAGGGCATGGGGTTTCACTTATGAAAATGCTGCGCCGTCCGCGCTGATCGGAGCTTCCAATCATTTCGAAGTGGCTATTGCCACTGCAGTGATGTTGTTTGGACTGGCCTCGGGCGCTGCTTTGGCAACCGTTGTCGGGGTCCTTATCGAAGTCCCGTTAATGCTGGCATTGGTGGGGTTTGTAAAAAAACCAAAGGTTGGTTTTCTATTGAACATGAACAAATCTTCTGAAGTGAAAATGGGATGCGGTGCATGCCCTGCCTTTTAGCTATCGGTCCTAAATAGTCATATCACTATCCGGCCTGTAGACTTATCCATAACCCTCTCGATTGGCTGATTATTGTTTACGGCGATATCTCGCCAGGCGCTCCAGCAATAATGCCGCATGATAGGCGGCATCGGTGGTTTGCTCGAGAACGCCCAAAATCTCGGTCCAGTTATTTTCTTCGACCAGTGAAAGTACCAGCACGCGGCGTTGTTTCTTACGCCACTCGTGGTAAATTAGATCCGCATTTTCCTCGTTACCCTTGAGTGTTTTGCAGCAGACCCTGGCACTTGCCAAATCGTTGTCCGGATACTGTATTACCTCCATCTCAAGTCTTGCTATCATTGCCTGCAGATTCGACAGGATGTCGTGCGCCGCATTCTCGATTTGCCTTGGCTGGCAGATATCAATAAGCCGCGCCGTATTATTGATACCATCAACGATATCGTCCAAGCGTTTGACCAACTCCTCGGTGATATAAATGATTTCCGAGTAGCTAAGCAATTCCAAAGCGCAATAGGCTTCCGCTGTCAGCCTGTCTCCTTTTTCTTCCAATTGTTTTACCTGCACTATGTGTGCTTCAGGCTCTTCAAGGTTCAAGAACAGTTGATTCAGTGCTTGGCCACACTTTATCGTATTGTCTAGGTGCTCTTTAAAAATCACCTCGAGCGGACGTGAATTGGTATGATCCATGTTATCTGTACTCATAATGTTTGCTGAGCTTTGCAATAAACGGGAAATCCTGTTTCAACCCGTTAGTTCCGTTAATTTCAGACATCGATTACGATTTACTCCGGTAGACTTTCGTTACAGCGCCGTCCCTTTACAGCGCCCGGACTGACAATACACCTGCTATGCCTCTCAACCGGTCCACAATTGGCGGCGGTAGCGGGCGATCGACATCAATCAGCGTAAATGCGTTTTCGCCACGGGATTTATTCAACATTTTCAAAATATTGATATTGTTTTCCGCCAAAATGGCAGTCATTTGGCTGACCATGCCGGGTATGTTGCGATTGGCAATCGCCAGCCGAAAACCTTCGGTGCGCGGTAAATGGATATCCGGAAAATTGACCGAACAGCGAATATTGCCGTTTTCGAGAAAATCACGTACTTGCTGAACTATCATTACCGCGCAGTTTTGTTCCGCTTCCGTTGTCGAAGCACCCAAGTGTGGTAAGACAATAGTTCGCGGGTGACGCAATAAAGCTTGTGAGGGAAAATCCGCAACATAAGTATGCAGTTTGTTGTCGTCCAGCGCCGCCAGCACTGCCGCTTCATCGACAATTGCCGCACGCGCGAAATTCAATAAGATCGCATTGGGCTTCATGTTAACGATACGCTGTCCGTTTATAAAATGTCGGGTTTGATCAGTCAGCGAGACATACAGGCTGACAAAATCGGAGCAACACAGCAGTTCATCTAAAGTGTCGGCAGGTGTGGCATCCGATGAAAGACGCCAGGCACTTTCCACGGTCATTAACGGATCGAATCCCACCACTTTCAAACCGAACGCAGCTGCTGCATTGCTCAATTTGACGCCAACAGCACCCAGTCCGATCACACCCAGTGTCTTACCGGCCAACTCAATTCCGGAGAAACGCTTTTTGTTTTGTTCGACTAAGGCCTGCAGCTCGACATCTTCGCCCTCAAGCGTTTTTGTAAAACACAAGGCATCGGGAATATTATGTACCGCCAATAACAGACCGGCGATGACCAACTCGGTCACGGCATTGGCATTGGCCCCAGGCGCATTAAAAACAGGTACACCCCGCTTGGAAAATTCAGCGACGGGAATATTGTTAACGCCGGACCCTGCCCTGCCGACGGCTTTAACAGTGTCAACGTCAGTCGCATCATGCAAATCCTGAGAACGAAGCAGGAGCGCATCGGGGTATTCCATCTCGGGCCCGACGTGATATCGTTCACGCGGAAATTGTTGCAGGCCGATCTGCGCTAACGTGTTATAGGTTTTGATCCTGAATCCGGGAGTAAGCTGTCTCATAAGTTTTACGACTCAATGACGAAAAGGCCCGGCATAACCGATGAAGCAATGCATCGTTAGTCACAGTCCTGCAGTTGTGCACACAGGGAAAAAACGGCAGCCACTTCAAAATATTCGGGAAACCTTCACGGTGGATATCATCAGCAAACCCTGGATCAGGATAATCAAAGGCCATATATGGATACTTGCCGGATAACTACTGTAAATCAAATACAGCACGGGGAACAACAGCCCGTTGACGGTAATAGGCACCCCTTCGAAACCGGGCGATTCGGAAATATTGTACCGGGCAAGCCGGAACATGCCGCACACGACAAAAAACAATAATAAAATAGAGAGCCCTATTCCCGGTGTTTGCAATGAATAAAACAGGAGCATCGGCGCAACACCGAATGAGACGAGATCCGACATCGAATCAATCTGTTTGCCGAAAGCGTTTTTTTGATGCATCAAGCCTGCGATTTTACCGTCCAAGACATCAAAAATGACCGCGATAAACAGCAACAATGCACTAAGCTTGAAATTTCCCTCCATTGACAGGATGATGGAAAGGATTCCGCAAGACAGATTGGCAATCGTAAAAATATCGGCTAATTTCAACTGTTTCAGTATATTCATATTCAGTCCGGGCGACTTCTCAACCAGGGTATTTAGCGGCCGGCGTTGACATATTAAAGCGGCTTTGTGACAGAATGATGAAGTTTAGCGAGAAAGCAGCGTTTCCGGCATCGTGAACGGCTGATAAGGAAAGCCGTGCATACCTTACGGTAGCAAAATATGCCCGTTACTACCGTTTACCTTTCGGCGGCGGTTCGATCAGCGGCTGATACTCAAGGCGCTTATTTTTACCAGTCCCGAACAACTGCTTGTTGCGGGCGATGCGTTCCTGTCTGGCGCGCGCCAAATACCCTGCCAAACCACTTCCGGATGCAACCAGCACTACCATGCCGACCGTCACCAACTGGCTGAACAGCATGATGCCACCGGCGCCCACGGCAGTGGCAAAAGCGGCACCCACTTTGAAATTGGCTTTGGCATTGGCTTTTCTTATTTCTTTTTCGATGTGCCGGTAGCTTTCCAAAGCGATGCCGGCCTTTTCTTTTTCCGCATCTACCAGAATCCGTTCCCGTTCGCGCGCGTGCTGTTCCTGCAGCTCTGATCGTTGCGCGGCGATGTCGGCTTTTTCGCGTTCCGCCGCCAGTAAAATTCTTTCCCGCTCCAGCGCATGCAATTCCAGCATTTGAGTATATTCATTTTTGTACATATCGCGGGCAATGGCCGCAAACCAAAATGCGGCCAAAGTACCGCAAATGAGTGCGAATATAACAATGACTACAGTTAATTGCGGATCATGCGACCAGTTGAAAGCAGTAAACAGCAGTCCGCCGGTCATAAGCTGAATAAGGATAATTCCGGGTAGAAACTTTAGCAATTTGATATCCCGTTAACCGGGCCGTGCGTGTAAAAAGATGTGATAGCCCCACAACACCATCCATTAAACGATAGTGGTATGCATTGGTCATTGTACCGCTTTGTTTCCGCTATTTGACAGTATTTTCCGGCTCGTAGACAGGCTGATTGGCGTCAACGACTGTCTGCGAATGGGCAATAACGCGCGTTAATGTAATAATATGCATCTTTCCATAATATCCCTGAGGGTTTGATTCCTCCATACATGACCAACATTGCACAACGCGGCCACAGCACTAATTTAGTCGGACTTTCCAGTGCCTTTATCGCCAGCGATTTTTTCAACGAAAATCCGCAGTCGCTGCATATTGCCGGAGCCCGCGAAACAGCACCTGGCCTGTTCGAAAAACTGGACGGGCAAACCCAACGTATTGTATGCGGTAAGATATTCCAGGACTATATGGAAGTCGTGTTCGGATTCGAAACGGAACAACGCCTGCGCTATGACCATTCCGGAAGACGCCGTTACCGCAACAGCTACCTTAAATTGATACAGGGTTGGGGACTGGATTCAAATAATGCTCAGGGGGCGGTGTTCAAAGGCTGGGCTGAGAGTCGTTTCGGTTTATTTCCAACCTTCCATAAGCAGTACTTGGACAGTTTTCTCAGCAAGCCGTGGATGACTTATTTGGAAGAAAAAATGAACAGCCGCTATCACAACAATTGCATCTATATGCAACTGGACTTGCTTTATGAGTATTGCCAATGGGTTATCGAACGTTTTCACTTTCCGGCGGTAAGACACAAACGACTGTATCGCGGTGTCGATACGCTGGATGAGCACGTGATCGTTGAAGAATACGACAAGCAAAATAAAACCGTGCGCTTCAATAATATAGTTTCCTTTACCGACCGTCGCAGTATTGCCGACGAATTTGGCGCTTATATTCTGGAAGTGGACGTGCCGGTGGTTAAATTGGTTTTTTTTAACGAACTATTGCCGTGCCATGCCTTGCACGGTGAAGCGGAATATCTGGCAATCGGCGGCGACTACCGGATCAAACTATCCCACTGACCGGTCGCTATTCACAGTCTCAAAACAATAGCTGAATTTAAATGATTCATTGGAATAACGATGTCATATGAACTAACCTTTAACAGAGCACTGGGGGCCTATCTAGGTTTTGCCTGCGGCGACGCCCTGGGAGCCACCGTTGAATTCATGACGCCTAAACAAATTCAAATACGCTTCGGCTTGCATCGCGAAATGATCGGTGGCGGCTGGTTAGCTCTTGCCGCAGGTCAGGTAACCGACGACACGCAAATGGCGCTTGCACTGGGCCAGGCAATGATCGACCATCGGGGCTGGAATATCAAAGCGGTTGCCGATAACTTCGTTGCCTGGATGAACAGCGGTCCCGTAGACATCGGCAACACCTGCCGGCGCGGAATCAGCCGTTACCGGGATTGCGGTGAATTGGCCGGCGCGCAACGCGCAGACGATGCCGGAAACGGCGCCTGTATGCGTAATCTGCCGGTGGTACTGGCCACGCTAAACCGGTCGGATTGTTTTACCAACTGGAGCCTGCAGCAAAACCATATCACCCATAACAACCCGTTGTCCGACGCCGCTACCTTGACACTGGGTAGAATGACGAGGAATTTAATTTTAGAGGAAGGACTGGAGTACTGTACTCGGGAGGCCGAGTCGTTGATCAAACAACACCCGGCGTTCGCCTACCTCCCCTACCCGGGTAAATCCTCCGCTTATATCGTCGATACCGTACAAACGGTACTGCACTATTTTTTCAATACCGACGATTTCGAGTCGTGCCTGGTTGCCACGGTCAACCAGGGTGGCGATGCCGATACTACCGGCGCATTGGCCGGCATGCTGGCCGGTGCCCGTTACGGCGTTGCACAAATCCCGCAGCGCTGGCGTTCCCGGTTGGATGATCGGGTTACCGAACAAATTAGGCAGCAGACCGCGGAATTATTACGCCTGGCTGACAAATTAACTTGAACGGCGCAAAACCCCATTCATTTCTTCACTCGTACAGATAATGGTAAGTTTCTGTTTCTTTTCCGCCATTGACGGTATTAGAGCAGGTCAATCAACGGTACACGGCTCAGTGTCGCTCTATATAGTGACCGGACTCTCCGGTCCGACCCGGCTGCTTAATACCTGATCGATCAACCCATATTCGACAGCATCGGCGGAACTAAGGAAGTTATCGCGATCGGTATCCTGGCGGATTTTCTCGATTGGCTGCCCGGTGTGTTCGGCGAGGATACGGTTTAATTTTTCCCGGATACTCAAAATTTCCTGGGCATGGATGGCGATATCCGATGCCTGTCCCTGAAAACCGCCCAGCGGCTGGTGAATCATCACTCTGGAATGCGGCAACGAATAGCGTTTGCCCTTGGCACCGCCGGTCAGCAGTAACGCCCCCATACTGGCCGCCTGGCCAACACACAGGGTGCTAACATCGGGCTTGATAAAACGCATGGTGTCGTAAATCGCCAAACCGGCTGTCACTGACCCGCCCGGTGAATTGATATATAAGTGAATATCCTTATCCGGATTTTCCGATTCCAGAAACAACAATTGCGCCACAACCAGGTTAGCCATGTAATCCTGAACCTGCCCAACCAGAAAAATGACCCGTTCCTTGAGCAGTCTGGAGTATATGTCAAAGGAGCGTTCCCCCCTGGCGGTCTGTTCTACGACGATAGGCACCAAGCCGGTTGCCTGCGGTTCTACAATGGATTCCTGAATATCAAACACGGATGCCCCTCTTGTTATAGTCTCACACAGCATATTTCGGATGTTTTATTTCACCCTATCACTCTCCTGCGGGAAAGGGAAGTAAAGAGCCGAATTAAATGTGCGATGGATGTATATTATGCTTCAGCGGAATAATTGAAGCGTTTACGTTGTTCCGCCGATACCCCCAATACCTTGGCTAACCAAGGTGGCGGTGCATCAAAAACGGACTGGAATTCGCGCAGTTTCTCGGTCGCCTCAATCACCTCCGGCACTTTGATCGGATAGATATCGGCGCGTATTACTTTCGCTGCAGCCGGGCCGCCGATGGATTGTACAAACAGCACATGACAATCTTTAATCAGATTGGCCCGGAACAAGTTCCGGTCGTCGGAACTGTCGGCCTCGACCGTCGAGCGTATGTCGATCAAGCGCATATCCTGCGCCGATAGCTGATACACCAGAAAACGGATACAGGAACCGAAATGACCGTTAAGCATCGCACCGCTGTTGGAGGCTACCGCCACTCTGATCGAATCGGGTATATCACCTTCCTGATAGAGTTGGATCTCGGGCAGATTTTCGTCTTCCGCCTCCTCACCCCACAAGAAACGGACTGCCAATTTGATATTTTCCAGGCCAATGCCGATATCCTCACCATCCTCTTCACCGTCATGGCTGCCGATACCGGTTTTTAAATTGGTCACGGTAATCGATTTCAATTTTTCATCATCCAACGGCATACCGACTCGATCATGCAGAATATCAACCAACTCGCTGACACTGACTCCGGGCAAAATACGTGAAGCCAGCGCAATGCGCAAGGCAATATCACGATCTAACTGTTCCATAATAAAAACCTATATTAATTGGGTTAAGAAATAATATTCAGCCATCGATTATTTTTTGCCTACCGCGCGCAATAACTTCAGACTGCCTCTGCTTGAAGCAAGGTCCAATGCCGTCATCCCGTCTTGGTTTTGCAACCCCGGGTCGGCGCCCAACTCCAACAACAAACGGACCATCGCATCTTTGCCGCTGGAGGCGGCATAGGCCAGCACGGTGTTGCCGGACGGGTTCTGATAATTCAGGTCACATGCATTTTTTGCCAGTACGCTCAAACACATTTCGTTCTCCGCATAACAGGCTGACCACAGCGCGTTGTTGCCGTAGTGATCGACACAAGTCAAATCCGTGCCTTGGTCCAACAAAATCCGCAACACATCATAGCGGCCCTGGCGGCAAGCCAGGATTAACGCGAACTCGCCATCGTCGTTGGTTTTGTCCGGCTCATTGGCGGAAAAACCGTGTTCGCCAAACCAGCTTTTACAGTTCAGGTTCACGGACACAGCAAATCAACCGGCCGCTGTCTGGCATTCCTTCCAGTTGGCAAAACCGCCAGCCAAGCTATAGACATGTTTAAAGCCGAAGTCGCCGAACATTTCCGCCAGATGCTCACTGGCATGCCCATAATAGCAATAAATGATCAATTTTTTGTTTTTATCGCCTTTTTTTAGCAACGATTCCTTCAAGCCTTCATGCACGTGCATCGCGTTTTCGATATGCCCTGACCGGTAATCTTTCAAATCACGGCAGTCAAGCAGCATCACCGCATCATCTTCAAGCAGGGTTTGCATTTCCGGAACCGAGATCGTTTGGAACTTTTTCATTTTCGGACTCTATATCTGCAAAACAACACTAAACGGGTCCCACCGCCATGTCTTTAACTACTTCAATGGTTTTTTCCACTGCCTGTTCAAAACTGATCACCGCCGTTTTAGTATCGAACCCGGCGGCTGAATCAAACATGGTCTTCACTTTGTCTTCTGCGGACTGGCCTTTCAAATCGCTTTTTTCGATATACAGCAATTCCAACAACTCGTTCCAGATCATACCGTCACCGTAGGGCAACAACTGGAACGTGCAATCCGCATATTCTACTTTCAGCATTTGATCGATATTTTCCACATAAAGCAGTAGCAACGTATCCGGCGTCAGGGCTTCACTATATTTTTTGACAAACAGGGACAATTGATTCAAGTCATATAGTAGACCGCTGACAAATAAGAATTTATCGCTGCCGGCCAGAACCACCGACTGATGGATCACCACTTCCGGCGGTTTGCGGTCTCGCTCCGAGCCTTCCTTCAACTCCCCTTCCTTAAGCACCAGATCGCCGCGAAAAGCAAACTTGTCTTTATCACTTGTCGCACCCAGCACCGACGTAATAGATAACAATCCTTGTTCTTTGTAATTTTCAAGCAACATTCATCATCTCCTCATAGTGCCCTTTTAATGTAAGGCAGTCCCGTTCGGGGTATATAGCGTATCCAGTAAATTCAGATATTCTTCCCGCTGAAATTCGATCTTCTGAAATTCAAAAAAATCATGCGCCCCGTCCACAGCATCCTGCATCGCCGCAACCACATAACTTTCAGCGTGAACTGACTGAATCATTTGCCGCGGTACTGATGATTCGATTTTCAGGGTATTGTTGGAAGGGTCGAATGAATGCAAACGCATGCCCTCAAATTCAGGCGTTTCGTCCTTACCGGGCATCAAAAAATACAAATCCAGATTGGGTTTACTTAATAGCAAAGGATGTTGCCTATATTGCGCCAGATCAAGCGCCACTTTGGTTAGCGCCTTGCAGAAAGCGCTGTCATCCAGTTTACGATCCGGCAAATACGCGCCGACAAATAAAGCCATGATTTTTCACCTCTTTGATTGATATGTAATTTGTTCTAGCAAAATACTTGCCATGATACTCATCTAGCACAATGGCAAGACAAATTCAGCGTAACAAGCGGAATTTTTATTTACAATTAATCATTTACACAGGCTCAACAGATTTGTATGCGCTTAGGATAAAACGGGGTAAGGCTTAGCACGTAGCGGATTTACCGGAAATTTGTAGCGAAGCCGACAAAGAGTACCCCGCCTCTGAACTTATCCGCGTATGGGACAACGGATTGAGCATTCCGGAAAAAAATTACGCGGAAAGAGTATGGCCATAACTAAGAATGTACCGGCGATTTCATCATTGATAACCGCAGCATAATGCGATAAAAAAACTGCAACGGTTCCCTGCTATTTAGGAGGATGTGCTGAGTCACGGCTCGTATCATTAGCGGGCAATAAACTCTCTATCCTGACAAACGACAGTACTTCAAAAACTGCGAAAGAGGTTAATAAAATCTTGTAGCAAACGCGACAAAAAGTTGCCTTTCCTTTCGATAGTATTTTGTTAGCTAAACCGCTAATTAAGGAACTGATTATGGCTCAGAAAGGCATGGAATCCCCGCGCATGTTAAGTGCAGCAAAGTTTTTAGACCGCATTCGCTGGCGCAATACGATGTACCAGCAAATGTGTCAATATCGCGACAAACACCAGATCTATAACAAAACGCGCACTTTGCGTTACGGAAACCGGCAGATCCGGACGGAACCAATAGATGTAAGCCACCACACTTAAATAGCAAACGCTCGATAAAAGTGCTTGAAACCAAATCATTCGCGGGCGCGGCAAAGTTAAAGCAGCGCCTAAAATAGTGTAAATATAACAATTGACCGGTACATACCGAACGGCAAAATCCGTCAATGCAAACATGAACGAAAAGGTCAACAAAACCGTTACCGCACCGTTGCCACCGTACTGTCCCAGTCTGCGCCAGCGTTCGCTGCCAAGCATTTTTTCCACACTAAAAAAAAGCAACATCAGGCTTATTGCCAACACCGTCGCAATGTCATGCACAATGCCCTGATGCTGCGGTATTTTCAAAACCAGCATTAACAGCAAATGAAAGCCATACAGCAAGAAAATCACGGCATAACCACTGGCTAATACCGGCTTGCGCCTTGCCCATCGCATCGCCCGTTGCAACAAACTCAAAGGCTTGGCCCGTATCGGTTCGTTTTGTAAAAACAACGCCAAATCTTCGGCCAGCGCTTGTGCCGAGGCATAACGTTCGGCCGGTTGTTTCATTAAGCATTTTAGACAAATCGTTTCTAAGTCCCGCGGAATCGTTCGATTCACTTGGCGCGGCGCAACGGGATCGTCATGGCGCAGCATCTCTAAAGCTTGCATGATGTTATCGGATCTAAAAGGCAAGCGCCCGGTCAGTAATTGGTATAAGATCACGCCCAAAGCATAAATATCGCTTTGATGGCTGACTACGCCGCCGCTACCGGGAATTTGCTCAGGCGCCATATAGGAAGGCGTACCCAACATCAATCCCGTCCGGGTCACCTTGCTGTCCGGATCTAGGTATTTGGCCAAACCAAAATCGGTGATTTTAACCGCGGGTAAATTTTTACCCGGTGTTTGGAATTGCGACAGGCTGGGAATAGGCGCATCGGTTTGCGGATTAAATAAAATATTTCCCGGTTTCAAATCGCGATGAATAATACCGGAGCGGTGCGAGTAATCGATAATTTCAGCCAGTTGCCGGATCAATGCCGCCGACCATCTCGCATCGTGCGTTGCTCCATTCATGATAGATTGTAAACTTTCTGCGCCTAACAGCTCTAAAGCAATATATAAATGGCCTTGGTGTTCGCCAATTTCATAAATTTGGACGATGCCGGGGTGTTGTAACCGGGCAATCGTTTCCGCTTCCAAGCGCAACCTTTCGCGCTGCTCGGGACCGGCGTGTTCGCCGCTGTTCAGAATGACTTTCAAAGCCACTTTCCGTTTTAACCGCAAGTCCAAGGCCTTGTAAACAACACCCATTCCACCGCGTCCCAGTTCTTCAATAATTTCGTAGCCTTTTATTTGCAGTGGTCGGTAATCATCACTGTTTTTATAAAATTCGCCGTTCTGCCCTCGGATTAAAGAAACAAAGGAATCGTCGACGGAAATTCCATCGAGTAACTGATTGCATTGCTCACAGGCATGGAGATGGCTTTCAATGCCGTCGGACGCAGCGTCGCTCAGTTTACCAAGAATAAACTCTTGCAATTGTTCGGCAGAAGGGTGTCTAAGCTGAGAAAGTTTGTTCATGTCGCTTCATCTTCTACGGAGATACCGGACTCATAATATCCGGAAGCTAATATCGAGTAAGCGAAAAATCCAAGTTTGTTATAAATGTTTTAGGGAAGAACGTTTCTAACAGCAAACCGGAAATGTTCTGCCTGCTCAATCAAGCTGCAAGTCATCCAGCCAATTTTTGGCATCTTGCCGCAAACGGCGCAACACCCTGGATTTGGCAACATGCACCGAGGCCGTTGTAACGTTCATTTTTTCGGCGATTTCGGCTGCAGAAAGTTCGTCTATGACATTCAATTTAAAAATGTCGATCGTTTTCGCTTCAAAGTGCTCTGCTAAATTTTCGACCAACGCCGCCACTACGGCATGGTCGTGGGCTAGATTAAACAGGCGCGTTAGCGGACTATCGGGATCTTCAAGCTGTTCCAGCATTAAATTTAAACTGTCTGACTGAGCATCACGCCCCTGCCCCTTTTTGCGTAAATAATTACGGGTTATGTTAACCGCTATCGAACGCAACCAGTTGCGAAAAGCACCGAGCCGACCGTTGTGCTCGAACGTATGAATGTTCTGGCTGACAAACAACATCACTTCCTGTGCTACATCTTCGGCATCGGCCGCTTGTAGCGCGTATTTTTTTAACCAATTAAAAATCAGTGATTTATAAATGACACTGAATTCCTGCCAAGCCCGCGGATGATTCTCCTTTAATCTTGCTAATAAAGTCAGTTGTGTAGTTTGGTACATAAATGGCGCGGCAATGTCGATCACTCTCAGCTATTCAGTTTAACACAAGGAGATATTGCGCTCACCATTCCGGTCTTGGGATGGAGTTGTACCGGTTTGGAACTATGTATCTACGGCAGTTTAAATTTCACTCGCGCTTATTCGACTGCATTCCCGGTCACGCAGTTCTCTACGTGATCGTTGATAGGCCACATCGCTTAAAGAATACTATCAGGCGGATACCCTTCTAAAAACCCACAGCCTGCTGAGTAGGTAAGTAATAACCGGAATTGTCAAAACGATAATTAACATTGACAATCGGTGAGGTACGCTGAGAGAAGCTTCAATATACAACAGCAATAATTCGCTTAAACCCAAGGTGGTAAGCGAGACGCAAATAAAACGGACAAATACAGCAACGCTCATCTGAACTTTAAACGTCAGCTTGCTGTGACCAAAATAGGAAATCGAGACAGCTGAACAGTAGCCAATAATATTGGCATAATACAGGCTTAAAGCGGATAGCTCATGAGTTGTCACTGCGACGACATAGTGGGTTGCCGTTGCAGAAAGGCCGACAACGGCAAAGAAAAATAATTGCCATATGAGTTGACGGTTAATCATTGACGGCGGCGTTTTCCAGGCCGATGGTTTCCTGTACAACATACAGTGGCCGATTTTTCACCTCTTTAAAAATCCGACCAATATATTCCCCCATTAACCCGAGAAAAAACAATTGAATACCACCCAGAAATAATAAGACCACCATGATCGAAGCATAACCTGGAACATCTATGCCGAAAACCATGGTCTTGGTAATAATAAAAAACGCGTAAATAAATGAAATAATGGCAACCGCCATCCCCACATAAATACCGGCGCGAATCGGCATAGTACTAAACGATGCAATACCACTTATGGCAAAGTTCCATAGTTTCCAATAATTGAATTTCGTTTCGCCTTCTGCGCGTATTGGCCGCTCATATTCAATGCTGGTATTTTTGTATCCCGGCCAACAAAACAAGCCTTTCATAAAGCGATCTTTTTCGGGCAATTGTTTAATGACTGTAACTACTTTTTTGTCCATTAACCGATAATCGCCTACGTTGTGCGGGATATCCGTCTCACTCATTTTGTTGAAGATCATATAAAACCAGGCTGCCGTGCTTCGTTTTAAGCGACTATCGGACTTCCGCGAAGAGCGTTTGGCATAAACAACATCGTAACCTTGTTGCCATGCCCTTAGCATTTCACTAATCAGTTCCGGCGGGTCTTGCAAATCCGCGTCTATAGGAATGACTGCGTCCCCGGTTGCATAATCCAGCGCAGCGGTCATCGCCGGCTCCTTCCCGAAATTGCGCGAAAAAGAGACTACTTTAATGCGACTGTCATTCGCCGCGTATTTGCGCAATAATGCCAATGTAATGTCCTGCGACCCGTCATTAACACAAATTATTTCATAATTAATACCAATTTCTTCAAGCACCTGATTAACACGTTTGAAAAACAACGGGATCACATTCGATTCGTTATACATTGGCACCAGCAGTGAGAGAAGCTTTCCGTCTAAAGACATGGGGTAATTGAAGGATCCCCCAATCTCGGTACTGGTTTTAATCACTTGTCTTGACGTCTTTTCAACAGTACTCATATTATTTATACCTTAAGCAAAGTCTATTTTTGGTTAATTTTTACCCAAATACCCGTGTGCCGTTGTCGCGAGTGGTTATATTCATGCCATTGGAATTCGGATTTAATCAAGTTATTTATTGTTTCAAATTTATTGTTATCATCGGTAGGATTGAAAATAATATACTTCACATCATTGCCGGCCAACCACTGCAGAGCATCGGTTTTATCGCCGCGGTAAAATGCGTCTATTTCTTCCTTTAGCACCCACACTCTCGGTGACTCACCATGCCAGGTTGATAAGTGCGAGGGCCAACCCAACAATACGGGTTTGCCGTTAAATACCCCATAGATACCGGTATTGGCGTAAGCGTTGTCAATGATGCTTTCCAACACCACGCCTTTTGGCAACTCTTGCAGATACTCAAACATCATGCGGTTGGTAGGATTTTGCGTATACCAATGATGACCGGCCAATTTGCCTTGATCATACCGTCCTGAATAATACCAATATCGCGCCAAATCAATAGCGATGACATTGATGATCATGAATACGGTAAAGGTTGCCCAGCGCACCCACTTGATGGATGAGCCCAAACATAATGTTCCTAACGAGGCGATCATACCGGTTTGAATCCAGCCCCACCATTTCATCACGGAGTTTGTCCGATCGTATTTACCGGTAGAGGGGTCATCCACATAAAGAAATTCCGAGAACATCAAAAGCAACAGCCAAATTACGCTAAAGGTCAGACATAAACGGCGATATTTTTTTTCTGAAAAAAATCCAAATCCCAACACTAACAACGCCGGCCAGTGCATGCCTACAAATCGCGACACCGGTGTATGCATATCGCCTGTCACGAGTTTGATAGGCGTAGGCAGGTAATTGGCGGTAAAGCCCGACAGAAAAGGGTAAATTAGCAATGTGCCGGCAACTCCGCCGCCAATGAGCGCAATCCAATCTATGGTTTGCTTGCTAAAAGCCCTGAAAGCAAGCCAGCCGCCTATCAGTAAAATCAACAGAGGGAAAGTCCACGTGTTGGTGATTATCATTACCGGTACAAGTAGACTTAATAGAGCTTGGGAAACATGTGGCTGCTTATCGTTTTCTACAAGAAAAATCAGTGCGATGGCCAGTACCAATATATAAAAACCACCAATTGGGGGATGGTAATCTCCTAAAAAATATTGATAGCCAAAATTCTCCAGAGGCAAAACCATGCCGGGTTTGCTATCGGCCCGCTCGGTGACGGGAAGCACAACGTCCGCGATAGGCTGAATGACACGTTCGTCGGTTTTACGTTGGGAGTCCAAACCTCCGCCAATAAAACGCATGCTCGAAACAATATTTTCCCGCGAGTAATTTGCCGTTGCGTGCCGGTGTTGCATCCAAGCGTTTTGGTCATCGGTATTTGGCGAAGCAGGCGATTGGTAAGCCAGATGCAACACCGGCGTTAAACCGGTCCCGCCAAAAGCAAGCGTACACACCAGCAATAATCGCAACCCCTTACGCTGAATGTAATAACCGCTCGCGGACCAGGCTAGGCTTAGTGCTAACCCCGTCAGTAAAGCAAATGACAGGTTGTAGCAAACACCTACTTCCAAGTTGAACACCCGACCTAACAAGGCAGCGGCATAATGCTGGAAGGCGTAGTAATAGTCGAATAAATGGGGAGGGTTCCAATTATCCGGCGGAGGCAAGGTATCACCCGAATAATAATTACTAATAAAAAACAGATCCGTCAGTTTTTCCGACGAGGGTGAAATGCCGGGGAACGAATAACGCCAGAAAAACCCGTATAAAAACGCTAACAAGAACACCGACTCGGCTTTCCAATACTTTTTGTCCCATGTGACGATTTTCCCTTTCCATAACTGCCAGGCGCCGCCCAAAACGAGAAACGGAAACAGCCAATGCAACCTCCCCAGCCCGATAAAATGCTCAATAAAAAAAAGCAATAACACCACTAGCAGTAATCCGGCCGAACGCGCCACGGCAATGTCTTCGATATATTTTTGACTGAAAACAGTCACGCCGGCGATACCAACCAAGACAAAAAACACAGTGGAAGCGATATAAATTAAGAACATGGAAAATCCAAACAGACGACGTTTTGCGACACCACAAAATCCTGCATTTTTCCGTAGGGGCGAAAAATTTTTCGCCCCTACAAGATGAAACTCGCACGCGATATGTGGTACACGGTATAGCTAGTCACCCCGATATAATACGCCAGCGTTATTGCGGTTACTCTGACCGGAACCGATGGGCGCATGGCAATAAATAAGCAAAGGGGCACCAGATAGTAGCGTTGCTCAATAAGCGGCATCGGTATAACGGCAAGCATTGTCACCGGCAGCAGCAACAATAAGGGCACGCGATGCCGGACAATTCGTGCGGCAGCACAATACGTCAAGGCCATCCAAGCTATCGCGAAATAACTCAATACCCTCAACCAATACACATCGCATGAATAATAAATAAACCAATTGTGCCGGTAAAAAGACAACGCTTGGGTATTGTATTTGTGGGGATGCGCATAGGTGGCCATATAAAAGAAAAACAGCACGATAAGAACGATGAGCACCCACTTATTGTCCGATAACAACTCTTTTACATCTTTTAGCTTTGCAATGTTGTAAGGAAAAAATAGGGCAAAACTTACCAGAAGGAAAAAATAGAAATTGGATGGATTGAAGCTAATTTGATGCTGCTCGAAATCCCCTACGGCTACACCGCCATTCCATACGACAAACCCGGAAAACAGGAGAACCACCAATGCGTAAGGCCAGATCTTTCTAAAATAATGATTGAAATACTCGCGGGTTAATACAATTTTCTCTTTTTCCAGCAGAATAACCAGGCCGCAATAGCCCACCCAAATCAAATTTGGTTGACGCACAAATACCGCACCCAGAGCAAAGACCGCCGCCCAAATGTACTTTTTACTTAAAGTACGCTCGATCATCGCCAATGCCAACCCCAGCGAAAGTAAATCAGTGTAAATCAGAAAAAAAAGTGGAAATACAAAGGGAATGAAAACAAATTGCGCTGTTCTTGAATAAGCTTGTTGCGGATTAAAGTATTTCGCCAGCGCCAAAAATGCCGGAATTACCATTAACCCCAGCAACATTCCGGCAAACCGCAGATAATTTAGATCGGTACCGCTTAGTGCTTTTACAATTATCGCATTCGCTGCATGATAAATCGGCAGCATCGTCACGTATTGAAAAATTTCGAATTTGCCGCTAATAAACCAGTAAATCTGGAACGAATGCACCCCTTCGTCGCCTATGGGAGCTTTTAAATGGCTAATAACGTTAAACCCTAATAACAGGCTTACCGCAATTAATGGCCAGAATAACAGCTTGACGCTATCGCCACCGGCAATCAAAGCAGAGTTGGCGATTCCAGCTTGAGACCTCATGCTATACACCGTTTTCAAAGGGAGAATCCACGTAAATGGTGAACCCGTCAATATCATTTTCAATAAGTGGGCATGTTTCCCACATAAATATAGTATGAAGAATAAGGACTCCAACCTGCAAAGTCAAGCTATTTACAGTAATAAAGCAGGAGACTCAAATTACTCAAAAACCGGCTTGATATTGACAGAAAAATTTTTGAGGCGTAGAGTCTCCCCGCGTCCTCTATGATCAATCCTATAAGGAGGCATATCATGCCAAGACGAAATATACCTGTAAGAAATCCCGTGGCTCAATCGCCCTTGCTGCGCAAAGGCGGGCCGCATGAAAAATCTAAAACCGGGCGGCGCGTTCGGGCGAGACTTTCGACAAATTCCGCCGTTGATGAATGGCTAGACGAATTGGAGGAGGATACACTCGGCCAAGAGCAAGAAGACGGGGGAGCGAATGCTCCCCCTTTTCGTATACAGCGACTGTTCCGTAGTCAGGTAATTAGCAAAGAAAAGCCATCTACGCTGTGACAGCGGTTCCCAAAACAGCAGACTTAATTAACGATATTGAAAGATACGGAAGGCATCGTTACCGTCAATCGGGGACGGAAGATTGCTGTTCATGCGCCGGCAAAAACGACCGGACATATGTAAAATACATTCCTCTGCTTAATCATAACGGAATTCCGGGGAACCACGTGGTACTATGCACAGCCATGACTACCTCTTCGCCCCGACTCCATGAGTAATTATCCTGTGAAACCAAACCCGCAAGGCAAAGGGCTAATCCCGGTTTTGGATAGCCTGGCAGCCAGCCGGACCGCTATTTCGGTACCTCCAAAACATTTGGAACAAATTTCCAGCGAATTGTTTACTTCCCTGTTCGTGCTCAACAGCGAGTTTCAATTCAAACCGGTGGTAAATAAGCCATATTGGCTATATCGCAAAGGGGGCACATTCAGATTATCATTGGTCTCCCCGCAGGAATGGCGTGGCGGCTTCGGACGGTACGTAGGCAAATGCACATTACAAAGGGATATCACCTGGACTCTGGAACTGGACCCGCAAACGATCCAAGACCGGGAATTGATGCAGCTCATCGGCGCAAAACGTGCCGAATTCGAAGCGAAGTTGCAAGCGGCGCAAACCCTGGAACAGGTGTTACCGGTTTTCGAAAGCTCGCTGCCGTTTTACCGGCGGGTGTTCGCGTCGGCACTGGCCCATTCCCTGGGCGCGTCGATGCAAAAAAGCGGCATAAAAGACCTTTCTTACCATCAAGCGAAAAAACTAATCGGGTTGAATCATTCTGGCGGGAATAACAACGCGCCGTAAAGCTACATTGCCACTACACCGAATTCATGTATCGTCTTTCTCCCGCCGGGGGAGATGGCTTGGTCAGCCGACATTTCGCAACGCCCTCCGGGTGACATAGGAAACAGCATCCGAAGGCTGCATGGAACGCCATTTTTCGCAATAGTCCACCACCCAGCCTGCATCGCTCTTCGCGGCATCGTTTAGCCAGTTGGCGCATGAATTCTGTACGTAACGGGATACATCCCCCATGACCTGATCAAGCAACGGCTCGCCGATGGCGGGAGAGGCTTTCAGTTCCGGAATATGCCTCGACCATACGCCTCGCGGCCGCGTTAATTCAACGGCAAACCGCCGCACGTTCTCCGATGGGTCTTTTGCCCAAGGCAGCAACAAGCCAATTGATTTTCCGATATCCCGGGATATGGCGGGCCTCATCGCCAACCACGCCCATTCTCTCACGCCAAAGTGGGGATCGTCGGCTAACGGCCGAACCCTTTTCAGCTTTTCTTGCAACGGCGAATCCCTTTCAAAATCCAGCGCAAATGCCGCCCAGCCGCGTACCGTATCGGAGGGATGCCGGCAAAGCACGTCAAAGGCCTTTCCGTCAAAGTGCTTCGTGAGCAGTTGTGCCGCAAACGCCATTCTTCTGGTTATACCCAACTCCCGGGCATTCTGCATTTGCGTGACAGCTTCAGTTCCAATGTCGGGGAAGACCTGCACCATAAGCACACTGAAATCCACCGCCAAGGCTTCCGCTAACGTTGCCGACTCGATAACACCGCCATTCAACTGCCGAAGGACAGTGGCGCTGATTTTATCCCTGCTGCTCGCTCCGGTTCTTGCTGGCATTACGACTACTTCCTTAACCTCATAATCCGATTCCCCCAAAAAAGCCGGCACACAACCCTTAAATTTACTCCGGCATCCGGTGAATTACCCAGACGGTTAGCGAATCAACATCCCGCGCGCGCCAACCAGTCTGATAAATGACCTACGTCCTGCATACTGGCGCCCTGCTGTAAATAATATACATGGGTATTGAGAGATGAGATACCCACATAGGCGTTGGTATTGGAATAAAAGCGATAATAGTAAGACGACCAGACCTGCGAAACGGGCTGGGCCGGTGAAAATAAACCGGGATAGTTATTTTCCGCCCAATTCAACAGGCAGTCAGAACGCGAAATTTGTCCATTGGCTATAGTAACGGTTTCCGACAATATGCCATGACCTCCCGCCATCGGAAAAACCGGGTCATGCCAAGATAAATGGTACATACAGGTCTGCCCCATTAACCCACCCGGACTGCAGTCCATATATGCCAATTGATCAGGGTCGGTAGCCCCTAAAATCGGATCCGTCGCATTGAAGTTGACTGCGACCGCAACATTATTATTGACCGGGGGGTTAGTACTTATTTGGGTGGTATTCATAGCGAAGGCATAGGCAGTGATTCCGCCCATCCCATCACTCTCAGAATGAAGCTGATAGCTAATCGTTTCTATGTTACCCATTAGCGTATCGTCCAGCAAACCTTGCAGATTCGTCACCTGTTGGGTTGCGGCATCGTAATCGAACGATCCTATGAACTTGGTATCATCCCAAAAAACGACATCCACCTCATAGTGCATCGGATCGGCATACGCTACGCTCATATTAAAGATTACCGGCAGCGATACCATCATTAGTTTAAATGCTTTCATTTTGGTTCCTCTTGTGTTGATTAGTTTAACTTATTGACTTTTTCCCGTTTTTCAATAGGAAATTGTCAGGCCTACGTATACCGAGCGCCCCTGGCCGGGCAGATTCTTTGTATTAGGCAGTGATGAATTCAAAGTCATCGCATTCTGGTCACCTATGTAGACGCCGGATAGAGGATAAAAATATTGTTTGTCGAGGATATTATCCACGCCGACATCCAGACTGATATTTTTCCATTGATAACTCGTTTTGGCATTCAACAGAATATAAGACGATGTTTGCAATTCATTTCTGATTTCCTGTACGTCTTCCTTTGCATCGACAAATTGCATCTCCACCGAGCTGCGCCACCCTTCCAATTGATGATTGAGGCTCCATTTAAGGTTGAACGGCATCATGTGATAAAGATTACCGCCGTCCATACGTCTGCCGCGCACATAACTCATAATGGAACTGGTAGAAAATTCGCCATAGGACGGATCTTCAAACAGAGTCAAATCACCACTCGCGTCAAAACCCCATAGCAAAGCATCGTGATTAGCCATTCGCAGATAGTAGAAACCATTTGTTGGCTGTCTGCATTCCTGGCACCGGTCAGCATCGATAAAGTTTTCCACGTAACTGAAATATGGGGTTATGCTGATACTTCCCGCATCTGTTTCAGAGTCAAAAAACTCAGCGGTAAAAGCAATGTTGTGCGCCGTTTCGGGTTTTAAATCGATATTGCCGACATAGCCGTTACCGTCGCCGAACCAACCGATCATAGTCATCGGCATCGGACTGGTGCTCCACGGGTACAATTCATGGAGTGATGGCGCACGGTTTTTGCGCGCATAACCAAAATTGTAATTGCTCCAATCATTAGGCGTGTATTGCACAAAAGCGGTGACATCGAAGGTATCAAAGTTGCGTTCATGGTCTAATGCATTAAACGCCATGGCCTGGTAATAATCAGAGGTGACATTGTTGTAAGCCTGAGCGTTGCCGGTGTCCGTCACGGTATGGTCATACCTTAGACCCAACATCGTTCTCCACTCAACCGTCCAATTCCTTTCCCACTCGGCAAACACGCCGAAACGATCCCGGGTGGCATTATTAAGGTTAATGAAGGTATTAGGTCCCATCATGCTTGGAAACGTGGAAGTCGGCGGCCAAAAATCGTTAATCAGGCTGCTGTGAAATTCAGAACCGAATCGAAATATATCATCCTGGTCAAGCGGCAACTCGGCTTGCAGCTTGAAGCCATGATTCCTGCCTCGGGTTTCCATGGGCATGGGCTCAGGCGCATTTCGATCCTCGCCATAGTTCATGGTATGACTGGTATTCTCAAGGTACAGTTTGCCGTCCAGGTTACCCCAATCGAACATCCCCTTATAATGAACATTTCCGAAAATACTGTCATTGTTGGTCAAATCCATGCGAGCGGTGGGAAAACCCTGGAAAGGGATGTGCTGTTGCCCGCCTTTAATTTCCAATAAGTGAGATCCGTATTTGAACGACAACGCCGCGGCTTGATTTTGATTTTCATAGGACGTTGATTTAATGACCTTGCCGGTTGCATCCGAGTAATTGTTGCTTTGCGTGTCAGACCCTGTGTAATCAAAACGAAAATTTTCATTGGCAATTCCCGCAGCGATACTGCCGCCAAAAGCATCGCCGTTGCTGCGGTAAAACGCAGAGAGTTCGCCGTTAACCAGAATATCTTTACCGGGTTCGGCAAAAACAGGTGCAGGCGATTCCACCGAAATGGTTCCTCCGATACTGTCGCCGCCCATGCTAACCGGCGTTATACCTTTCAGTACGATTATGCTGCCGATATTACTGCGGTCGATACTTGCCAGTGCCGGATTCATATGATTAGGGCAAATTGAATTAATGGTCATACCGTTGACGTCAACTTTGACGCGCGTATCGTTCAAGCCACGTATGATGGGCAACGAAGAAACGCCGCCGCCGGACTGAAAGCTGATGCCGGAAGTGTCTTCCAGCAATTTTGCCGTATCGGAAACCTGGCTTTGTTTTTTTAAAATGTCTCCCTCTGTTATCGTTTTCTTCGGTAAAACACCGGCATCGCTCATTTCGTCGTTAATAACGAGTTCTTCCAGGTAAATGACGGACTCTTCATTTGTCGTATTGGTTTCGCTCCCACTTTCAGCTTTTACAGCAGCAGAAAAAAAAGTTAATGCTGTTAAGGTTGACAAAAATAATACTTTGTTTTTCATTAAGATTCTTAGTGTTCTACAGGAATGCACGGAACTGTATCAATGATCACGATTGTTATTGGTTTCAAGCTGCGCTTGTTGTTCTAAGTAGTAGGCAAACGGCTGCAACGGCTGCTTCACCCCGGATGCTCCTACGGCAGGAACTACTAAAAATTCATCTTTAGCAACATTAGGAGACAAATCACCGGGTGCAACAGCCGATTGGTTGCCTTTGTGCCCGTGAGGAATAAAAAGTTCAGGATGATCGAACGGCGCTTTTTGATAACGAACCCGATCGTCGGTCAATGTTTTTAAAAAGGCAATAAGGTCTCGGCGGTCTTGTTCGGAAAACTTCAACCGAGGTAAGGGAAAAACCAGGGTGACTTCCTTGGCGTCATTGGTAAAATTTCCGCCCCTCGAATAAAACTCAATCACCTGTTCCAATGTCGCCATACTTCCGTTATGCATATAGGGACCCGTCAACTCGACGTTGCGCAAGGACGGTATTTTAAAGCTGGCCTTGACTTCCGCCAGCATCTTCTTGGTATCGGGATTGCTCAACTCTGTTTTGGCGGCTTCCGGCGTCGGTATAAAGGCATTTTTATCCGCTGCCAGAAAACAATTTTCGCTACCTTGCGGCTGAGGCTGAATGCCATCCTCAATAGTAAATAAGCTCGCAGATATATACGGTGGTTTGAAGTTGATCGAGAATGGTTCCTGGAAATCACAGGCGCGAACCTTGCGGACAATATCATCTTTTACCGCTGTACTGTTGCCTGCTAAATATTGAAGATATTGCCGGCTAAAGGATAGCGGATTACCGAAAACATCAACGCCACCGAGACCAATGTCGGCCTCCTCTTTAGCGACTCCGGTAGAGGTAAAACCGGTATCGGAAAACACAGTCAACGCAGTATTGCGCGCGAAAACCGGGATACGATTGACAACGTTGGTAGTGGCACTGATTTTGTTTGTGGGCTCTCCGAATACCTCGGGATGGGCTTGAGCAATGGCGGCGTTCGCATTAACCGACGCTGCGGTAAAATTAGGACCCAAGTGGCAGTGCGAGCATAAATTGAGTCTGAATTGTTCCAAGCCGCGCCGTTCGGAAGCGCTGAGATCAATGGGCTTATTGTTTGTGTCGCGTCGACTGTTGTCGAATGGAGACGCGTCAGAAATCAGTGTACTTTCATAAAGCTGAATCGATAAGCCGAAAAACATGCCGAAGTTTGCCTCTATCTGGCGATAAGGCGAACCTTTGACCGGACGGCCAAATTTACCCGTTCCTTCATAGGCCCAATACTTGTTATTGAAGGCTTTTTTGATGAGTGCATCATAGGTCGTATCGAGCCCCGGTTTTAGAAGGCCGGGACTACTGAAACTCAGACTTCCTAGGACACTGTCTTGTCCGTGAACTTTTTGTTTTTCCAACGGACGGCGTTGCAGTAATTTTCTGCCGATATCCTGCAGTGAACGCTTGTTGCAACTCATTTCAGTGGTATTCAGCGGAGGCGCTGTTGCAAGCGACGCCAACGACGAATTGATCAAATGCAGGGGTTGTCTGCTGACGGTTTTAGCGTTTTGTACTACCCAGACACCAGCTTCGGTGTCACGATCACCCCATGGGCTACTGCCGTTAAACACATTATTCGCACGGCCGTCCCAGAAGCTGCGATGATTAAAAACCGCATTAATCACGGTCGGCGCATTTCTTGGCGTAACCCGCCGAGTCCCGATTGCGCCGACGTGGAAAATCTTGCCGGCAGTTCGGTCGCAATCATCGATCCCGTTTTGGCCTTGATCCGTTCCCTTGTATTCGCCGCCAAACGTACCAGAAGATCCGATAATAAAATCACTGTCAAAAACGACGGGAGCGGATTCTTGCAGAGGGTCTTGTCTTCGATGCAGGGGAAAATCTTCAAGCTCCAAGTAACGGTTGGCAACAAAATCAGGCAATGGCCGGTTTATCGGTAAGGATTGGCCGGCCGGCGCAATTTGATTTTTTGTCCGGCGATCCGCCCCCGCATGGAAGTGACAAGAAGCACAGGCCATTCCATCGCTGCCTATGTTAGCATCCCAAAATAGCGCTTTCCCCAAGGCGATTGCCGCCGTTTTGTCTACCACGACGGGATCAGCACCATCCAGCAATCCCGGCACCTCGGGTACCGGCAAATATTTCAAACTTATCGGCATCGGTCCAAGCGGCAGTACGTCCTCCGCCATGCCCCCTATCGGAAGCGACACCAACGCCAATGACAGTAACCAACGACAAAAACAGGTCATGCATACTCCGCGGATACAAACGAACGGTAGCAACACAAGACTGCTGCGTATCGGCAATTGCCAAGCGTTTGACGCATGCCCATTCGTCGCCAATAACTTAAAACAGAAAACCAAGGTTTTACTTGAACAAAGTGGGTATAAGTCGGGCACTGGATATGCCCGACCAATAGCAACCTTACCGGCAAGATTCCGGCATCAGATCCGCAGATGCACCCAAGTCCACCGGCGACGGGTCGTCAGGACCTAAAGAATATAGATGGTTGTTGGAAGATATGCCCAAATAGGTATCGGTTTCAGCATAATAACGGACATAATATTGAAGAATCGTCTGAGAAATTAAACCGGATGCTCCGGTTTCCGAATTTCCGGGATATAACTCAGGGTTATTCTCTTCTTCCCAGTTTAACAAGCAATCAGCCGGAGAAAGGGGAATAGCGGAAACTTTGACATCGATCGGAGTATCACTGCCGCCGGTATCAGTTCCGCCAAGGAATATTGTGTAATAGCCCGGCTGTAAATTAACCAGGGTCAAAACGGCATAATTGGTATCTCCATTCACACCGGCAAAGCGATCGACACTGCCGAAAACGCCGTTTTCATATGTATTATCGACACTTAAATCATGGGCACCGGCAGCAACTTCGTATCCGTAAAAGTTGACATAATCCATGCCGGACCCGTTGACATAGCCAAGTGTTTCAACAATGCCGTTTTCCGTGGTATTCCCTTCCAATGAACCGGACACATCGTTATCAGTCGCCCAAACGATCCCCGGATCCCCCGCCTGTGCCACTTGATTGAAAGCATGTATAGCGCCGGCAGTGCCATCTTTTTCACTCGTTCCCGTACCATTGCCGGTAAACGGCCCGTCCGTTCTATAAACGGTAAAGCCCGGCGCATTCGTGGCTGCAGACGACAGTGATAAAAGCACATCCGCCGGCGCCTCCACTTCAAAACTAAGCCATGTACCCTGCATACCCCACGCCCGGTTTGTTAACGCCGGGTTACCGGTGTAACTGTTTTTGTTGGAATTTGCGGCGATAGCCTGAATGGTCGTCCCCGGTTCAAGCGTGTTGTCGTCATTGAGCCAGGTGCCTGCTGCATTGGCTGAAGCGGTAAATGTCAGCGCCAGGGACATTAAAGCGGCTTTAACAGAAAAGGATTCAGTAGCCATTTTCATTGATTTGATCTCCAAAATAAAAAAAATCCTAAGGATAAATCAATGATATTCAGCAAATCACATACCACAATATTAACCACTTTTAACATATTGTTTTATTATGAATTAATAATTCATAGCTCTCAATTCTATAATTAAACTAGGTTATTTAACACATGTAATCAGGGATATCACTCACTTTTATTGAAAATACCTAACCGCTTCATCTTATCAAACGAGCAATTCTTACATTTATTATCAGTTGACATATTTCAATTAATAGTCTTTACTTCAAGTACTGATGTTATCGACGAGCAATTAACTGACTCACATCCTCTTTCTACCGGATTAGATTAGTTGTTTCTCGGTTTTGTAGCCAACATCGGTTAAATATTCAACAATATCTTAATGAGATAGATTACTTGCAACAGTAACCCGTTGAATATTTAAAAGGGAAAAAAAGGGGGGGTTGATTTGCCCGGGACGTAGCGATTTGGCTACGCCCGCCTAAACTTACTCAACCCAGAGGAGATTCTAAAATGATCCGCAAAAAATTTTTACTGTTGGCAGGGATTCTGATAATCCTACCCGGAGCAGTGGCACAAGCAAAACCACCAATCTGCTCTGTAGAAAACGATCTGACACCTCAAGAGCAACTAGGCAGGTTTCTATTCCACGATACCAATCTCTCTAATCCGCCGGGACAAGCTTGCGTATCCTGCCATGATCCGCAAGTCGGCTTTACCGGACCGGACCAAGGCGCGAATGCAGCCGGCGCTGTCTATGAAGGAGCGGAACCCGGGCGTTACGGTAACCGTAAGCCTCCAAGCGCCGCATATGCAGGTAATAGCCCGGTTCTCCACTATCAAAACACCTGGATGGGCGGCATGTTCTGGGATGGCAGGGCTACCGGTCAGACGTTGAACGATCCGCTTGCCGAACAGGCCCAGGGACCGTTCTTGAATCCACTGGAGCAAAACATGTCCAGCGCACAAGATGTCATAGACAAGGTGATCGCATCAAGTTATAGCGATTTATTCACGGAGGTGTGCACTGACTCTGCCCGATATTACGAATGTATCGGCCGCTCAATTGCTGCGTATGAAAGATCTACGGAAGTCAGCCCATTTTCTTCTAAATATGATTACTCGTTAAAAGGACAGGCCAAATTATCGGCTAGGGAAAAGCAAGGTCTGGCGTTATTCAACGGAAAGGCGAGGTGTGCAGGTTGTCATGCTCCCCCGCTGTTTACAGACTATACCTATGAAAATATAGGTGTACCTCGCAACCCGTTGAATCCATTCTATAATGAGCCGGATTGGAATCCGCTTGGCGAAAATTGGATCGATGAAGGCCTAGGTGGTTTCCTGAAGTCAGGAGGCGATTCGAATTATCAACAGGAACTTGGTAAACAAAAAGTACCGACCTTGCGCAACGTGGATCGACGTCCCAATAAGAACTTTGTCAAAGCATACGCACACAACGGCTACTTCAAGTCTCTGCAGGAGATTGTTCATTTTTACAATACCCGCGACATCCCGGATGCCGGATGGCCGCTTCCCGAAGTGGCAGAGAACATTAACGCAACCGACATGGGGAATTTGGGCTTAAGCCATAGTGAAGAATTGGCCGTCGTGGCATTCTTGAAGACGCTTTCCGACGGCTATGTCCCGAAGCACCGGGGTCATGATAACGATGCGGAGACGGAAGACGAAAACGACGACTAAATCGAAGAAGAACAATCTCTGAAAAACCTCGTTTTTTAAAGCTGTGAAGGGCCATTTATATGGCCCTTTTTCTGATATATGCATTCCCACGCAGAGCGTGGGAACGAGAGAGGTCCGATTGCCCTGGGTGGTGGTTTCTGTTCCCTTGACGCACAAACCGGGTCCTTCTATACTTACCTTTGAAAAAACGATATCTCCGCATCCTGAGGACTGCCACTGCCGGTGACCGAGACGCCCCTGCCATTGAGCCAGGCCGGTGCGGGATTGACGTACGGCGCCAGGCTAGGGATCTGTGAGAACGACTGCGCGCGGGCTCTTTCGCGCGCGAACCGAAGGAGGATAGTCTCCGCGGGTAGCATTGCGGTATCGGACACAACGCCATGAGGATTGCGTACCGGAACGTCTGGGGAACAGCACCAGCAGACCGGATTTGAGTACCAAGAAAGAGGACATACAACAATGACACCGCAAGAAATCACCTCAAACTCCGCTATGAACGTTGACGGCATTACTGGCGTATCGAGAGCGCCGCGAACCACCTTTCCCGGCGCAGTTGCGTGGCTGCTAATCGCGTGGCTGTTGATGTTGCCGACACGAGCGTGGACGAGCAGCTACCCTGGCATTGTCCAGAAGATCGGCAATCCCTCCGGCGCCCTCGCTGACGCGATTGCCGACGCGATCACCGTCGTGCCTTTCTCGCGTCGTACCGATGCAAGCACTACGCCGATCATTATTGCTAAGCCTTTCTCGCGTCGTACCGATGCAAGCACTACGCCGATCATTCTTGCTAGGCCTCTCAGCAAACGTCCGCATCTAAGACCGGCTGGTGGATTGTCACGCGCGGAGCAAGGGGCTGTCCGACAGGCCTATGCCGCAGGTCAGACCATTTTGCTGCTCAACGCAAGCACCCACGATATCGAAGCGTTGCACACTCTGCTCCGCGATGGAGTGGCGTACGAATCCACTACTCATCCTGTAGTCTCCGCCTACGCCCTTCGTAAGGAATACAATCGACCTTCGGCCAGGATCCTCGCCAATGCCCATTCACCGATCAGTGACAATGTAGAGATTGACGAAGGGGCATTGCAGCGGGCGGTCGATGTCCTCGTAAGCGAATTGACTAATCCCCCGGTAGTAGGTGACGATCCAAGTGCAACAGCGACCGACTGGGCTAGTAGCCCCGTTCAAAGCTGGACCCTTACCTCGACGTCAAACGGACTCTACAATACGCCAATCCACTTATACGCGTTACACTCATGCGACGAAAAGATGGACTATTATCTCGTCAACACTGGTGGTGACTGGACAGCGACGGAGGCAAAATTTCAGTCTGCCAGTAAGAAAGCTGATAGTGATAGTATTATCCTAAGACCCTTCGACGGGGCCCTTGTCGTTGATTGGTCCGACGACAGAACACACTGCACGGGGGGCATTGATATTTCGAATGTTCCGTTCAAATTCGACGAACGTATCTGCCGCTACGCCAACTACCCGCACTACTATGAAGTCAACATTGTCCCACCAAATGGTCCGACCGTGGTGCAGGAAAACGCGGCGCCTGCAGGCGACCAAGGCAAGAGCGAAAATTACAGTTCCGGATTCAGCTTCAGCCTTGGCGGTGATGTCAATATATCAGGCGCTGGCATTAACGCCGGCGTGAGCTGGAGCAATTCTTTCGACACGACAGTACCTCCACTCGTAGTTGATGCGGGCGACAAAGGTAACGAAGGCACTTTTACGAAATATCGATACTGCACGGTCGGCGACACCGTTGAAAATTGCGACAGTAGCATCCAGATGGTGTCTGATCACAACATATGTCAACGTTGGATCGTCGGAGATCCGCAAAACGGTCAAACACCAAATGGCAGACTCTCCAATGTTGCTCAGACGGTGCTTTGGAAAGTCGATCCTACGACCTATCCGACGGACAGTAGTACATTCGATATTTCCGTGACCTGGATGATGGAGCTTGCGACCAGCACGACGCGCCTATGGTGGGGTAAATTCCGCGATCCGTGGTCGCAGCTTCCGATAGCGGCATCGGGACCTGCCGGATATTGCACCGGGAACGGCTGCAATTGTGCAATTCAAACGGACACGACGCTAGTCAAGGCAAAGCACACATTCAAGGTTCCGTACCCGTCGACTAACTGTGTGCGGTAGAGAAGACGTTAAATGCGGTTGTGCGGGTTGTGAGGACATCCTTATAATTTCTCTTTCCTTACCCTATCCCCAATAGCAGAAAATATAGGGAGAACAATCAACATTTTCCCTCGCCGGATGGGCTATTTAAACTATCTAGCTGAGCGGCACGATGCTATGTATGGCGCTTTTTTTTGACCAGTCGCGATTTTTTGCCTCCTGCAATTTGATCTCGCAACTTGCCAGATGATTTTTCGTTTCTCCTTTCGCAAGATTAGGCTCGCTTAACAAAATTTCCAGCTGCTTTGGTGACACAAACGACATATTGGCCATGATTCCGCCAGGCTTCGTCGATATACGGCTAGCCCTCGCATGGATAAAGCCGGTTTATTGCATACTGCCTTATCTTCCGGTTCACCAATAGCATTTCTTAACCAACTATATAGCTAAGTTACAGCCTTTTTTACATGCGCCACCAAGGCGCTGTCCATTGTCGTCACGTGTAACTCGAACCACTGGGGCAGGCGTTCTTTGACGTACGAACGGCCGAAGGTGATCAGGCCTTTGTCAACCCGTTTGCTGAATTGCCTGAATTCGGCTAGCACCCGCTGATGTTCGCCTTTATGTTCCGCCGCCGCCGGAAATGCATATTGATCCATCAAGCGGTTTTCCAAATCGAAATGGGCTTCGGTGTGTTCGTACAACTGCCGGAATAATTGGGGAAATTGGGCGTTGTCTGTCGTTTCCAACTGCTTCAGCAGTTCGACGAATTGCTGATGATTATCATCGATCGGTGTGTAGTCCAGCAGCAATGTATCGGTTTTTTCCATCATATTACCATTCGTCCGGTACGCAATATATGCATCCTCACGTTAAGCGCGGAAAGGCGTTCACTTTTATAACAGGTCGGCAATCAGCTGCAGCGGATGCACGATACGGGCCGGAGTTTTCGATTGGTCGGCAGTCGCCAAATGCAGCGCACAACCGATATTGGCGGTAACCAGATAATCCGGCGAGCTAGCCTGCACATGCCGCCATTTTAAATCGCGAAGTGCATCGGCCTGTTCCGGGTGGGTCAGCATGTAACTTCCTCCCGCTCCGCAGCACAGTTGATTATCTTCCAACTCAGCGACCTCGCACCCCGGAATTCTGCCCAACAGGCGGTAGACGGCCCGCTGATTGTGAAGCACGTTGCGTTGGGAACAGGGCTCATGTACCGCTACTTTTTTCTCATAGCATTGCAATGACAACGAATCCGGCCAGTGGCGATCGACAAACTCAGTCACTTCCTGCAGTTTGTCCTGCCAAACCTGCCCCTTGTCCGCCTGTTGCTCCAATATTCGCGGATAATCCTGTAATTGACTGCCGCAGCCGGTCGCGCAGTAGAGCACCGCATCGACGGAAAGTTCGGAAAATAGCGCGAGATTGTGCTGCATCAGCTGTTTTGCCGTATCCTGTTCGCCGTTGTGATAATGAATCGCGCCGCAGCAACCTTGCTGTTCCGGAACCAGTACTTCGTAGCCGATCCGATTCAGCACCTTGATCGCTGCCAATAACGTCGTCTGGTCGAAACGGTCGCTGATGCATCCGCTAAACAAAGCTACTTTGCCAAGCGGTGCGGCAACCGAATAACGCTGGTTTAGCGGAGTCAATACCGCCTGTGGGGCGATCTTATCCGCCCGATTCAATCCTACAAATTCCAGAATACCTAATTTGTCGAACAGGGTACGCATTCCGCAACGCTGGTAGAACCAGATTAACGGTATCAGCGCATTTATTAACCGCTTATTTGCAATCAATTTTAATGCTATACGGGTGTAGAGATTCTTTTTACGCCCTGCCGCCAGATTTTGTTGCGCCTGGTCGTACAATTCAGCATAGCTCATACGGCTGGGGCAAACTGCCTCACAAGCCCGGCACTGCATGCAGTTTTGCAAATGCCGGATGGCTTCGGCATCGATTTGTTGATGTTCAACCAGCAAGCGGCTCAGCGAACGAACGCGTTGCCGTGGGCCTTCCTGCTCGTCGCGGGCCAGTTGATAAGTGGGACAGCGGCTTAAACACATGCCACAACGCATACAATCGGCAGCTTCCGGAATATAAGGCCCCGAACCCGAATCGTAATTTTCGGCGGCGCCTTCAAAATCCATGAAATCGAACACTTTCAGTCTTCCATAACGAGGGTGTAAGCACGACGCAGCAGTTCCATTTCAGCGGGAGGCCGACCGATTAACGCGGTTAGCGGCTGCATTTTGCATTGTCTTGCCGCCATCAATTGATGTGGCGGATCCAGCAGTTTAAAACGAGCCATGTAGACGATGACGATGCCCTTCGGCGTTTCAACCTGTTCGTAAAAACCCGGCTCCGGAACCAATAGATCATCATCTAATTGCAATTCCTGGTTAATTTTGTGAATCAGCTGAACCGGATGCAGATTGACCTGTTGGGGGCGTTCTTCGTCTTCGGGAACGGCTACCGACAGTTTGGGCAACGGCGGAAAGCAGACGCTGCCGTTAGCCTGCTGGCAAAACAGGGTCAAGGCGCTGATGTCGCCTTTGTAATAAAGCATGATGCGGCTGTCGGTATCCATATTTTATAGTTATAATTGCGTCGGATGTTCTAAGAGATTAATTCGATCGGCGCTGCTGCTCGTCCCACAACCGTTTATAGGCGGTATCCATCAGCGACAGATGGTGGTTGGCATCGTGCAAATCCGCGTACTGCGGGAAACGGTTGTTGTTGCCTTTGGTATACCATTGTTCCATGGCCAGCGTGAGCCGTTGTTTTGCTGCATAGGTGTCGGCAATCCGTTGCTTGAGCCAGAGCATGTTCATGTCGTCGCTGAGCGGCAAAATTCGATAGCGGACGCCGGTCTCAAAAATACGCACACCGCCGCCTTCCGCTGCTGTCTGATAAAGTGCATCGGCATCGACCACCGCTACGCCGGCGAGATAATCGATAGCGAATGAATGCAGTTCCGGCAGCCAGGGTACGGTCGGTCCCATTAACACTGTTTTTGCGGACGCAGCCAATTGCGCTAGACGCGGAAAGGTCTTGTTCGGAATGGTGCTGGCTGAAAGAAATACCCAATCGGCATCCGGCAACAAAAATTCACTGGCCGGATCGGGATAATCACCCGCTGACGGCGTGCGTTCCAATACCTGCCAGCCATATTGTTCAGCGTAATGCTCTATACCCGGATAGTGGCCGATGACCACCACTTTTTGTCCCTCAGTCAGCGGCAAAAAGTGCCCGAATACTGACAAATTGGCCGGACCGGCCTCGCAGTCCAGCAAATAGCCTTTTGGTATGTAGCCGGAGTTGATACTGCAATTGATCGCGGCCATGCCGACGCAAGCCTGATAGGGTTCCCATTGGCGCACCCACTGCGCGACGTCTTTCAGCGGTTGTCCCGCCAATGTGCCAGGCCATTGCAGGGTACGGGTCGGTGCCACCGGGGTCATCGCCTGTCCCGAATGCAGCGTTTGATGGTGGCGTGTCTGGCAAACGGTCCATACCAATCCGATGGTAATGCGCTCTATGGTCTGGGTACTACTGCAGTAATCCAGCAGACATTCATAGATTCGATTGGGATCATCCATTGTCATTGGCGCTATTGCAAAGCCGGCAATAGTTTAGCTTCGGTTTTAATTTGCCCCGCCCTACCCCAGGCATTGATCGCCTCCACAAACCACTGTTTCTTAGTAGGATGGGGTTTAACGATATCATATTCCGCGTAAAACGAACCATCGCTGAGAAACTGAATGTTGCCGATGCGTTGTTTGTGCCCGTCATACCAATAGCCGGTCAGGTTGTGGTCGGCGGTATAGGGATCTTTGAGCAGCGAGAATTCCGCCTTGTCGAAATCAGGATACGCTTCGATCTCGGTTTCGGCAAATCCGATCCTGCTGATCGCCAGCAGCATTTCCCGGCAAATTTCTCTGCCTAACAATTTATGACGTTCGAATTGATGATTGACCAAATCCTTGGCGCTCATAATCCTTCCTCCTGCAGCGCTTCCGCCAAAGCCATAATCACCGAGGCGCCGGAACGGTCTTCGGGATCCAGGTCTTGCATCATCATCAATATGAGGTAGCTCTGGGCCGACTGATGCTGGCGCAATTTAATAAACGCCAGCGCCTTCAAGGTATATAAATAGAAAAGGCTGATTTCGCTGGAATACAGATCCCATTTCGCTTTATCTCGATATAGGAGCCGATAATCGGATGGAAAACCGCCTTGTCTGGCGGCTTCTTCCAAGCCTGCGGTCACAAAGTACTCAGCTTCCGAAAAACGGGACTGGTTGAAATAAAATTTATACAGCGCAAAATAAGTTTGCAGGCAATTGCGATCAGCTTGATAGGCATGCAAAAACAGCTGCTCCGCCTGAGCCTTATCGGTCCGGTGGGCTACCACCGCCGCCTGCAGTAATTTATTTACCGATTCAGGAATATCGGGGCTAAACAGCACGGCTTCATCAACGAAACTAACGTTTGACATTGCATTACCAGATTTCCGCGGGGACCTGAAGTTTAGCGACCGGCTCTCCACCCAACAAGTGCTCTTCGATGATGGTTTTTACGTCATCCTTGGTCACTCTGCCGTACATGACGCCTTCGGGATAGACCAGTACGCTCGGTCCCATCATGCATGGTCCCATGCAGCCGGTATTGGTCAGACCGATTTGTTCAAACAGATTGCGCGCCTGGATTTCATTCATAAATTCATTCATTACCTCGGCACAGCCGACGCTGGCGCAAGAACCCCTCGGATGGCCTTGCGGACGGTTCTGGGTACAAACAAAGACGTGTTTTTCGGGTCTGGGCATTGGTTCTCCTTTAAGCGGCTTGCTTATGTTCGTGGGTAAAACAACTCTTCGGACAAACTCTGGAACAGGCTTCACAGCCGATACAATCATCCCGGTTTTTCAGGCTCATCACCATGCTGTTATCGTCATCGTCTTCAAAATCGCCGTAATCGTCATCAAAATCGTCTTCATCTAGTACCGAATCCTTTTCCACCAGATCGAAAACGTCACGCGGGCATACTTTGAAACAGCGGCCGCAACCGATACAGGTCGCCTGGTTCAAATCCGCTACATAAGAAGGCGTCCACTCGCTGCCGCCGAAGGTGACGCCGGTTACTAGTTCTGTCATTGTTAACTCCTAAGCTGTTTCCGCCTGCGCTGCAAGCAGGGCCTTGTTGGCTTGATCCCATGCCTCGCAGGCATCATAGGTCGCCTGGGCAATATCCATGATTTCCATATAGGCTGCCGGCAAGCGGTCTTCCACCAGATCGTGCAATTCCATCGCCTTTTCACTGGCTAAACGCTTGTTCTTTTTTACGTTCTTTTCAAGTTTTTTCAATTCTTCAGGGGTCATATTACACACCTTTAAATTTTGCTCTCGCTGCTGTTTTTCTACATGCTAAGGCCTTGTACCTTGTACCTTGTACCTTGTACCTTGTACCTTGTACCTTTATTATCAATCCCTGGCCGCTTCGTTATATTTTTCGATCAGGCCTTCCGCTTTGGCAATCAACTGATCGCTTTGTTCGCACATTTTTTCCAGGCTCGGGAAACCGAAACGATGGATATCGCGCAACGTCTTATCGACCACGATCAATTTGCCGACCATAACAATGGCCCGTCCGAAACCTTCATGAGTAATATTGATCATCGGTACCGCCATCAGCCCGCACTGCTTTTCTATCGTTGAAGCAATGGCATTGTAATAGGCCTTAACCCGGGCTAGGGTAATTTCATCGGGATCGCCGATAACCGGAATTTCCTTCTTGCGCTCCTTGGTTAACACCAAAGGATCGAGAATTTTCGCCTTCGACCAGCCCTCATAGGTGTCATAGGTGTCAATGGCTCTTAATTGCTTCAACATCTCGTTGATAAAATCGTTCTCCAGATACGGGTCGCTTTCCGCAACCACACATTCGGCTAGACTACTCACTTGACTCTCCTGCTTGTTTATAAGTTGATTGCCGGGTTACGCTTTGCTGACCCGGCCTACAATTGTTTGCTTTCACTACAGCTTTGCTCATTCCTGCCAATCTTCATCGGCCAGCTCATCGAAACGCGCCGCATCACCGCCGCTTTGCTGTTTAATCGCCCTGGCCAGCCAACTGGATGGGCCGGAACGTAATTCATTCTGTAAATCGTCCAACAGCTTCTGAATAGGGCTGCCCTCATGCACCTTGACCGGTTGAATCCCTAATGCGACCAGCTGCCTAACCGCCGACGCGCCGACCGCCTGGCAATAAACGGCAACGCATTCTTTCAGCAAGTCAAATTTCACGGCGAGCTTATCTTCATTACCGTCTTGCTCCTGTACCCCGAATTGCGCCGCTTCGACAAATTCGGCCTGCTCCGGATTGACGGCATAAATCGCGAACGATTTAGCCGAACCGAAATGCTGATTGACATGTCTCATATCAGTAGTCGCGAAAGCAACTTTCAATGAAGCTTCCATAGGCACCAGCTGTTGTTCACTATGCACCACGTGCATGCGTCGGGTTAATGGCATGGCTGCGTTTGTTCGTTTAACGGTTTCTGCGCATAAACCGACTTGAATACCGGTATTTCCTCATGTGCAAAATTGATCACCAGATTAGCCAAATCAAATAGGGTCTGCCTGGATCCTCTGTAACCGACCCAGGTTTTTTGGTAACCGCCGATGATGTCGTATTGCGGAAATCCGGCGCGCAAAATCGGTACGCCCAAACGCTCGGCCGTATCGGTAGCATGCGAGTTACCGATCAACAACTGAGCCTTATTTTCACGTGCGGTGATTTCCAAATCCTCCAAATCGCCGAGTTTGATTTGGGCCACCGGTATGTTCGCCACAGCCGGTGCTTGGCTCGGCGTTACCGCTGCGACCACTTCCGCCCCCATTTCATTGAGACAGTGGGCAAATGCGTTGACCTGATCGGCGTCGCCTGCAAGCGCAACGCGCAATTGCCCGAGCATAAAATGGGTATCCAGCATCGCGTCCTGCAATTGCATACGTTGGCGCTCGATGCGCTCCGGCACCTCACGTCCGCTGATTTCGTGCAGCGTTCCAATTAAGGCGTCATTCGCCGCCAAGCCATATAGATGATCCAACGTGTAACTGGGCACACCGGTTTTTTTCGCTAACAAATCGCCGGCTTTAGCCATAGACGGACCTATCACGAGTGTTGCCTTGGCATCACCCAGCGTCGCCATTTCCGATAACGGTGTGCCGCCGATCGTGACCGGCGAGAACTCGTCTTCGGTTAAAGAGCCATCCAAGGAGTTGGCGATATCGGGTATGAACACCGGTCGCAAGTCGAATTGCACCATCAAATCAGTTAATGCTTCGATGTCGCCCGGCGTCAACATTGCGCTACATAACACATTGACCTGGCGTTTACGATTACCGGGCTTGGTCCCCACCTGCTCGGCCTCCGGGACCAAAGTTCGGATAATTTCGGTGACGGTCATGGCATAGCCGCTTTCGACACAGCCGGTGAAATCCGGGGTGTTGACCGCAACGACTGCGACATCGGCAAATTGCGGATATTTCTCGCGGAATTCACGGACGTTACGATGCACGTCGGCGCCTTGGGTCTCCGCTAAACCTGTGGTCAATACCGTTATCAATGCCGGCTTGCTTTTCTCGGCAATATTCTTGATACCTTCGACTACATTTTCGTCGGCACCCATCACCGAGCTACCTTGATCCATCGCCGTCGTCTGCAGCGGAATAGGCTCCCGGAAATGGCGCACGAAAAATACCTTGGCAAACGCGGTGCAGCCTTGCGAACCGTGCAACATCGGGATAGCCCTGTTAAAACCCAGCGTTGCCAGCGACCCGCCGACCGGCTGACTGGCCTTCAGCGGACTGACTGACAACGCTTTTTTTCGTTTGATGATTTCTGCCATATCACGCCACCTTTTTAAGTTTCCAGGGAGCCGTGGCGCGCACCGCCGGCCAAACCGGGCTCTCAATGGTCAACGCTAGTTGCCGTACCAGTTCCAGCATGCCTTGATATCCGGCATAACCGAACTCGCGCTCCTGGTTAATGTCGAGGAACGGGATTTTCGCCTTCAACGCCGTGTACATGTTACGTCCGCCGGCGATCAGAATGTCGGCCCGGTAGTCGCGCACCACCTGGAGCAAGGCTGCAGGGCTGCCGTCTTCGATCATCAATGCTTCTTCGCCCATCAATTCGCGAATACGAGCCTTATCTTCCTCTGTTGATTTCTTGGTGCCGGTGGCAACCACCACCATCCCTAAATCCTGAAGTGCGGAAATGACCGACCAGCTTTTTACGCCGCCGGTATAAAGTAGTACCCGTTTGCCATGTAAACGCTCTTTCCACGGTTCCAGCAACGCTTTGATACGCATTTCCTCACGCGCAATCAGTGCTTCGGTTCTGGCTGTCAAATCGTCATCACCGATCAGCCGGGCGAAATCACGCAATGCATGACTGGTGTCGGTGATGCCGTAAAAACTGCCTTCGAACCAAGGCGTACCGTATGATTGCTGCAGTTTACGGGCGACATTGACCATCGCCTTGGAGCATACCATCATGTTGACCTCGGCCTTGTGCATGGTCTGCACTTCGCGGAAACGGGCATCGCCGGACAACGTACACAGCACTCTTAAACCCAACTCATCCAACAACGGCAGCACGTGCCAGAATTCACCGGCGATATTGTATTCACCGACCAGATTAACGTCGTGCACCTTGATACCTTCGCGCTCTGCTGTCGAAGGCAGCGGGTCGGGATCACGGGTGCCGATCACATGTTTGACCATCGCGTCGCCGGCAATCCGGTTACCCAGGTTCTTGGTACCGTAAAAACCGGCACAATCGATAGGCACCACCGGTACACCCCATTTTTCCTCAGCTGTTTTGCATACTGCGTTGATATCGTCACCGACCAGGGCTGGAACGCAGGTGTTATAGATAAACACGGCCGGCGGCTGATAGGTTTCGATTGCCTGTTTGATCGAATGCAGCAGACGCTTGTCACTGCGTCCCATGATGACGTCCTGTTCGGTCAGGTCGGTGGTCATGCCGATCCGGTATAATTGCGAACCGGAGGAACGGGTGCCTCTATTGTCCCAGGAACTGCCGGCACAGGCGATCGGCCCGTGCACAATATGGGCGACATCGGCGATCGGAAGCAAGGCGATCTGCGCGCCATCGAACGCACAACCGCCGGCAGCTGAACCCGGTTTCGGCTTGGCACAACCGGATTTTTCCTTCTTGTTATGCTCACAGGCGGGTTCGTCTAACAGTTCTGCAATGTCTTTAGTTGATTTCATGGCACAATACCTCAGTTTTTATTCAGCTACAAAGCAATCAACATGCCATCTTATAATTCATTGAATTCATTTATTTTATAGGGAAGAGGTTTGTAGCAAACCCGACAAAATACGTTTTTGTATGATGTTATGAGCGACAATTTGAAACTAAGGATTGAGTGGCAGGGTATGCATGGCATGCCCTACGCTATCCATCGAGTTAGCTTGGTCAATGATTAAACATTGTAAGGCGATGCAATCCAATCCCTGAGTACGGCTTCATCGCGTTCGGGAAGATAGGCAAAATCACCACTGATATCGCGAAACACCGCTTCACCGTTATGGGGAGACACCAGCTTGCCTTTCAACATGTAAAAGAACCAGGCAAAGAGGTAACCGGCATGCCTGTCAAAGCGGCTCAATAAAAGGTTCAGGGAATTGCCGTGTTTGCCTACCAAGTCTTCCAGATGCGGCAAGCGTTGACTTTGAATATTGATGATTTCGGCGTTGATAATTTGTTCGCCATAGCGTCCTGTGTGTTGATAAGGCCGAACCAGCCAGTCTTTACAAAATATATGTTTTGCGGCGCTGCTGCGGTTCCAGTCGTCCATAAATCGCTGTACCGGATGTTCTTCACTATGGTGCCGGTTAAGGGTCTCCATAAACAACTTAATGTCGGTTTTGCGTCGGTATTGATACCGCGAATGACCGAAATTGAAGCTTTCGATGTTCGCCGGTGTCAGCGGATCGATGATATCTTCCTGGCTCTCCGGCAGACAATCTTCATTGATCAATAGCCGGTCGGAAACTTCCTGGGTTTTATCGATTTCCAGTAAAATAAAATCTTCGGCTTTGGCACCTGTTTCAATGACAAAATATAGCGTTCTGCCGATTTGCCGGGTGGCGATCAGGTTTTGCTCCCGGGCGAAATCGATCAACGTTTGAAAATTTTGTCCGCATTCCAAAAAAGTGCGGTCCACCCATTCGATCAGATCATTTGAAATACGCCTGCCTTCACCGTCCACCACACCGCCGATGCGGTACCATTCATCGCCGTTTTTGGCGAGTCGCACGGGACGATCGGGTAGCATCGCTTGGATTTTGGTTAACAATAATGAATCGTCTTGTCCGGGAATCAGATTTTTGCATAACTCGCTGAGCTGCTGACCGCTCAAAGTAAATGTTTGCTCATTCATCAGTGGGTTCCGAATGTGTTTTATTCAATCTCTGCACGGCTACAGCTCGGACATCGGGCTCATCGTCGTTCAACAAAGATTGCAACGCCGCTATAGGTACACGTTGCGCAGCGGTATACCGCACCAGCCAATCGGCATCATGTAGCATTTCGACGGCATCCTCGGAGCCAATGCGTTTTACAATGATGCGCCTGACCTCCGGTGCCCGATCATGCTTCATCAGCCCTAAACTGACTACCGGCAACCGTTCGGCAACCGCTTTCCTGATCTGTAAATCCGGATCGTTGATAAAGCGGAACAAGCGTCCGGGCGATAGTCTTTTAACGACGGTCAGGCGTACGATGTAATCTTCATCATCGGCCAACAGCTCCAGGCTTTCCGGATTGATACGATCCGCAACCGTCATGCGGACTTCACGGTCGGGATCGTTAATGAACGGGATTAATTGGTGTGCCGGCAGACGGAAAGCGACAGCCCGTCTTACCACCTCGTCCTCGTCGTCCATCACCTCAACTAAAGCGGACAACGGTACGTAACGTACCGCAATGGCGCGTCGCTCCCAAAATCCATCCTGTAGAAACTGCGGCGCATATTGGGGATTGATACGAAAAAAACGATCGATCTGCCGCCCGCTTTCCGCCAGCACACAGGTATCACCGGGCATACAACGTCCTGATAATAGCGTTTTAGCGTGAAATCGGCATAAACTGCAATCGGCAATCGGCATGTTGTATTGGGGCAACGACTCCGTCATAACTACTTGTCAATCGCTATAGATTTCAGCTACCACCACGCCGGTCGCGTTTTCAAAATCGCGGGTCAGGCAAAGACAGTGCTCACGGCCGTCCACCAGAAAAAGGTTGAATTGCTCTCGTTCTAGTACCGGCTCGATATTAGTGATATCATCGTCACTGCACCAGGTAAAATGCAGCTCGGGATAATCACCTCTAAGCGCGGCAAGCGTGCTTTCATCGACACCTGCGGCCGTCACCCGGTCGGCAATTTGTATCAGGGTTTGTTCGCTGATCATGTCATCTTTTCCTGCAGCGTATGGTTAAACGGATTTCTGGTCACGCCCATGCTTTTTGCCAGCCACGGCGGCGGCGATGTCAATAAAACATGCTGCAACTGTTCTATGATGTCGGTGATGATTGCCTTACCGCTCATTTTAATCGGATGCACGCCCTGATTAATGACTTTTGCCGCAGCTTGGGCACCGATCGAATGACTGTAAAGCACTTGGCAATCCTGTATCAATTCAGCACGGTAATACTGTTTTTGTTCGGCTTTCAACGGTTCCGCGGTTTCAGCGGCACGAATAGCAATCAACCGCTGTTCGCACGCAGAGATTTGAAAAATATAAAATTGTTTGCAAAGGCTGAATTGGCCGTCAATATAAACGCCATTCTGGCTGGCGACCGCGACCCGAATCGAATTCGGCATATCGCCGGCGCGATAAAACTGGACTCGGGATGATGCCGCCGTAATTCCCGACAGGTCGCCGTTTTGCAGCAATGTCAGCGATTTTTGCAGAATTTCCGGCGTATAAGCACACTGGAAAGCTTGCTGGTATTGTTTCAACGTCAGAGAAGCCAGCTTTTCTTCTGTTATCGGCAACCCTAAAATACCGGTCAGTGCGTCGACCAGCAGCTTGGGTTGCGTATCGGGCAAAGCCCTGGCGGCAAGCCCGATACGTAAAGCCAGCTCCCGTGACAAGGTTGACTGGCTCATTATATTAAGCCTCTAAAGGCAGAATACAATTATCAATGGGACAAACGCGAACACATTCGGGAGAGTCGAAATCCCCTTCGCATTCGGTACATGTCTTTTTGTTAATTTCAAAAACTATCGCTCCTTCAGTGATCGACCCGGTCGGGCAGACCGGCTCGCAATCACCACAGGAAATACATTCGTCAGCAACAATATATAAAGCCATCATTTGTCTCCTGAATGTTATAAACGCTTGGCGCGTAGGGTAATCGGAATATCGGGCGGGGTATCCATCGGTTCGAAATAATAGCGCGAGCCATCACCCAACACCACTTCACCGCCCCATTTTTCGGGACTGTCGAATTCGATTGATTCAACCGTTTCCTCCAGATCTTTTTTCGCTACATAGAAAAGCAGTTTCCCGTCCTCTCTGTTTCGTAACATCACACTGGGCATAATAAAACTCCAAAAATAGGGTAGCCGGTGAACTCTATTCGTAATTTCTATAGAGCCCACCGGCCGGATACTATGACAATTAACGAATCAGATCGTAGTTGTAATCGGTTGTTCCCATACCGATGGTTTCTTTATCCAATTGCTCCAGCACAGCATTAACCAGTGTGGTCAGGATATAGATGGCGCCTTCGTAGCCGAGTGTCGTCATGCGATGCAGATGGTGACGATCAAAGATCGGAAAGCCGATACGAATTAACGGCACTTCGAATTCGTCACCTTTATAATGGGTGTCTCGTTGAATAAATTTGCCGTATGAATTACCGATCATGAAATCCGGTTTATTGGTAAACATCAGTGAGCGGAAATGCCATAAGTCTTTTCCGATGTGAATTTGAGTGTTGACACCGTAGGGCGACTCACTGACCATTTTTTCCATCGCTTTACGCCAGCGTTTGTTGGCATGATTGCAAAGCACGTCGGTTGGTTCCGCACCTAATTCCAGCAGGAATTTGGTCATCCCCATACAGAAGTCGGCATCGCCGTAAAGCGCGAACTTCTTGCCGTGCAGCCAGGCATGGGAGTCAGTCATCATATCCACCAGACGGCCGCGTTCCTTTTCCAGTGATTCGGCAATCGGTTTACCGGTCACTTCCGAAATCTTCATCAGCAACTCATCGGTCCACTCCAGGCCCATCGGAATATTCAGCTTGGGCACGTCCTGTTTCCAGCTATTCTGCACCAATTTTTTGGTTTTATCCAACTGCCAAGGTTGCAACAGGAACGTGGTGATGGCATTCGGTGCATCTTTCACTTCGTCCATCGTAGTGCCGCCGGCATACATACGGAATTCTCCGTCTGCCGGGGTATCCAGCACTTCGGTCGGATCACTCATCAGTGTGTAATCCACGCCCATTTCCTGCATCATGCGATGGATGACGCGGAAATTACCTAAGTAGGTTTCGAAACCGGGCACGAAGTTGATTTTACCGTTACTGCCAATTTCGTATTTCCCCTCAGGCATCATACCTTTCTCAAGGGTGAAATAGCGGGCGATACCTTCGAACATGTTATCCCAGCCGGTGGTGTGGCTGCCGACAAAGCTTGGCGTGTGGGCAAACGGTGTCGGGTATTCCTGCTCAATATGGCCTTCTTTTTTGGCGTTATTAATGAACGCATTCAAATCGTCGCCGATCACTTCCGCCATACAGGTAGTTGAAACGGCAATCATATCGGGTTTATAAAGTGCTTTAGCGTTTTCCAGACCGGCGAACATATTCTTCTGTCCGCCGAATACCGCCGCATCTTCGGTCATCGAATCGGACACACAGGAAACCGGCTCTTTAAAATGACGATTGAAGTAGGTTCGGAAATACGCAACACAACCTTGCGAGCCGTGTACATAAGGCATGGTTTTTTCAAAACCCAGCGCACACAATACCGCGCCCAACGGTTGACAGGCTTTGGCCGGGTTAACGGTCAGCGCTTCGCGGTTAAAATTGAGCTCCTGATACTCTTCAGTGGTAGTCCATTGAAAGATTTCGTCAATGTTCTCCTGCGGATGACGTTCTTCGTATTCAGCGCGTTTTTGCGCGAGATTGTCCTTATATTCATCGGTTCTGAACAAAGGATAACTGGGTTGTATATTGTCGACTTGTTGACTCATGATAGACTCCTACGTGCCACTAATCTGTGGACTACGTTTTGAGAATTGTAAGGTATGCATCACACACCATCAAAATTTTTTGGTTAAGCAAGGTACGCAGTGCGTACCCTACTCGACCTATCCACGGAAAAATCAAGCACTGGCAGCCAGAGGCGCTTCCTCAGCGAGGTCTTTTTTCCAGGGTGCTTTTATGTTTTTCCAGCAGGGATTGTTCAGTGTCATGTCCATATCCCGAGCAAAGATGGCAAAGCCGTCATAGCCGTGATAAGGGCCGGAGTAATCCCAGGAATGCATCTGCCGGAATGGAATACCCATTTTCTGGAAGATGTATTTTTCCTTAATACCGGAACCGACCAGATCCGGTTTGACTTTTTTGACGAATTCCTCAAACTCATAGCCGGTAACGTCATCGTACAGCAAGGTAGCATTACCCATTTCCTTGATAGTACGATCGTAATCGTCGTTATGGCCAAACTCATAACCGGTGCCGACCACTTCCATGCCCAGGTCTTCATAAGCGCCGATCACGTGCCGGGGACGCAGACCGCCGACATACAGCATCACTTTCTTACCTTCCAGACGCGGACGGTATTTGGCGATTACTGCTTCGTATTCGGCCTTGTAGCGCTCGATCACTCTCTCCGCACCTTCCTTGATTTTGTCGTCGAAATGTGCGGCAATTCTACGCAACGACTCGGCAATTTTAGTCGGGCCGAAGAAGTTATATTCGATCCAGGGAATATTGTATTTTTCCTCCATGTGCCGTGCGATATAGTTCATCGAACGGTAACAGTGGATCAGATTCAGTTTCACTTTCGGGGTGTTTTCAATTTCGGAAATGGTACCGTCACCTGACCATTGCGCAACTACGCGCAACCCCATTTCTTCCAACAAAGTACGCGAAGCCCAGGCATCGCCGCCGATATTGTAATCGCCGATGACCGCAACGTCATACGCTGTGGTTTCGAAGCTATCATCACCGTCGCGATTACCCAGCACCCAATCACGAATAGCATCGTTGGCGATATGGTGACCCAGTGATTGCGATACGCCGCGAAAACCTTCGCAACGCACCGGCACAACCGCTTTACCGTGCTCTTTGTTTTTTTGTTTGGCTACCGCTTCGATGTCATCACCGATTAAACCGATCGGGCATTCCGATTGTATTGAAATGCCTTTATTCAACGGGAATAACTGTTCAATTTCATCGATTAATTTGGCCAGTTTTTTATCACCGCCGAACACAATGTCCTTTTCCTGGAAGTCGGAAGTAAAGTTCATCGTGCCGAACGTATTCACACCTGTGGTGCCGACGTAATAATTGCGGCGACCGGCGCGAGAATACTGACCGCAACCTACCGGACCGTGCGAAATATGGATCATATCCTTGATCGGGCCCCAGACCACCCCTTTGGAACCGGCGTAAGCGCAACCACGAATGGTCATCACACCCGGCAGGGATTTACGGTTTGAAGTGATACATTTATTGGATTTCTCCAGGCTCTGGTCATTTATGGCCAGATGTTTAGCACGGTCTTTTTGGGCTTTTTCAGGATAAACTTCCAGGACTTCCTGAATAAGCGCTTCTGTTTCTTCTTTGCTCAAAGCAGACATAGTGATTCTCCTATTGCTGCGGGTAATCTCCCGGTAAGCCTTTTAAGGATAAGGAGAGTAATTAAATTACTCTCCTAGTTACGAACGATTCCGATTAACCTTCGGCAGCGGCGGTTTGACCGATGACAGACTCGTCTTCGGCTTCCATGATGCCGAATTCCATCAACAGGTCTTCCAGCTCATCCATCGTGATAGGTGTTGGAATCTGCAGGTTAGTGTTGTTGATGATTTTGCTAGCCAAAGCACGATATTCGTCCGCTTGTTTTGCTGAAGGATCGTATTCGATCACAGTCATACGACGGATTTCGGCACGTTGTACAACGTTGTCGCGTGGAATGAAATGAATCATGGTAGTATTCATTTTTTCCGCCAACTGCATGATCAGCTCGTCTTCACGGTCGGTGTTACGTGAGTTACAGATCAAACCAGCTAACCGTACACCACCTGAATTCGCGTATTTCACGATACCTTTCGCGATGTTGTTGGCGGCGTACATCGCCATCATTTCTCCCGAACAAACGATGTAAATCTCCTGCGCCTTGTTTTCACGGATTGGCATGGCAAAACCACCACACACAACGTCGCCAAGAACGTCATAAAAAACAAAATCGAGCTCGTCATCATAGGCTCCTTCTTCTTCAAGGAAGTTAATGGCCGTGATTACACCGCGGCCGGCACATCCGACCCCAGGCTCAGGACCACCTGATTCGACGCATTTGATATCGCCGTAACCGACCTTTAACACATCTTCCAGCTCAAGGTCTTCAACACTGCCTGCTTCTGCAGCCAAATGCATAATAGTAGTTTGTGCTTTTGAATGCAGAATCAAGCGAGTAGAATCGGCTTTAGGGTCACAACCAACGATCATGACTTTTTTTCCAAGCTCGGCCAGGCCAGCTACCAGATTTTGTGTAGTGGTGGATTTACCGATTCCACCTTTACCGTATATTGCACATTGACGTAATGCCATGGTTTTCTCCTATGTTTAGTGTTAGGGCTTTTCATTGAACACACTGCACTAGCAGCAAGCACCGTGCCAAACCTGATAAAAACCAATAAGGTACTGTTTTATATGGTTATTTTATTTATTTTTCAGCGCAGAAATTACGTACCATAACAAACATTTTGTTGTTGTGTTGTTAGCTTACTGACAGCAAGGTTATTACTGTGTGTCATTGATAAGGTGTACACGCTTATTTAAAGTTGCGGGCTTCGACGTGGTGCAGGGTGCGAACTTTGCTCCGTCGTATTCACCAACAATGTTCGATTGTTGCCAACGGTACAATCTCCGTATTCCGTTTTCCGGTCCGGCTGATTATCCAGCGCTTGTTACACAGTTATTTTTCGCCATAGAAATAGGCATTTAGCGAATCACTTGGATTTTATTGTAAGAACAAAGGAATATTTGGATTGATATTTGCATGTCTTGTTATGACTATCATTATTAATTGGAGCGAATCATGCCTTCCGAAGTTATTTCCCAAATTTTGACCGGTTTATATGAAAACAAGGTTGTCCCCTATTTAGGTCCGGGGGTGTTATATGACGCAACCAACACAGTGACCGGTGAACAGATGCCGGCCGATAGCGACAGTCTGATTTTGGCGATGAACAACGGCAAACCGATGGCACCGAAGTTAATGTATGAATTTCCCCGTGCTGCCATGAACCAGGAATTAAAACGAGGAAGAAATTTCGTTACCCAGTTCCTGAACAAAACCTACGGTGAAACGGATTGGACACGCGCGACGGTGCATGACTGGCTGGCCGAATGGAAGCCGTCCTATGTTATTGATATCAACCGCGACACCCAGTTGCAGCAGAGTTATAGCGACGAAGAACATACCCTAATTTGCGGCGTAGCGCGCTTGAGCGGCACGCAATATCGATACCGCATTTACCATTTCGACGGCAAAAATTATTTCGAGATTCCCCAGGAGCAGGTTGACATTACCCTACCGATTTTATTCAAACCGATGGGCACGCCACTGCCTGATGCTAATTTCATCGCGTCAGACGCAGATTATGTGGATTACATTACCGAATTAATGGGCGGTTTTGCGATACCCGGTTTTCTGAAAGAATATCGCCGTGACAAACAGTATCTGCTGCTCGGCATGCCTTTGAACCGCGATTCCGAACGCATGGTCATGAGCGATATTGTTTATGGGGCAAAAGAACCCAAAGGCTGGGTAATGAACAAAAACCCGACGGCAAAGGAATTAAGATTTTGCGAGCGGATAGGTCTGGAAATTATTGATATGGACGTCGCCGAATTTATGGACTATGTCGGTTTTAGTCAATTGCTAAAAAGAAGCGCTTGACAGCATTAATTCCAATATCTCAATCAACGCCATCCACTCCGTTGCATTTTCAGTGACAGTTACCCCTCCCCGGTAAGTAACAACTTGCCGGGCTTTTTACGCAGTTCCTATTGCGGATTTTGATATTTCCCCGTCCCGTCATTGCCGCTAGAAATAGCGGACGAAGTTTGAAGCGCTCCTACAAGCGTTCACTAAAAATAGCCACACCATGGCCGCAACAGAAATATTCGAGAAAACACTAAGTTACTGCAATCGGTGTTTGCAAAAGGTTTTTCGAATGGAGGCTGCGACCGGAATCGAACCGGTGTAGATGGCTTTGCAGGCCACTGCATAACCACTTTGCTACGCAGCCCTTAGGATAAATAAAAAAGCCGCGTAGATCCGCGGCTTGATTAAATCTATTGGAGCGGGAAACGAGATTCGAACTCGCGACCCCAACCTTGGCAAGGTTGTGCTCTACCAACTGAGCTATTCCCGCCCTGCTTATTGAAGCGACTATTATAAATAAACTGACGAACCTGTCAATACTATTATTTTATTTTTCCTGGATATTTGTGGACAGCGTCCAGCCTGTCGCCCCCTGGCATTCGCCGGATACCGGTGTAACCTTGGCAAAAGTCTTTGGTTTACCATAAGCATCATAAAAATCTTTGACAATAACTCTTGTGCCTTGTGGAAGGTGCTTACAACCCTCCCGGTCCGCTTTTTCAGTATCGTCATAGGCTGCCATTGATCCGGGAGTGGAAACCAGCCGTATCGTTGAATTTTGTTCATATGTATTTGCACTGCGCAACACATATTCCTGTCCGACTACCAAGTCTTTAACAGCCGGCCCGGAAATCTTGCCGGAGTTGCCGCCGCTCATCATCAGGTATAACAAAACTACAACAACAACGCCGACGCCTCCGTAAAAAACCTTGGGTTTTTCTTCGCGCAATTGTTTTAAAGTGGCGATCATATTACAAACTGCCTTCATTGCACTTTCTTTGGTAGAGCCGGCTTGCTCGCCTTCTTTTGTAGAACTAGTTTTCTCGTCGTTGCTCATTATTTATTTCCTCTCTGTGAGTATTGAGTTTTAGTTATAATTTTAATGTATAAAAATGCTCAAGTTACCAAGAAGTTAAATCTTTGCAAGAAAAAAATCCGATCATCCGGTAACGCTAATAAAAGACTCGTGATAATAACACAGATATCGAAACAAATTTTGAACTCTTTGTAATGTTCTACGCCATAGCGATATCCTTTTCCTCCAGCCGCCGGCATTCAAACTGCCAATACCCCAGACCGATATTTTTTTTATCTCTTAAGATTATTGGAAAGTTTTCTTCGTGCATAAACAGCCGGATAATATCAAAATCCTTCAATACAAAAGACTCGATGATCAAATAACTTTTTTCCACGCCATCTTCTTTGACGCCGTAAATCAGGGCTTTCTGGGGCTGCGCGCCTTTAACGGCATCCAGCCTCAGATAATCAACCGCATGTACTTGCAGCGCGACAGCCTGTACTTCGAAATTCACTTTACTATCGAATTTATTCTGCGACATAGTACAAACCACCGCAAGGGAACGTTTGTTTTCAGGCATATCCGTCTTTCTAAAACTAATCAGGCTGCCTACCGATAAGACACCTCCTTTATCCAGTGAACAGGATAAAGCGCGATCGGAAGTGGGTTTTGCAAGATACTCGATATCCCCTTCAGATCCCTTTTCCAACAAATTTTGCAGCGCATAGGTCGCATTTAATCCGATGCAAAATAAGCGTTCCTTTCTATCGACAAAAAACGGTGTTCCTGCCAATTTTTGACCGGCCCATCGCAAAGTCAGATAATCGAGTAATTCGGAGGAAAGCCTATCTTTGCTATTGTTATCGGAATGAATATTGCTAAATCTCGCTTCCGCTTCGTCGACATACTTTGACTTATGTTTTAACGCGCTCAACAATTTTGTCGTATCGAGATACAAAACCGCCGAACCGATTTTTTCCCTTTGCACTTCAAGACAACACGGCGGACGATCCTCATCCTGTAAAACAAGGCATTGGTTCTTCCAATCACCTACCGACTGATCAGCAATCCGCATATATTGAGTAATACGTTCATTAAATTGGTATACCTCAGGCATTTCTTTCTGCATTAAACCTGAGGGATCTGCGAGACTAAACAGCAATATCTGTTTATAGCTATCGGCCGGGGAAGTGGTTTTGTTGAAAATACAGGTATCGTCCTGTACCTTTACCGTCTCTTTTTTAACCTTGACGCTTAATTTGTACAATGAGTGTAAATCCATCCATACCCATTCCGGCACCGGCAAATACAATATATTATGAGAGACGACAATATTGCTTAACCCCTTGATTACCCGTTGGATGGCAAGTGCAATATTTTTACTTTGAAACCAACCGATATTTTTCTTGGTCAACTCCCTAACCGCCACCCAGTAACCGATGGTAAATTCCTTTTCAAGCGCCAGAAGAAATTGAAGTATTTTTTCTTCATTTGCACCTTTGGGAACCCCGGACTGCACGAGACTGGCGCGCAAATACTCTTCCACCGTCGTAAAGCTCGGCCTTAACAATTCCAAGGTATCCAACCTAAACTGCGCATCCATAACCAAACCGTTCAATTCGCTGATAAAATCATGGAACAGTCTCGTCGCCAAACCGGGGTTCGCGGTAGGCAGCTCTAAAAGCCATTGCTTCAGTGCTGCCGGCTCGTAAAGTTTTAAACGTTGCGGATTTTTTTGCTGAGTAGGAATAACTAGAAAAAAAGAATTTTTCACTATTTCCTCATATAAAGATTTTTACTGTCAACCAAACAGCTAGCTATTCGATTAATACCCTTGTTTAAAATGCTCGGCAATCGTATAAATCGGGTTGGGGTTAAGCCCCCCCTTTACGTTGCATCATACCCTTCGATGGGTTGTAGCCCATAATCGCTATACTTAAAAAAATAACAAACGCTGACAGCGTATAAATGCAGGCATATTGGTTTAATTGGCCATAAAGCGCAAAGCGTATGAACTCGACAGCCTGGGAAAACGGATTATAAGCAGCCAACTTATACAGCAACTCGCTGGATTCCTGTATCTTCCATAACGGATAAAGGGCGGTTGACATAAAAAACATCGGAAAAATTACAAAATTCATAACCCCTGCAAAATTTTCCAACTGTTTTATAAACGTCGACAGCAGCAAGCCTAAAGCACCCAACATCAATCCGGATAAAATAAGCGCGGGAAGCATCCATAAATATCCCTGCCATGGCGCTTCTATTTCATAAAACCAAGCGATCAATAGAAAAGTATAGACCTGAATAACGGAAACTGCAGTGCCTGCAATTAATTTACAGACCAACAGAAACCAGCGCGGCAACGGACTGACCAATAAAATTCGCATACTGCCCATTTCCCTGTCATAGACCATCGACAGAGAGCTCTGCATCCCGTTGAAAAGTTGGATCATGCCAATCAAACCGGGGGTGATATAGACCTCATACAAAATATACGTTTCATAGGGGGGTATGATGGCAATACCCAATGCCGCCCGAAAACCGGCGGCAAAGACAAACAACCAGATCAACGGACGCACCAGCGCGGAGATAAAACGCTCCCGTTGATGAATAAAGCGCCTTAACTCCCGGCCGATAATACCCCACATGGCGCGCCAATAAAGCAGAAAATTCATGCCGCCTCTCCTTTAGCGGTCAGCTTATAAAAAGCCAGGTTGATATCCTCAGTACCGCACATATCCAATACCTGATGTACGGTGCCGTTAGCCTGTATTTTCCCTTGATGCAACACGATCAGATGATCTTGCGCGTCAATTTCGTCAATCAGGTGCGTGGCCCACAGCACAGCGATATTTTCCTCGCTGGATAACTGATGCACATGCTTGACGATGGCACGCCGGCTTGGCACATCCAAGCCGACGGTCGGCTCATCCAACAGCAATATGGCAGGTTTATGCAATAACGCCCTGGCGATTTCCACACGGCGGCGATGGCCGCCATTGAGTTGCCGCACTTTTTCCGAACGCCGGTCATACATACTAAACCGTTCCAACTCCTGTTGGATTCTTGTATTGGCCTGCTTGCGGCCAATACCATGCAATGCGGTGTGATAACGTAGATTTTGCATGACAGTCAAATCAAGATCCAGTGTGGTTTGCTGGAAAACCACCCCCAGATTGGCCAGCGCTTTGCGTGTTTGCTTTCTGATATCGAACCCGCAAAGCTCGATGCGGCCTTGCCGTGTATCGTATAACCGGGTAATCAAAGCGAATAACGTGCTTTTTCCGGCACCGTTCGGCCCCAGTAAAATCGTGCATTCACCCTGCCCTATTTTGAACCCGACCCGGTCAAGCGCCGGTTTTTTACCGTAGGCAAAACTTAAGTTACTGACTACTAGGGAAACTTTGTCTGTCATGGTTTTACTGCAACTCCCCAAGGATAGCGTCCTACGGCCACCGATTTGGTGACTTTATGACGCTCCAAATCAATGATGGAAATATCGTTGCTAACGCCGTTGGTGGCATACAATCTTTTTTGCTCCGGTGAGAAAGCTAAATTCCACACGCGCTGTCCGACCAGCAGATATTTTTCCACTTCGAAGCTTTGCGCATTAATAACGGCCACCCGGTTTGCCGGCCCCAAAGCCACATAGCCCCACTGCCTTGCAGCATCCACCAACACACCAACCGGTTGAATTTTTTCGGCAGTCACTCCGGGGATTTCAAAAGCGATCTTTTTAATAATTTGTTTATTGCCGACATCGACAATCATCAACGTACCGGCAATTTCCGAAGTTACCCATAATTGTTTGCTGTCTGCGGTAAATGATGCCGCACGCGGCCGCGGATCAACCAACGTATTATCGGTGATGGTCATCGTTTTCGGATCGATCCAGTGAATCATATTAGTGGTTTCCGAAGCGCTGACAACCCAGCGGTTGTCCGGACTGATCGCAATGCCTTCCGGTTCAACTCCTACAGCAATCTCCTTGATCTGTTGTTTATCGGCGACATCGATCACCGTCACCAAATTATCATCCTCATTGGAGACATAAAGCAATTTGCCATCGGGACTGAGGGCAAACGTTTCCGGATCTTCACCCGAAGGCAATTGCCCTACTGCCTGGTAAGTTTCCGTATCGATAATCTGCACGGTATCATCATCACTGGTTGCAATATAAAGGTACTTTTGATCATGACTCAAAACGATCCCTCTGGGCCGCTGGCCGATAGGCACCTTCCTGACCAATTCTCCGGCGACCGGGTCCACGACGGCCAGCGCATTGTCTTTCTCCAAAGTCACGTAAACCGTTTCAGCATGCAAGTGACCAGTCAAACACAGCATCACTGCAGCAACTGCCGCATTCATCTTTTGCATTTCGATGTTCCTCATTTACATTTCGATTCGGGTAAATCATAACCTAACGTATCCAATTCGGTTTTCGGATGCAAAAATCCCTCTACCGGGGCAATCGCCACCATAGACCTTGCCGCTGCCAATAAAACCGGCTGGCGCAACTGCCCATTCCAGCTTCGATAAGACAACGGCGTGCCCTTATAACCCTGTAAGGCAAATTGATCACTCATCAGGTACGCCTTTATAGTGGGCATGTCCACGGAACCGGTTCGGGTTACCGCCTCGCCAATGCTTCTTACGGCTAGATAAGCACCGTAATCCTCTTCCTCCATCCAGCGGCCGGCTTGTTCCTTAAACCGATTTTGAATTTGCACGGCTCCCCATTGTTCATGGGTTCTGTGCCACGACGTCGGCACCAGACCTTGGGTACCGATCACCGGTCGCGGCTTCCACGTACGGTAATCCAGATATTCGCCAAACATCCCCGCCTCATCGGCCACAACCAATACATCATAGTCTATCCCCTGGGTAAATACCGGCACATCGGATTGCGCCGTTCGTCTTGCATCAAAAGTATGTTCCCACACTTTTTCGGCAACCAGTGTCATGCCGAAACGTTTTGCCGCACGCTTGACGGCATTGGTAAAGAGACGGTCCTCCTCATTTGGCCCGACCACCAAAAACCAGTTTTTCCAGCGCTTTTTTAACATATACTGAGCCAAAGCATCCGCCCGCATTGCCCGGCTGGGTAACAGATGCAATACATTCGGCAGACAAATTTCATTGCGCAATTCATCATCGCGCGTTGCGGCATCGAACAATAATTGAGGTGTTGCAACTTGCAAACCGGCCAGTTGCTGAAGTTGCTTGGCAGGCAAATTCACGATCACGAACGGATAGCCCTGCTTATCGATGGTGCTAAATGCCTCCGGCACATCTCCGGATAGAGGCACGGTAAATTCATGCAAAATAAATTCCTGACCGGTAAATTGGCCCGTCGTATTATTATCTTTTATTGCGAGACGGGCACCTTGCAGGCCTCTGTCAGCCACAAAGGGATCAAGGTTAGATAAAGCGGGAGGAACTGCCTTTTGTTGGGTAAGGTAAGCAATATCAACGATCTGCTTTGCTTGCGCAGATGAACCATTTGCCGTCACAGCCGACAAAATGACTATTTTGCTTACCCATATTAAAATATTTTTCTTTTTCATCATTTCTCATGAATTCCTTTGTAATTCTAACAGAATGCATAATAATGCTAGTAAATAAAGCTTTTTCCTACATGCCTTGAACCAAATAATTTAGCGTTGTAATTAACGGCGCACCAACATTTACCGAATGCATCCCGTTTGAACGGTCCTGCTATGCGAAATAAACACAGTAAACTCGATTTTGCTCAAGATATTTTTGATTTGGATTTAGAACTGGATTTAACCGATGCTATTAATAGCAATCGAAGAAGAACTGTCCGCTATATAAGAAAGGATATAAAAGCTTGTGTCAACAAAGTCAAATTTTTTCGTTTTGGAAAACCCTATGCCATTGACCTTCATGACCTAAGTACCCGAGGTGCATTCATTTCATTAGATAAAAAACTCAACATCAATAAAAAATTAACCTTGATACTGATTTTTGAAGATGGAAAACAATTTGAGATCCCCGCTAAAATTGTACGCAAGGAAGGCGTAAAAAAATACCGTTACGGCATTAAATTTGACAAATACCAAAACGACCTGGGAGATTATCTTCTGAAAACGCAAACCAACCTGATCTTTAAATGATATAAATATTTTAAGCAGCACGCCGGCATTCTTGTTATAAAACCGGATCGATCAACGCAACACACTATTCCTTCTTAGACGATGTTCAACAGCACCATCTCTCAAACTATGTCTCGATTTTCCACATGCCGACATTCACATTAAGCGAAATTAACATTTATCCGGTAAAATCACTGGCCGGCATACAAGTCAACTCCTGGGAAGTAAACCAAAAGGGTCTGCTTTATGACCGCCACTGGATGATAATCGATCGGAACAACCGTTTCCTCAGCCAGCGTCAATTACCTCGCATGTGTCTGATTCAAACCACTCTCGGCAAAACCCGGCTGACCTTGTCAACATCGTCCGAGGATCGCATATCTATCCCATTAGCCTCTGACTCCGAACAGCGGATCGAAACAACGATTTGGAAGGATCAATGCACCGCGCAACACGTCTCGAAGGAAGTCGATCAATGGTTAAGTGATTTTTTACACTATGATTGCCGCCTGGTATGTCAAACCGAACAACATCGCCGAGTAGATCCAAATTATGCGGCGCCCGAGGATCAAGTCTCCTTTACCGATGGCTTTCCGTTTTTAATCATTTCCGAAAGTTCTTTAGCCGCTCTCAATCAGCAATTGCCGCACAAAATTCCCATGAGCAGCTTCCGCCCTAACCTGGTTATTGCCGGATGCGACAGTTATGCAGAGGATTACTGGCGTAAAATCTCGATTGGCGAAATCAATTTCCGGCTACCTAAACCTTGTTCCAGATGCTTGATCACAACAATAGATACTCAAACAGCACAAACTAGTAAAGAACCGTTAAAGACATTAAACAAACTTAGAAAATGGAATCGAGAAGTGTTTTTCGGACAAAACGCCCTGCATGATAAAACAGGAAAATTAGCTATCGGCGATCCGGTTACAATCCTTCAGTCCGGTCCCCCACAACCGCCAATAAAAAACCATTTGCAAGCTGCAAAAAATTCAGTATAATGCTCGTTCTTTGACGGGGGTCGTTAGCTCAGCCGGTAGAGCACCGCACTTTTAATGCGATGGTCGTGCGTTCGAATCGCACACGACCCACCAGCCAACTTATTGATTAACCAGCACTTTTGCTGGTTTTTTCTTTTCTAATATCCCGCTTTTTGCATAATGTGTTTACATTATGTTTACATTTTTTTTGTTTTAATCAATTCTTGACTTGAGTTTTGAAAACGGATTGAACTCAAGCGACTCTTTCAAGTAATCCAGCGACAAATGAGCATAACGCATGGTCATTTGAATTGATGAATGCCCTAAAATTTTTTGGAGTGTCAATATATCGCCGCCGTTCATCATGAAATGACTTGCATAGGTATGCCGTAGAATATGGGCCAATTGACCCTTAGGCGTGATTATTCCGGTACGTTCAAACGCCCGACGAAATGCCGAGTATGACGGGTCAAGCCCTTTGTTTATCTGAATAAAATTTTTTATTCTCCGGAAGTCTTCAACCGGAATAGGCACAAATCGATTTAAGCCGTTTTTTGTTTTAACAAAATAGATGCCATCATTTTTTAAGTGGTGATGTAATAGCCCGTTTGCTTCACTCCATCGAGCACCTGTAAGTAAACAAATTTCGGTTACATACTTAAGTGATGGATTACCACTTTTTTCGACTTCCTTTAACAACAATAGAATTTCCTGATCAGTCAAATACGATAGTTCATGGGCAGAAACCTTGTATTTACGGATCGGATTTATAGGAATATCACCAGACCAAATACCTAACCGCTTTGTTTCATTGTAAACGGTCTTAAGGGTAGATAATTCGCGGTTTAATGTAGACGGCTGAATACCTTCATTTAAACGTTGCTGACGGTATTTTGTAAACATAACGCCGTCAACGTCTTTGGCCAACGGATCACCCATCATTTGGGCCATTATCAACAGCCGGTTTTTTGTATCGGCTGACGATTTTAGACTGTGTCCATGATTGATGTACCAATATTCTATTAAATCGACCAACCTTAATTTTTTGTCGTTTTGTGTCTCTGTTTTATAATTTTTCTGGTATTGGCGGGCTTCCCTAGCTGAATTGAAACGTTTTCGGACAAACTTTCCTTTACGACCATCTGGCCAAAAACTTAACAAGTATTTTCCGTTACCTATTGGCTTTATTGACACGGGGTATACTCCTTTTAAATGAGTGTCGGCGTCAGAAATATGACCAGCTCTTTATTATTTTGGGTTTTAGCCGTTGAACTAAATAACCATTTCAATCCGGGTATTTGGGAAAGCAACGGGGTTTCCTGGTTATCGACGTTGGCAAAGGATTCGAAGATGCCACCCAGGATAATCGTTTCATTGTTTTGCACCCGGACCGTGGTGTGTATTTCTCGGGTGTTGATCGTTGCGCCGGATTTGAGGAGCTGACCGGGGGAGTTTTTGCGGATCACCAGATCAATGGTAATGCCATCTTCAGAGATCAACGGTGTTGCCGATAGCTGCAAGGCGGCGTTTTGAAATTCAGTATGGAATGCGCCGTTTTCATCCTGTACTTGATACGGGATCTGAA
>JBNLCC010000032.1:0-2163 GCA_050303615.1 Methylococcaceae bacterium | reverse complement strand
TGAAAACTCGTTTAAGTCGCTGCATCCAGGTTATTGCCAAGGATGGCATGTATGCCGGTTTTGCAGGAGCAAAAACCGGTCATGGCTCGATGACGCTCTGCGGGGCTCTTCTCACCCCAGTCGGTATCGAGGCCTTCTGATCTATCGGGCTTCTTGCCACGCTTGGCTGGTGTCACTTGAACACTTTAGAGCGGTATTGTCTATAGAAACAGCGACACGGTTCTGAGCCTATAATTTATGCAACGGCCAGGGGTAAGGAACGTGCACGAAATAACTTCCCCTTTTTATTACTGATAAAGGGGCCGGAAGTTATTTCGTGCACGTCCCTAAAGCGACAGAACCCGCTTGCCTATTATCCGGGACTACGACTGTCAGCGCTTGACACCAAAATGCAAATCGAAAAAATTTCTGATCATATTCAATCGATGCATCTGCGTCTGCTTGCCGCGAATACTATGTTTTTTGCCGGGATAATCCATTACATAAAAGGGGATATTATTTTTCTGTAACAGACTGTAAAGCCTGGTGCTGTTTTTAAACAACACGTTATCATCGGCCATGCCATGGTATATCAGCAATGGCCCCTGTAAATTTGTTGCGTAGGAAAATACTGACGATTTTTCGTAGGCCTCTGCATCCTTTTGCGGATTCCCCATATAACGTTCAGTATAATGTGTATCGTAAAGCGTCCAGTCGGTGGCCGGCGAGCCGGCCACACCGGCCTTGAAGTAGTCCGGCGCTTTAAACATGGCCATTAATGTCATATAACCGCCGTAACTATGCCCGTGAATGCCAATCCTCTCTCTGTCCACCCAGGAAAACTGGCGTAAAAACTTAACACCGGCGACCTGATCGCGGATTTCGATATCGCCCATGGCTTTATAGATAGGATCTTCGAAGGCCTTGCCACGATAATTGGAGCCCCGATTGTCCAGGGTAAAAACCGCATAGCCCTGCTGAGCCATGTACTGTGGGAAAAGATTTCCCCAGCGGTTGGTGACAAGCTGCACGCCGGGCCCGCCGTAAAGATAGACCAACACGGGATATTTGCGGCTGGCATCGAAATCAGCAGGCTTGTAAAGCCGGTAATACAAGGTTGCTTTGTCGTCGGTTTCAAAAGTGCCAAATTCAGGGGCAATCCAGTCGCTTTGATAAGGATACAGCGGGTGTTTGGCATTGGTTTCATTTTTTGACAACCAGGCGACCCTGTCGCCATTGGCGCTGTGCAGGCTTAACTGATCAGGGGTTTGCGCGGTTGAAAATTTGTCGATATAAAGCCGATTGTCATCGCCAAAGACAACACTGTGAAAACCGCTGCGCCGGCTGATTTTTTCAATTTTTCCACCGCCAATGGGTACCCTGTATAAGTGCCTTTCGAGCGGCGTATCCTTGCGCCCGGTAAAATAAATTTTCCCCCGTTTCTCATCGACCTTTTCAATGTTGTCGACAACCCAGTCTCCCCGGGTCAATTGCCGAATTTCTTTTCCTTTCATGGAATAGAGGTAGAGATGCTTGAATCCATCGCGTTCCGATGCCCATATTAACTGAGTTTTGTTGTTCAAAAAACGGAGTTCATCGTGAAGATTCACCCAGGTATCGCTTTTCTCCTCCAACAGTGTTTTCTGCCGCATCGACGGCCAGGATACCGTTTGTAGCTTCAAATGCTGTTGGTCGCGACTCTGCCATTGGAAAGACAATACATTGCTGTCCTTCGTCCATTTGACGCGGGGGATGTAAATGTCGTTATTTTTCCCCAGGTCGACCCACTTGACCGTGTTATCGGCGAGCTGAACTATCCCGAGTTCGATCAGCACATTGTTATTGCCCGCAAAGGGGTAGCGCTGCTGAATCATCTTGACTTCATCGGCGTAGATCTCACTTCGCGTCACCTGCTCGACCGGTGATTCATCGACTTTGGTAAACGCCAGTTTCGACTCATCCGGAGCCCACCAGTACCCGGTCATACGATCCATTTCTTCCTGAGCGACAAACTCGGCCATACCCATTTTCACGGGCCCACCGCCGGCTTTGGTCAATTGCATTTCCCTGTTGTTGTGCAGATTCATTACAAAAAGATTCTGATTGCGGATGTAGGAAATGTAGTTGCCTTTGGGTGAAAACTGAACATCGGTTTCAAATTCAGGGGTTGCCAATATTTTGCGC
>JBNLCC010000031.1:0-10060 GCA_050303615.1 Methylococcaceae bacterium | reverse complement strand
GTGAATTGGCTGAGACGCTGGCCCGCGTCACCGGTTTTAATGGCCAGCTACGCTTCGATTCTAGTAAGCCCGACGGCACGCCACGCAAGTTGATGGACGTGTCGCGCTTGAAAGCTTTGGGTTGGCAGGCCAAAATCACTTTGGAAGAAGGCTTGAGGGATACCTACGCATGGTATAAGCGCAATATTGAGCAGGTCCGGGGCGAAAGAGTGAAGTATGCTGGAAACGGTTGGGCTATGTTTTGCTGCTGAAAATTGATGCATGTGGCTGTCTGAGACAACATTCCGCACGGTAGTGGCATCGACGCCGTTGGTGTCCATTGACTTGGTGGTGCAAAACACCGCGGGACAATTCCTGCTGGGCCAGCGTCTTAACCGACCGGCACAAGGTTACTGGTTCGTTCCCGGTGGCCGAATTCTTAAAAACGAAAGTCTCGATGCCGCCTTTCGACGCCTGACCCGGAAAGAGTTGGGGCGGGAATATGAACGCAATCAGGCGCAACTGCTGGGCGTGTACGAACACTTCTATCCGGATAGCGTCTTTGGTAACAATCCGACCGATCCGGATACCCATTACGTCGTATTGGGTTATCACCTGACATTACCCGCCGGCAGCTCGCTTACTCCTCCAACTGACCAACATGGCTGCTATCGCTGGTGGAACAAAACCGAATTGCTCAATAGTTCCGACGTTCACCACAACACCCAGGCTTATTTTAAATAACATCGCTGCTGTGGCTAAATAAATGGAGACAGGCTAATTTTAGAGCAATTTGCTTACAATAAAATACCACCCAAACCTGAACGAGCAATCTTCTACAACTTTTAGCAACCGCTGCAATTTGCTGATATGATTTGACTACTTCTCGATAAAACAAGGCAGATCTTTGGCTTGTATCTATAGGGTTCGTGCTATTGAGAGAATGTTTCAAAGAGACATTTCCAAAGAAGAGGTTGAGCAGATAGTAAAGTTCGGCGAAACCAAACCATAGAAAGTTACACGGATGACCTGCCTTATCCGTCTGTCTTGTTCTCGGATATATCGGGCAACGAGCCATACATGTTGTCTATGCTACCGACGAAGCGGGTACGGTTATCGTGATAACCGTATATGAACCGACACCGGAAAAGTGGCATGAAGACTATAAGACAAGAAGGGAAAAAGAATGAAATGCACAATCTGCAAACATGGCGAGACTGAAAAAGGTTTTGCATCGGTTACACTGGAAAAAGATGGCTCCACGATTGTCTTTAAGCGTGTTCCTGCTTTGATCTGCGATAACTGCGGCGAGCAGTATATTGAGGATGCCGTTGCTTCTGAATTGCTAAAAAGAGCGCCTGAAATCGCCAAGCATGGTGTTCAGGTCGATATTCGGGAGTATAAGCTTGAAGCAGCGTAATAATCTGAATTTGAGGGGGGGTCATGGAACTATATGACCCTGAATATTCAGTGGTTAATAGTCCGGGTAAGGCGCAATAAATAGGGCGCAATAGGCGCTAGCCGTATTGCGCCGCATGTGTTAAGTTTCAGCACTATCAACGAATCAATGGAACTTGATGATGCCGGATTATCGCCGTTACCGCATACCAGGCGGAACCTATTTTTTCACAGTCAACCTTTTGCAAAGGAAACCAAACGATTTGCTGGTTCGGCATATTGACGTTCTTAGAAAATCGGTTTACAACACACGGCAACGATGGCCTTTTCATATCGATGCTTGGGTTGTTTTGCCCGATCATTTGCATTGTGTTTGGACACTTCCCGCAGGTGATGACGACAATACCAACCGTTGGCGATGTATCAAACAAGCTTTTTCCAAAGCGATGCAGAAAACGGAACGGCGCTCAATCGTTCGCGTCGGCAGAGGTGAACGAGGCATCTGGCAGCGCCGGTTTTGGGAACATAGGATTCTTGATGATGCCGATTATGAGGCGCACATCGATTATTGCCATATTAACCCGCTCAAACATGGATTGGTTGAGCACGTGGCTGATTGGCCTTATTCGACTTTTCACCGCTATGTTAAACGTGGAATTTATCCGCTCGACTGGGCAACGCCGTTGTCTATGCAATATGTCGCCGGGGAAAGGCGTTAAAGCCCTACGGCGCAATACGGCTAGCGCCTATTGCGCCCTATTTGTTGTGCCTTATTGAGTTATGTTAAACGTGGAATTTATCCGCTCGATTGGGCAACGCCGTTGTCTACGCAATATGTTGCCGCCGAAAGGCGTTAAAACCTTACGGCGCAATACGGTTATTGCCTATTGCGCCCTATTTATTGCGCCTTATCGAGTTGCCGGAGGCTGTCCGTCGACGGATCGAAGCGGCGGACGCAGATACTTTGTTGGAATGGTCGGAACGGTTGTTGATGGCGCGGAGTTTGGAAGAGGTGGTGCGCTAGCCGCGTAGCCTGCCAGCGTAGGTTAGGCTGGCGGTAGCCAACCTAACATCTTGGTGAGCCCCGGAGCATGAGAGGCGGGGAGCAACCCAAAATCAGTGTTGCTGAATTCTGTGAGGAGCCGCATTGCTGTGCGGTGTGTTGGGTTACCGTGCGCGGACAGCTCCGTGGTGGATTATGGGCCTCGCCGGCATGTTACGAGCCGTGTTTGCTTACGTTTCCCCTCCTCCCAACTTCAATTCTTGTTGTTCCGCTAAAAAGGATTTCATGTCGTCATTCTCGACTCTGAGGTAAATTTCTTCGACCGGTAAGGTTAAATCGATGGATTCAAAGTGAACGTTGTCGCCTAAAAAGTAATGGTTCGATTGCCAGCCTTCGGATTTTCTGCAGAATTCGATGTCGACAAAGTCCTGTTCAATCAGCACATATTCTTTGAGGCTGGATAATTGTTGATAAGCTTTTCGCTTGATGGTTTGATCGATTCTACGCGTAGACTGCGATAAAATTTCAATAAGGATAACGGGCGATTCGGTGTAATAGGGGTCGGTATCATTATTTTCACAAACAACCATGACGTCGGGATAGAAAAAATTGGCGCCGGCTTTTACTTTGACATCTGCGGCAAAGGGTTCGCAGGGTGAGTTTTTTAGGTGGTTTCGAAATTCACCGGCAAGGTTCATTATTATTCTGTCATGGTTTTTACTGGCGCCCGCCATGGCGTAGACATGCCCATTGATGAGTTCGTGTTTGATATCGCTATGCTTCTCTCTTTGAAGGTATTCTTCGGCGCTGATTGGATCGTTAGCGTATTTTGGGGGCATGTGACTGAGATTAAACAGTAAAGTGGAGTGTTCTGAGTACAGTGTATCGCGTTGATCGAGAAGGATGCGGTTCGTTCCTCACCGGCATCCTACACAGCCGCGAACGTTAACTGAATTTATTCGCTACTTTAGCAGGTTGGTGCTGGCATTTCAAAATTCGTTGTTATATGAATTAAGCTATTTTATCCCTTCATCCTAACCTTCTCCCGAAGGGAGAAGGGACTTTATTTCTTAACTTAACGGCATTGCTCTCCGGAGAGGACTTTTCTCAATGAATTCTGAGTCTTGCGTTTATAGTATCCGCACATCAAATTTCAGTTTTTTATGTCCCTTTATTCAACTTTCTCTCGAAGGAGGGAGCCGTAAAAGGTAAAACAGTTCCTTCTCTCTCAAGGAGAGGTTAGGATCAGGACTTATAAATCAATAGCTACGCTTTATGTTCCCTCACCTTGCACCCCGAGGAGAGAGGGTGTTACGACGGCCTTCGAAGGGGGGAAGAGATTTAAGTAGAGCGAGTCTTTGATAAATCACCTAAAAGAGGAGTCTTCTTTGTTCGATATTAGACACCACGGCGCTGTAAACGGCGTGACGGGTTCTTGTCACGAACTGATATTGCAAGATAAGCGGTCTGTATTGGTCGACTGCGGTCTGTTTCAGGGCGAGGAAACCTCGGATGACGGCGCCGGTTTTGAACGCCTGCAAATTGAATTTCCTGTCGAACGGATTCAGGCACTGATCATTACTAACGTGCATGTCGATCATGTCGGCCGGATACCTTATTTGCTGGCAGCGGGGTTTAGAGGGCCAATTTTCTGTAGCGAACCATCCGCCGTTTTGTTGCCGTTAGTGTTGGAAGATGCTTTGAAAATTGGTTTTACCCGCGATGAAAGTTTGATTGAACGTTTTTTGGCGCAGATTGAACGGCAGCTACATCCGCTGCCTTATAAAACCTGGCAAGTTATTGTGAAAGATCAAGTATCCATGCGGGTCAGGCTTTCGCCAGCCGGACATATTCTAGGCTCCGCTTATGTTGAGTTAGCTTTGCAGCAAGGTTCTGAAAAACAGCGAATTGTATTTTCCGGTGATTTGGGCGCCCCGTATTCACCGTTGCTGCCGGCGCCTAAATCGCCTTATGCGGCTGATCTGGTGGTACTGGAAAGTACTTATGGCGATAGTAATCATGAATCCCGCTATAGCCGCCGCCAGCGTTTACGCCAGGTGTTGACGCGATCGTTACGGGATCGTGGCACCGTTATCATTCCCGCTTTCAGTATTGGGCGTACGCAGGAATTGCTCTATGAGTTGGAGCAGTTGATTCATCGCTATCGTGATGATTGGATCGCTGAAGGATTGCGCTATGATGATTTGGAAGTGATTGTCGATTCACCGTTGGCTGCTCGCTTTACCGACAGCTATCGGCAGTTGCGCTCCTTTTGGGATAAGGAGGCGCGCAAAAAACTGGCTGCAGGGCGTCATCCGTTGTCGTTTGAACAGTTAACGACCATTGATGACCATCAAACCCATTTACAGACAGTTGATTACCTTGCCCGTACCGGGAGGCCGGCTGTGGTGCTGGCGGCCGGTGGTATGTGCAGTGGCGGGCGGGTGGTTAATTACCTGAAGGCGATGCTTGAGGAAGCGCAGCATGATATCGTGTTTGTCGGGTATCAGGCGGTCGGTACTGTCGGGAGGGATATTCAACAATATGGACCGCGTGGCGGCTATGTGGTGATCGATGGCCGGCGTTTTAATATCCGTGCCGGCGTCCATACGATTAGCGGCTATTCCGCGCATGCCGATCAGCATGATCTTACTAATTTCATCAAACGGATGCGTATTCAACCGTCAATGATTCGCTTGGTACATGGCGATCGGTCGGCTAAACAGGCGTTGCGGGATCGGCTTCAGAAATTGTTTCCGCAGATTAGGGTTACTGTGCCGGTTAAATGAAAGTTGCGGTGGTGAACTGCGGCATTCATTGTGTTTATCTATCAAATATAGGTTGCCGGAATCTAAGGTGCATGAATAGCTCGAAGTTTGCCATCCTCGGCACTGGATACCCGCTTCCCGGCGGGTATGACGGTATTTAGATAAATCTGATAAAGTAGGATTAATCCGTATTTAAATTTTAATTACCGAACCGGCATTTGTAATAGAGAAATGTGCAAGCCCTCAAACGCCGGATTTAGTTTTAACTCTGAATGGTATTCAGACTAGCTTTACTATTGCTATAACCGCCGATACGGTTAGGCCAAGCGACCAAAACATGAAGCGGTCTAACCGACTCGTGATTACTTCAAACTGTTTGTCGATTTGTCCGAAGCGTTTATCCATTTGCTCTAAGTGTTTATCTACTTGTTCAAAGCGCTTATCCATTTGCTCTAAGCGTTTGTCTACTTGTTCAAAGCGCTTATCCACCTGCTCGAAGCGTTTGTCCATTTGTTCGAAACGCTTGTTCATGTCCTGGCGTAGCTCTTCCCTGGCTTTTTCCGCTGCTTCAAAACGCTTATCAACTTGTTCGAATCGTTTGTCGATTAGTTCGAATCGTTTGTCGATTTGCTCGAAGCGCTTTTCCATCAAATTAAAGCCTTGAACCAATAATTCCCGTTGGTGCTTTAATTCCTCCTCCACACGAACCGTACGTTCCCGCAAATCCAATTCATAACGCACATTTGCATTGACATTTTCCGGGCGCGTTGACAGGATTTGTTGAATCAGCTCTTGTATTAGTTCGATGTCTTCTTGTGCCAGTGCCATTTTTATCTCCCGATAACGGGTTATTCTATACTTTTCACCGCTTGATGTATGTTTTTATGTGATTTTATTTTTAATTCTGCGGGCAAGATGGTTTCGACAGTCTGTCTTCCGGGATTTTTGATTATCCGGTCAGTTGTGTTAAGCGGCTGGGCAGAGTTTTCATAGTCGGTTGGTGTATTTGTTTCGTAACAGGTTTTCAAAATAGGGAATGGTTTTTTGCAGACCTTCTTCCAGATCTATCTTTGGTTCCCAGGCGAGTTTTTCTTGGGCCAGCGAGATGTTCGGACATCGCTGTGTAGGGTCATCGCTGGGCAAGGGTTTGTAAACCAGTTTGGATCCGGAACCGACCAACGCAATCGTTTTTTCCGCCAATTCCTTAATCGTAAATTCGCTGGGATTCCCGATATTCAGTGGACCGGTAAAATCGTCGGGAGTTTCCATCAGCCGGATAAAGGCTTCAATTAAATCGTCGACATAACAAAAGGAGCGGGTTTGGGAACCGTCCCCATAGATAGTGATTGGGTTATCGCTTAAGGCTTGAACGATAACCGATGGGGTTGACATGTCCCTAATATTGCTCTTGTTGCGGGTGAACCTGTGGATCGCCGTAGACTTCACTGGTCGATGCCTGAAAGATTTTCGCTTTGACCCGTTTTGCCAGGCCCAGTATGTTGATTGCGCCATGTACGCTGGTTTTGGTGGTTTGTACCGGGTCGAACTAGTAGTGAATCGGGGATGCGGGGCAGGCCAGGTTGTAAATTTCGTCCACTTCCACATACAGGGGGAAAGTTACATCGTGGCGCATCAGTTCAAAATGCGGGTTTTCCAGGAGGTGAATAATATTTTCTTTGGAGCCGGTAAAAAAATTATCAACGCAAAGTACGTCGTGACCTTCTCCGAGTAATCTTTCGCAGAGGTGCGAACCGAGAAAACCGGCACCGCTGGTGATAAGGATGCGCTTTTTGGTTAATTCTTTCATGTGTTATTGGTAGTTATGTGATTGTTTACGCCTAAATCTGTATATAGATCATGTCTTTATTATAAAAAAACCTGTCATTCCGGAAGTGACTGCCGCTCGGCTAGAAGGGAAATATCCGGAATCCAAGCTAAAGGAATGTTTCGGACTTGCCATCCCGAGCACTGGATACCCGCTTCCCGGCAGGCATGACGCTGCTTAATTTATAAATCTATGTTTTTGACTCGTTGTTAACTGTTGTTCTGATTTCAAGCATAGGTCTTTGGTAAATGTATATTAGTTCACATATTTAAAAGATCTTTTTACCGAATTTGTACATTGATTCACAAATTTCAACTTTGTCTGAAACAGACCTCGCAATTTACATTATTATATTTCTAACGTCATTTATAACATGACCGCTAAATTGAAATAGAACGTTTTTTGAAAAATTACTCGATTGACTGATGCTTGTTGATAGAAAAGGAATAGCGGCTTTGTTTAAAAGTCCCGTTAAATTTAGCCTTGCGGGGACGAGTAAGACCGTATACTGAATGCCTCCAAGCTGAGGTTATCCCAACTTATTTTAATAAACTGAAAACCAAGAGAGTCACTCTATTTTAGGGCTCTTAGCAATCAGAAGTGTCAGCATTGATATTCGGCAACTTATTTAAGGCGATATTCAGTTACAACTGCTTGTAAGAGTAAGCTTCAATAATGTGTTAATGATCTTCCCGTTTTGGCGCTGCTGAATTGGGAATTAGTGAATAAATTCGGGGGAAAATAATGGATGAACATATAACGTTAAGTTTAATAATATATTCTTTTTTAATTTCGACAGCTTTAATCATTTTTCTCAAACCCCTGGCAATGAAGGCCGGGTTAACCGATAAACCTTCTACGCGCAAACTGCATAACGGAGATATTCCCCTTATTGGCGGTATTGCAATTTTTCTCAGCTTATCTGCAGGACTTATCCTATATGATCTGTTAAATCCGTTCAACCTTGCCTTTTTGTTGGCCTGTTCAATGCTGGTGCTTGTCGGTATTATCGACGATCATAAAAATATCCATACTGTCCCAAGGTTTTTTGCTCAAATTGTCGCGTCGTTGATCATGATTGAACTCGGCAATATAGAGATCAAAAGCTTAGGTAATTTATTCGGATTCGGTGAAATTCAGTTGGGGCAATTCGCTAAACCGTTTACTGTATTTGCTTTAGTCGGCGGCATTAACGCCTTTAATATGATCGATGGAATGGATGGTTTGGCCGGCTCCTTGTCATTATTTATCTTTTTGGTCGTATCCATCTTGTGTAACACCCCGGCTTTTTTCAATATAACGTTACTTTGCATAATGTTTATTGCATCGATCATGGGCTTTTTAATTTTTAACCTGCGTGTTTTCGGTCGCGAAGCATCGGTTTTTTTAGGAGATGCCGGTAGCACCTTGTTTGGCTTTAGTATTTGCTCGTTTTTGATTGCGGCCTCGCAAGGCGAATATCACGTGATTGAGCCGTCAACGGTACTTTGGATTATTGCATTGCCGTTAATGGATACCGTTTGTATTATGATTCGTCGGGTCCGGAAAAAGCGTTCCCCCTTTGCACCGGATCGTGAACATTTTCATCATATCCTGCCACTTGCCGGATTCAGTGTGAATGGGACGCTGGTTGTCGTTTTATTATTATCAATCTTATTGGCATTGGTTGGGATTTTAGGCGAGTATACGTTTCATATCGCTGGTTACGTGATGTTTTATCTGTTTTTATGCACATTCGCCGTTTATTTCTGGGGAATGTGCCATGCCTGGAAATTGATGAAAATTACTCGCAGATATGCTGTTTTTAATGGTTTAACCGATCAGACGCCTGCTAAACAAAGATCAATTCTTCTGAAATAAAGTTTCAGCCGGCAGCTTCATAGCGCTGAAGCGATAAATTATTTTGTTTGCAGGTTAGATCCGGAAATTAATTTTTGTGGTATCGGTGCGTGTAAAAAACTGACGATAAAGGCATGGTGATGTTGGGCGACCAGCGAAAGGACGATATCCATGCTTAAATTCATATAGTCATGTACAATTTTATTGCGCAGTCCTACCGCATTATTCCATTGTGTTATTTCCGATTCTGAAATTAGTTTTACTTGATCTAACAAAAGAAATCTATCGTAAGCTGAAATAGGAACCGTCCGGTTGGCGGCTTTCAATAAATGTTTGGCCTTACCGATCGCATTTTCAATTAAAATCTGCAATTCATGCAGGACGCCGTTTTGTTCCAGCGGGCTCAGCGTTATACCTGAATTTAACAGTTGTGCCGCTTCATCAAGTAGTCCGCCCTGCAACGCGGCGATGGCGGCCGTTTCCTGCTGATATAAATCAAGCCGCATGACGCCGGTCCCATTCCAGCCATTCCAACTCCGCCCAGGTACGGGTTAAAAAATGGTGCCAGGCGAGCGTTTCCGCTTTGATGGGAATGCCTTCTTCGGCAATTGCTGCGCGCATGGCAAGCCGGGCTGAAGGCATATCGATCAAATCGATTGTTGCACTATCAATGTTTAATTGCGATGCAATATTGTGCCGTAATTTTTCGGTCAGACCGAACTGTTGCAGAGGCGGAATTTGCTTATGCCATTGAATGGCAATATCCCAATCGCTGTCTTTGCGATTTCGGCCGGTCGCACGGCTGCCGACCAGGACAGCTATTTCCAGCCGTTCCTCTGAAAAACAGACCGCTCGCAGTTTCTGCAGCGTGTTGTCTATTGTGAGTGGTAATTGATTATCGGTCATTTCGGGCGGCCCGGAACCGTCAATAAAAAAGAGTTAAATTTATGTTAGTCCCAGCTGAATATTTTCCACTGGTTGATTCTGAGGTTTCTTTCCAGGTCGCTCCTTCTTAGATCCACATTACCGTCGCCATCAGTATCTACCATATAATAAGGCGGGCCGATATCGGGAATGATTTTTATCATATAGAGTTCGCCATTGATACGATATTCCTGAATAGTTTTCTTGCCGCGGCGGATGATGGTAATATCCGGTTGCAGTGTTTCGCCGCTTTGTACCGGCATCGGCAGGTCGGGCGGCTCCGGCGCTGCTTCCAGGTCAGGTAAATCTTCGGCAAAAATAGGG
>JBNLCC010000030.1:0-60726 GCA_050303615.1 Methylococcaceae bacterium | reverse complement strand
AGCAGGACGCTCCGGAATTGATTGTCTGCGCCGTGCCCTACCTTCGCGACAGGGATATCCGCGTGGCGGAAGCGGGTGAGAGCGTCGAGGACAAGGAGCGGAAACTGATCGAAGGCATTCGCACCCATTACGCCGCCGTCGCCGCCTTGGCCGAGCAGAAGCGCGAGGAACTCGGGGTCGATATTCCCATCGTTGGCACGGGACATCTGTTCACCGCAGGTGGACAAACCGTCGATGGTGATGGCGTGCGCGAACTCTATGTCGGCTCCTTGGCTCACGTGACTGCCGGGATTTTTCCTGCCTGCTTCAACTATCTGGCGCTGGGGCACCTCCACGTCCCGCAAAAGGTGAACGGCTCCGAAACCACACGGTACTGCGGCTCTCCATTGCCTATGGGTTTCGGAGAGGCAAAACAGCAGAAGAGCGTGGTGATTGTAGATTTTTATCCGCAGATTACTCAGATAAAGGCAGATGAAGAAGTAGATAATCTGCGAAAATCTGCGCCATCTGCGGATCATGAAACTCGAATCAGCTTGATCGACGTGCCGGTGTTTCAGAAACTCGAACGCGTCAAGGGAGACTGGGACGGCATCTCAAGCCGCATCCTCGAATTGTCGGCAACGGACTCCCAAGGCTGGCTCGAAGTCATTTACGACGGCACGGAGGTTATTGGCGACCTGCGTGAGCGCCTGGAGGCTGCGATTTCCGGCACCCAAATGGAAATCCTCCGAATAAAGAATAACCGCATCATCGACCGCGTGCTGGGACAAATCCATGAAGAGGAAACACTCGACGATCTGAGCGTGAACGACGTGTTTGAACGATGTCTCGCCGTTCATGACGTACCTGAGGACCAGCGGCCGGAGCTGCTTCGGGCCTACCAGGAAACGGTCCGGAGTCTGATGGAAAATGACGCGGAAAACTAAAACCACGAATGGACACGAATAAACACGAATTATTGCTGAAGGATGAAGTGTATCGGATTGTAGGCTGTGCCATGGATGCACTGAATACGCTAGGCCCTGGTTTGTTTGAAAAACCTTATGAAAATGCATTGGTCGTAGAATTTGGTTTGAGAGGTATTCCATATCGCCAGCAATCCCGTTTTCCTGTTATCTACAAATCCGTAGAGGTTGGTATATATATACCGGATTTGATCTCCTTCGAAAAGGTCATTATCGAGACGAAGACTATTGACTGTATCACAGACATCGAGCGCGGACAGGTCATCAACTATCTAAAAATCACCGGCTTGCGTGTTGGTGTGATCCTCAATTTCAAGCATGCAAAACTCGAATGGGAACGGCTCGTTTTATGAAGACGAACCACGAATTAACACAAATAAACACGAATATTGGAACTGTAAGCTTATCTCAGGCCGAGAATCCTGTATTTATTATTAGTGTCCCTTCGTGTTCATTCGTGGTTCCATTCTCATGAAAATTCTTAATCTACGCTTCAAGAATCTGAACTCACTGGTCGGCGAATGGCAAATCGACCTGACGCACCCGGCATTCGCGTCTGACGGCATCTTCGCCATCACCGGCCCCACCGGCTCAGGGAAGACTACGATCCTCGATGCTATTTGCCTCGCCCTATACGGGCGAACGCCTCGCCTGAATAAGATCACCAAGAGTGGAAACGAAATCATGTCCCGCCAGACCGGCGAATGCTTTGCCGAGGTGAGTTTCGAAACGCAGGCAGGGCGCTTTCGCTGCCACTGGAGCCAGCACCGGGCGCGCAAGAAGCCGGATGGCGAACTCCAGGCTCCGAAACACGAAATTGCCAATGCCGATTCCGGGGAGATTTTCGAATCCAAAATCAGAGGGGTCTCTGACCGGATCGAGTCGGCCACCGGCATGGATTTTGATCGTTTCACCCGCTCCATGTTGCTGGCCCAAGGTGGCTTTGCCGCATTTCTTCAAGCGGCACCCGATGATCGGGCTCCGATCCTGGAGCAAATAACCGGCACCGAGATCTACAGCCGGATATCCATCGGTGTCCATGAGCGGCAGCGCGAGGAGCGGGACAAGCTGAACCTGCTCCAGGCTGAAACGGCAGGCATCGTGATTCTTGAGCCGGAGCAGGAAAAAGATATCCGGCAGGCACTTGAGATAAGGCAGAAGGAAGAGACAGGTCTCGCCGCCAAGTCCGCTGAAACCGGGAAGGCCATAGCCTGGCTCAATACCATCAATGGCCTGAGGAAGGAAATCGTCAACTTGGCCGATGAGGCGAGCAGGCTGCAAGACGAGATTGAGGCATTCAAACCGGATCGTGAAAAGCTGGGCCGAGCTTTGAGCGCCGCCTCTCTGGATGGCGCATATGCAACGCTCACCGCCACCCGCAAACAGCAGGCGGATGACAGAGAATCTTTAACAACTGAGGAAGGGGCTCTGCCTGGACTGGAATCCTCCGCCAAGGAACAGGCCGAGGCGCTAAAATCGGCTGAGCAACAAACCGCTCGGGCCAAAGAAGAGCTAAAAGCGGCCGCGCCTAAATTGCAGAAAGTTCGCTCCCTCGATCAGAAATTGGCCGATCATAAAAAGGCCGTTTCGGAAGGTGATGAGGGCTGCAAAAAGGATACGGCAAAGATTGATACAGACAAAAAAGCCCGGATCAAGGAGCAGGAAAAACGTTCCAAGGCTCATAAGGCGCTGGAACTTATTGACGGCTACCTTAAGGAGCATGCACAGGATGAATGGCTGATCAGCGGTCTGGCTGGCGTTGAAGAACAGTTTGGCGGCCTGCTCTCTAAGCAAAAAGAAATCGTTCAAAAAGAGGCTGATCAAGAAATGGCCACGATGGCTCTGGAACTGGCGACAAAGTCGTTCGACGACAGTCAGAAGCAATCCGGCATGCGGAAACAGGAGTTGGAAGATGCATTAAAACAGCTTCAGCAGGGTAAAGATGCTTTGAGCCGGCTGCTGGGGGACCGCTTGTTGCGGGAATACCGCACCAAGAAGGAAACCCTGTTGCGTGAAATGGCATTCCTGTCGAAAATTGCGGAGCTTGAAGATCATCGGGCAAAACTGGAAGATGGCAAGCCCTGTCCACTCTGCGGCGCAACCGAACACCCCTTCGCGGAAGGGAATGTTCCTGTCCCCGATAAAACTGAACAGAAGATCGACGCCTTGACCAAGCTGATTAGCAAAGCTGAGGATCAGGAAGCCGCCATCAAGAAATTCGAAGACGCTGAAAGTTTGGCCCGTAAAACCCTGACGGATGCTGAAAATCTGGAGTCAGTAGCGGCTAATGATAAGAAGGCTGCCGAGAAAGCCTTTGCCGATGTGAATGACGGCCTGGTGAAACTCCGTGCTGATTTTGCCGAACGCAGACAGGCCGTTTCTACCAAACTCCTGCCGTTGGGTATTGCGGAGATCCCTGAAACGGACATTTCATCAGTGCTCGAAATCCTCAGAGTACGGCTGAAGTCATGGCAAGACCAGGTCAAGAAAAAGGCGGACATCGAGAAACAGATTGCCGGCATCGACAGCGAGGTGAAGCGGCTGGATGCGGTTATCAAAACCCAAAGCACCGCCCTGGCCGAAAAGCTGGAGCGCCTGGATACCTTGAAAAAGGAACTCGTCACCGGAAGTGATGAACGCAATGCATTGTACGGCGACAAGAATCCCGATGTGGAGGAGCTTCGCTTGAACAAGGTAATTTCTGATGCCGAAGGTGCCGAAAGGAAGGCCAGAGAACGGCACAATGAGTTCCAACAAAAATGGAATACCGCGAAGGCCCATGTCGAATCTCTGAAGAAACGCATCGACCAACGAGCGCCGGAACTGAGAAAGCTGGAAAATGAATTCTCCGCAGCACTAGCACCTGTAGGCTTTTCAGATGAAGAACAGTATCTGGCGGCCATACTGCCCTCTGAACGTAGGGATGAGCTGACGGTTACGGCCAAGGATCTGGATGAGCGCCAAACAGATCTGAAAGCCCGGAAAAGAGATCGGGAAACGCGGTTGACCACGGAACTTGCCAGGAAGCTTACCGATGAATCTCTGGAAGAGCTCGAGCCCCAATTCAAAAAGCACGAGGAAGACCTGAAAGAGTTGCGGGACATCATTGCGGGTCTCAAGCACAAGCTGAGTGAAAATACCGCCGCCAAAGAGCGGATAGAGGAGAAGCGAGCGGCTATCGAGGCCCAGAAAAAAGAGTGCCGCAGGTGGGAAAATCTGCACGAATTGATCGGCTCTGCAGACGGCAAGAAGTATCGCAATTTTGCCCAAGGGCTTACCTTCGAAATGATGATTGGTCACGCCAACCGGCAACTGCAGAAAATGACCGAACGCTACTTGCTGATCCGTGACGATGCTCAGCCTCTGGAGCTCAACGTGATTGACAACTATCAGGCTGGGGAAATTCGGTCCACGAAGAACCTCTCCGGCGGTGAGAGCTTTATCGTCAGCCTGTCCCTGGCCTTGGGCTTGTCCCATATGGCCAGCAAGAATGTCCGGGTGGATTCGCTGTTCCTAGATGAAGGCTTCGGCACGCTGGACGAGGAAGCCCTAGACACCGCCTTGGAAACCCTCGCGGGCCTGCAACAGGACGGCAAGCTGATCGGCGTGATTTCACACGTACCCGCCTTGAAGGAGCGGATCAGCACGCAGATCCAGGTAACACCTCAAACAGGGGGCAGAAGCCGTATATTCGGGCCTGGATGCGGTAGGTTAAGCACTACAGAATGAGCCGTAGAAGGAGGTTGACTTGAGAATGAATCGGTAGACACAGCCATTACCAAGAGAACATCATTTCTACGTTGCGATAGTAGGGGCGAAAAATTTTTCGCCCCTACCCGCAATACAACAACGCCCGCGAGGAACATCAAAAACAATCGTTTCCGTTGTCCGGGGATTCAAAATCGGCGTGACCAAATGGATGCGGAACAACACTGCGATTCATGAGGTTTGGCAACGCAATTATTGGGACCACGTCGTACGAAACGAGCCGGAATTAACTCACATTCGTGAATATATCCGCAACAATCCAGCCCGATGGGAATTGGATAAGCTGAATCCAGCCTGTAAGGACGAAAAATTTTTCGCCTCTACGGAAAGTTCGTGAACTCTCATTCGTCGTGCGTGGGTATGGCGCCACGCGCCTCAATGATGAAAGTGGATACACAAAGGCTTATCCCCATGGCACCGGTACCTGAAGAAGCTGGATAAACTGGCAGCAATGATTTCCGACTGGAAAAATTTTAATCATCACAAAGAAAAGACCTCCATGGCCGTTCCTCGCCAGTTGAATACCGCCGTCTAATTCAAATTACTTGGTTTGTTATCAGAGTTTGCCGAGCTGATATGCTTAATCTGATCGAAGAGATTCGCCATTTCAATCTGACTGGCATCAGTAATCGTCGCCTGTACAAACACGTCCTGACCTGTTATCCAGTGCGCCTGACAATTCCCGTCATTCAATGCAATCGTCAGCGCTTGATTTAACTCGTAAATTCCCCAGGCGTAACCGGCATCGCGTAGTGCGGAGAGCAAAGCATTTTGGATTAAGCTGCGAAATGTCCGGTGTGGTTCGGAAATGGGAATATCGTTTATACGGCCACGTGCCGCATCGACACAGGCTTGTCGGTCGTAACAGGCGTGGCCTCGGCAGGCCAATGGACGTACCGGATAAATCATGCATGCACCCTGCTCGATGAAAGGGCAGCGCCGTCGCAGCTGAACCCGCTGTTCTTCGTTCAGTCCGCAGGTTACCTGATTGGCTTTTTCCACCCGTTTCGCCAGATTGAGTTTACGGCCTGGAGATTCGGTCCAACGCAGGAAGCGTTCGATTAATAGCACTTCGGGTGCGGTTGCAGTGACCCGTAACGTGCAGCAAGTGGCGCAACCCTTACGGCAGGCGATCTCGGGGTAGGCCTCAGTCTCCATCTCGACATTGCGGTCGAAACTGCTAAACGCCTGGGACAATACCCCATCGATCATATCGTTCCGGCCTTGGCGATCGGCCAAGGTTTCGCCGAAAGCATCCGCTTGCGCCGCGAAAAAACCTATTGTGTCTATATTCATGTTCTGCTCACTGTTAATGCATCAACCGGGGCCGGGCACCGGCTGCAAACCATTCCATTTCCCCGTTTGGAGAATGTCGAAAAAGCAGGCAGCCGGAAAATTACCCGGTAACCGTTAGGGTGCTTGTTCCCGGCAAAATGGTGATAATTGATAAACCCGCCACATTTGACGTTGCCGGTACTCGGTTGCTGCTATTCCGACCTACCATTCAACGCTTATTATACCTTAAAATTTATATGGTTTTAGGGTGTTTCCGGAAGCGGGTTTCGGTTGTTAGAAAAATCGGATTTCAGGTGTGAGTTAATTTTCTGGGGTATAAAAGAAGATATCGGACAATGGGTGGGCACTGTTTCCGGCCAAATAGTCTCAGCAAAATATCATCATCATCGCGTTTTGATATACCGTGATATGGAGAAAGGATTGCTTATTGGCGATGTGCAGATATTTAGCGATTCAGATTATATGTTGGTGAAATGGCAAAAAAGTTAGCGGCTTCTGGCCAAGCGGAATCCCCGGTATTTGCTATGGCTGTCAGCTGCGTTGCCGCTACGATTTGCCGAACGCACATACTCCGCGCGGCTTTTCCAGCTGCCGCCTCGTGCCACGTGGTATGAATCGGTCGCCTGGCCCTGAGGATCGTGGGATGGACTATTTTTGTAATAATCCTTCCCATAGCCGTCCTGTACCCACTCCATCACATTGCCGAGCATGTCATAGAGCCCCCAGACATTTGCCTTTTTTAAACCGACCGGGTGAGTTCCGCAATGTTTGGCGGTATATTGCTTGTCAGGCCAAGTGCTGCAGTTGACAGCGTTGGAATAATTCACGCCGCTATTGCCGCCATACCAGGCAATGGCATCCAACTCAGGTGCATTATGCCAGCCATTGACAGTCAGGTCTCCGTTATAGGTCGCCGGCGTCCCTCCGGCCCGGGCGGCATATTCCCATTCGGCTTCTGTGGGTAAGCGATACTGTAAGCCTGTCAGCTGATTTAGTTTAGCGATGAATTTTCGGACATCGTTCCAGCTGACATTTTCAACGGGGCATCGATCGCCGCAGTTTTTGAAGTGGGATGGATTGGTTCCCATCACCTGACGCCATAAACCCTGGGTCACTTCGTATTTACCAAGGTAGTAGCCATGGGTGAGACAAACGTAATGCTGTGTTTCGTCGCGGTTTCTTCCCGTTTCATCGTCGGGACTACCCATTTGGAAACAGCCCGGTTTAATCCGCGCCATTTTTATCTCATCAGGGTTGAGTGCTGTTACCGGTATTTCTTTCAAATCCACATTGAGCGATTTATCCTTGGTTTTTAGCTTAATCCATTCGATATGGCGCTGGTAACCCGGGTGGGTCACTTCGATCTGGTAACGTCCGGGCGGCAGCGACATACCCGTCTGATATATCGGCTCGATGTTAAGGATACGCACTTGCGCGTCTTTCGGATTGGTTCGGATAAAAAGTTGTGCCTGTTTGTTCAGTACGGCACTGTAAATCTTGTCTTCTGTGCCTAACTCAATCCATTTGATATGCCGCTGATAACCCGGATGGGTTACCTCGATTTGATAACGTCCGGGAAGAAGCGCGATGCCGTCATGATACACCGGCTCAATATTAAGGATACGCACCTGCGCGTTTTCCGGCGTGGTTTGGATTGATAGATGCGCGACTGACATTTCTACTTTGGGCTGTTCCACTTCATATGTAGTCGGCACTTGGGCGCAAGCGGCCAGCAGCGTGGCTAAACATATGCTGAGGGCAACGAAATATAATACATTGCCAGCATAGACTGTTAGTGGTAACTTCATAGTGAAAAATTGAAATACCGCGGACGGAACACGCAGTTGAATGGACTCATTTTTGAAAACGTAGTCTGTCGCTCGTTTTTAGAAAATTAAAATGTAAAGTTTTTAATTTTAGCATCATTCAATAATTAGTTTGGTTTAAAAGTAGAAAGTTGTCGATTCTTATTTGGTGGGCAATCACTCCTTAAATAAATTTAGCTCTATGTTGAAGGGTATTCCCAATCGTTAACCATGTTATTTCTTCCGGCCTATCTGAAATACCTGACCGATAGCGAACTTGCACGACGCGCCGGCCGTGCCCGTGATCATTTGGAAGATTGCGATTTGTGCGCGCGATATTGTCATGTCAACCGGCTGGTTGGTATCGAAGGAGCTGTGTGTCGTATCGGTGCCCAAGCGGTGGTCTACAGTTACGGACCGCATCATGGCGAAGAGGCGCCTTTGCGCGGAAGGTACGGCTCGGGAACCATTTTTTTCAGCGGTTGCAATCTTCGATGTGTCTATTGCCAAAATTGGGAAATCAGTCACAAACGCCTAGGTAATGAGGTTACCGCCGATGAACTCGCAACAATCATGCTGCATTTGCAGCACTTCGGTTGCCATAATATTAATCTGGTATCGCCCAGCCATGTTGTGGCTCAGATCATTGCTGCGGTGTCTATTGCTGCCGCCAAAGGATTGCGGGTGCCGCTGGTTTATAATAGCGGTGGCTATGACAGTCCTGAAGCACTGCACCTGTTACGTGGCATCATCGATATTTACATGCCCGACATGAAATATGGCGATCCAGCCTTGGGCCGTAAATATTCCAAGGTTCGCAACTATACCGAGGTTAATTTTGCCGCAGTGCGTGAAATGCACCGACAAGTCGGGGATCTGCAAATGGATGATACCGGCATAGGCCGGCGCGGTCTGTTAGTTCGTCACTTGGTGCTGCCGAACCAGATTGCGGGGTCAGCGATCATCATGAAATTTCTGGCCGAAGAAATATCGCCCCACACCTATATTAATATCATGGATCAATACTATCCTTGCTATCGGGCCGATGAATATCCGGTATTGAATCGGCAAGTGACCCGGAAAGAATACGAGGAGGCTTGCAGTCAGGCACTTGATTCAGGACTTTATCGACTTGATGGGGAAAAGCATTTTCGTTAGAGTGCTGCTGGCCGCTGAATTTCGAGTATCGTCGTTGACAGTGACGCCCAGTCATTTCCGCATGAATTTGGCGAAATCAAAACCGCAAGATCCGGCCTGGCAAAAATTTGCATCCGTTCAGTGTACACGCTGCCAGATCAGCCGATTATCCTGATAGATCCGTTTGACACGGTGATAGGGGATGGCATGGCTTTCCCCTTCTTCGTCGACCACTTCGAAGGAAAAATGATCGCCTTGCGGAAAATGGATTGCTTGGAACGGTATTAAAATGATGGCGTCGGCTACTCGGTCGTAATAACCGATGGTAAATTTCGACCCCGCCATATTCCTGTCCCATCGTATACGATTAAGGATATCCTGTACCGGTTTCATTGTTTTACTGCGCTGTCATATCAACGGATTTGAGACGATAAACGCCTGGAAATTCCGGGTCGTCAAACATGCCTGTCAGCTCTTGCGGCAAGCGTTCATGAATGCCGAGTACCAGAAAACCACCGGGAGACAAAGTATTTGTCAAGTGTCGGGCTAGTTTGAGTTGCAGCGGCTTATCGTCATAGGTAAAAATCAGGTTCCTGCACAAAATCAAATTTACCGGTTCCATGCAAAAAGGCTTGCGGATATCCTGAAATTGGAATTGAACTTGTGCCTTGATGTGGTTAGCAAGGCAATACGTTTTGTTTGGTTTTCTCCTAAATTCCTCTTGCCATGCTTGCGGTAATTGCTTGATGCTGGAAAAGGTGTAACAGGCGTTTTCGGCGCGATGCAAAACTGTTCGATCGGTATCGGTAGCCAGGATGTTGATCCGAAGCCCGCTGTAACGGTTTTTTAAGCGTCGTTTCCATAAAATGGCAATACTGTAGGGCTCCTCGCCGCTGGCGCAACCGATGCTCCAAATAGAAATGATAGAACCGCCTCTCGCGTTGCATGTTTCTGCCAGCACAGGAAAAGCCTTGTTTTCGAGAAAATCGAATAAACCTTGATCACGATAGAAGCGGGAAATGGTGACTCTACAGAGGCGGTCCAACACATGCCACTCCTCAGCATGTTGCTGGAGAAAGGTGCGGTAATCTACGACATCACTCAATTGCAGTTCCTGCATACGCCTGGCTATCCGTTTACAAACCTGTTTGCGAACTTTGCGAAAGCCCCGCCAGCGCAGTTGTAGCCTTGGCAAGGACCACTGTAAAAAAGCAACACAGTCTTTATCATTCATAATGAATCACGGGATCGATCAACGTTACTCCTTTGAGAATTAGACCTTTGATAAACATGGACTAACAAAAGGATTATTCATTACAATAAAGCAGGGGAAATTGATGATACCTTATATTTTATGTTACTGAAAAATTAACTTCATGAGGCGCCGCATTGAAACCGGTACAGTTTTATAAATGTTTGGCCGATGAGACCCGGCTAAAAATCCTGCTGCTTTTACATCGGGAGAGAGAGTTGTGTGTCTGTGAGCTGACAGAAGCTTTACAGGAAATACAGCCGAAAATTTCGCGGCATTTGGCGTATCTTAAATTAAGCGGTCTGTTGCTGGATCGCCGCCAGGGGCAGTGGGTTTTTTACCGCTTGAATGGCGGGCTGCCTGATTGGACCCGGAAGGTTTTACAGGAAACGATACACGGCAACGACGATTTTTTACAGCAATGCACAAAGCATTTGTCGCGTATGTCCGGACGTCCCGAGCGCACATCGGTATGTTGCTGACAAAATATTTTTGTAACATATTAGGACCGTATAAATAGATTTATAGCAATTTAAGTTGAACAATAAATAAATATTAATTAAATAATAGCTAATACAGTATTGGTGATGGTTTGAATAAACCTTATGGGTATTTATTTCTTAAATTTTTTAGCAGCCTAACCTGAAAATTGGGTTGTTTATCATTATTGAGGGGCGTTACCGGCAAAAAAGGTTTCCACTTGAACTAAACCCTGTTAGCATGAGTTCAAGAATTTATAAGCCCATTATGAATCAATGGTTATAAAAACAAAAAACAAAAAACAAAAAACAGGGAATTATGGTTGAGAAATCTATTTAATATTAGGTTTGAAACCGCTTCTATATAAAAATAAGAACTGGCAAAAAAGTCAAATTCATCTATTCTTCGGTTACATGTTAATTAGGTAGCAGGTTTATGATAATGCAGCCACAGCTGGTTTTGCCTGAGCAAAATCAAGACAACATCGATATGTCTGAAACTGAGTTGGTTTTTCTAATGGCGAAAAGCGACCCGAATATTTTACAGTTTCCTTTTTCTCATCAGGGACTGCCTGCTTTTTTTAGTCATCAGGTTTCCAGAACACCCAAAAAGCTGATTGTTCATGTGCAGCGTATTTATTACTGTTTCAAGGAAAATTTACCTGAACAGCTTTATGCGGCTTTAGTTGATTTATTCATTGCGCTGCAAGGCAGAAGGAAAGGACTGTGTCGCAGAATGTTCAATGGTTCGAAACAACGATTGACTGGCGATGACAGCAAAGTGTTGGATGCGTTTTTTAAAAAAACCGACATTGATGTAAATCAACTACCTGTTAACCATTATTCTGTATTATGCACCGGCAGGGTAGGCACTACCCAACTAATTGAATCCAGCGCTGAAGACGATACCATTGAGCACGATCCGCTGATGTTGGCTAGGGATTTTATAGAGTATAGTCAGTTGGAGGAGGCGAGGGAAGTCCTGGAAACAGCTGTTGAAGAGCAACCGGACGATCGAGCTTTGCATGAGGAGTTATTGGATTTGTATAAATCCACTCGCGATACGGTTAATTTTCAAAGAATGTACCAACATGTTAAGAACCAGGAAAATCCATTGCTTCAGCTTTGGGATCAATTTAAACCTTTGTTGGAAGATTAGTTAAATGAAGGATAGTTCAACAGGCCCGTTAAGGATAGCCATACATGGCATGGACGCACGTTCGCATAAGATGATGGTGATGTTTCTTCAAGGTCCTTGTAAAGGAAACGCAGTGGTCGTTACCGAGGATGAGGCAGAGGCTGAAATTATTGACGCAGATGCTAGAAACGCAAAAAGCATTCTGGAAGCCAGAAAGCAAATGCATCCTCAGCGGCCTTTGATTGTTTTGTCATTGCAGACATTGTCGTTGGAAAACGTCATATTTGTCAGAAAGCCGGTAAAGACATTGCAGATGCAGGAAGCATTAAAGCAAGCCAGACAGGTTATTTATAACAACTTAAAAAAAACGGAATTAAAAAAACGCGCGGAGCAGTCATTTGCCGCCAGGCGGGAATCGGACGATCGCCCGATGATTACCAAGACCGATGAACCGGTTAAAGCGGATACTCGACAAGATGAAGGAAAAAAAATATATGTAAATACCGATGAGCAGCATAAAACATCGAAACATAAAACAGCGATGTATATGGATGAAAAGAGTTTCTCATCCTATATCGGTATTGCTGCGGGAATTGATTACACTGATCCGGAACAGGTCAGGTCGGCAACTTATAGCGCAAAAAGTTTTTATCAGGGCTACGTGCAATCAGCTTATAAAATGGCTGTCTCAAAAAACCGCGCTTTGCAATTGAATTCAGGGTGGAAGCCGCTTGTGATATATCCGGATACACGCGACATATGGCTGGATGCCGATGACAAGCAGTTAAGGGCGTTTTCAGCCGTTCCTATCACATCGATCGCTTCCGGTGATGCACAAGGTATTACGGTGACTCCGGTCGATGGCGGTACCGAATCCCGCTCCAGGGACCTGGAAAAATTTCAATCGATGGATGCTTTTGTATGGAAACTGGCAATCTGGACTTCAAAAGGACGGTATCCTGAAGGAATAGATATTGACAGGCCGGTTTATTTAAAACGGTGGCCCAATTTCACCCGTTTGATTATACCACCGCATTCGCTTCGGATTACCGCATTGTTAATTGACGGGCCCCGAACATTAACCAATGTGGCGGAAGTACTGCAGATTAAACCACAATATGTATTTGCCTTTTTCAGTGCGGCATATGCAATGGGTTTGGCGGGACAGGCTGAACGGAAAGCTGATCAGATGATTGCTCCGGCTCCTGTGAAACATAGTAAGAAAAAAGGAGTGCTGAGCAGAATTATGCGCAAATTACGTGGGAACAAGAATTAAAACATGAGCCAATATAAGATTATTTTTACCGGACCGGTCGGCGCGGGTAAGACGACTGCGATTGCTGCTATTAGTGATGTTCCGCCTGTAGGTACGGATGAAGCGGCGAGCGATATGACCAAAGAGAGGAAGTCGGCTACGACGGTAGCGATGGACTACGGTATTATGAATCTCGCCGGCGGCGAAAAAATCCATTTATATGGAACACCCGGTCAGGAACGTTTTGATTTTATGTGGGATATTCTTACATCGGGTGGCATAGGACTGGTTCTACTGTTGGACAATACCAGAGCTGATCCATTCCAGGATATGAAGTTCTTTCTGGATTCCTTCAGTAAATTTATCAGTGAAACCAACGTAGCGATCGGAGTTACCCAGATGGATTTAAGCAATAAACCGACAATAGATGACTATCATTTACAATTGCAGGGATTGGGCTTTAACCCGCCTGTCTTTGAAGTGGATGCACGGGTGAAAAACGATATTTCTTTGTTGGTTCAGTCATTATTGTTTTCCCTCGATCCGGGTTTAGAGGAGGAATAACGAATGGGTAACTCCAGCTTGGTTGACGGCCTTTATCTTTATCCCACGCCCGGCGGTGCCTATTTTGCCGTATCATCAAAGGCAGAAGATAAATCAAGAAAATTTCTGCAGGCGTTGTTGACAAAAGACTCCTGCCCGCAACTAAATATTGGAAATTTGCAGGCCCTGATGCGGATTGACAACGAACAGAAGTGCCTGGATTTGCTGGCCCATTGCCAAAAACTGGGTTGGGTGCAGGGATTGAAAGAGCCGTTGCAGTACCCCCAAGGGGCGTTAGAGGATATTTTGCCGTGGATGTTAAATAATATTTGTGAAGACGGCAAAATCTTGATAGCGGATGACCAGGGCTTTTATTTGTCAAGTAACGGTTTTCCTCATGAAGTAGCGGAAGAATTATCTGCTTTGAGTGCTGAAATAGCTACAGTGCATGATCGCAGATCCGGTTTGTTGATGAAAAATTTAGGCTTGGGAAGTCATGCTTGGGCTCTTGTTGATGCTGCCGGCAACGGTAAAGTGGGTTTTTGGCCGCTCTTTATCGGAGGGACGCGTTTTGTTCTGGTTTTATCGGGCATGCCACATTTTAATCAGCCCGATTTTGTTTCACTTATTTGGGCATTGAGTATTCGTTATTCAAAAGCCAATGCCTAGTTCGATTTTTTAAATATCTATAGATAAAAAGAGGGTATTACTATGCGGGCGGATATGTTGACGTCAATTTTGACTGAATTGAATGGTACCTCGGCGGATATCGAAGCTTCGGGAATAATTTCTACGGATGGGTTGATGATGGCCTCTGTATTACCTGCCGGGCTGGATGAGGATAGGGTGGGAGCCATGAGTGCCGCGATGTTGTCTTTAGGTGACAGGACGGCTCAGGAGTTAGCGCGTGGCACTTTGGAACAGGTACTGATTAAAGGTGACAGCGGCTATGTCTTGATGACCTATGCCGGCTCGGAGGCGGTGTTGACGGTTATGGCCAAGCCCAATGCCAAGTTAGGGTTGATTTTTCTGGATGTGAAACGGGCAGCCGGTAGCGTTGCGGAACTGCTCTAACGGCTCTATGGAGTCATATTATCGATTTTTGGCTACAGTACGAGGGGAGCATCATGATTTGTGACATGAAACCTGAAGATATTGTGGGGGAATATAAAGAAGTTACGCTGGATCTTTATAAAAGTATCAGTCGTAGAATTTTATATACGGAAATAGAGACTCCTTATCCGGACGGGAAGCTGATCGTCTCAACAACGGACCCTGAAGGAATCATAACCCATGTGAATAAGTCGTTTGTTGAAATGTCGGGTTATACCGAAGAAGAATTACTGGGAGCTCCCCATTCGATTTTAAGGCATCCCGATATGCCGCCTGCCGCATTCAAGGATCTTTGGGATACTGTTAATAAAGGTGAAAAATGGCAGGGTTATGTAAAGAACCTACGTAAAGACGGCGGTTTTTATTGGGTAAAGGCGACAGTCATTCCGAACGTTAGGAACGGTAAAATCGTTGCTTATACATCGGTACGCCGAAAACCGTCGAGATCCAAAGTTGAAGAGTGCATGAAACTTTATCCGACCTTGTTTTAACCCTATGTGGAGACAACAGTATGTCTTACATGTTTACAGTCAGTCCTGATTTTACTCCCGATCACCTTTCAGGTTGGTACATTTTTAATACCTGGTTGCAGAAAAAGACCGGAGAAGCGATCCATTTGGAAATGTATAATGATTTCCAAGCGCAAAGAGACGCTATTAGTCAAGATCATATCGATCTGATTTACGCAAATCCCTTCGATGCGGCAATGTTGGTTAGAGAAAAGGGTTTTCTACCTGTGGCTAAGCCTGAAGGGTATTCCGATGAAACGATTATTGCGGTCAACGCGGCAAGCAGCATAGAAAAAGTAGAACAGTTACAACCGGGAACAAGGGTTTCCAGAACTGACGATCCTGATGTTTTTTTGATGGGCATGATCATGCTGGAACCGGGTGATTTGGATAATACAAATATTGAGTTTATTGATGCCGATACTTACGTTCTGGTAGCGAAACATTTGTTGCGCAATCAAGCTGACGTCGGTGTTTTTCTGGCGGAAGCTTACGATGATCTGTCCAATGTAATCAAAAAACAATTACGGATTTTGGTGCGCAGTCAGATCAGTGTTATTCATCATTCCTTGATGATCGGTCCAAAATTAGGTGAAAAACGCGAGCAAATACAAAACGATTTGCTTGCAATGCACAGCGATGAAAAAGGCAGGGGAGTTTTGGATAGCTTGGGTTTTAAGAGTTGGGAGCCTGTTGATAACGAAGAAATGGAATTTATGATCGATTTGATGGATACGCTGGTAATATAAGGCTGCTGAGCGGGAGGACTTGCCTTTCATTGGAGGGAGTCGGGCAAAAAGAGAAATTAAAAGAAATAATCCGTTGTTCGGAACAAAATGACTTCTCACATCGATTACCCGAATATTTGAGATCGGGTTCACGTGCCGTGCGTGATGTTAAGTGTAAAAATTATGTACGCCGCTTTTGGGATCTGCAGCTGAGCGGTCGATTAACATACCCCTTAATTATTGTTAAGGATATTAAGATGTTGAAAAAACACATACTGACTCAGTTGCGAACATGCAAAATTATTCCGATCAGCTTCGGAAAACTTATTATTTTAATTGGCTTAGCGGCATTTGCCGGCTGTTCAAATTTCGCTCCGCAGCATGATGCTTCGCCGACGACCTGGAAAGCATTTGATGATCAAGCCAAGCCTTTAGCCGAACAGGTTTCTTTTCTTGCTGCCGAAATTACCGATGGAAACTGTGCGACGGTCTATGCAATCGACCCTGATAAAACGCTGGGCGTGGGTTCGAGTTTTAAACTTTACATTTTAGCCGAACTCGCCGATCAGATCGCTGCTTCAAACGACCGAGTGAGGACTCAAATCGGCGAAGGGGGGCAGGCAATTACGTGGGATACCTTATTGCCAATCCGCGATTCATTTAAAGCCATTCCCCACGGCGCACTGCTCTATGTTCCGGATGACACGTATTTCACGGTACGCTATTTTGCCGAACAAATGATTCAGCGCAGTGACAATACGGCGACGGACCACCTTATTTTTTTACTCGGACGAAAAAATATTGAGCGGCGCTTGGCCGAATCAGGCCACCACGATCCAATGCTTAATATACCGCTGATGGCAACGCGCGAATTCGCGATACTTAAATTTCTATACAGCGATAGTGAACTTTCGGACTATCTGGCTGCAGCGACTGAAAAAAAGCGCGCAATATTAAACAATGAACAGCGCGGCTACCAGCAACTCGAACTATACTTTGAACAAAATGGCGATCAGCAGAAGCCGGTGCGAATCGATAGCGTCGAATGGTTTGCCGATCGTTTCGACATGTGTAAGCTGCTGTTGAGCTTAAATGATTTGGCAAAAGCCAACAAGCTGAGGCCAGTTACTGAAATTTTAAGCCTTGAAGATCAACTGGATATCGATAGAGAACAGTGGCCTTATGTCGGCTTTAAAGGCGGATCCGAACTTGGTGTGCTTGCCGGTAACTGGCTGTTGCAACGTAACGACGGCCGACTGTTCGTTTTGACTTTTGCATTGAATAACCCGGCGGAGGGCATTGATATGAGCAAAGTCGTTCCCTTGTTCAAATCTGCCGTTGATCTTTTATATCAAACGCCATAAACCGCTTTACAGGGTGTAAAAACACGCGTAAAAATGCGAGCTCTTCAGCCGACAAATTATTCAAGCCTGTTATTATGCGCTATTGCGCAGAATGGGTAAATGTTCATATTGTAATTGAATGCCGGCGATTTGCTATACCGCCCGTGCATCGCCATCGATGACTTGCATGAACAGCAAACCATCAGGAACGTGGCGCTTTAACTCTTTATATGGTTGGATGATTTTTTTAAAGCCGCCATTGCCGTTAGCCTTTTTTGCCTGCGGCAAGCAGGGAGGATACCCCCTGCCTCCCCGCCCAAAAAAGGTCGAATACTACTAAGTTTCCAATAATCAAATCGTTCTATTGTCCGCCTCGCACCGGCCACACATAGATGTTGCTGGTCTTGACGGTTTGGCCGACGTTGCCGACGTCGAAGTTGACGAACCAGACGAGGGCGGGGTTAGTCACGTCGCCGGTAGAGGACCAGTACCAATCGTTTTGCACGGCGCTAAACGGGTGGCCTTTCGTCAGAGCCGGCTTGAAATTCGGGTAATCGAGCAGGCTTTCCAGCTCCTTGACGGTGGGCAACCGCCAGTCGGTCTGAAAAGAACCGGCATTGGAGGTGTCGTTACAGTTTTTGCCGTTCATGATGCCGGTACTGTTCAGCGAAGCCACGTCGCTGAGGGCGGTGACCCAATCGCGCTTTGCAGCGGCGCAGTTAGCGTTTTGCAGCCAAGTCGGTCCGGTGCTGTTGTCGGTAACCGCGCCGTTGTCGGCGGTAAAGCGGGGCGAGGTTTCTTGTGGGGAATAACTTTTTGCAGGCTGCCCGCCCGCATAGCTGGAAATAAGCGAACAACTGGCTGTTTTAGCGCGACTGTGTGAAGATGTCGGATAAAATTTAATATTGATTCCAATCCGGCAAGTATCGTCTTTGTGACTGCCCCAATCATTGTCGAAAATGGCCGACCAGGGCCCGCCGTCGTCTTGAATGACTATAGGGTTATCATTGTTTCACCACACCAATCCATACTTATATTTTCAATCGGATATGATGGCCGACGGGTTCCGGCAACCCTTACCTGCATTTCATCATCGTCATAATTGTAATCGACCGCGGTAATCTCGCAAGCACCCTTACCCGCCTGCGCCGTACCGAAAATCATTGCGCCTAATAAACAAGGCGCCGACCGCTGGTAGTTGGTTCATTTTCATTTTTTATTCCACCTATTTAAAATATTAGAAGCTGTCTGGTTAGCTATGCATAATCACGGTCAGAATTCTCCACGATGATTTCGTAGCTAAAAACTGAGCCTGTCTCATTCTTCTGTCAAAGCCTAACAGTTACCTTTACGAATAACCACCTAAGACCCGAGTGGCTGTGGGGTGTTAGCACTTTCCGGATGAAAGAATTGCGCCTCCCATCAACCACCAGCTTGTCCTGTCACACTCGTGTCCTGTTAAATATGCATAGTTCGCGAATCGGTTAAAAGCTTGATTTCCCGTTTGATCTTGCCTGACGACAGAAAGCTTATATTTTCAGCAAAGGAATTACTGGCAATGAACACCGCTGCAATTATTAATCATTGATTTGTATACATAATCAATGGGTAACTTGAGGGTCCCTGTCTCGTCGCTGTTATAATACAGCATACCGTTGTTTATGTGTGCACCAAGATAGCTATCTGACCCGCCGTAATAACAGTAGAACCATACCCGCGCATAGCCACAGTCGGGATAGTCTACACCACTGTCCAGGTGTGTAGGATACAATTCCGCAAGCCAATCAAAGAGCTGTTCCCTTAAGCCCGGCATTACCCCGATATGGCTGCCTTCGGGCTGGCGTAACGCAATTCTTGATTCCTGCGTTGAAGTGTATCCGCACTCTCCGGTACCCTTAGCGTTAGTCCATTTGGCTATAAGGGTATCGCCATCGCTAAGTAGTGATGGGTTTGTAAAAAGGCATGCGCCATACCAGTTAATTCCGTCCTTTGTGTAGGCAAAGCTGATAACAGCCGTGCCTGCCGGGAAGGTAACGCTGTCCGTGTCATCCTTGGCAATATCCGAACCAACCGGTATCCAATCATTGGCACCCGGATTTGGCTTGGTACTGTAGGATGCATGAATTTTGGCATCGGCTACCGTATTTTGTACCTTAACGGTTGTAGCCTGGCTAAAAGGCCCGTCGTTACTTTTAGCCGAATATTGACAGTCACCGTCTCCAAGGCCAGGGGTCCATATGGCCGTTACTTCCGTGTCGTCGTTTATGACGGAGGTGGTCAGTCTGCAGGCGGCGTACCAGTTTCTTCCATCCTTGGTATAGGACACGCTGATAATGGCCGCACCCTTTGGAAGGGTCACCGCTTCCCTACCGGTATTCTCAATTTGTGGCCCTACGTTCACCCAATCACCGCTACCGGGGTTTGTTTTGATGCTGTAAGCCGTTTGAATCTTGGCGTCGAATACATCGTTTATCATGGTTATGTCGGTGTCGTGGTCAAGAACGCCGCCTGACGGGTCATCGTCGTTCATGTCGGATGAAATGTCTTTTTCGGCAGGAGTGGGTAAGGCCTCTGGAGTAAAACTGCCTTCCGGCTGAAAGGGATTGAAGGTATAGTGAAGCATTATTGGCCAGGTGGTTGATGCGGCACTTGGAAGGGGATTTCCAAACCATCCGAAGGGTATAAAGTAGCGCTTCGAGCAATAGAGAAAAGCCAACTGTCCGTCCGGCACGGTAGTGAGATATTCGGGGTCGGGCGCGTCGATATAATTGGCGGAAGGATAGTTGTCGTTCCGCATATTCAGAAGGTTCTCGAGCATGCTGTCCCTGTCGTCCTTCAGCTCTTGGAGTTGAGCAGCCGAGATATCATTCGGATTCGCCGTATAGTACTCAACAAGCATATGGACCATGTTAATGGCTCCCGCCGTCCATTCGGCGCTCATGACGGTGTTTTGATCCTCATCGGAGTAGCCCACACCCCATATGGGATCTATAGCCGCGTTGCCGTTCGGGCCGTAGTAACCGCCCCAGGGTTTGACGTTTTTCCAAATCTTGTACCCCGTACCGGTGCCCCACCATGAATCGACGGTAGCCGCACCAAGGGCCGTAACGCCCCAGGTGTCTACGTCAACGGCAAGGGCTTCACCGGCCTGGTTGGGTTCGTAATTGTCAGTTTTTCTGGGGTCAACGGATTTACCGCCTTGGTTGAAGATACCCGTGGTTTTGTTAAAGGCACCATTATAGAAAAAGGACAGCAGCCCGTTTGTTGTGTAGCCTGCTTGGGTCGTGCCGCCGTTTAGCAGGACGTCTATCTTGGCCAGGGTATCGGTAATAGTCTGCTTTTGGGATGACGAAAGGCTTGAATCGTTGGTCTGGGACTTTTGCAACACATACTGCAGTATCCGTAAGCCGCCAAGGATTGAAAAGTTGTTCTCTATTGAAATCTCACCTTTTGGCACCAACTTGTCGCCATTTCCAAAAGACCCCCCGGGCGTGTAATAGATAGCGCCAACACCGCTTTGCATATAGGAAAACGCGGTTACGCTGTCGATGGCGTTTTGCATGGAGGTGTTGTTAAAGGGGATGTAATTCTGTGAACTTCCGTACCTTAACCAGTCCGCCTGAAGTGGGCCGACAAGCAATGCCCAGCCGTTTTCACCGGCGATCGGTTTCCAATCGGCCCAGGAGATCTTACCCAGATTCTCATCCTCTACGGCGCCATCTGTTTGCGGGTCACCCGATCTGTTGGCTATATAGTGTTTGTAGTCGGCGGATTCCCACAGAGGGTCGGTATTTAGAAAGTACCTTGCAGGCATTCGCCAAACAAATGAGTCTTTGGGGTCGGATATGTACGTTGTGTACCCGTAGTGCCATACGGCGTTATGGTTTTCAATGGCCTCAGCGGTGTCCACCGCGTGCATACGCCTGTCCTTAAGGTGAAGATTGACGTTTTCTATCAACTCATAAACCGTACCCGTATTTTCCACATTGCCGTTTTTGGCAGCCAGTGCAAGGGCGATCTGAATGGTCGATACGTCATATACGTTGGAGCCGGCCACTGTGTTTACCCTCTCAAGGGCCAGGTCGGCGCCATCTTTATTAGCGGACCTGTTAGGTTGTTGAAACCATGTGCCGCCGTCCATGCCCTGGTAGATTTCTATCTTGCAATCGTTCCCCGGAAGAGCACACACGTAACCACCAAAATATTTGGCGGCATCGGCGTAAAAGTTTATAAACTGGGTCTTATCCCAGGTCTCTGATTTAATGTCATGTTCGGCAGGGTTCTCCGCGGGATAGTGGTCCGTATAGGTCAGCGAATCGGTTAGAAACTTGATTCCTTTTTTGACCTCCTCTGAGGACTGAAAGTTTAGATTGTCAGCAAAGGAAATATCGGAAAAAAACACCGTAGCATAGATTGAAAGGGCCAACCAAAAAGCACTCATGTTATTATTCATGTTATTTACCTGCTTTTGTGTAGAAAGAGCTCAAACACCATCTTCAAATTTTCCATTTTTACTGATAAGGCATTCGTATGGTTTAAAACTAATAGAAATGTTCACTACTGTCAAGTTAGTCGTCACCTCGTGAAAGATTTCGGGACGTCCAAGTCACCAAAATCGACTCGCAACAGAATAATCGAGGTCATATATTGTCCGCCCTATGTTGCAAGAAACAATTCGCTTATGACAAAAAATAAAATAATGCGCCCATATATCCGGCCTTCGGCATCTGCGGCATCTTTTTTGTTGGATTTGACGTAAAGCTTGACATATTGCGGCGTCAGCATGCGCACGCTGTGGCCGAATTCGGTAAACTGGCGTACCCAATGATAGGTGCCACCGTAAGTTTCGAGCTCGATAAAGCGAAGTGGCAGATTGGCGATGAAGGGGGGTAACTGCTGGCGGCTAAGGACATTGAACGTCCCGCCGTCGGCTGCTATGGTTTTTCGGTAAAAATGGCGGCGAGGGCGAAAATGACAGTTGTAGTAATGGCGAGGGATTTACCAAAGGCTGTGAGTAAAATAGCAGGTGAGGTCACTTAAATAGAGAGCCTGCAAGTTCATTGCTTGATACTGCAAACCCTTCGTGCCGTGGTGTGGAAATTACCGCACGCCATCCATGGCGTGTTGTAAACGGATAACGGATACGGTGGATTTCGTTTTTGTAGCCTCCCTGTCGAAACAACTAACTAGTGCAGCATTTTATTTTGTCGCATGCAAAATATTTTAAGCTTTTGATAAACAGTCACTTTTTGTTTGGTTTGCTAGTCGATATGAAAATGGTGCTGCACTAGCATTTTTTTAATTTTCCGCGATATAGGTAATGAATTGAAATTGGGGCGGCGCTGTGCATTGATTAGATTGACAGCCGTATCCCCCGGTCAAATGGTTAAGGAACTTCAATAGCAGCGCACGCCCCCGTAAACCAAAAGCGGTGACTCAATATTTCAACCCCGGCTCCTATTCCGACTGATATGCCAAGGGCGGTAAATGTCATTGATTCTCCCAGATCCAGGACTTGTATTTGTAGCGGCCCGCCTGTCCAATTCACATTGTTAAATTCTTTTACTTTAGCCGCGAGATTGTAAACGTGAACATGTTTTACGATTGCATCATTACTGCCGGTCAGAAATTGTAATGCAATAAAGCGGGTTTGCTGACCGTGTAGTGAAGGGGGGGCAAAGTGGATCCAGTTGGTTAAACCAGGACTTTGATCAAAGTCTAATCCCCAGCCGATATGTACTTGATCCAGACTATCGAGCCGGGAAGGGTACTCGACACTGCCGCTTTGACCGTGTGTACAGGACCACTGAAGTGCTGCTTGGGCGGTGCCTGCCGCAAGCACAAGAGCGAATGAACCCAATAGCAACGAGAAACGTTTAAAGTAATTTGTGTACATGATAATTCCCCTATTAAGATTTGTGATTCAATTCCAGTGCTCTTCTAATAATTGAGTGACAACTATCAACTACAGATAAAAAAGAAGAGTTTTCAGTATAGGAGCTTCAGTGACCTATATCAACATTTATTATTAGTGAAAAATAATATATGAACATTGGTTCACATTAATAAAAAAATAATTAATGTCTTTTTTATCATAAGCCTACGTAAACAACATGCAAATTATTCTCATTAAGTTTAGTGGTTGAGCAGGAAATCCAAAACACATTCGGTAAACACCTGTGGCTGTTCGATATGCATGGAATGTGCTGCGTTGGCTATCTCTGAAAAAAAAGCTCCGGGTATCGCCTGGGCTATGCGTATACAGACTTCAGTTGGAAACAAAAGGTCTTGTTTGGCGCTTATCACCATGGTTTTTGCTGCTATAGCAGACAGCCTCTCGGTGCAATCATAGCGCTCTATGGCCTTGATCTGGTTCCTGAATGCGATGGGACTTTGCGGGTAGGGATATTCAACGGCGTAACGGAGTGCGGTGTTTACGGCAGCAGCGTTTTCAAAAAAGCGCGCTGAGAACAGCCAGAAGAAGATGTTTCGAAACCACAGCTCCGGGGCCATACCTGTTTCAAGGGAAGCGGCCCAAGTGGAAAAGAGCGAATTGTTACGTTTGGAATTGGCGGACGATGTGCCGGCAAGAATCAGCTTGTTGACCCGCTCAGGGGAGCGTATCGCAAAGTCCAGTGCTACCAGTCCGCCCATAGAATGGCCGAGCAAATTGACCGACGATAGTCCCAGGTGGTCGACAAGTGCCGTGCAATCGTTGCTAATCCGCTCGATACTTATTTCGCCATCCTGTGGTTTTGTTCTGCCCGCGCCTCTGTTATCCGGTGTTATGGTCCGGCAGTGCCGGGATAAGTCCCCGATAACCGGCTGCCAGCTTTGGGAGTCACTGGCTAGGCCGGCAACGAGCATCAGCGGTAGACCTGTACCGTGTATCTCATAATATAAATCAACGCCATTGATTTTCGTGTCTGGCATTTCACAATAGCTCCCGGAATGATTTGTTGACAAATTTAGTTTAAAGGTTACTCATACCCCGTCGAAACCTTGTAAAGAAAAATTCGAAAAAAGTCAGTCAAACTACGGATTGTTATTATCTCGCAACAAAAAACGGCGCTTTTGCTTTGGTGTTAACTTGCTGAATTTGTCCCGCACTTTCTTTTTCTGTTGCGGCGGCATAGCCTGAAAACGTTGATATTTTTCGAGGATTAGCTGTTTTTTTTCCGGGGATAATTTCTTGAATTGGTTGTAATAGTTTTGCAGTTTCTGCTGCTGTTCGGGATGCAGTTGCTGAAACCGTTCAAAATTTTCGCGCAATTTGGTTTTTTCCTGTTTGGACAGTTTTTTCCATTGGTCAAAACGTTGCATGGCGTTGTTTTTCTGCTCAGCAGACATATTGCTCCAACGCATCGCACCTTTTCTGTAGTTTTCCCGGCTTTTCTCCGGGAGCTGATCCCATTGTTCCTTGAGCGGCATAAGAATGTTTTGTTCCTCTCTCTTCAGCTCATCCCAGGAGACGGCTTCAGCATGCAGCATTGGACCGAACAACAGCATGAATAAAAAGACCGTTTTATTCATCATTGTAGCGTTGATCGTTTTGCTGCGGCGGTTGCTGTGGCCGTTGCGGTTCCGGGGGGGGCTGTTGGTCGAGGTAATCGAAAGGGTTGACCGGCTTGCCCTGTTCATCTTCCCATTCCCCAAGAAATTGGATCAGCTCCATTGGGGGCTGCTCTTCGCAGTAGCCGGCGGGAAAATAAAGGATACTTAATAAAAAGACAGTCCATAAAGCCTGTTTCATGAGTGACGTTCATGGCCCACCGGGAACTCTTCCAACCACTGATAAAATTCCAAATGTTCGTAAAATTCCAAATCGTCGGACACGGTTAACAGGAAACTGAAGTCATCTTCACTCGGCAAAGTATTCATAGGCTGTTGCGGTGGCCGGCCAACTAAAACCACTGTCAAAGCGATACTGGCGAAGGCGATACCGATACCGCCGCCCCATAGGTAAGCGGCAGGCGCGCCAAGGCGGGACATAATGAAATTTTTGTGGTGGTTGCTGCGGTAGCAGTTGTGTTGCAGGGCGTTTTTGCGAATAAATTGTAACTCACCTACTGTGTGCTGCGGCAATTCGCGGGTCTTTTGATCCAATAGATTTTTGACGCGTCGATCAAAGTTGCCGGCGGATTCTTGGTTTGCCGTCATTTAAAATCCTCCAGTTGTTGTCGTAACGCTTTGGTGGCTCTGGATAAATGCGTTTTCACGCTGCCTTGAGAACATCCCATGGCTTGCGCGGTTTCGATGACCGACAAGCCTTCCCAGGTGCGTAGCATAAATGCCTGCTGTTGGCGCAACGGCAGGTTACGCAACGATTCGATCAATGCCTCGCCGAAATCGTAGTCGGTAAGTTTTTGCAGGGGATCATCCACACCGGTACCAGGATGGTTTTCGATCGCCGCACGTTGTTGGCCGGGATTCGTGTCGTTTCCGTCGATCCGGACGCGCCATTTGGCGCGCACCTTATTCCAGCGGTACCAGTCACGGATCCGGTTCTGCAAAATGCGGAAAAACAGCGGCGGCCATTCTTCGGCACTGCGCGCACTGTAACGCCGAACAAACGCTATCATTGTATCCTGTACTAAATCCAGGGCATCCTCCGGGGTGCCGGTTGCTATTTCAGACATTAAATAACCTCGTCTTTCCACACTCGCTAGAAATGCATCAATTTCATGATTTAATTGCTGCACAATTTTCTTAAACCGGTTGCTTAATGGTTACTGACAATCGTAGACGAGACATGTTGCAAAATTTCCGCAGGTGAGGCGGGTTTTGCAGAATACGATAGGCACAGGCTGCAGTAAAAACGGTCGGCTATTGTGTTCCCGGGAAATTCTCAATGAACCGAGTCGTAGCCACTTGCCTGGCCTTTGCCGTATCCTTTTCCCGTGCCTGCAATAACACCTTTACCAATGACTATGCCTTACCCGGTGGCAGGTGGCAGTACCCCGGCCCTTTTTATATTTTACCCGGCCGTTTTCGTCCCGATATAATGCAATGCCTTTGCCGGAAACCGTGCCTTGTCCTTTGAATATCCCTTTTCCCGCGGCAACGCCGGTGCCGTTTACGAAGCCTTTTCCTATCGCGCTGCCAATATTGTCGGCATGGGCATTGCCGAACAACCCCAATACCATTAATCCGGTTGCCATTTTAATAGAAAAGTTGATCATTGCCTTATCCTCGTTAAAGTGAGTTAGCCGGTACTTATCAGCACTTCCACTAACATTAACGAAGCGGCATGGATTTGGTTGACAGCGGACTTAGAAGGGCTTGATCACTGCAAGAATAATGATGCCGAATAAAAACAATACCGGAATTTCATTGATCCAACGAAAAAAAACGTGACTATGTTCATTGCGGTGGTGCTTGAAATCCAGCAGCCATTTGCCGCAATAAATATGATAGACAATCAGCAGCAACAGCATGGTCAGTTTGAGATGCAGCCAACCGCTGGAAGCATAGAGTGTCCAAGCATAATCGGCTAGCATCCAAATGCCGAAAATCAGCGTCAGTATCATGCCTGGGGTCATGATGCCGAAGTACAATTTGCGTTCCATGACGATAAATCGTTCATCGCTGATTGTATCTTCGCTCATAGCGTGATACACGAACAGCCGCGGCAGATAAAACAGACCCGCAAACCAGGTCACCATGAATATGAGATGCAACGCTTTCAGCCAGAGCATGATTTATCCCCTTAATAGTGATTTAATATTGTTTTTCAGTTGCAGAACATTCAATGTTCCGGTAGTCCTAGACGCAATTTTGCCTTGCGGGCTTATTAAAAAAGTGGCGGGAATTAACTGGACATTGCCGAATGCTTTGGCATGCAGACCCTGCAAATCGAGAGCAACATCATAGGGTAGTTGCCGGGCTTTGGTTATTGCCGCAACATGGCTGGGCGGATCATAAAACATCGCAACCGCAATCATTTCCAGCCCCTGGTGATGGTATTCGCCATAAATCGTTTTCAGATCGGGTATTTCCTCAATGCAGGCGGGACAGTCCGTAGCCCAGAAAGTGACCAATACCGGTTTTCCCCGCAGTTCGCCGAGCACGATTTTTTTGCCGGTTATCGTGGTAAAAGTCACTTCCGGCGCGGTGCCGTTGCCGGATTTAAGCCATGATACAACCGGCACGGCAAACAGTCCGGCAATGCATAGGATGCTCAAAACCTGTTTAATATTCACGGCTGCTTTTCTTCCGGTTGCAGATCTTGTTTATAGGCATCGCATAACGCCCGGTAGAGCGGGAGCTGATTGATCAATCTTGAAGTACCGCTGGCGATCAGTGCAGTGGTCATCAATGGTATCAGAATTTCATGCGTGTCGGTAATTTCCATGACGATGACGAATGATGTTAAAGGTGATTGCAGCATTCCGGAGAAATAAGCAGCCATGCTCAGTAAGATCATGGCTGTAGCCGGTGCGACCGGCAGCCAATGGGCCAGATCGGCTCCCAGGCCAGCACCGATGGAAAGGGAAGGGACAAAAATTCCGCTCGGAATGCCGCTGAAAACAGTCAGACAGGTTGCCAGCAGCTTCAGAAACGGAAACAGCGGATTGATGCCGCCGGCGTCATGCAGAATATTCTTTGTTTGATGGTAGCCGGTACCGAACGTCGCACCGTCGCAATAATAGCCGATAATGGCGATAAAAGCGCCGCAGACAAAAGCAATAATGACGATGGAAATACGGGTGTTGCTCAGTATGTTTTTGCCGCTGACTATGATTTTGCTGAACAGGCCGCCCAGCAAACCGCCGGCCAGTCCGCATATCGGCACCGCTAGCCAGGTTTGGTCCCAGGGCATGATTAGTGACTCATCGTTAAAAAAAATATAGGTATTGAGCAGGGCATAGGCGGTGACGCCGGCAAAAATGATGGCGGTAAGCACCAGGCTGCTGATGCGTTCCTCCAAAGCCCGACCCATTTCTTCAATGGCGAAGATGATACCGGCCAGCGGCGCGCTGAACATGGCGGCAAAGCCGGCAGCGCTACCGGCCAGAATAAGGCCTCTTTCCATAAAATACGGCGGAAATTTGACCGCTTTACCCAAGGACGCCATGAACGATGCGCCGACATGCACGGCCGGCCCGCCGAATCCGACGGAAGCGCCGGATAACAATCCCATGATCGGCAGAGAAATTTTCCCCAGCATTATTTTTAGCGAAATGAGTTTTGACCGCTGTTGCAGGTTGCCGCTGATTTCCAGCGCGGTTTTTACTTGCGGAACACCGCTGCCTTCGCTGCCGGGAAAAAACCGGTAAGTCAGCCAAGCGGTAAAAGCCAATCCAAGCGGAGCAACAACAAAATTAAGCCACGGGAATTGTAAGAAGATATCGCGGTAGGTTGCACCGGCCCACTCGCTGAGCAGGGTCATGGTGACGATCAACACGCCGACGACGATGGCTCCCAGCCAGAATACCAGTCGCTGTTTCCAGGCGGTAATGGACATATAGGAGTAAATTTCAGAGGGTTCTTGTTCCGGCATGCTTTTAGTGATTAGGGTAGGGCATTTATTGGACTGCTTCGGGAGCCGGGAAAAACAATTCGGCTCAGTAATCGAATTAATTCATCAATTATACCAAAGCTGTTATCCTATACAGTTTATTTATATTTTCTTTTCATAACCAGCAATTGCAATGAACAAAATTTTTATAGCGGACAAATTGTCTGAAGCGGGTATCAATTACCTCACTGAGCAGCCGGACGTGCAGGTGCATTTGGAGACGGGGCTGAATGAAGAAGCGCTGTGCAACATCATCGGCGATTACGATGCACTGCTGATTCGCAGTGATACCAAAGTCACGGACAAAGTGTTGCAGGCCGGCCGGCGTTTAAAGGTAGTCGGCAGGGCGGGAATCGGTGTCGATAATGTCGATGTTGCAGCGGCAACCGAGCGGGGGATCATTGTCATGAATACGCCGGATGCCAATGCCACGACGACTGCCGAGCTCGCTATTGCCCATATGATGTCATTGAGCAGGCATTTGTCAAAAGCCGACCGATCAGTAAGAGAAGGCAAATGGGAACGTTCCAAATTTGTCGGCTCGGAACTAGCCAATAAAACCTTGGCTATACTCGGCTTCGGCACGATCGGGCGTATCGTGGCCAAAAGAGGTTTGGGACTGAACATGCGAGTCATCGCTTATGATCCGTTTGTTACCGACGAAATATTTGATGAGATAGGCGTCCAGTCAGTGGATTTGGACGAATTGGTGCAACAAGCGGATTACCTGACATTGCACTGCCCGCTAATCGAAAAAACCCGTAATATCATCGGCAGTGAACAATTCGCGAAGATGAAGAAAACCGCGATGCTAATCAATTGCGCAAGAGGCGGCTTGATCGAAGAAACGGCACTGTATAATGCCTTGGCCACTGGCGAAATTACAGCGGCGGCATTGGATGTTTACGAACATGAGCCACCTAAAGATTCGCCGTTGCTCGAACTGGACAATATTGTATTCACGCCGCATTTGGGCGCATCGACCAAAGAGGCGCAGGTTGCAGTGAGCGTCGAAATAGCTCGCCAGGCAGTGACCTATTTAAAAACCGGTGAGGCGGTCAATGCGCTTAATTTACCCCGCTTGTCCGCCGAGGAACTGAAAAAATCCAAGCCTTTTATGCAATTGGCCAATATTTTGGGCCGAATGTTGTTCGGACTGGCAACCGGTGCCTTGGATCATGTCGAAATCGCCTTATATGGCCGGGCTGCAGAGGTCGATCCGCATCCTGTTTCAGTGGAAGCATTAGTCGGTATTTTGGATCAGCAATTATCAATTCCGGTAAACCGGGTCAATGCCTGTGATCTGGCGAAACGCCAGGGAATCAGCGTCACCGAGTCACGCACCGAAGAAAGTCATGATTTTGTATCGTTGATTCGTTTGATCGGCCACTCCGGCGAAGAACAGATTACCTTGACGGGGACTCTGCTGGGTGGTTGCCATCCGCGTTTGATCGGTATTGACAGTTATGAAATTGAAATCGTCCCCGAAGGAACCTTGCTGATTACCCGCCATGAAGATAAACCGGGTGTAATTGCGGCACTTGGCGGTATTTTGGGACAAGCGAATATCAATATTTCACGGATGCAGGTCGGCATGGCCGACGAAAGCCGGCAGGCAATGGCAGTGGTCAGCGTTTCCGCCCCGTTGTCCGACGAAATGCTTAAAGACATTTGTGATATTCCGGCGGTTTCTTCGGCAATTCAAATTAAACTATGATCCAAAACAAATCGTTTGATATCGTTTGTTTTGATTGTGACAGCACGTTGAGCCGCATCGAAGGCATCGATGAGCTGGCGAAATATTCAGGAGTCGCTGAGCAGGTCAAGCATTTGACGCAAATTGCGATGGACGGTGAATTGCCGCTGGAATCGGTATATGAACGCCGTTTGTCGTTAATTTGCCCGGATCGACAAGCAATTGCAATGTTGGCCGACCTATATATCGAAGAAATGGTGGATGGTGCCGCCGATGTTTGTACGGTGCTTCAACAGCAGGGCAAACAGGTGCATATCATCAGTGGCGGTATCCGTCAGGCTATTTTGCCGTTGGCGGAACAACTGCACCTGCCGCTCGAAAACGTCCACGCCGTGGATATTTATTTCGATGCTGACGGCAACTATCGCGGCTATGACACCGATTCGCCGTTGGCCAGAAGCGGCGGCAAAGCGGAAATTTGCAGGCGCTTGAACATCAACCGTCACTCGCTGGTGTTGATCGGCGACGGACAGACCGATTTGGAAAGCAAACAGTCAGGGGCTTATTTTATCGGTTTCGGGGGGGTGGTCGAGCGATCGGCGATACGTGAGCAGGCGGACGTTTACGTCAATGCATCCTCACTGCAGGCGGTTATACCCTACATAATCCGAAGTTAAATTGATACAACTCGACAAAGATCCTCTACTCGGGGGGGCATGGCACGATTGTAAATATTGATTGGTATTATAGAATAGTTATTTAATCAACAACATGAGAATGATTAGAGAGTAATAATGGCTGGACATAGTAAATGGGCTAATATTAAACACCGAAAGGGCACACAGGATGCCAAACGCGGCAAAATTTTCACCAAAATGATCCGTGAAATCAGCGTCGCCGCAAAAAACGGCGCCGACCCCGCCAACAATCCGGCTTTGCGAACAGCTATCGATAAAGCTTTAGGCGCGAACATGAAACGCGATACCATTGACAATACGATCAAAAAAGCTACCGGCGCATTGGAAGGCGTCAATTACGAAGAGGTCGTCTATGAGGGTTACGGTCCCGGCGGTACCGCGGTCATGGTAAATTGCCTGACCGATAACCGTAATCGCACCGTTGCCGAAGTGCGTCATGCATTCAGTAAAGCCGGCGGCAATTTGGGTACTGACGGTTCCGTCGCTTATATGTTTAGTAAAGTCGGTATTTTGAACTATCCTAATACCGTAGATGAAGACGCGGTAATGGAAGCAGCTTTGGAAGCGGGCGCCGAAGATGTGGTGAATAACGACGACGGTTCCGTCGATGTCACGACAACGCCGGAAGATTATCTGTCGGTTAAAGAAGCGATGGTGGCTGCCGGATTTGAACCGGAACATGCGGAAGTTACCATGCAGGCAAGCACCAATGCGGAATTGGATGCCAAGGATGCTGAAAAAATGTTGCGCCTGCAGGACCGGCTGGAGGATTTGGATGACGTACAGGACGTTTATTCCAATGCCGAAATCAGCGACGAAATTTTAGCGCAACTGACTGAATCAATTTAACGTTTATAACGCAATATTTTCCGGGTTGAATTTTCAACGATGAATCGTATCCTAGGTATAGATCCCGGTTCCAGAATTACCGGTTACGGTATCATCGATGCTTCATCCGGCGGGGCCAAATATATTGCCAGCGGCAGCATCCGTGTCTCCGGTGATTATTTGCCGGAACGGTTAAAACAAATTTTTGCCGGTGTCAGTGAAATTGTCGAACAGTTCAGTCCTGATCAATTGGCGATAGAACAGGTTTTTATGCACAAAAATGCCGATTCCGCACTTAAATTGGGCCAGGCTCGCGGTGCTGCCATCTGTGCCGCACAGGTTGGCGGGTTGCCGGTTTTCGAATATGCGGCGCGCGAAGTAAAACAAGCTTTGGTTGGCAAAGGTAGTGCGCAAAAAGAGCAAGTGCAACATATGGTGAAGATCCTGTTGGGGTTGAGTGGAACCTTGCAAATTGATGCCGGAGATGCCCTGGGGATTTGCCTGTGCCATGCACATCACCGACAGACGAAATTACGCATGCAGCAGAGAGTCGGGCAGTGATCGCATTTGTGCGCGGTAAATTGGTGCTTAAAGCGCCGCCGATACTGGTATTGGATGTGCAGGGCATCGGCTATGAAATTGAAGCGCCGATGACCACTTTTTATGAGTTGCCAGCTGTCGGTGAGGAAGTGCAACTGCATACGCACCTGGTGGTGCGCGAGGATGCCCATATCCTGTTCGGGTTTTCCACAGAGGCCGACCGGTTCCTGTTTAGAACCCTGATCCGGGTCAATGGTGTCGGCCCAAAACTTGCCTTGGTTATTTTGTCCGGGCTGAGTGCCGATGATTTCCGGCTTTGTATTCAACACAATGATGTCCAGGCATTGGTGCGTTTGCCGGGCATCGGCAAAAAAACCGCGGAACGCCTGGTGATCGAAATGCGTGATCGTCTACCGGCTGCGGTTAATGCTGCGGGGGGGAATATCGGCGGCACAGTGGCGACTGCTGATGTTACTGCCACTCCGACACAGGAAGCGATCAGTGCGTTGATCGCATTGGGCTACAAAGTACAGGATGCCAACAAAATGGTGCGCAGCGTTCCGGCTGAATACGCCTCTTGTGAAGACATTATTCGTTTTGCGCTGCAGGGTTCGGTCAAATGATTGAAAGCGATCGCTTAATTTCCGCTTCGGGCAATGCCGATGAGGAAAGGCTGGACAGAGCAATTCGCCCGCGCCGGCTGCAGGATTATATCGGGCAGCCGGAGCTGCGGCTGCAGATGGAAATTTTTATTCAGGCTGCCTCGGCGCGGCGGGAAGCGCTTGATCATGTATTGATATTCGGGCCGCCCGGTTTGGGTAAAACCACATTGGCGAATATCATAGCCAATGAGATGCAAGTCAATATTCGCCAAACATCGGGTCCTGTTTTAGACAAAGCCGGCGATCTGGCTGCCCTGCTGACCAATCTGGAAGCCCATGACGTGCTGTTTATCGATGAAATTCATCGCTTGAGTCCGGTCGTTGAAGAAGTCCTGTATCCCGCTATGGAAGATTACCAGATCGATATTATGATCGGCGAAGGGCCCGCTGCACGGTCGATCAAGTTGGATCTGCCGCCGTTTACGCTGGTCGGCGCAACGACCCGTGCCGGGCTGCTGACTTCACCGTTGCGCGATCGCTTCGGCATCGTGCAACGATTAGAATTTTATGCGGTCGGTGAATTGGCAGAGATTGTGGCGCGCTCCGCGTCGATGCTCGACATTATGATTGAACGCGACGGAGCCAACGAAATTGCCCGGCGCTCTCGCGGAACGCCGCGTATTGCAAACCGTCTATTGCGGCGAGTGCGCGATTTTGCAGAAGTGAAAGGCGACGGAAAAATTACCGCCGATATAGCGGACAAGGCGTTGGCAATGCTTAAAGTTGACAACAGCGGCTTCGATGCGCTGGATCGCAAATTGCTGCGCATAATGATCGACAATTTCGGCGGCGGTCCGGTGGGGTTGGACAGTCTGGCGGCGGCGATCAGTGAGGAACGCGGCACCATCGAAGACGTGTTGGAACCGTATTTGATTCAGCAGGGATTTATGATGCGCACTCCGCGCGGCCGCGTCGTTACCCAGAATGCCTACCGGCATTTCGGTTTGCCCGCTCCGGTAAACCATGAAACAAATGACTTGTTCGGCTAATGTTGTGGAGAGCCTAATTGAATTGCATTAAAACCTTGCAAGCCACTCTGTTACGGATGTTTCTGATTATCGCCTATGCCTTACTGCTGACCGGCTGCTGGAACATGGGAGCGAGTAAGCGCAGCAACCAGTTTGATGATACCGTCAATGCTTATCGGATATTAATTCGCTGGGGTGAATTTGAGAAGGCGAGGAATTACATTCGGCTGCGGCAGGGCGAAATGCACGAATTCGACCCGGAGTATTATCAAAATATCCGTGTTTCCCGTTATGAAGTGATCGATCGGATTGCTGTCGGCGACGATCCGGATGATCCGAGAGAAATACTTGTTATCATTGCATTGGATTTTAATCATGCCGATGAAGTGTTGTTGCACACGCTCAGGTATGAACAATTATGGTGGTATGACGACGAGATGGCGCGCTGGTTTCTTGATAGCAATCTGCCGGATTTTAATAGCCAAATGAGTGCGGATCAGCAATCGAAAGGACGTTCTGCATGGCCCGGAGTCAATCAATAGATGAACAATTTTAGATGGCCGGTGCGGGTATACTATGAGGATACCGATGCCGGAGGCGTGGTGTTTTATGCTAATTACCTGAAGTTTTATGAACGGGCACGTACCGAAATGCTGCGTGCCATGGGCTACGAACAGGATGAATTAATCGAAAAACAAGGTATTATTTTCGCCGTTCGGTCGGTCACGGTGGATTATTTGAAACCGGCGCGATTTAATGAATTATTGCAAGTCACTGCACAAATTACGCTTGTCAAACCCGCCAGTCTGGTATTCGAACAGCAAATTATCCGCGGCGATGACCTTTTGAGCAAAGCCACGGTACGTATCGCCTGTCTTGATACACGATACATGCGCCCCAAAATCATCCCGGAAGAATTATTAGAGCAATTGAAGACATGAATACTGATTTATCCCTCTTTCATTTGGTCACCCAGGCCAGCTATGTCGTACAGTTCGTGATGCTGATACTGTTAACGGCATCGCTGACTTCCTGGACTTATATTTTTGCCAAACGGACCGAACTTAATCGGGCGGTGTCGATTACCGACGAGTTTGAAAAGGAATTTTGGTCTGGCGGGGAACTCGCTTATTTGTACAGGAAACTGGTCAGCAAGGAATTCGAACCGGAAGGCATCGAAAAGATTTTCCTGGCCGGCTATAAGGAATTTTCCAGAATGCGGCAGCAGGGTGACGCGAGTGCCGAGATTCAGGTGGAAAGCGCGCAGCGGACCATGCGTATTGAGTTAAACAGGGAAATGGAAAGATTGGATGAAAAATTGCCTTTTTTGGCCACGGTCGGATCGACCAGTCCCTACGTCGGCTTGTTTGGAACAGTCTGGGGCATTATGAATTCGTTTCGTTCGCTGGGGGACGTCAAACAAGCCACATTGGCGCTCGTGGCGCCCGGCATTGCCGAAGCATTGATTGCTACGGCCATCGGATTATTCGCAGCGATTCCGGCGGTTATCGCTTACAACCGTTTTTCCACCCGACTGGATCGGTTATCGGTTCGCTACGAACTGTTTATCGAGGAATTTGTCGTTTTGCTGCAGCGTCAGGTGCATAAATGATGGCCCGCATAACCTCCCGCCGGAAACCAATGTCGGAAATCAATGTCGTACCTTACATTGATGTCACATTGGTGCTGTTGATAATTTTTATGATTACCGCCCCGTTATTGCAAACCGGCGTGGAAGTTGATTTACCCCAGGCGGAAGCAAAAACGGTGGATCAGGATAAGGAACCGCCGGTGGTCGTTACGATCGACAAGAACGGTTCTTATTATATCGATATCGGTGCACAGGTGGACGATCCGGTCAGCGCCGACGATTTGCTCTATCGGGTTGCGGCAGTGTTGAGAATCAAGCCCGAAACTGCCGTTTACATCCGCGGTGATCATCAGGTTGACTACGGCAAGGTTGTGACGGTGATGGCAGCGTTGAAAAATGCCGGCGTACCCAGTGTCGGGCTAATGACAACCCCGTTCGAAGATTAATAGTTTTCATGGATAGTGCGAAGAAACTTTTCTTGCCGTCTGTTCTGTCTTTGGCATTGCATTGCGGTTTGTTGGCTTTGTTTGTATTTAGTTTCGATAGCAAATCGGTGCTGGTCAAATCGCAGCCCGTTCCTGAGATCATCCAGGCTTCGGCGCTCGATGAAAGCAAAGTTCTGGCGGAAGCCGAGCGCCTGCAGCAACAGCAAAAAGACAAGCAAATAGCCGAGCAGAAAAAACAGCGTGAATTGGAGAATAAACGCAAGCAGGAAGAACGGCGTCTAAAACAGCTGCAGCAAAAACGCATTGCGGAAGAAAATAAAGCCAAACAATTGGCCGAACAGCGCCGGCAGGCCGAAAAGGAAGAGCAGGCCCAGATTAAACAGCTCAAACAACAGCGTGAGGCTGAAGAAAGAAAGCTGGCGGAGCAAAAAAAAAGAGAGGCTGAACGCAAAGCGCAAATAGAGCGGCAAAAAAAAGCGGAACAAAAAAGGCTTGAGGAGGCGCGCAAGCGTTTGGCGGAGCAAAAAAAACAGGAGCAGAAAAAGCTTGAAGCGGCACGTATAGCAGCGGAAAAGAAAAAACGCGAAACCGAACGAAAACTTGCCGAACAAAAAAGGCTTGCCGAGCAGCGGCGCCAAGCCGAAGAACAGGCCAGAGCCCAAGCTGAAGCTGCGGAAAAACAACGAGCGGAGCAGGAACAGGCATTAATGCAATCCGCCCAATATGCGATTCAGCGCAAAGTGAATAACAGTTGGGTGCGGCCTCTGACGGTGAGCAAGGGCTTGAAATGTACAATCCGGGTCAAATTGCTTGCCAGCGGCGATGTGGTCAGTGCGGCCGTGATTAAAAGCAGCGGCGATCCGGTATTTGACCGGTCAGCTGAAAATGCCGTCAGGAAAGCAGCGCCGCTGCCGATACCTTCCGATCGCAAGTTGTTCGCGAAATATTTTAGAACGTTTGAATTTGTTTTTAATCCCAGATGATTGATAAATATTATTTGTCGGCTATTGTTAACTTGAAAGAGCAGATGCAGGGGAAAGAATTCGTGGTACATTTCGTCAGACACAATGTGTTAATGGTTTTATTATGCCTGTCCGGTTTTTTTTCCGCTCCTGTTTACGCCGCATTAACGATAGAAATAACCGAGGGGACAGAAAGTTCGGTGCCCATAGCGGTAGTGCCTTTCGGCTGGTCCGGCGGGTCGGCACAACCCGCTTTGGATGTCGCCGAAGTCATCAATGCCGATTTAAGCCGCAGTGGTTTTTTCAAGACGCTTGCGCCGAGGGATATGCTGACTCAGCCGCATAACGCCGCCGATATCAGATTTCGAAACTGGCAGGCATTAGGCCAGGATTATCTGGTCATCGGCCGGATTAACGAGATTGGCGGCGGAATTAATATGCAGTTCCAGCTTTTTGACGTGTATAAAGGCGAACAATTACTTGGCTATCGAATGAATGTTTCCACCAATGACTTGCGCAGGACGGCTCATCAAATCAGCGATATCATTTATGAAAAGCTCACCGGCAGGAAAGGGGTGTTCAGTACCCGGATCGCTTATGTTACCAGTACTCTCAAAGCTGACGGTAAAAAGCTGTATAAATTGCAGGTGGCTGATGCCGACGGACACAACCCTATCACGATAACCTCTTCAGCTGAACCGTTGATGTCCCCGGCATGGTCCCCGGACGGCAAAAAGATTGCCTATGTCTCTTTTGAAAAGAAATCATCGGCAATTTTTATTCAGACGTTGGCTACCGGCGAACGGGTTAAAGTGGCGGCTTTTCCCGGTATTAACGGCGCGCCGAGCTGGTCGCCCGACGGCGGACGCCTGGCGATGACATTGTCGAAAGACGGCAGTCCGGATATCTATGTGCTGAATTTAACCAACCGGAAGTTCCAGAAACTCACTAAAAGCTATGCGATAGACACCGAGGCGAGTTGGTCGCCGGACGGTTCCAGTATCGTATTTACCTCGGACCGCGGTGGTAAGCCGCAAATTTATATCATGCCCGGTCGCGGCGGGAAAATAGAGCGCTTGACGTTTACCGGCAATTATAATGCGAAAGGCGTATTTTCACCCGATGGAAAAAAATTGGCGATGGTGCATGCCAATCAGGGAGACTACCGGATCGCGGTCATGGACATGCAGAACCGGACCATGAATGTCTTGACCGAAGGGCCGCTTGACGAGTCGCCCAGCTTTTCGCCCAACGGCAGTATGATAATCTACGCGTCGCGAGTCGGCGAGCAGGGGCAATTATCGACTGTTTCGGAAGACGGCAGGATGCATCAGACACTGGTGTTTGACCGTGGTGAAGTGCGCGAACCGGCCTGGTCTCCGGTCAATTGAAGCTCCCCGTTGGGCGGCGTGGTTATTTAAAATATCGTTATGTTGTTTTTAGTTGGTTATCCGGTCTATTTTCGGCAATCACTATGCCGAGTGCCGGTTTTTGGGAAAAGTGATTCCGCTGCCTTTATTTTTTTTTGCCTTGAGTCGAGCAAAAATATTCAGCAGAATGGTTATATTTGACAACATTTTGAACTACATTTATTAGTATCAAGGTGTGTTTTTGGAGAACAAGTGAGATGAAAAAATTCAATTCAGCGATTGCCGTATTATTTGTAAGCGCTATTATTACAGGCTGCAGTTCCACCGATGAACAGGATGCCGGGCTTACCGACGGAAGCACGCCTGAAGGCGTTGAAGTATCCGGAATGCAAGGGGGTACAGCAACCAGCGGGTATCCGGAAGGTTCCGGTTTACCGATGGAAGGAATCGAAATTGAAAGCATCAGTGTCGATGGCGACGCGATGGGCGGCCCCTTTGATGATCCGCGCAGCCCGTTATCCAAGCAGACAATTTATTTTGAGTATGACAGCAGCCAGGTGCAGCAGGAATTTATGCCGGTAGTCTATGCCCACGCCGGCTATTTGGCCGCCCATCCCGCGCAGCGCATCGTGCTTCAGGGGCATGCCGATGAACGCGGCACCAGGGAATACAATATCGCTTTGGCAGAGCAGCGTTCCAAGTCGGTGGCAAGGCTAATGCAGATGCAAGGTGTCAATACAGACCAGATGGATATTGTCAGCTATGGCGAGGAAAAGCCGGCAGTATTCGGTCATAACAGTGACGCTTGGCAGCAAAACCGTCGTGTTGAAATCTTGTATCTCGGTCAATAATGAAATTACGATTATCAGCGATCATCTTATTCAGCTTGTTGGTTCAGGCTTGCGCCAATACCCCGGCAGCCAACAAAAAAAAATCCGCGGTACAAGCACAGGCCAATAAATCATCGGCTGCGCCCAAGGTAACCACAACGCCTGCAGACCGGGCGATGATTGATCTGCTTGGCAGGGTTGATCAACTGCAAAGGGAAATGCAACAACTTCGCGGGCAATTGGAAGAACAAGCTTACGCTATTAATGATTTAAAAAAACGGCATAGCGCAGTCAATGCAGATTTTGAACAGCGTATGCAAATGCTTGAGATGCAAGGTTCGGGGTCTGTCGATACCGGTAGTGCGCTATCCGGAGAACCTGCCGGAATGCCAAAATCGGTAATGCCGCCGGAAGAACCGCTAATCAACAAAAAAGTGACCGGTATCGAAAAGCAAGTTTACCTGGCCGCTTATGAAAATCTGAGAAGCGGTCATTATAGCCAAGCCATTTCCATGTTCAAGCAAGTGATTTTTGATTATCCCGATGGTGAGTATGCCGATAATGCCCAATATTGGTTGGGCGAGGTTTACAAAGTGAATCAGGATATCCCGGCAGCCAAGGAGGCCTTTAACTTGGTAATTGTTAATTATCCGGACAGCCCTAAAGTTCCGGATGCCATGTTGAAACTGGCCTATATCGAAATTGAGCAGCAGAATCCGAACAAAGCCCGCGAATATCTGCTCAAAATCATTGATGACTACCGGGACACGACAGCCGCACATTTGGCGGAAACCAAATTGATGCAGCTCGATGGCGCCAGCTTCCAATAATGATCGGCCCCGCTCAAGGAGTTGATTGTATGGTATAATCCCCACCGGCTTTAACAGGTTATCATAGGTACAGATATAAATTCCTTACGAATTAGCGAAATATTTTATTCGCTTCAGGGTGAAACGGGGTTTACCGGTTTACCGACCGTGTTTATCCGCTTGACCGGTTGTCCTTTGCGTTGTGGTTATTGTGATACGGCCTATGCGTTCAGCGGTGGAAAGCATCGGCAAATTACTGATATTATCAGCGAGGCTGAATCATATAAAACCAAATTCATTACCGTGACCGGGGGAGAACCGCTTGCCCAGCCGGGTTGCCATGAGCTGTTGAGCGGATTATCAGACAGGGGTTTTACAGTATCGCTGGAAACCAGCGGCGCCTTGGATGTTTCCAAGGTCGATCGAAGAATTGTGAAAATCGTTGATCTAAAAACGCCCGGCTCGGGTGAAGTTGAACGCAATCGGTTCGATAATATCGGTTTTCTCAACCGGCATGATCAGGTTAAATTTGTCATCTGCGATGAAAAGGACTATCAATGGGCAAAAAGCAAACTCGAAGAATTCGATCTGTCCGCGCGTTGTGACGTCCTTTTCTCACCGGCGATGGGATTACAGGATCCGACACAATTGGCGGAGCGGATACTGCATGATAATCTGCCGGTCCGGTTTCAACTGCAACTGCATAAGATTCTTTGGGGCAACACCCCGGGTAAATAGTTCTCCTGGTTAATGAGTAATAAAGCAGTCATTCTATTGTCAGGCGGTCTGGATTCGATTACCGCGCTGGCCATTGCCCGGCAACAGGGCTTTTCGTGTTACGCCTTAAGCTTTGATTACGGCCAGCGGCATAACTCGGAATTAAATGCCGCGCGCAACATTGCCAAGCGTTACGATGTTGTCGACCATAAAATTCTTGCTTTAGGTTTGGACAGCATCGGCGGGTCGGCATTGACCGATAAAAATATCGCGGTTCCCGATTCTCCGCAGGAAGGCATACCGGTAACCTACGTACCGGCTAGGAATACGATCTTCCTGTCTTTTGCATTGGGATGGGCGGAAGTATTGCACGCCCATGATATTTTTATCGGTGTTAATGCCGTTGATTATTCCGGCTATCCCGATTGCCGCCCTGAATTTATCAATGCATTCCAGCGCATGGCAAATTTTGCCACCAAAGCCGGGGTGGAGGGGGAGATTATCACCATCCATTCGCCGTTAATCGATATGAGCAAAGCGGATATTATCCGTAGAGGCAGTCAATTGGGCGTGGATTATTCGCTGACCGTTTCCTGCTATGCCGCCGATTTACAGGGCAGGGCATGCGGTAAATGTGATGCATGCAGGTTGCGCGCCGCCGGTTTTCATGATGCCGGCATACCTGATCCGACCCGCTATCAATAAAATTATGTTCCGAGATTTGTTGTGATAATGCCTTGTGGATGTTGTTAAATTTTATTGGGGATGTACCCGGCACGGTGCGTTCGCAAATCGAACCATGAACGCATGAGGCTCCGGTTTTCTTAAATCTATTGTGTATTTCAGTAAAGCATAAAAAATCATAAAGTTGCCACATTCCAATTATCAAATCCGGATTAAAGCGCTCCATCAACAACTGAACAAATGCCTGTTTCAACATCGGCACAGCTACAAAAGACAGTTGGACAGGATTTGCAGCGAATTTCAAAAAGGCAAAGCGCCAAAACAAAAACTCTTGGATCTGTCGCTTAAAATCGAAAAATCCTGTGCCGATAGAAAGAAACGTCTGGCAGGTATTCCTTCGCTGCAATTTCCCGATTTACCGGTTTCGGAAAAAAGACACGAAATAGCCGAGTTGATCAGGAATAATCAAGTCGTCATCGTTTGCGGCGAAACCGGATCCGGAAAAACCACCCAATTGCCGAAAATTTGTTTGTCGATCGGCAGGGGCGGCGGCGGATTTATCGGGCACACCCAACCCCGGCGTATTGCAGCCCGAACGGTGGCCGACCGCATCGCCGAGGAATTGGGCCAGCGAATCGGCGATAGCGTCGGTTATAAAGTTCGTTTCCATGACAAGACCCGGCCCGAATCGCTGATTAAACTGATGACCGACGGGATCTTGCTTGCAGAAACCCAAAACGATCCGTATTTGACGCAATATGACACGATCATTATCGATGAAGCCCATGAAAGAAGTCTGAATATCGATTTTTTGTTGGGCTATATGAAATGGCTGTTGCGCCGGCGTCCGGAGTTAAAACTGATCATTACCTCGGCAACGATCGACCCTGAGCGGTTCTCCCGGCATTTTGACGATGCGCCGATTATCGAGGTGTCGGGACGCACCTATCCGGTTGAGATACGCTATCGGCCCATCGAACAAAAAGAAGAGGACGATGAGACCAGTACGGATTTGCAGCAGGCGATCCTCGAGGCGGTTGATGAATTGCACGGTGACTTGCGCGGTGACATTTTGATTTTCCTGAGCGGCGAACGTGAAATCAAGGAGACAGCCGAATCATTGCGCAAACATCATCCGGCGAAATGCGAGATTTTGCCGCTTTACTCCAAATTGAGCGTTAGCGAACAGGAACGGGTGTTCAAACCCAAAGGTCAAATACGCATCGTCCTGGCGACCAATGTTGCCGAAACATCGTTAACGGTACCCGGTATTCGCGGGGTCATTGACACCGGCCATGCACGCATCAGCCGTTATAGCCACCGCAGTAAGATTCAGCGTTTGCCGATAGAAAAAATTTCCCAGGCCAGTGCCAATCAACGGGCAGGGCGTTGCGGCCGTGTTGCCGAGGGAATCTGTATCCGGTTGTATTCGGAACAGGACTATCAGGCCAGACCGGAATTTACCGACCCTGAAATTTTGCGCACCAATCTGGCTTCAGTGATTTTACAGATGACTTCGTTGAAGCTGGGCAGTGTTGAAGATTTCCCTTTTGTCGAACCGCCGGAACACAAAATGATCCGTGACGGTATCAAGGTGTTGCATGAAATCAACGCCCTTGATGGAAAAGAACAGTTGACCGAAACCGGGCGGCAGTTGTCTAAATTGCCGCTTGACCCGAAACTGGCCAGAATGCTGTTAGCTGCCGAAAAACTGCATTGCTTGTCGGAAGTGGCCATTATTGTTTCCGGCTTGAGTATCCAGGACCCCAGGGAAAAACCGGCCGATAAAATGCCACAGGCTGAAGCTAAACACGCGGCATTCCGGGCTGAAAACTCGGATTTTCTCGGTTTCCTGAATATTTGGAATACCTTTGAAGAAAAGAAAAAGCATCTGTCGAACAATAAATTACGCAAATACTGTCAGGAAAATTTCCTCTCCTATATTCGCATGCGCGAGTGGTTTGATGTGCATACCCAGATTATGCAGGTCATTAAAGGCGAACTAAAATTCAAACCGAATATGGCGGAGGCAAGTTACTCGGAAGTCCACCGGGCTTTGCTGCCGGGACTGCTGTCAAATATCGGTTTTAAGCATGAGCAATATGAATATCTTGGTGCCAGGAATCTGAAATTTTACATTTTTCCCGGTTCCGGTCAGTATAAAGTACGCCCCAAATGGCTGATGGCTGCCGAGCAGGTGGAAACGAGCAAGGTCTATGCGCGCAATGTCGCGAAAATCGAACCGGAATGGATTGAGGAATGCGCCCAACACTTGCTCAAGCGTCATTATTACGATCCGCATTGGGAAAAGAAAGCCGGACGTTGCGCGGTTTATGAACGTACCATGTTGTATGGTTTGACCTTGCAGGCCAAGCGAAAAGTGCCCTATGAACGCATCGATCCGCAAGCGGCACGGGAAATTTTTATCCGCTCTGCGTTGGTAAACCAGGAATACCACAGCGATGCCCCGTTTTTTAAAGCGAATGCCCAATTATTACAGGAAGTGGGCTATATTCAACATAAAGGACGGCGTGTCGACTTAATCGAAGACGAGGAATGGCTGTATCAATTTTATGACAAAAAAATTCCTCAGCAAGTGGTTAACGGAATTACTCTGGATCAATGGCGCAAAAATGCGGAAAAGGCCAATCCGAGGCTGCTGTTCCTGACTCGGGAGGATTTGACCCGGGAGGAACAACATGCGGTTAACGAAAGGGACTTTCCCGACCAATTGAAAACGGGCCGGCTGGTCATCAAACTGCAATACCGATTTGAACCCGGCCATGACGAAGACGGTGTGACGGCAATTATTCCGGTGCATCAACTAAACCAGGTCAGCGACCAGGCCTTCCAGTGGCTGGTACCGGGGATGTTGAAAGAAAAACTGACGGCGCTGATAAAGTCATTGCCGAAGCAGCTGCGCAAACATTTTGTACCCGTCCCGCAAACGGTGGAGAATTGCCTGGAAATCGAGCCGGAAGGCGTGGGGTCTTTATACGAATGGCTGGCTAACCGCTTGCGCAAATTGACCGGCGAATCGATTCCGGGTACGGCATGGAATACCGACTTGTTGCCGCAGCATCTGAAAATGAATTTCAGGGTGATCGATGAGCAGGGTAAATTGCTCGATTACGGGCGTGATTTAAATGTGCTGCAACGTAAACACAATGTGCAGGCGGGGGACAGTTTCGAGCAGTTGGCAGAACAGGAATTCAATTTTACCGGCTGCATCCGGTGGGCTTTTGACGATTTGCCGGCAACTTGGCAATTTGAAAGCAAAGGGCATGCGTTTATCGGTTATCCGGCAATCGTCGATGAAGGGGATAGCGTCGGTGTCCGCATTATTGAAACGGAAAAGAAAGCCGGGGAATTGCATCGCAGAGGGCTGGTCCGCCTTTTTCAGCTGGTTTGCGGCAAGGAATGCAAATATCTGTTGAAGAATATCAATTGCAGGCCTGAAGTTGAACTGGTTTACCGGCAACTGCAACGGCATCCGCTCATTTCGGACAATAGTGGAAAAGTGCCTTATAAAGAAGCGGTTTTATTTACCGTTTTCGAACAGGTGTTTGTTACCGGAAAGGCAATCCGCACGCAGCAGATTTTCGAAAGCGTCTTAGAGGAAAATAAAGATAAATTGATTCCCGTTGCCAATGAGGCTGCTGCATGCATTGCCGATATCATCACGCTTTACAAAACCGTCAACGCGCAATTGGATAAATTACCCGGCGATGACTCCGCAGTCGTCGATATTCATGAACATCTGCGGCATTTGCTATACAGTGATTTTATTCGCTTGACGCCGTACGAGTATTTACAACGGATACCCCTGTATTTAAAAGCGACGCAATATCGTTTGCAGAAGTTGTTTCAAGACAAAAAAAGGGACGAACAGAAAATGCAGGAATTGCTTCGGTTCTGGAATCGGTACTGGGATAGTGTCGCCAAGCGGCTAAAAAATGAACCTGTCTTTCCCGAACAGGAAAGCTTTCGTTGGGGCCTTGAAGAGTTTCGTGTTTCTTTATTCGCACAGCAATTGAAAACGGCTTACCCTATTTCTGCAAAAAGATTGGAAACGATGTGGCCGGATAACTAACATCATTAATAATCGTGTTTTTATAGGGCTAATTTGTATCATGGTCTATACTGAATAAGCTTTGTATCAAACTGGAAATTATTAATTATGACTTCTTCCGGAAAAGAAAAACGCAGACATTCCCGTTTGCCGATCGATTTGCAGTACCGATTAGAGATTGATGATCGGGAATATTCAGGCCACATCAACAATATCAGTTTAAGTGGGGCGTATTTGGCAACCATTGAGCCGACATTGCCTACTTCGGCGGTTTCCCGGCAGGGTAATTTACATATCAATACTGAAAGGGGATGGGTCGCGGTCAAATGCGAAATTGTCTATGTCGGTTCCAAGAATGAATTTTTCCCGCATGGAGCCGGGGTTACGTTTTGCGCGGGGGATGAAGATACTGCGACAGCAGTCTGGAATGTCGCAATTCAGTATTTGGTTCAAGATAATCAATTATTTGCGTCTATTAGCTGATCGACACGCGCGACACTCAGTAACTTAAGATACTTTATTTTCAGCAAATTGCAGCGCTTTTATTCATTCCGGATTAGCCATTGTTCTATCCGGTCTCCTCACACAATGACTTACCGGGTGCTGGCATTTCTTACCTTTTCATGGTAATAATAGAAAATTTTATAAAAAACAAAATGGAGTTATTATGTGTTTCAGTGCAAATATGTCGCTGGCAATGGGGGGCGTCGGCTTTATTGCATCGGCAGTCACTTTCCTGGATAAAGAGGAACCGTTTTGGGTGCGGGTTGCACGTGCCTACGCTATTTTTCATTTTTCATTGATGGAGTTAATCCAGTATTTTGCCTATCCGGTCGCCGACCAATGCGGCTACGGTACGAATCTGTTTTTGAGTGAGTTGTCGACCGTGCATATCAGTTTGCAGGCTTTTGCGATCATGCCGGCCTTGGCGACCTACTCGACCGATAAAACGGCACTCAGGAAAGCCACGATACTCGCTGTCATATTAAGTGGATCATTTTTGATTTGTAACATGCTGCCGGATAGCTGGCAATTGTTTGGCACCAACGGCAATTTTATCGGCGACATGATTGCCTGCCTGTTTATGGGCAAATATCATATCGGCTATTCGATAACCAGCGCCTATGGCCTGTATGTGACTCACGGTTCGCTGTTCGCGCTGGCGTTGAGCGGATTCCTGTGGAAAAACAATTGGAAAATTTCCAGCTATCATTTTATTATGGCTATATTGACGTTGTTTGTGCCTCAATGGCTATTTGGGGTATCGACCGGAGAAGCGGCGGCGATTTATTGTTTTTATTCGATTCCCATTACCGTTAGTTTCTTGCCGGCCTTTAAAAAGTTTTTTACTGTGCAGCCGGAACAGATGCAACAGGAATTTGCCGTTAAATAGCAGGAGTCAGATAATCCGGCCGGCAAAAAACCGCGTATAGATCCATGGAAATGGAATAAATTGGCATTGATGGATTTACCCGGTAGGGTAGCGCTGCCTACCCTACCGATGTCGCCTGCGGCGGCGGAAGCGTCGAACTGAATCCTCCGGGCGTTGGACTTAATCGAATGCAATCGCCGGCCTATGTCTGGTGGTCTCTGCACAAAACTGAGTTGCGGTTGTTCAATGAGCAAATTTCCCTTTAAAATCCGGGTTGATCATCGTGAGTCCCAATCCGGTGTTGTCGGACATCTAAAAGAATTGACCGAAGTCGATGTCAGTTTCCAAAATTTGCCTGTAGGGGACTATTGCATCAACGATTTATTTCTCTTTGAGCGTAAAACCATAGCTGATTTGCTTGCCTCGATCAAGGATGGACGCATATTCCGGCAAGCCTGCCGTTTAGCTGCAGTACCTCAACGAACATTGATTATTCTGGAAGGTGGTAGTGCGGCGATGAATCAAACGAAAATGCGCCGGGAAGCGATTCAGGGCGTATTGATTCAAATCAGCGTTTTTCTGGGGATTCCGCTGTTACGCGCCAAAGATGCGGAAGAAACTGCGCGATTGATTGTCTACACGGTACGGCAATCGCGAAAATTGACCGGTCACGTAAACTATGCCCGACACTTCCCTCAAAAACGTCCCAAAGTAAAGCAAAAAACTCAGTTACATATTTTACAGGGCATTCCTGGTATAGGTCCAAACCGGGCAGCGGCGTTGCTCGATTACTTTGACAGCATCGAAGCTATTTTTAGCGCGACCACCGAACAGTTGACTGCAGTTTCAGGAATCAACCAAAAAACCGCCGATACGATTCGCTGGGCAGTAAAAGAGCCTTGATTTTACGGAGAACCGGTTCGGCCCCGGCAATTTGCCTGCGTTATCGGTCACAGAGCCGGAGGCAATGCTCTCCGGCATCATTTACTACAGATAATCGCGGTTTGCCCGCACCGAACAGCTACCTTTGTCAAGGGGCCGGAATAGCTTTTTACTGCGGATGAAACAAAACACAATCCGACTATTGCTATTTTCTGTTTCAATGATAAGCTAAAAGCCGACCGGTTAGCCGGTCGGCATGTTATTTTTTCAATCCGTCTCCGATTATGACTAAAATCCCGGTTGGAATCAGCGCTTGCCTGCTGGGCGAAGCGGTGCGTTTTAATGGCTCCGATAAAAGAGATGCCTATATCAATGGCACGTTAAGCCGATATTTCGAATTCCATCCGTTTTGTCCGGAAGTTGAAATTGGCCTGGGTGTGCCCAGAGCGCCGATACATCTTGTCCGAAAAAGCGGTAAAACCCATTGTGTCGGGGTGACCGACCCGGACCGCGATGTCACGCAGCAATTGCAAGACCAAGCCGATGCTCAAAGGCCTCTGCAGGCAGGCTGGTGCGGCTGTATTTTAAAGAAGGACTCGCCCAGTTGCGGCATGCAACGGGTCAAGGTTTATACCGGAGACGTTCCGGAACGCAAAGGCGTCGGAATCTATGCCGAGCAGATGATGCAAAACAATCCGATTTTGCCGGTAGAAGAGGAGGGCCGGTTGGGTGATCCGCAATTGCGGGAAAATTTCATTCAACGGGTTTACGTGTTGTATCGCTGGAAAATGCTGGAAAACCAGGGTATCAGCATTGAGCGGCTGTCTGATTTTCACGCCCGGCACAAGTTGATCATCATGAGCCGCTGCGATTACCGTGATCTGGGCCGGCTATTGGCAAACGCAAAAAATGCTGATATCGCATCCGTTGCAGAGCAATATATTTTGCAATTGATGACGGTATTGAAAAAAGTGGCGACACGAAATCAGCATGTCAACGTTTTACAGCATATTCAAGGCTACCTGAAAAAAGAATTGAGCAGCGACGACAAAGCCGAACTGTGCGAAATCATCGAACGTTACCGCATCGGTGAGCTTCCTTTGATTGTTCCACTGACTTTATTAAGACATCATTTTCGCAAGTGCCCCGACACCTATATCGATAACTCCTACTATATGACGCCCTATCCGCAGGAACTGCAATTGGTCAACCAACTCTAACGCACGATTTTCCGGTATCGCCGTGAACCCGAAGCAACAACCCGTCATTTACTGTTTTCGGCACGATCTCCGCATTGCCGACAATCCCGGTTTTTATGCTGCCGCCGAATCGGGCAGACCGATATTGCCTTGCTTCATTCACGATAGGCAGACATCGGGAAATTGGCGGACCGGCGCTGCCGGCCGCTGGTGGCTGCACCATAGCCTCAGCGATTTACAGAATAATCTACAACGTTTAGGCGGGTACCTGGTTCTCCGTTCCGGTGCCCGGGCCGAACAAGTGCTGCACTTGGCGCAAGAGACCGGAGCGGCTGCGGTTTATTGGTCGCGCGCGTACGAACCTTATTCGGTCAAGGCCGAACTCGAACTCAATAACGCTTTGCGTCAAAGCGGTATCGGAGCGAAGAGCTTTGCCGGTTATTTAATGTTCGAACCCGAGCAAATACGTACTCAATCGAACGGACCCTATAAAGTTTTTACGCCTTATTGGAAAGCGTGCTCGCAGCAATTGGGCCACCTTCATTCACCATTACCGTCGCCTGAAAAACCAATTTTCCACCAAGCACTTTTGCCGTCGGAAAAACTGACTGATTGGCGACTGTTGCCGACAGAACCGGATTGGGCCGGCGGCTTGCGGGAAAGCTGGTCACCGGGAGAGCAGGGCGCTTGGCAACGGCTGGACACTTTTTTGGCAGAGGCGCTTGCCGACTATCCTAACAACCGTGACATACCGGCACTTGCCGGTACCTCCAAGTTGTCGCCGCATTTACATTTCGGGGAAATTTCGCCGCGCCAAATTTGGCAGGCGGTACTGTCCCTGACTGCCGTTGATAGCCGATTACAGCAGGGGGCTGACTCATTTCTGCGAGAATTGGGCTGGCGCGAGTTCAGCTATCATTTACTTTACCACTGGCCGGATATTCCCGATCAGCCCTTCCGAATGCAGTTTGCGCGCTTTCCCTGGCGCGAGGATACCGAATTGCTGTGTGCCTGGCAGCAGGGGCGGACAGGTATTCCCTTAGTCGACGCGGGCATGCGCGAATTATGGCATACCGGCTGGATGCACAACCGGGTGCGGATGATTGCCGCCTCGCTGTTGGTAAAGAACCTACTGCAACCCTGGCAGGCCGGCGAAGCCTGGTTTTGGGATACCTTGGTCGACGCCGATCTGGCGAACAACGCCGCCGGCTGGCAATGGGTCGCTGGCAGCGGCGCCGATGCAGCGCCTTATTTTCGTGTTTTCAATCCGGTGACTCAATCTGAAAAATTCGACCCGGACGGCACTTATATCAGGCGCTGGATACCGGAATTGGACTCGTTGGCAGGTATGTACATTCACGCGCCGTGGACGGCACCTGCGGCAGCGCTAAAACGTGCGGGTATCCGTTTAGGCAAAACCTATCCTTATCCGATTGTTGACTTGCAAACCAGCCGCCTGCGGGCGTTGGCCGCCTATAAAAATTTGATGACATGATCGAAATGAAATATATCATTCTGTTCTGTACGTTGTGGCTTTCGGGCTGCACCGGCATTCCGGAAAACGTGACTGCGGTACAGGGTTTTGAGTTAAACCGCTATCTCGGCACCTGGTACGAAATCGCCAGACTGGACCATCGCTTCGAACGGGGTTTGGACAATGTTTCCGCTACCTATACGCTACGCGATGACGGCGGAATCGATGTTTTAAACAAAGGGCGCAACAGCGAAAGCGGTATATGGGAACAGGCGCAAGGCAGGGCCTACTTTATTGACAACAGTGATGTCGGCCGCCTAAAGGTTTCTTTCTTCGGTCCCTTTTACAGCAGCTATAACATCATTGCTTTGGACAAGCAACACTATGCCTTCGCCATGGTCACCGGTCCGGATCGTTCTTATTTATGGATACTGGCCCGGCAACCGGAAATGCCTGATGCAACACTCAAAGAATTGGTCGAGCAGGCGGGTTCGTTGAACTATGATACCGATCTGCTGATTTATGTACGGCAGGATATGGAAATAAACGGCGCAGGCGAGTAAAGAAGAACATTTGCAGATCCAAACATCAAGTAAAGTTAAGCTGCGAATATCACGCCTCCGTCATGCCCGCCGGGAAGCGGCCATCCAGCGCCATGGATGGCAACTTGAATCGCGATTGACGCGGTTCGTTCCTCACCGGCATCCTACAAAGGGATGAACGGCTAAGCAACGCAGTAAGTAGCAATTCGTAGGGCGTCAATAGGCGAAGCCGTATTGCGACCAAAGGAATTCCACTCCAGACTGTGATGCGGCAAAGAAGAGATATAATAACGCCGATATTGGGAGCCCGCAAGACAACGAAATTTTGTATGAAAACTATTATAATGACCTGTGCCGCCAACAGTTCAGGATAAGTCTGTCTGTTTAATCTTTGCGCCAGTTTTTGTCCCTGTTTTTAGGCGTAAGTCATTAATATATCCACCTAATAATAAAAAATGTTTGTTGCCTCGATCCCTTATGTATTTAGCTATAACGCTTTATTTTCAGCGCTTCAGTTAAGCGTGTTATTTATTGCTATATTTGCGCTTGTTTATACTTCGACGCCTGCTCCCCATTTGAATTGGAATGGCAAGCATGAAGAAAACGTTTATGCATTTTTACGCGCGGCCTGGTTGGGTCGAGAGTCGTTATGGCGGGTTTTTTGGCCATTCTTCATGTTGGTCAATGGCATTTTTTATTATATCGATTACCGTGTCGTCAACATTTCTTTTACTATAGCAAGCTGGAAAACGGTACACGGTATGCTAGCCTTGCCTTTGGTATGGTGGATAACGGCTTTATGGTGCTGCTCCTCCAATACGCGGCATAAATTGTTTGCCGTTTCAGCCAGGGCAGCCGCTATTTATCTGTTGATTGCCTATTTGATGCGACTATACCTCGCCGTTGAATTTCCTAGAGACTTGTTCGATTGTAAATTGCTGATCATTGAATATGGCGACTGCTGATTATAGGATAAATGCAGAACTTTCAACGTCATGTAAAGTTACCGGTTTAGAGGCTGTTTCCAAACAGCCCCGAAGAGTTTTGCCGGTATCAGGCATATAGGCTTTGCCATTCAGGCGTATGGATTGGTTAAATTTTCATTACAGCCCTATAAGATAACCAAGAGAATCAAACCACCGGTTAAAAGCCCAAAATCTATAACAATCACGCTAGTTTTGTTAGCCTTGCGGAACAATCAGGCACATTGCTGCTGTTTTATATAGGTATTAAAGGATATATCGGATTGGATAATGTGTTTTCCCCATTTGTGAATAAATTCCTGCATATGCTGGTGGTTCCAATGATCATCTTTAATCCGGCGGTCCATATCGGCCAATGTTTCCAGCATTGCGCTGTGTTCCTTTTTATGTGTCCAATAGTTGTAGTAATGCTTCTCTTTCATGATCGCTTCTTCCAACATAAAATGATCAGCAACATGCTGGTATAGCGGTTGCAAATTTTGTAGACGCGCTTCTTTATCGTGGGAGGCGAGCAGCTTTTCAGCGAGGTCGAACACGTCCTTATGCTGGCTATCCATCAGCTGATTATCCGTTTCAAAGTGTTCCTGCCAGACAAAGTGGCTCATGCTGCCCTTGGCGGGAGTGCTGCAAATGTTTGCCGCTCGCCGATGCAGGGCAATATTTTCAGGGGTCTGTATGTTGCAGATTTTATAAACAAAGTCTTTTCTCGCCCGGTGATAGGCATCGTTGCCATAAAAGTTAGCGTGCATTTGCGTTAGCTCAAATTGCCGATACGCGGCCAAGGGTTTGATCGCCTCGTCAAAACAACGGGTTTCCGCTTTTGCCATCAAGGTGTTTTGCAACAAGGTTCGATCAGCAGCAAAGGTGTTGGCTAAATGTTTGACTTGTGCGGTAAAAATATGATGATTTTTATCCAACACCTTATCAATAAAACCAATGCGCCAGGCTTTTTTAGCACTGATCGGCAGCCTTTGCTCTTCGGTTAATGCGGCGGCCATTTTCTCTCCGACCCGCTTCGGCAATAAATAGGTCCAATATTCCGAGCCATAAAGCTGCCCCATATTTTTGTAATGTGAATTGAAAATCACGCCGTCTCTAGCATAAACTTTATCCGCAGCAATGGCCAATATCGCGCCCCCTGCGCCGGCGCCGCCAGCCACGGCAGAAAGAGTGACTTTATCCAGGGTGGTAATGATTTGTAGAATCAAGTCATCAATAGCATTAATATTGAGCCAGGATTCTGCCGCCGGGTCGTCGGCAAATTCTATATGATTAAGATGAATGCCGTTCGACCAGCATTCTTCTCCGCCCATTAGCACAATCACATCGACGTCGAGCGTGTTCACGTGCTGATAAACTGAAAGCAGCAGCCGGCACTGATCGGTACTCATTCCGCCATTGTGGAAGGGGAAATAGATATAAGCCACCCGATTTTCCAGTTCATACCAGACTTCCTGGCAGGGCAACCGGCGTCCAGCTAGCGTGTAATCAATTTCAACATTTTTTATTGATTCAGCGAATAATCGGCTAATCTTTGGCTTTGAATCTCGGGCGGCCTGCAGATGGTCTTTCAAAACCCATGTCGCCGGTAATTTAATGCCGTTTTCACCCGAGCCGTGCTTTGTTTTTAAATGACCTATCCATATCGCACCATCAACGGTCGCCCGGCAGATCGCATGATTCGCCGTTGCAATAATTTCTCCGGCTTTGCCAGTCAGGTTTTCCGCTTTATGGGCATTATATAAATAGACCGGCTGCCCGTAAATTTCATCCAAAACACCGGGACTGCCATCCGCAGCATATATGCGGCGGAGAATTTCGTCAGTGGTATGTCTTTTCCAGTCGATACTGCGGAGCTCTTGTTTCATGGCGGGCTGCAACCGGCCTTTGACATTTGGGTTAGCATAATCCAACGGGCGGGGCTTAAAATCGGGGGAGTCAACATAGGTCAGTATGTCCCATAGGCAGTCTACGGCCGCTTGAGTGACTTCGCGGTTAAAAATGCTGCTTTTCGTGGCATTGCGCAACGGGAAGACCCTTTTTGCCCAGATGTCGCCCGCATCCATTTCTTCCTGTGCTTCCAGCAGCGTTACCCCCCATTCCGACTCGCCATGTTGAATTGCCCAATCCAGCGAGGATGGCCCGCGATCACCTTCAATGCCCGGATGAACAATCAAGCATTTATAATTTTCGTAGATCTCGGCCGGAATTTTACGCGTCAAAAACGGACAGAGAATTAAGTCCGGGTCAAACAATGCAACACCTTCTAAAAGTTGTGGAATATTGCCGAGATGCAATTCAACGGATACGCGATAGCCGGCATCGTCGAGTTCGGTATAAAACCGCTGGGTTAATCCGGAAAACGCGGATGACAATAGTAAAATTTTCACAGTCCTCTCCTTATATTTAAGATTAAATAAGCCGTTTTTTATCAATGGACATGCAGTGACTACCCGGCCTCTTCCTGTCCTCGATTTTAAAGTCACCAAATTCCGCCATAGAGGCGCCTTCTGTCATAAACCCCGGCATGAACTGCCTGTAGTCAGAAGGAGTGTCGTTATTGCGACCGAAACGAGCCCGGTAATCAACTGGATTAACGCCAATATGACGGATAAACGTTCTGCGCATGGTTTCGGCATCCTTGAAACCGGCTTTTTGGGCAATCTCGCTGATTTGCAATTCAGTTGTCTCCAGGTAGTGGCGAGCCAGATCGGTTCGGACCATTTCGATGTATTTGGCCGGAGTAACGCCGGTTTCTAAAAGAAAATTCCTGGCGAAATTCCGGGGGCTCATATTTACCCGTTTTGCTAGAATTTCAACTCTCAGGTCGGCAGCGGGATTTTCCATGATCCATGCCTGTAATTCACGGAAGTCACGGCGATTGGCTGCCTCGGTCGCCAGGTAGCTGCTGAATTGTGATTGCCCGCCTGGCCGTTTCAAAAAGACGACCAAATAGCGGGCAATGTGCAATGCCAATTTGTGCCCCCAGTCTTCTTCCACCATAGCTAACGCAAGATCGATGCCGGACGTAATGCCGCCCGAACTCCAGATCGCTTCATCACATACGAATATCCGGTCCGGCTCCAGCCGGACAGAAGGATACTCGTCCTTGAACTGACCGGTCCAGGCCCAGTGCGTCGTTGCGCGGCGCCCGTCCAATAGGCCTCCTTTTGCCAGCACGAACGCGCCGGTGCACACGGAAGCGAGGCGCCTAACCGTTTGAGAATGGTTTTGAATCCATTCGACAAGTACACCGTCTTTGGCGGCTGCATGCGCGCCGCCGCCGGGGACAATCAGTGTATCCAAACGATCCGAAAACATGCCATAAGCATTTGTCGGAACGATTTTAAGCCCGGATAACGTGGTAATCGGCTTATTTTCCTTCGCCAACACTTCGATTTGATAAACGGATTTCGAAGTCAAACCTTCTTGTTGTAACGCAATGTTGGCAAACGCGAATACCTCCATCGGACCGACAACATCGATGACTTCGACTTCCGGGTATACGACAATACCAATTAGTCTAATAGGACTGCTCTCGATTTGTTGCTTGGTAATTGAGAACTGATTCATAGGGCCACCATTTCAATTTTGTTGCACCGCCAACAGCGATTCAAGCCTGAGACGCAGATCGCGTTTGAGCGTGGCTACAACCTCCATACTGCCGGTATTCGGCATGTTTGGATTGAGCATAGTGTCTATATCCAGACTGTCCAGTGCCGTGTCGAGTTGACTGCAAACCGATTGATCTTTATGCAATTCGACCACCTGACCATGTTTTGGGATCGATACATGATTTAAAGCACTGGTCAGATTTTCCAAAGAAATCGGTACCGATTCCTGTTCTTGTTTAGGAAATTGTTCTATGTAAGTCGTGATAAGCAGTTTCATGACATTTACCCCCCAAAATAGTTGAGAAGAACTGATCCGTGCGGGATCAATCAGGACGGAATGCCTCATCAATGGTTGAAACCCCTAGCGGCCGGGCTCACCGGTTTCCGGTTCCGTTTACGATGCTATTATTGGGCGAGCAAAATCATGACACAATGACAAATAAACATCGATTACTGCCAAAAAGCGTCAGTGCAAGTTGCTTGGGAGAAAATTAAAAATATTGAGGTTACTATATAAGCCCGGTTTAATAGTTTAGCGGTGCTAAGCGGAGTAAAACAGAGTTACCCCGTTTAGCTAAAAGCAAAATAACGGTAAAAAGTATATAAATAACAAAGTGATAAAATATTACAGACCTACAAAAAAATAGTTATTTGTCTAAAAAGTGTCTATAAATAATTATGGTAAAGTTGAAATGGCTAATTGTCTTGTCTGCGGAATAACTATAAAAGAAAAGTTAACGGGTAGGTTGCCGGATTACTGTAGCAATGCACATAAGCAAAAAGCGTATCGGAAAAGGAAAAAAGCGTTACGAAAGTCCGGAACTGAAAATAGAATTATATGAAGCGTTACGTGTAAAAGTTCAGACTTAATCTAACAGACAGTGCCCGTTTTGCTCATGCCTGAATGACTGCTTTTTAGTTACGAACTGAAATTCAGTTTAGTTTCTAACTTATATTAAAAGGCAAAAACCGGCCATAAGCGGACAAATGATGTGTCGATTGCGAACCGAAATTCTTTGTTGTTCTTTTCAAGTTTCGTCAAATGTTTAAGATTTTGTGTCGGGGTTTAAGTTTGATCAGACCGTAAGTTGATAGCCTCCGGGGACATGGCCAGTAAGCCATTTTGACCGGTAGAGTTTCCCTTGTGCGCACCTTTCGTATCCTGGAACCAAACCGTTTTTTTCGCGCTAAAAACCCCGCAAGAGTCGAATCTTTATCTTAAAGTACTGAAGAAAAACAAAAAATTCTTGCTAAACGAATTAGCTGTGTGTATTTTTAGATCGGGATGGATAAGAAAAGGCGGCTGAATTTCCTATCCTTTGCTCATGCCGGCTGAAAGAGCGGTTTGATCTTGGCTGGCGCGCGGGGTGGAGCCCCGGTGGGCGGACCCAAATGGTCGAGGATCCTCTGAATGACCGGGGGATCTTCGATTGCAGCGATCATGTTCAAGGGTGCGCCACAGTTGGGGCAGGTAGTCATGTCGATCTTTAATCCGCAGGCTCGAAAGAGCCGTGACCTTCGGGACAGCCGCTTGATAGCTCCAGAATGAGCATATAAGTAATGAGCCTATGATGCAGAAGTCAAGAACCTTCGTTGCGGTAACCAGCGTCCTCTTATTGTGGTTCTGCAATGCCAGTGTCCGGAATCTCAGTGTCATGGAGAAGTGTGCGAAGAGCAAGGCAGACGCCACCGCCGAGCTCCTGAGATGTCTTGTCAGAGAGAAGATCTGGGGCGTCCAGGGGACCTGCGACAGGAAGCACTCGAGGAAACTTGAGAAAGCCCAAGACCGTGCGAGCCGTAAGGGAGAAGAGTGTTCGACCGTCGACGACGCAGCAGAGATCCAGAAAACAATGGCAACCTTTGTCGACGTTATTCTTGGAAACACTTCGTCCGAGCCCGCGCAGAACGTTACCTCAGGTAAAGTTTAGAGAACCAGTAAGGCATTTATGAAACTGATTGTACCTTTGTTGTTATTGCTTGCCTTCGTGCCGATGATGGCCGAAGCAGGCAACACCTTTGACCAGAACACCAATATCCTAAAATTGGATGTGGTCAAGACCCCGGCGGGAACCTACACCGGCGTCGTAGTCGAGTTGAACGATTACACCGTATTGGAAGCCAAGGCCGCCGTGTGTGTCGTGGATGATGTCACGGCGCTGGTGGAGTGTGCCCTGTCTAATGAGGATGCTTCGCTGGAGATTGATGCGTTGATGGCCGCGGCGAATGCGGCGATCGGCGTGGATGCGATCAATGATGACACGCCGATGTGGATCACGGCCACTGGTGCTGCTGGTGGACGTGGGAACACTTCCACTGGTGAGCGTGCTCCCTCTGGTGTGGGTGGGTATGCACAGACGGTGACGACGCCCCGTGATCTCAAAGGGCGCGGACGTGACCTGAACTTCGTACTGGCTGATGTGGCGCAGGCCGACCGTACCGAAGCCTTCCTGGGCGGTCTTGGTGGCACATCTTCGCTGGTGTGGGTCAGTAACGGGCAGCGGGTCCCGACGAACACCAATGTGGTGCTGGCTGCTGGTGGTGGGGGTGGGTCCTCCACGCAACGCGACCTGGGTCCAGACGTCTTGGATGACCGGGGTGAACGTGGCGGCAACGGTGGGGTGACCACCAACACAGCCAATGGCACGTGCCCTGCAGACTTTCCGCAGACCTCGATCTGTGCCAAGGGTCAGGATGCGACGAACTTCGTCTCCCGTGACGGCCAACCAGCTCGTGGTGGTGACGCCGCCATCGGCGGGGCTGCGGCGACTATACCGCGCATGACCGATAGTGAAGCTGGTGGTGACGGGTTCACCGAACGGTTCGCCCGTGCGGGTAACGCTGATGCTCTGGAGGAAACGTTCGGCGATCTGAACAACTTCCCTGATGGCGCTCACGGTGGACGCCCCGTCGGGGCGAACGCGCAGGCTGGTTTTGGCGGCGCTGGCTTCGGCGGCGGCGGCGCGGGTATCACCCGATACATAGATCGCTTCCTTGTGGGCAGCACCGGTGGTGCCGGGGGCGGCAGCTACGCGATCGAGGATACGATCACCCATCCCAACGCCCCCGACCGGGCTCCGAACAACCAGGGACGGCGTGACGGTGCCATCAGCGTGGTCTTCGACACCGGCACTGATGCGGCCGGCGACCATGCGGTCAATGTCGGTACTACCGGCCCGGGCACTGTGGAGATCTACGACAACGGCACCCTGGTGGACACCATCGCTGGCAACAGTGTCGACCAGTTCACGATCCCTGCCGAGGTGGACACGATCACCTTGACCGACACTCGTACTGATGCCGCCCCTCCCAGCGATGGCTGGGTTGCTTACGCCCGTCCCGGTGATGGCGACAGTTTCAGGGCGTGGAACAGCAATCCCGGTAGCGCTGCACAGGCTGTGGCCCTGCCTACCGCCGGGATCGCCGCGGACTTTCTGCCTGGCATCGAGGGCATCAGGATCGAAACCGACGCCGACACCATCGAAATCATCCTGCCACGTGCTGGCCCCGAGGACGCGGACACATTCTGGATCCAGGGCGTGGACGCCGCCACCGGCGAGAAGATCGAGGCCGTGTGGGTCGCTCCGCGGTTCGAGCCCAAAGCCGGCTACCTCGAAACCAGCCCCCACTTCCTGGCCCCACCAGGGATCTTAACGTTCGTCTTCGAAGTCGACCCTGACGATAGCGGCACCCAAGACATTGCTATCCAGTTGGGAAACTCTGAACTACCGTTCGGCCACGGGACCTTCACCCCAACCGGCCAGAACAACCTCACCATCGACCGCGACACCCTCACTACCTTCCGTTTCAACTCTGAGTAGTTGAAGGAGCAGTACCTCCAAGCAACATCCCACGCGGCGAGACACAACAGAACCCTGGTTCTTCTGTGCATCGCGTGGGATGAAGGTCTTTTCGGTCAATGGATCCTTCTATCTTCGTCCGGCACTTTCAGCTGGACAAACATAAAGTATCCGTTCGGTGAACTGCGTAGCTGATGGATCGAGCGGGCCTGGGTACTCGTTGTGTCTACGGCGAAGAAGCGAACGACACGCGCGAAGTAGCATACCTGGATGAACCCAGCAGTTATCGCCCCCTTGCCAAGCCTGCAGACTTGATACCTTTTGGGAAAAAGGTGCATTTTCCAAATTTGTTCTCCTACATTTTTATAGGCATGGACCAAATAGGAAATTATCAGCTTTTCTCAGCCCTGAGCCAGACGGCCGCCTTCGCTGACGGCAGGATTGATGAAGGGGACATTATTGCACTGGATATCGATACGGTTACTTTCTCAGGCGACAGCTGTTGCGAGTAAAATAGCTGCTTTTTTAATCGTACAAAAGCAAAGGTTAGTTTGGGTCGTTTTCTGCCGATTGTCTTAGTAACTTGAACCGACTGCTTTATAAAGAATACCGGTCATTGTCTATGAAAAATATTACAGTGTCTGATTGATTAAGTCTGAAGTTTTACACGTTACGAAAGTCCGGAAGTGCAGCGAAAAGTTGATGTTAAATTTTAATGTTGGAAATAGGATTTTTGACTATTGCGTCTTCTAAATGTTCGGGTGCTAAGTGAGCGTAACGCATTGTCATTGAAACTGAGCTGTGCCCTAAAATTTTTTGTAGCACTAGTATATTCCCTCCGTTCATTATGAAATGACTTGCAAATGTATGTCTTAAAACGTGGCTAAGTTGTCCGCGTGGTAAGTTAATCCAAGCGTGTCGCTACCTCGTGAAAGATTTTGGGACATCCAAGTCACCAAAATCGACTCGCCAACGCGACAACCATTGATGCCCCGGCCTTCCTGCGTCCGTGCCGCTTCGCCACACCATCGCTCGCTCGGCGCTGGCTTCGCAGCACTCCCACAAATGACTGGACGCGACTTGTCGGATGCCTACTTTGCTTTTCCTCTGCGCTATCGCACGCCGGAAAAACAGTGCG
>JBNLCC010000029.1:0-81338 GCA_050303615.1 Methylococcaceae bacterium | reverse complement strand
CAGGACCCACAGCCTGGAAATCAGCCAACCCTAAACCTATCGATCCGTCCCTTCCACAATCACCGGTATCTTGCCGATCCTGGCCTGCCACTGCTTCGGCCCGGTTGCATGCACCGATACCCCGTTGACGTCAACCGCCACGGTCACCGGCATGTCTTCAACGATAAACTCATGAATCGCTTCCATGCCTAAGTCCTCGAATGCGATTATCCGTGACTGGCGAATCGCTTTGGAAACCAAGTAGGCTGCCCCGCCGACTGCCATCAGGTATACAACCCGATGTTTTTTTATCGCCGCTATCGCTGCCGGGCCGCGTTCCGCTTTGCCGATCATGCCCAGCAAACCGGTTTTTTGCAGCATCGTTTCGGTGAACTTATCCATACGGGTCGCGGTGGTCGGACCGGCGGGCCCGACCACTTCATCACGCACCGGGTCAACTGGGCCGACATAGTAGATGAACTTATCGGTAAAATCGACACCTTCCGGCAACGCTTCGCCGCGCTCGAACAGTTCGACCAGACGCTTATGGGCTGCATCTCGACCGGTCAGCAGCGTACCGCTGAGCAGCAAGGTTTCTCCCGGTTTCCAACTTGCCACATCGTCCCGGGTAACGGTATCGAGTTTTACTCTGCGTGCGCTGCCGCCGGCATCCCGGGTAATCTCAGGCCAGTCCTGCAGTTTGGGCACAGGCAGTTGCACTGCTCCTGATCCATCCAGAACAAAATGCGCATGGCGGGTTGCGGCACAGTTGGGAATCATCGCCACCGGCTTATTGGCTGCATGGGTCGGGTAGTCCCTGATTTTGACATCCAGCACCGTCGTCAAACCACCCAGGCCTTGCGCCCCGATGCCTAGTGCATTGACCTTTTCATATAACTCCAGCCGTAATTCCTCTAATGCATTACTCGGTCCCCGGTCAAGCAATTCTTGAATATCGATCGATTCCATACAGGCTTGCTTGGCCAGAAGCATTGCTTTTTCCGCAGTACCGCCGATCCCGATACCAAGGATACCGGGAGGACACCAGCCTGCGCCCATGGTCGGCACGGTTTTTAAAACCCAATCGACTATGCTGTCGGAAGGATTGAGCATAACAAATTTGGACTTGGCTTCGGATCCGCCGCCCTTCGCCGCAATCTCCACTTCGACGATATCTCCCGGCACCACCTCCATATGGATCACCGCCGGGGTGTTGTCTTGGGTATTGATCCGCTTTCCGGCCGGATCATCTAGAATGGAAGCGCGCAGCACATTGTCAGGATATAGGTAGGCCCGCCGCACTCCTTCATTGACCATATCCGCCACACTGATATCACTCTCCCATCGCACCTGCATCCCAATTTTCAGGAAGACGGTTACAATACCGGTATCCTGGCAAATAGGCCGATGACCCTCGGCACTCATACGGGAGTTGATTAATATCTGCGCAATGGCATCCTTTGCTACCGGATTTTGTTCTTTTTCATAGGCTTGATGCATCGCCGTAATGAAATCCGGCGGATGGTAATAAGAAATGTATTGTAGCGAATCGGCGATACTTTGAATAAAGTCTTCTTGTCGGATGCTGTTCATGGAGACTCCAATGCGGCTCAGATGCTGATTGTTGCCACAACTTTATATTCCGGCTTGGTTATAATCAAGAGAAATCGTCCGCTATTTTTTATAAACCTCTCAACCATTCGGGGGTACAATGAAAGTCATACTTCTGCCGGGGTTGGATGGCACGGGCATAATGTTTGAGCCGTTCATTAATACACTGCCGAAAACCATTGATACGATGGTTATCAGCTATCCGAGCGATGCAACATTGAGTTACCTTGAACTGACCGCTTATGTGGCTAAACGGCTGCCTACGCAAGAAGCGTATATTTTAGTTGCTGAATCTTTTTCCGGGCCAATCGCTTATAACATTGCGCAAGACCCACCGACCAATTTGAAATCCGTCATCTTCGTCGCAACTTTTTTGGATAATCCGCGTCCCTTATTGTTGTGTCTAGCCAAGCTGCTTCCGCTTTCCCGGATTTTGAACGCAACGCTTCCCGACACAATTATCCGGCACTATCTTTTGGGTCCGAACCCTAGTAACCGAAACTGTACGCTGTTACGCACGGCTTTATCACGTGTCTCCGGCGGCGTCCTTGCATTTCGGCTCAATGAGGTCGCCCGACTAAGTCCACCGCAAACATGCGCCACAGTCCAGGCCAGTTATATTCAAGCAGCCGATGATCAATTGATTTCTTCCCGATGTGCCACAACATTCGAGAAAATCATGCGCATCCAAATTTTCCGAGTGCCAGGCCCCCATATGATTTTACAAGCCAATCCCACGGATTGTGCAAGGATTCTTATCGACACACTGCGCCGCTTGGATAAATAACGATTTTTTACAGCTAGTGACAAATCGGCGATGCTATCAATGCCTGCTCACGGCAGGTAAAGAGGGTATGACAGGCTAAAAACAGCGCATTAAAAGGATTCAGTTATGATATGGGGATTTTCACGGGCAGTGTTAATTTATAACACGCCAACGCCTGAATATAACATTACTTTGTCGGCGATAAACTGCACTTCGATGTTTTTCTTTTCGTCCCCCCAAGTACAGGTTTTAGCATTGAGCAGCACCGTACATTCGTTCGGTTCGCCCAACAGTTTTATGATTTCGTCGTATTCCATGCCGACACTGATTTTTTGGTAATTTTCTGCCGTAATCTTACTACATGACACCAACGAGAATAGCAGCACGGCGGCGATAACATACTTTATAAAGCGAGTCATTTGAAAAACCTTTATGTCAATGATAAAAAATCCCTGCGTGAGCCTGGATGGTTAATTATTGGGACCATTAAGAATTTAGAGCGAGTGATGCGCTACGCGCCTCAGCACACCATGTCGAGCTATTTCGGTAATGGCTGTGCTCATTCCCCGGTCGGCAGTCTTACCAACCGTCCTCTTATTCAATCATCCCCAATCCATTCTTCCAATGCCGCAATAATACTTTTTGCCTGATCCTTGCTGGAAATATTGAATTTGGATTTGGGAATATATTCGCCGTTTCTTTTTTGATAGCGGCGAATAGTATATTTATCAGGGCCATATTCTTCCTTACTGCGGTTCCAATCCTGATATCGGAAAATAACCGTTGCCCAGGCACCCTTGGTTAGAATTTTTTTATCCAATTCCTTAACGGTCTCAATACCGCCGTCAGTATAGGATACCGTCAGCTCATCTACAGTTTCGGCCATATAATTTTCCTGTCATATGTCAATTTGTCGTCAACAGTTTATCAAGCGCTTTTAAATGCTCCAGTAAAACACTGACATCGTCATTGCTCGTCTTAAAATATTCTTCGGCATAAGGCGCAATTCCACAAACCGAAGGCAACTTTGCAGATGATTCCAACAGCATCTTCATTCTCCGCAGGAAAACAAACTGCAGCCATTGCGTAAATTTCAACGTATCGTGACAGAACGGCAGTTCACTGGACAACGCATCCGCTGTCGGAGGACCTTCTTGCCAATAGTTTAAGCGCCGCAATTCCACTTCAACCTCAAAAAGATAATGCTCTATTTGCTGGATTTTTTCAGTCATGGATACGACCTGATATTCATCTGCTGATAAACCGGCCGAAAGCACGGCTGCCTTCGCCGGTTGCAATCGTTTCGACCACACGCAAGGTTTGTGCATCTATCACTGAAACCGTACTGTCCAGCCAATTGGCAACATAAACGTGCCGGTCATCCGGGTGCGTACTGATGCCTTCCGGTTTTTCGCCGACTTCAATCACCGCGATTTCCTCCAAAGTTTTGGTGTCGATAACCGAAACAGTACTTTCATCCTGGTTGGTAACAAACAGCCGTCTATCCTGCAGTGCCAACGCAACGGCATAGGGCCGGCTTTGCACCTTAACCGTTGCCAGGCGTTTTAAGTGGTCTGCGGACAGCACGGTCACATCATCACTTTCAACATTGGCGCTATAGATCCGTTTGCCTTCGGAGTCAATGGTAAGGCCGAACGGATGCGTGCCGACTTTCGTGGTATTTCTGATTGATAATTTCGCTAAATCGATCTGTGAAACCGAATCGTCGACGCGATTTGCCACATACAGCCATCGATTATCCGGACTGACTATCATACCGGAAGGTGAACGGCCTACGGCGATTGTTTTGATCAGTTTGAAGTTTTGCGTATCAAATACGGCAACGGTATTTTCATACCAGTCTGCGACAAACACCCTTTTCCCGTCAATATCCGTAGCGATGCCTACGGCCCCATTATTCACCGGGATAAAGTTGCTAACTGATAATTTATCGCTGTCCAGAACAACAAACCCGCCGCCTTGAGGAACGCTGATATATATCTGGGGCTTACGGTCATTGACCGCGACACCGACCGGCTTTCCCTTGACCTCGATTGTTGTAACGACAGAATTGGTCGTTGTATCAACCACGGTAACGCTATTATCCAATTGATTGGAGATATACGCATAGGGTTTTGCCGGCAACTCGGCATAGGTCAAAAGCGTGGCGAACAAAGTCGCCACAGTCTTCATCGCAGCCGTCCTGAAATTCATCGTAAACTAAGCCTCGGTGTGCGGCTTATCTTTTAATTTTTACTTTTACGTCCGAACCGTCGGCACTCGGATCGAATTTTTTCTGCAATGCAGCCAACCCTTCACTTAATACCGCAGTGACCGCCTTGTCGGCCGCTTCTTCATTTAATTCCGCCGGCGGATTATTGTTCATGTAGGCGCGGTAATAGGTGGCAACCCACTGTACAACAGAACTGCTGCCTTTGGGTTTAACAGTCAATGTCGCCGCATAATTATTGACCGGCAGAACCGGAATTTTTTCTTCTTGTCCGGCATGTTGAATAGTACCCTGGGTACTCATATCGGTTATTTTATATTTCATCGACATTTTATCGTCTTTGTACGCCTTTAATTCTTCGGTAATGGTTCCGCCGTTTTGCAACGTCAGAACGCGGGTCGCTTTTTTCTTATTGCCCCCCTTTCCTTCGGTATTGGCAATAGCGGGGTGCCATGACATGTCATCGAAATTCTTTATCACAGCCCATACCTTATCGGCAGGCGCATTGATCGTAACGCTCGCGGTCAGTTTTGCACGAACCGGCCCATGGGCACTCGCCGCAGTGGCAAAGAAGAAAAATAACAAAGAAACGATTAAAGTGGTTTTTTTCATAAAAGACTTCCTATTCAGGACTATAAATTTGTAAACTGCCAATTATATGACATTTTAGATGCTGCTAAAAATTAGTCGCGGTGATAAAAGCAAAACAGAAAAAAATGCCGGCCGGACGGTTTGATTTCGCCACCCCTAACCCTATTTATTGTAATTTTTGCAATAGATCATGCGCATACTGCTCAAGATCAGCCAATAAAGCACTATTTCCCTCTGTTGATTTTCTTAAGTCGGCTATTTTTGCCAAATAATCTTCGATAACGATAGCCGATGCCGGATTTTGTTTATTGGTTATTCTATCCTGACAAAAAGTCCGCCACCGTTGCCGCTCATCAATAGTCAAAGTCTCGGGAAAATTTCGGCCGCGATAGCGAAACAGCATTTCCGGAAGGCGTTTATCCCTGAAATGAAGTTGCAAGCTTGATAGCTGATCGGCAGTTGTGTTTTGTACCATTTCCACCGCGGCTTTATCCGCATCATTAAAAAAACCGCCGCTGTATATCATTAAGTCAGGATCGTTTTGATCAGCAAACGCGCCGACACCGAATACGCCGGATAATTTTTCCGACAGGCCTTTACTGCGTTTTATTTTGTCTAGGTTAGCGCGCCATTCATCCGGGTCTATTTGCAGCCGTTCCGCATCGCGATCCCTTAGCACCGACAGCGGGGCAATTAGCGGACACTTGTTGATATGCACCGTTTTAATCGGTATCCGCTGCACATCTTCGGGCAAATCTTCCGTTGCAGTAAAAATTCTTCGATGAATTTCCTCAGCCGGCAAACTCAACAAAGGCTCGGGATCAATAGAAAGATCATAGACCAGCATGCCGTTATTGTTGGTCGGATGCCCGCCTAACGGCAACACAACAGCGATACATCCCTTTTCAGAGGGATACATGCCTGAAACATGCAAGACAGGTGTCCGGCTGCCCACTTTCAGCAGTGACAACACCTGGCTTTTGACACGGTGTTCGAAAACAAACTGATATAATTTCGGCTGTGCCTTTTTTAATAACTTTGCAAACTCGATCGTTGCACGCACGTCGGACAGCGCGTCATGTGCCGAATCATGTTGCAAGCCATTCGCTGCCGTTAATTCCTCCAAGCGAAAACAGGGTCTGCCGTCTTCATATACCGGCCATTCAATTCCTTCGGGACGCAATGCTCTGGCCGCCCTGACCAAATCGATAATATCCCACCGGGAGTTGCCGTTTTTCCATTCTCTGGCATAGGGGTCGAAGAAATTACGGTACAATACATTGCGGGTTACCTCATCATCAAAACGTATGCTGTTGTAACCGAGTGTGCACGTTCCCGGTCGGGAAATTTGCCGGTGGATCAGGCTGATAAATTCCGCTTCCGGGAGTCCTTTAGCGGCCGCTATCTGGGGTGTGATGCCGGTAACCAGGCAAGACTCGGGTTGCGGCAAATAATCATCGGCCAATTTACAGTAAATAGCCAGCGGCGCTTCTATGATATTGAGATCATAATCCGTCCGCACACCCGCAAACTGGGCAGGCCGGTCCCGACGAGGATCTAATCCGAAGGTTTCGTAATCGTGCCAGTATAGCGTCTGCGTCATTATGGCAAAACCTTAATTAATGCGGCCGTTGTTAACGGAATCGGAGAAAAAAACAGCGTTCAAAATTTAATGAAATGGCCGCTCACCGGATTGGCGAAAAACGGAGCGGCCGAGCCAAAACGGCGTTAGCGTATTGAAACAAGCGCACGTAGAACGTCGGAGCGACTGATAATTCCGACCAGGTCGGTTCCGCTATAGACGGGAAAACAGCGTACCGACGAGTCTTGCAATTTTTCGGCAGCATCTACAAGACTGGCATCCGCACTGATAGTGACCGCGTGCTTTGTCATAAACTCGCCCACTTTACCGGCCATGCCTTGATTATATGCCGCTTCCAATACAACCTTCATCGCATCTTTTTCAGAAAACATACCGACTAAATTGCCCTGTTCATCAACGACTGGCGCGTTGGGAATTTTGTGAATCAACAATTTGTTGATGGCTTGAATGACATCGGAATCCTGAGATAAGGAAATCAATCTGCTCGACATGTAGTCAGCGACCGTTATTTTAGCCAGCTTACTCATAAATAAATCCTCGATTATTATTAATATGATTAATACAACGAACAATAACAATATACCGGTTTTCCTGCTTCCAAAACCGCATTAAGTCCGTCTATTAACTTTTTGCAGCGCATGCTGACAGCATGGGCAATGCATTACTAAAAAGCCCCGCCATCAACCAACATTAAATGTTTCCGTCCGCTTCCAGTTTTTTACGCTTATCACATTTTTCGACACAAACACATTCACCGTTGTTGGCGCCGCCACAAGAACCCTTAATGGCATGCCTGCCGAAAATAACGCCGATCGCCATAATCACCACGACGATCAACATAAAAACAAATGTTATCAAAAAATAAGTCATCACATCACCGTGTCAATTCAGTATATGCAGAGGTGCTTTTTTCAACGAAGCCGCCGTCACTTTTAACAATGAATAATGCAGCCATTTGTTGCTGTTCAGCCAATTGGAATCCCCGCTCAGGCCCTAACACCATTAACGCAGTTGCCAATGCATCCGCCTCCATCGTAGTATGCCTCAATATCGTCACTGATGCTAATTTATGCGTTATCGGCCGGCCGGTCCGGGGATCGATAGTATGGGAAAAACGCACACCATTGTGTTCAAAAAAATTCCGGTAATCGCCGGAAGTGGCGACGGCAATATCGGTAATCGGTAAAATCCTTTGAATCATTCTTTTATCCGCAGCGGGTTTTTCAATAGCGATCCGCCAGGGCTTGCCGTTAATATTATTGCCCTTCAATTTGATTTCACCGCCAATCTCGACCAGATAATCCGTTATTTTATTTGCTTCCAACAATTCGCCGATCCGATCCACGGCATAGCCTTTGGCGAGCGATGAAAGATCGAGATACAATTCAGGAATGTCCTTTTTTACCGCTAACGGATCATCCCTTAATTTGAGATGGGTATACCCGATTTCGTTCAATTTCCGATTGACTAAGTCGTCCGCCGGCGCTTCAAAAACCATGGGGTCCGGCCCGAATCCCCAAAGATTCACCAATGGCCCGATAGTGACATCATAAGCGCCGCCGGATAAAACACTGATTTGCTGCGCTTGTTTTAAGACGGCAAACAGTGCTGCGGAGACCGGTTGCCAATCAGTGGAAAGCTTGCCGTTGAATTGAGATAATTCGGAGTCCTCCAGATAAGTGGACATGGTGCCGTTTATCTCATTCAAATGCCGGTCAATGTCGGCTTTTAACTGATCGGCATCGACCGTCTTCGGCAAATGGGGAACTTTGATACTGAAGCTGGTTCCCATCGTCGGTCCGCCATGCACAAATTGATATCGCTCGGAGTATTGGTTACACGCCGACAATAACACAGCGACAATCCAGCAAAAACCAAAGCCGACACGTATTAATGTTGCCCTCACGATGATTATCTCCAGTGTCCTCAATGGCTTAACTTGCTATGCATCTGTTTTAACAATTCCAGCATAGCCGCCGCTTTATCAAAACTTTCCTGATATTCCGCCTCCAAAATCGAATCATTGACAATACCGCCTCCCGCCCAAAAACGAATGGTACCGCCGGATTGCACCAGCGTTCTGATTGCGATATTAGTATCCATATTGCCGTCAAAACCGATATAACCAATCGATCCGCAGTAGATCCCCCGCCTGTTGGGTTCCAGTTCCTCAATAATTTCCATCGCCCGAATCTTGGGTGCGCCGGTAATCGAGCCGCCGGGAAAACAACTGCTTAATAAATCCAGGGCATGGCGGTCCGGTCTTAATTTACCGGTTACGGTACTAACCAAATGATGTACCGTTGCAAAGCTCTCGATATCGAATAATTTCGGTACTTTTACCGATCCTTCAAGACAGGTTTTACTGATGTCGTTACGCAACAAATCCACAATCATGACGTTCTCTGCTCTATCCTTGGAACTGGTGGCCAAATCATACAGTTGCAGCTGGTCTGCGTTATGATCGATCTTCCTGGGCCGCGTACCCTTGATCGGTTTGGTTTCAACAATACCGTTGACAACCTTTAAAAACCGTTCAGGAGACGAACTGAGCACCTGCACTTCAGGTAAATTCATAAAACAGCTGAATGGCGCCGCATTCATTTTGCGCAGCAACCGATATGCCGGCCAAAGATCTCCCCGACAGTTGGCGCTGAAGCGTTGCGCCAGGTTCACCTGATAACAATCGCCCTCCTTTAGGTAATGTTTGACACGCTTGAACGCCGCGGCATAAACTTCGCGCGTCATATTCGAGCTGATTTCCCCGCAAACCACAAACGGCGCCGGATCCGTAATTGTATGCAGCTGACTGAACCGATCAATTAACATCGACAGATTTTGCTGATTGTTCGGACTGACCAGCCAACTTTCCCGGCGCTGATGATCGACAATAACGGCCCATTGATAAATGCCTACAGCCATTTCCGGAATTTTTTCGTCATTTTCGGCAATGCAGGGTAATTTTTCCAAACGCCGGGCCAAATCATAGGAAAAGTAGCCTATTGCTCCTCCGCTAAAAGGTAAACCCTCGATTGCCTGAAAATTACCGGATAATTGATTTTTAACCAAGCCGAAAGGATTATCATGCGAAGAAGTCGTCTTTCCTCGCTTTGTAATGGTCGTTGTTTCACCCCTGGTGAGCAGTTTACATACCGGTTCCGCTGCAATAATATCAAAACGGCCCTGCCGGCTATGGGGAAACCCGCTATCAAGAAATACTGCCCAAGGTTGATTGGCTAATGGGGCGAATAATTCGGCACTGTCCTCAAAATAAGGCAATTGAAGGGCCATTAGATTAGATGACGGCATTCAGTATGAGTTTTGCGACGCGTTGCGTATCAGAGAAGAACAGTAAGGTGGATTCAAACCGGTTAAACCTGGCTATTATAACAGCTTAAAAAACTAACCACACACTAAAGCCAAACAGGCAACCGAAACCGCCGGCGCACAGTCGGCAATGGTTATTGCCGAATGATCCCATTGTTGTTTAAACAGGGTATTGAAATCCCGATATTCAAAGTCCAAACGTTTAGCAAGATCCTCTGCTAAAAAACGGCCGATACCGGCACCAACAATTCCGTCTCCCAGATTACAATCACAATCTGAGAGTACACCGTAGCAGGCTTGTAAAATGCTATTCAATTGTGTGTCGCGTAAATTGCCGGCAAATTTTTTCCACCGCTGTATTTCCCCGTCATGAAAGTCGCATCCAATCATCCTGGCCAATCGTCTGGCACTTGCCGATGACGTTTTTGCTCCGCCATCGGCTGCTTCGGTTTGATCATGGGCTTCGTTCAACTCTCCGGTCAAGCGATAGACATCGGCCATGGTCGCAAAATATTCGGCCATCAGCGCAACCTGTTGCCCTTCGAAATTGACCTGTCCGGAGAGAGACATAACCGGTGTGCGGATTATGCCGGTATAGACCAACTCGCCGGAGCAAAGGCGCTGAAAATCGGTTATTCCCTTGGCTTTAACTTGGCCATCACAGATAACCAGAATATCGGTGGTGGTACTACCGATATCGATGAATAAAGCAGATTGAACCTTTTGCGCCGCATAACAGACGCTGGCCAGCCAGTTCGCGGAAGCGATTCGTTCCCAATTTTGTTCTGTTAACTGCTGCGGTTTGATAAAACCTTGCATCCCGGCAAACACCGACACCTTGTCTTCTCCCAAACGATCTGCCATTAAGTTGATGATTTGTTTAACGCCGTGTTCACGGTTGTCGAAGAAATCAACTAATTCGCCGGTCATCGTCAATGCATGGAAATCGCATTCAATGGCTATTTTTTCCAAAATACCATTCACCGCGTACTCTAGCTCCGCCAATCCTTTCCATAAATGACAGGGTTGCTGCACCACTTTCAAAATGTGCCCCTGTTGATCAATGACTGCCGCCTTAAGATGGGCACCCCCGACATCCCAGCCAATGATATTATCCGGCATGGGCGAATTCCTCATCAATTTCCACCGTCACCTGCCTGTTTGTGTTTTGCCTGATCACCGGCTCTCCATTGATTAACTTTAATACGTTTTGGGCCACATTCAAACCCAGAGCTGCGCTGATTCCGGCATAGGAAGTTGTTAAACGTGGATTGATGTCCAGAACCGACAACCCCTGATCCGTAGCGATCAGATCGATACCCGCATATCCCCATAGACCGGGAATGGCGCTGGCAATTTGTGCCACCAATTGCTGCAGGCAATTTGACATCCCGATTGCGATATTCACCCGACAGGCGGTTAATCTAAATTGATTACCGGCCAGTTCCATACATTGTTCATTGCAACATAATAGCCAACCCTGCCCTTGTTTAAACAGACAGGATAAACTCAACGCCCTTCCCTGAAGATAGGGTTGAATAATAAAATCGGAAACATCCGCTATCTGGGATAAGACAAGGCGATATTCCTTATCATTCCGGATTAACTTCGTTTGAGTACAACCGACACCGTCGATAGGCTTGATTACCCATTCCCCCTGCTGATAACTCGGAAAATCGGCCAATAAAACAGTGCCTGCAGATGCAATACCTTGTCTGCTGAGCACTTCGAAAGTTTTGAGTTTATTTCCGGCAGTAGCTGTCGCCTGAGATGACGAACATAAAAGTAATTTACCGCGCTTCTCAATCTGCCGACAAATTCCGGTTAAAATGCCGTTCGATTCCGGCGCAATCGGCCAGACTGCATCGCATAAACCGATCAAATCTGACAATACCACATTCACATCGCTATGTTCCTCGATTTCAATGACCTGCAAGCGTTCCGATGCCGGTAATACATCATTATTCAACATCCGCACATCGAGCATAACCAGCAGTTCGACCTGCTCAAGCGACAGCAGCTCATCCACCAAAGCGCGCAACATAACAGCGCCTTCTATTGACAGTGAGGCGGGTAATTCCTCATGAGAAAAACCGCCCCCGGTGATAAATTCAAAAACAAGAATCTTCAAAAAAATATTCTTTTTAATTTAAGTCAAAAAAACTAAGCAATAACGTTAGAAAACTTTTTGATTTTGCCGACTATTCATGTATAGTCTTCTCTGCATCGGCTTTTGACGCTTTTTATAGAAAACACTGACATTGGCAGCAGGGATCTTTCAATGGTCCGAGATAATACAGGCAAGCAAAAAATACCGCTATCTTTAGTTAGCAATTAAACCGGATAAATGAATAAACAGGAAAAAACGCCATTATGGAATCACCTCAGCAATACTGTGAGCGGAACACCTTGGAGTTTCTTGGTCAAGCTGACGAATACTTTAAAATTTGGATCGTCAATCTCATTCTTTCCCTTTTAACTCTGGGTTTATACTCCGCCTGGGCCAAAGTCAGGACAAAGCGTTACTTTTACGGCAATACTTTACTACGACGCACCGCCTTTGATTATATAGCGGACCCGGTTATTATCCTTAAAAGGCGGGTTATAACACTGGCACTTTTATTATTATTTGCATACGCCTCCTTTCTTCCGCAGTATGTGCAAGGTGCCCTTTGGCTGGTTTTCCTCATCGCATTGCCGTTAATCGTTGTAAAAGCGTTGAATTTTCACTTTAACAATACAACCTACGGAAACATCCGTTTTAATTTTGACGGCACTTACTTGCGAGCAATGCGAGTCTATCTCGGATTGCCGCTTTTGTTGATCCTGACCCTGGGTTTAACGTATCCTTACTTCGTCAGGGAACAGAAAAAATTTATTGTCGACAACAGCAGTTTCGGAACGGCGTCATTTGCGTTGACCGCATCCTGGCATCAATTTTACACTGTCTATGTCAAAGCATTAATTATTACGGCTATTCCGGTCATTTTATTCGCAGCAGTTTATTCGGGACCGCTTTTGCCGGCGACGGCAAGCCTTGACTTCGATACGACGAGCAGTTTGCCACTTACCTTATCCGGAGGATTACTGCTGTTCATGCCGATCTACGCGTACATACACACAAAGTCATCCAATCTGGTCGTTAATTCACTCACACTACGCCAGCAGCGTTTCGAAAGCACATTGGAAACCGGCAAGATCTGTTGGCTCTATTTTTCTAATCTCCTGGCTATTATTGTTTCAGTCGGCCTGCTAATCCCTTGGGCAATGATAAGAACCGCCCGTTATAAAGCTTCCTGTGTTTCATTGATCGCTCATGGTGATATCGATACATTTATTACCTGCGAACAAAACAGCGAAAAAACAATCAGCGGTGAAATCGGCGACTTATTCGAAATAAATTTAGACCTGTAGTATGTCTGAACTACTTGGAGATGCAGTCAACGGCTTGCTGAATTCAGGACGGAATTTGTTGCTATGGATCGATCGCTCAAAAAACCGAGCGGGCACAATGACCAATCAGTTTTTCACCCATTCGAGCGCTTCCCGCAATTGCTCAGTGTCAAAGGTTTTAACTTCACCGCTGATAAAAAACTCAGCCACCTTGACGCTCCAATCCACCCAATCCGGCCCGCCTACTATAGCCATCTTGATAAAATCATTGCGGTGCTGCATACCGAACTTGGCATCATCCCAGACAGCCTCGAGTTCCCAACCGGTAAAATTTTCATCCATATACAACAGGGCCCTTGCCTTGCCGTTTTTTTGTATACATGCATTCAACTCAGGAATAAAAAGATTTTGATAATCTTTATGGGTTAAGGAACCGCTTGCCTTTACGGCCAGCATTGCATCGGTACTTTCCGGCATTTTTTCAATCATCTTTTTTCCCTCATGAAATAAGAAAAATTTTATGTCTGGCGTAGCGCTTTTTTGACATGATTCCGCATTTTGATCATTTGACTATGCGGAACATACAGCAGGTCGGCGACTTTACGTACCATATAATCTTCATAGTCATCCAACTGCCCGTCGGCAAATGCAACCTCCCAAAGATACTGTATCAACTGGATTTTCCGCTCCATGCTGAAACCTTTGTTGAGATAGGAAGTGAATTGAAAATAATCGGTCGCCTGCTCTAATTGCTGCTCGGCAGTCGCCATTAACTCTTCGGCCTGCTCTTGGGACAAACCAAAACCGCTGCAAATTAGCGTAGTGATCATTTCACGTTCCGCATTGCTCACGGTATTATCAATCAGCATCATTTCAACAAGCAATGCGGCCGATGCAATTTGCAACTGATCTTCTGAAATAGTTTCGTTGGCAGCGGCGTCTTCAATGAGCTCGCTAATTAAATGCTTAATCGATCGTAACATTTTTTGAGTTATTTGATTTATTCTGACATCAACTCCGACAACTGAAAACACCTTCAGTTTCAAACTTGCGGTTCATCATGACTGCACGGCACATTGCATAAGCCAAGCAGAAATACTGCTCGTCAATCGGACAATCAAACCCTTTAGCGTGACAATTTTAATAACTCGGCACGTAATTGATAAGCCTGAGGATTTCTCACATCCCCCTTGACTAAAATATCCAGCGGACTGACGGATTTACCGTAATACGCCGCATTCAGGCTATCGCGCGGAGTAATAACGGACCCTTCCAAGGCTAGTCCCCCAAAAATCCCCTTGTTGCGAGTATATTGCAATATATCAACGGTGGCCGCCTGTAGGCCCGCACCTACCGGCCCGGCAGCAATACTGGCATCGGCGCCTAATTGCAATTTCGTGGATAACATCGCATCCATGCCCTTGTCGGTCATGACCACTAAAACAACCTCAGCCGCTTGCGCGCCGGCCAGTGCCCCCACGGAAACCGAACCCATGGAATAAAATGCCGGATAGCTCCATTGACTCATGGAGGAAGAACCCCAACGATTTCCGGTGTGATGCCTTAGTAAAACGCCGGTGCCGCCCGAACCGCCAAAAAGAAAACCGGCTTTGAGCAAGGTGGGTATTATCAAAATGCCTTTGGCTTTTTTAATATGGCTTCGAAACCATCCCATATCGGGATCACTGGCAAAATTAGTTAAGGTTTTTACGCTATCCGATACGTAGCCTTCCGCGTCGGATTTAGCGTCGGCAACAGCTGAAAAATTGGCTGATGACAGCAATATGCAAAGAGACAAACCGATAATATATTTTTTCATTGTTATTCTCCCCAAAAAACGGTTTTATTACGTTAGTCTCATTATAGCTTTTTTATGAATTGTTTTTAAAAATTGCACAGCTTTGCTGCATCGTATCAGCGGCCGACTACTCAAACTGACGAGGCCGCTTTGCCCAAGCGGTCGTTTACGGCGCGCCATTCCTCGGAATCGGGTGGTTGCTCGATCACTATGATATCCGGCAGCAAATCATCCAGCCGACGCAAAGCGGCATATAACTCCCGAGAATAATCCAGCTCAGCCAACGGCATCCGGATTACATGGATATTTTGCGCTTCGTTCATCGAATGGGTATGGATTAACACACCAACTTTCTTGTTTTGGGCTGCCAGTTGTTTTATTTTGCTATCGATTCGGTCACCGGGATAGAGTAGTGCCGGAGCGATTGGGGCATAATGCATTTCCAACATACCCGGCGCCTTGGTTTGTGCCCGCCGCTTAACGACGACCGGTGTTTGCAGCAATTGTTCAATCTGCAGACGAGTGATATGCCCCGGCCTTAGTATCGCCGGCTGAGAACCGGTCAGATCGACAATGGTCGACTCCAAACCGACGCTGCAAGGACCGCCGTCCAGAATCATGTCAACCGAATCGCCGAGTTCAGCGACAACATGTTCGGCCCGCGTCGGACTGATACGGTTAAAACGATTGGCTGACGGCGCCGCAATGCCGCCGCCAAACTCCCGCAACAGTCCAAGAGCGACCGGGTTATCAGGTATGCGCAACGCGACGGTTTGCTGGCCCCCGGTTACGGCAAGCGGCACTCGCGGCCGCTTTTGCATAATCAATGTCAGCGGTCCCGGCCAAAACCGGGCAGCCAACTTGAGGGCCGCATCTGGAATATTTTGCGCCCAATCATCCAGTAACCCAGGGCTGCCGATATGCACAATGAGCGGATGATCCGCAGGACGGCCTTTCGCGATAAATATCTTTTGCACCGCTTGCGGGTTAGCGGCATCCGCACCGAGCCCGTATACGGTTTCAGTCGGAAACGCAACCAGACCGCCTTTGCGCAATATTTCGACGGCTTTGGCAACGGCAGCCGCATCGGCGTGTGTCGGTTTAACAGTCATTGATTTATCATCCGATATATGCAACTGGATATTGAATAGCCGCAAAGGTCCACAATCCACCTTAGTAGAGCTACATATCCCGCAAATCGAAATTGTTCTCCTACTGGCCGAGGTATTTGTATATTAAACCGCCAATAATAGTTAAAAACACAACGCTCCAGCCGATCCTGTCCATATACACGCGCAGCATGGTTTCCAGTCTTTGTCCTCCCCAGGCCAACAACATTGCAACCAAAAAAAACCGCGCACCGCGCCCTATTAGCGAAGCCCCCATAAAAGGAAAAAACGACATCGCCAAGGCACCGGCCGCAATGGTAAAAACTTTATAGGGAATCGGTGAGAATCCGGCAATAAACACCGCCCATATTCCCCATTCATCAAACCAGTCCCGGGCAATCAGGTATTTATCCCAGTAACGGGTTTCCTGGAACCACGGCGCGATCATGTCAAAAGAAAAAAAACCGATCATATAACCGAGAATACCACCCAGCACCGAAGCCAGCGTGGTCAACAATGCGAAGCGCAGCGCTTTCGGAGGTTGTGCCAGCGCCATCGGGGCGAGCATCACATCGGGAGGTATGGGAAAAAATGAGGACTCGGCAAAACTCAAGCCAAACAAATACTTAGCTGCATGCCGGTGTCGGGCCCATTGTAAGGCGTTGTCATATAATTTTTGAAACATGGCTAACTCCTGCCGGATAATAAGGGAACGAAACTCACCGGTTCCATCGTTTCCACCTGGTAATCGTTTTCGGTGCGGGTGACCTTTTGCAACTCCTGTCCGCCCTGACTGCCGATAGGAATAATCATAATGCCGCCGACCGCTATCTGCTGCAACAACATTTCAGGGATTTCAGCCGGAGCTGCGCTGACCAGAATTCCGTCAAACGGGGCACATTCCGGCCATCCCCAACCGCCGTCGCTGTGCTTAAAGCTAACGTTGCGGATTTTCAAATCCCGTAAATTTTTTTTTGCCTTATTCAGCAACGGTGCAATACGCTCCACCGAATAGACCTGGGTAATAAGCTGCGCCAAAATGGCCGTTTGATAACCGCTACCGGTACCCACTTCCAATACCTTGGCCGGTTTTCCTGCACTCAACAGTAATTCGGTCATTTTTGCGACGATATAAGGCTGCGATATCGTCTGATTGTAGCCTATCGGCAAGGCCGTATCCTCATACGCTCTGCTGGCTAACGCCTCATCCATAAAAATATGCCTCGGCGTATCAAGCATGACCGTCAATACCCTGTTATTGGTAATGCCCTGATCCTGCAATCGCTTGATCATACGCTCCCGCGTCCTTCGGGAGGTCATGCCAATCCCCTGATGATGCAGATTCATTTATTGTTTCTCCTTGGGCAGCCAGCCGGCCAATGTGTCTAACCTTTGATAGCGCGTCAAGTCCAATTGCAGCGGTGTTACCGAAACATAGCCTTCCTTAAGCGCATAAAAATCGGTTCCCGGACCGGCATCCTGTTCAGGACCCGGCGGACCAACCCAATAGATATCCTGGCCGCGGGGGTCCTGCGTTTTAATGACCGGCTCAGCCTTATGTCTCTGCCCTAAACGGGTAGCCTGAAAACCTTTCAGTTCGGCAATCGGAATATCCGGTACATTAACGTTCAACAAGGTATCTTTGGCCAGAGGTTGTTGCATAATCCGCCGCAACAGGATAACAGCAACATGGCCGGCAGTATCGAAATGCTGCACATTATGCCCCGCTAAAGAGATCGCAATCGCCGGCAGCCCCAAAAAACGCCCTTCGGTTGCTGCAGCCACGGTTCCCGAATACAATACGTCGTCCCCCAAATTGGCACCGTGATTAATTCCGGCAATGACCATGTCCGGCTCATCATCAAGCAATCCGGTAATAGCCAGGTGTACGCAATCGGTCGGCGTTCCGTCGACCTTGATAAAGCCGTTTTCCGCCTCGCTAATCCTGAGCGGCATCTCCAAAGTCAGCGAATTACTGGCAGCGCTACGGTTCCTGTCCGGCGCCACCACCGAAATCCTGGCATGTTCAGCCAATACTTTCGCTAATATATTAAGCCCTTGCGCCAAATAACCATCATCATTACTTAACAGAATATGCATTTTAGATTCGCTATGTACCGGCAAAAACTATAAAATCGATCATATTAGCAAAATTTGCCTTATTACATCAGTCAGCGTGTCAAAAAAAAATATTAGCTCAAAAGACAGGGATCTGTTCCGCCAGTCGATTGGTAAAGTGTCGCCGGTCAAATCCGATAAATTAAGGCTCAACCCGACATCCAAACCCAAGCCTTTCCCAAAGAAAACAGCTCTCGATATCGAACAAAAACTGATACACGGCAATGAATCGGAAACCGAAAGTTTGGGACTGGGTGACACCGTCAGCTACTTGGCTCCCGGTCTTCAAAAAAACATCATAAAAAAACTGCGCCGCGGCTACTTTGGTTTCGATGCCGAACTTGACCTGCATGGTTTGAGCAGCAACGCGGCAAAGTATCAATTATTGCGTTTTCTGCATTCCTGCATAGAAGACGGTCTCCGTTGCGTGCATATTATCCATGGCAAAGGCTACCGCTCACCGGATAACAAGCCGATACTGAAAAATGACCTGAATATCTGGCTGCGCCAGCACCGGGACGTTCTGGCTTTTTGCTCCGCAGCTCCCAAGCACGGCGGCAGCGGCGCTGTGATCGTGCTGCTGCGCCTGTCAGATAAATACGGTGAACAATACAATACCCAGGAATAGCCGATACCAGACAAAAGGCATTAATCCGATCCGGTCCAGCAGCCTTAGAAACCAGGCAATGGTCAAATACGCGATGACTGCCGACAGCGTTGTTCCAACCAGCAGCATTTCCCACATCACCGGTTCGGGCGACTTGACTAACTGTATCGCTTTGACCAGACCGGCCAATGCTATCACCGGAATTGACAGGAGAAACGAGAAGCGCGCCGCCTGATCACGATTCAATCCCAACAGCAAACCCGCAGTTATCGTAATACCGGAGCGCGAGGTTCCCGGAATTAAAGCAATTGCCTGAAATAGACCAACCCAAACCGCATCCTTAAGGGTAATACATTCGCGGTTTTCCTGCGCATGTTTTTCAGCCCACCAAATTAATAAGGCAAATACGATGGTTGACGAGGCAATGACCAGCGGTGACCGCAGCAGCGTTTCGAATCTGTGGGGCATGGAAATTCCTACCAATCCGACCGGTATTGTGCCCAATACCACGTACCAGGCAAGCATAGAGTCCGGTGTCGCCGGTTTTCCTGTCAAATGCGCTAACCATGCGCCGAGCATCCGGCGAAGATCATGGCGAAAATAGATTACCACTGCAGTCAGTGTTCCGACATGAACCGCGATATCGAAAGCCAACCCCTGATCCTGCCATCCGAAGATTACCGGCATCAATATCAAATGCGCCGAACTGGAAATAGGCAGAAATTCGGTTAATCCCTGCAAAAAAGCCAATGCTACGGCTTGAAAGATATCCATTTATGGTTCCTGAATTAAAATAATTTCTCTTAATAGCGACGTTGCGTAACTTCCGGCCGGTAATGAAAAGGAAAGTTGCAGCACATCATCAGCAACAAAATTCCAGCAAAAATGTTCGGCATAGACCCGCAACGTGCGACGGTCCATAGCAACGCCGGCTTGCTTCAGACCCTGAGCCAATAACTGAAATTGAGATAACACCTGATTTTCAATAGCCAGCGCCTCACCCGAAACCTCCGCTTCGCCGGTACCCCATAAACATCCTGACGGATGAATCAGGCCTGCATCCACTCGATGGATAATATCCGCTGAAAGTTGTTCGGCTTTGAAATATTGCCGTGACCGGTCGAAGATAAAGGTATCGCCGGTAATCGCGTTATTCCAATTCTGTTGCCGCACCCGGGCGGCCAGAATCCGGTTAAACAGGAAGGAACGTGCCGCCGACAGATAAATACTGCGCAGGTGACGTTTGACGCGTTGCCCGCCGAACATCGCCAGGGCTTTGTTAACGTTTTGCCCGTCATGGCCAAATCGCTGGCTGCCGAAATAATTGGGGATACCCAGGATTTTAATCATTTCCAGCCTTGCAATCGTGATTGCCATGTCCCCCTGCCAATCGCGAATAGTCAGTTGGAATTCATTTGCTGTCAATGCGCCTCGCTTCAATTTTTTTTGGTGACGGGTAACCCGCAGGACTTTTATTGAATCCGATTCAAATTGCCGCCAATCCGGATCGGATTTTCCCGGCAGCCGGACGCTAAACCATTGCCGGGTCAAGGCATGGCGGTCTTTTAACCCGGCATAGCCGACATCCTTACCGCTTACACAGGCAAACCTGGCCAAGTTACGGGCAACGTAGTCGGTGTTTTCTCCGCGCTTTTCAATGTATAAGCAGGCGTGCTCACCCTCACCGCTATGCTCAAAACCCAACACTTCGTCAACGATGAAGTCGTCAACCGAAATGCGAATCCTACCTTGCCCCGGCGGGGGACCGTAGGCATAAGGCCAAACCGGAATATCGGTAAGCAGCGTATGGGATACCGGGCCGTATTCAATCTTTGGCTGGTTGGGTTTTAAGGGATTGGTATTCAATTAACAAATAATAATTCGGTTTATAACCGTCAATAGCAGGTTTGTACCACCGGACAGCAACAAAAAGCCGGCAGGTCTAGGGTTGAGCGCTACATCAATCACCGTCCTGCTTTTCCAGCAAGGCAATGGCTTGCACCGCTATGCCTTCGCTACGCCCTTCGAAACCCAGTTTTTCAGTGGTGGTTGCTTTCACATTGACGCAATCAACGGCAACGCGGAGATCATCGGCTATATTGCGGCACATCGACGGAATGTGCGGCGCCATTTTGGGCGTCTGGGCAATGATGGTAATATCGGTGTTAGCCAGACGATATCCCCGCTGCTGCACGATCCGATAGACATCGCGCAACAATACCCGGCTATCTGCGCCTTTAAATTGCGGATCGGTATCCGGAAAATGTGTTCCGATATCGCCTAATGCCGCTGCTCCTAATAAGGCATCACAAAGTGCGTGTAACACCACATCGCCATCGGAATGGGCGGCCAAACCTTTTTCATAGTCAATTTTCACGCCACCCAGGATAACATCGCCCTGCTCCTGGAACGCGTGCACATCATACCCCTGTCCGATTCTCAACATTGTTGCCCCAAATAAAATTCTGCTAATTTCAGGTCTTCCGGACGCGTTATTTTAATATTGTCCGGCCGCCCTTCGACAATTTTAGGCTGTAAACCTTTCAATTCCAGTGCACTCGCCTCGTCGGTAACGACAGCGCCGTCGGCAGCCGCCTCTTGCAGTGCATTTTTCAAAATTCCATAGCGAAACATCTGTGGTGTCAAGGCTCGCCATATCCGGCTTCGGTCGATTGTGCCGGTAATATGAAAATTTTCAACATCCTTCAACGTATCATGCGATGCCAACGCTAAAATGCCGCCGACGTCATGTTCTTTTAAAGTAGCGATCAACAGACGGATATCGGAAACCGTCAGGCACGGCCTGGCGGCGTCGTGCACCAATACCCAATCGTCGTCAGCCGCCCGTCCTTGTATCGTAAGCAGTGCGGAAAGCACCGAATCCGCTCTTTCTTTGCCGCCCGCTGCCCGAATGATGCTGCCGTGACCGGAAATTTCCAGCTCAGGCCAGTAGGGATCCTGTTCGGATAAAGCAACAACAATCGCGGAAAACACATCGGCTTCGATCAGACGAGTTAAGGTTCGTTCAATCACGTTTTTGCCGGCAAGATCCAGATATTGTTTTGGCCGGTCCGCCTGCATACGTTTGCCGACGCCTGCAGCGGGCACGATACCCCAGTACCGCGTTGTTGCTTTACTCATATGAATTATTCAATCACCTGAAAAAAAGTTTCCTCTTCCCTGATCATTCCCAAATCATAGCGGGCACGCTCTTCCACTGCTTCGTTGCCTTTACGCAAATCCAGCACTTCGGCATAAAGTGCTTCGTTGCGCTGGCGTTTTTCCTCGGCCTGAATCTTTAATTGGTCCAGCCGTTGCTGGTAGGCTTTGTTTTGTTGAATACTGCCATCGCCGAACCATAAGCGGTACTGCAATAAAACAATCAACAATAATAGAACGGCAATGAGAAATTTCATCGGTTTACAACTACTTAACGCGCATCATATCGGCCTTCATCGTCCCATCGACGAAAGCAATATAGGATGCGCCGGCAAAACAAACCGCATCTTTCGCCAGTGATGCGCTTCGCAGCTCGGCACATCCCACAAAGTACCGCTACTGCAGCTTGACCGTTACAGCATTTTGAAAGCACTGCGGCCTGCATAACTGGCCTGGTCGCCCAATTCCTGCTCAATTTTCATCAGGCGATTATATTTGGCAATGCGGTCAGAACGGCTCAACGAGCCGGTTTTGATTTGTCCGGTTCCGGTAGCCACAACCAGATCCGCAATAGTCACATCTTCAGTTTCGCCTGAACGATGCGAGACCACCGCTGAATAAGAAGCGGCCTTGGCCATTTCAATCGCCTGCAAGGTTTCGGTCAAGGTCCCGATCTGATTGACTTTAATTAAAATCGAGTTGGCAATGTTTTTTTCGATACCTTGCTTCAGGATAGCGGGATTGGTAACAAATAAGTCGTCGCCAACCAGCTGGATTTTGCCGCCCAATTTTTCGGTCAGCAGTTTCCAGCCGTCCCAATCGTTTTCATCAAGCCCGTCTTCGATACTGATGATCGGATATTTATCAACCCAAACCGCCAGAAAATCGGCCATTTCTTGCGAGTCGAAGCGTTTGTTCTCGGCTTTCAGCACATATCGGCCGTTGGTATAGTATTCCGAACTGGCGGCGTCCAGGCCAAGGTAAATATCTTCGCCCGGTTTATAACCGGCCTGTTCGATAGCGGTCAAAATCACGCCGATTGCCGCTTCATTAGACGGCAAATTGGGGGCAAAACCGCCTTCATCACCCACCGTTGTCGCCATGCCCTGCTCAGTGAGGACTTTTTTTAGCGTATGGAAAACTTCGGCGCCATAGCGAATAGCTTCACGAAAAGTCGGCGCGCCTACCGGCAGAATCATAAATTCCTGCAAATCGACACTATTGTCGGCATGTGAGCCGCCGTTGATGATATTCATCATCGGAACCGGCATAATATATTCACCGCCGGTATTCAAATAGCGATACAACGGAATGCCGCCGGATTTCGCCGCTGCGTGGGCCGCGGCCATGGATACCGCCAACATTGCGTTAGCTCCCAGACGGGCTTTGGTGTCGGTTCCGTCCAATTCAATCATTTTATTATCGATCGCTGCCTGATCGGCGGCATCCATACCTACGATGGCGGAGCGGATTTCGGTATTGACGTTGTCCACTGCTTTCAATACGCCTTTTCCCAAATACCGGGATTTGTCGCCGTCGCGCAGTTCAATAGCTTCACGCTCTCCCGTTGATGCGCCGGAAGGAACCATTGCACTGCCGACAACACCGGAAGCCAAAATCACATCGGCTTCTACGGTAGGATTACCACGTGAATCCAGAATTTCTCTTGCTTTAATATCGACTATTTCCGCCATTTTATTTTTCCTATATCGTTGTTTCAATCAGACTGCTCGCTTTTACCGCCTGATCAATAGTTACTAAAATTTCCAGTAATTCTTTCATTCTATGCAATGGCCAGGAATTCGGGCCATCGCTTAACGCCTGTTCCGGATTCGGATGCGTCTCCATAAAAACCCCTGAAATTCCCACCGCGATTGCCGCCCGTGCCAATACCGGCACAAATTCACGTTGTCCGCCGGAACAGTTGCCCTGACCGCCCGGCAACTGCACTGAATGGGTCGCATCGAAAACCACCGGACAACCGGTGTCGCGCATTACCGCCAAGGAACGCATGTCGGAAACCAGGTTGTTATAGCCGAATGAAACGCCGCGTTCACAGGCCAGAATTTGAGTGTTACCGGTTGCTTTCGCTTTATCGGTGACCCGTTTCATATCCCAAGGCGCCAGAAACTGGCCTTTTTTGATATTGACCGGCTTGCCCAATGCGGCGACCTGCTGGATAAAATTGGTCTGCCGGCACAAAAACGCCGGGGTCTGCAACACATCGACAACCTCCGCCGCTTCGGCCAGCGGCGTATCTTCATGGACGTCAGTCAATACCGGCACGCCAACTTGTTGTTTGACCTGCTGCAAAATCTGCAGGCCTTTTTCGAACCCCGGCCCGCGGTAACTTTGATGGGATGAACGATTGGCTTTATCAAAGGACGACTTGTAAACAAATGGGATATTCAACTCAGCCGTCAACTCCTTTAGAAAACCGGCCGTATCCAGTGCCAACTGCTCACTTTCAATAACGCAAGGTCCGGCGATTAAAAAAAACGGCCTGTCCAAGCCCACTTCAAATCCGCACAGTTTCATGATGCTACCCCCGCCTGTTTACGATGCTCGAAAGCCGCCTGTACAAAACCTGAAAACAACGGATGACCGCTACGCGGTGTCGAGGTGAACTCAGGGTGAAACTGGCATGCCAGGTACCAGGGGTGATCCGGTAATTCAACCACTTCCACCAGACGGCCGTCGATCGATTTCCCCGAGAAGCGCATACCGCACTGTTCCAGCACTTCCAGATACTGATTATTAAATTCATAACGGTGCCGATGCCTTTCCTTAATCACATCTTTCTGATACAGCTGAAAAGCCAGCGAATCCCTTGATAACCGGCATTTTTGCGCACCAAGACGCATCGTGCCGCCCAAATCGGAAGCCTCACTGCGTGTTTCCAGCTGCCCCGCTTCATCCATCCATTCGGTAATCAGGCCCATCACCGGGTGCGGTGTTTTCGGCAAAAATTCGGTACTGTGAGCGCCTTCCAGGCCGGCTACATTGCGCGCAAACTCAATCACGGCAACCTGCATGCCCAGGCAAATACCCAAATAAGGAATGTTATTTTCCCTTGCATAGCGGGCCGTTGCAATTTTACCCTCAACCCCCCTTTCGCCGAATCCTCCGGGAACCAAAATGGCATCGACATTTTTCAAACTGCCTATCCCTTCATCCTCGATGGCCTCCGAATCGACATATTCGATTTTGACCGCGTTTCGGGTGCGGATTCCGGCGTGGATCAGTGCTTCCGTAAGGGATTTGTATGCGTCCGAATGGTCTACATATTTGCCGACGATGGCAATCGTGACTTCACTATGCGGATGGGTGATCGCTTCGACAACTTTCTCCCATTCACTCAGGTCGGCCGGCGGCACATCCAGGCGCAAACGCTTGACCACAATATCATCCAATCCCTGCTCATGCAGCAGCAATGGAATACGGTAAATCGAATCGGCATCTACCGCCGAGATGACCGCCTTTTCCTGCACATTGGTGAATAACGCAATTTTACGCCGCTCGGAAGCCGGTATCTGCTGCTCAGAACGGCAGATAATGACGTCCGGCTGAATACCGATAGTGCGCAACTCCTTAACCGAGTGTTGGGTCGGCTTGGTTTTCAGCTCACCGGCCGAGCGGATATAGGGCACCAACGTCAAATGGATAAACAACGCCCTGTCCTTGCCTAAATCGACACCTAACTGCCTGATTGTTTCCAGAAAGGGCAACGATTCGATATCACCCACCGTGCCGCCCACTTCGATCAACGCCACATCCTTGCCTTCCGCGCTTTCCAGAATGCGCCGTTTTATTTCGTCGGTAATATGCGGAATCACCTGCACCGTTGCGCCTAAATAGTCGCCTTTACGCTCCTTACGCAAAACATTTTCATAGACCTGACCGGCGGTAAAGTTGTTTTTTTTGGTCATCGTGGTGCGCAAATAGCGTTCGTAATGACCTAAATCGAGATCCGTCTCAGCACCATCTTCGGTGACAAACACCTCACCGTGTTGAAAAGGACTCATCGTGCCCGGATCGACATTGATATAAGGGTCTAATTTAGTCAGGGTTACTTTTAAACCGCGTGCTTCCAGAATTGCCGCCAAAGAAGACGCCGCAATCCCTTTGCCGAGCGAAGAAACCACACCGCCGGTTATGAAAATGAATTTTGTCATGTGCAATGGATGACCCGTTTAGACTTGTATAAATTTAAAATCAAAACAGCCTATTTTAATCGACTCTTCAGTTTTCGTCATGACTTTTTCGGATAGTTTGGTCATGTATCCAATGCAAGCGGATATTCGCCGCACCCGGCGCGTTGTAAAATTCTTTACAGATCCATAAATCTCCTACCGCCGCCAATTGGTCATCTAAATAAACCAGCGGCATATTTTCCCTGAGCCAGGGCGGAACGCCTTGTTCCTGGAACAATTTTTTTAACGTATGGCTACCGCGCCTTCCCGGCAAGCGGATAGATTCGCCGCCCTGCCGATAGCGGACGTTGACACTGGCCTGATCCCATATATGCTTCGCTATTCCGCCTGCCTGCGTTTCGATAACAGAAAGTTGATCATGATTTGTCAACGTCACCGATGTTTGGTTTTTTTTCCATAACAGGCAGTAGCCGGATATGACCGGCGGACAAACCGGCAAACAATATAGGCGGTCACGGTAGCGCCGCACAACCAAGTCATCGATCTGCAATTTTGGATCGCGATTCGGGCTCGCGGCAACAACGCCATTAAGCAGCTGTTCCAGCCGAGTGCTGGAAGGCATGCGCAAACCGAGCGTTCTGAACCATGCCCTGAGCATATGCCGCTGAACATAACGGTCGTGCGACTGCAGTTGCGATAACGATAAAGTCCGGTCGGCATAATTATACACGGCCGAAAATATTTCCCGATCCACTAACTGTAAATACCGTTGCGCATCAGCACAGTGACTTCCGGATCTGGCGACGGTTTTATCAATTGCCGGCCAACGCGTTTTGAGTAAAGGGATAACCCGGTTGCGTAAAAAATTCCGGTCATAATCACAACTTTCGTTACTGGGATCATCCACCCATTGCAAACCGTGTTCAGCGGCGTAAGCTTTGATCTGTTGGCTTGCGACATTGAGCATCGGCCTGACGATCGCTCCTTTTCCGAAAGCACTTTCCAGCGGCATGCCGGACAATCCCGCCAAACCTGCGCCCCTGAACAACTGCAGTAATATCGTTTCCAGCTGATCCTCCCGATGCTGTCCGGTCAACAGCACATCGCCGGGTTGCATTAATGACCGCAATGCCGTGTAACGCGCATTACGCGCTGCTTCCTCGGGACTTTCGCCCTTCTCAGGTTTGCCGTCTACATCCATCTGCATAAAATCGACACCCAAGACCGCCGCCTGCCGCCGGCAATGCACCCCCCATTGATCGGCTTGCTGTTGAATACCGTGATGCACATAGACAGCGATAATGTCAGCGGTGTTTGCAAGGTAGGTGGCACAGTAGTGCAGCAGCACATGGGAATCGACGCCGCCGCTGTAGGCAATATACCAACGTTTAGCAGTCCGATAGCTAACCAAGACCGCCTTCAGTGATTCGCGAAAAGACCGCATGTGCTACTGGTGCCGCCTAGCAACAACGACACGCCGTTTCACTTTCCGATCGCAGGGAAACAGGGTGGAATGGTATAAAAACAATCGTTGTTGATGATGCCCTGTCACGCTATTCGTTAAATCCGGAGTGCCTCAATCGTGTCCGGGGTATTTTACAATGCCGGAAAAGATCATGAACTAGCCGCTTTTTTTGCTTTTGGCGGAATATCTTCAGCAAAATCGCCATAATTCATAATGCGCTGATAACGTTTTTCGAGTAAATAATCGATTGATTCCTCGCTAAGTTGCTTCAAATGACGTAATAAAGCTTCCTTTAAATTGCGCGCCACGGCTTGGAAATCACGGTGCCCGCCACCCAATGGCTCGCGCACGACTTCATCCAAAAGTCCGGCTTCCCTTACTCTGTCGGAGGTGATACCCATCGCTTCTGCTGCCAACTCGGCCTTATCCGCACTTTTCCACAATATCGAAGCACAGCCTTCAGGGGAAATAACCGAATACGTACTGTATTCGAGCATAATCAGCCGATCGCCAACGCCGATCGCCAAAGCGCCTCCGGAACCGCCTTCGCCGATAATCGTACAAATAATCGGTGTGCGCAGCCGGGACATTTCAAACAGGTTACGGGCAATGGCTTCACTTTGGCCGCGTTCTTCCGCGCCGATCCCCGGATAGGCCCCCGGTGTGTCGATCAGGCAAATCAACGGCAGTTCGAAGCGTTCCGCCATTTTCATTATCCGCAATGCTTTGCGGTAACCTTCGGGCCGAGGCATCCCGAAATTGCGATAAATTTTTTCCTTGGTATCACGGCCTTTTTGATGGCCTATCACCATCACCGCCTTACCTCCCAACTTAGCCAACCCGCAAACAATGGCCGGATCGTCCGCATAACCGCGATCACCGTGAAGCTCGTAAAAATCGGTAAACATATGTTCAACATAATCCAGCGTGTAGGGCCTGCCGGGATGCCTGGACAGCTGCGAAATCTGCCAATCATTCAAATCGGAAAATATCAGCTCGGTCAATGCCTGGTTTTTATCCTCCAACTGCTTCAGCGCATCGGAAATATTGATTTCATTGTCAAACTCGACATTACGCAGTTCGTCAATCTTTGCCTGCAATTCGGCGATCGGTTGTTCGAAGTCTAAAAATTTAAGATCCATGGAATTTGTACTGAACGGGTCAAAATCTGAAAAAAATTGCAACAATTATAGGGGAATTTGCTGACTAATTCACCAAAGTGAACAGACAATTATATACGTTGTTTTAATTCCATACATTATTTTTAGCGCCTCACGGCGCAACAATACTTATGAAACGAATAGGAGTTTTACCATAATCCACTATCACAAACCGGCATAGCATAGCTGAACATAAACAACCACGCCCGGTCGGTTATTTTGGTATTGGTTCGTGCACCAATAGACTACCCTGCCGACCCTTGCCGAAGATATCCGGATCGTACATCTCTTCGGCAAACACCGGCAACCGGGTAAATTCACCGACCGCTATAGCCTGGGCGGTATATGCCAAATGATAATGGCCTGCAGGCAAGTAATCGGAATAAAAACGTACACTGTCGTGTTTGAGCTCTTGGTGATAAAAACTCCAGCGTGAGACATTGAAGCTCTGCCAATCGTCAAATTGAAACCACCAGGCTCCACCGGCAAAGGCAAAATTTCCTTGTTCGGCATCGACCTCGGAAGCGGTAGCCAGATCGCGATTGACCGGCTCCAGGCCGCCGGGTACCGGATCTTCGACGACAACGAAATTTCTTGCGGTGGGTAGCGACACATAGATATCCACACGCACCAGTTCGCCGCGGTATATCTGCGGCTGCATCGCGGCGCCGGGTTCCAGCATTTGCCACCGGCCGTCACGCCGCACGCTGTATTCCCGGCGGATATCGATGCCGGCATTGACCCGCTCGCGATAGGTTTGCTGCGGAGCATACTGCAGACGGGTGGCATAATACAGCCGGCCGTTGCCTGACCGGTTGATGGTGACGCTTTGCCGTTTTCCAACATCCTGCTGGTCGAGCGGTTTTTCAAACAGCCCCGGTTTGTCGCGGTAGTCATTGAATTCCGTCTGCCCGAGCACTTGCCCATCCACAGCAACCGAAACCGACAGTTGCGGTTTTGTCTGTTCATAGCGCCTGCTGTATTCAAGCAGCGCATTGCTGCAAAACATATTCTCCTGGGTATTTTCCCAATGATCCCGGCTGCCTCGGGTTTGGGTGATGGTGCGCACTAATTTAAAGGGCATCTCGGCGACCTGTTCACCCGATAGTTTTAACAATGATGATAACACGGCGCAGTTGGTGCGCATCGGGGTGGACAGCAGGCGTTGATAGCCGTCGTCCAGTTGTTCGCTGAAGGAAATTTTACCGCCTGACTGCTGCGCATGCGCGACAATCATGTACAACACCTCGTTGACAATCATCGCATTGCCGCCGACTGCTTGAGCGGCTTGCAGATAATGCGCCTTGCCGAACAGACTCATATAAGGCAAATGGGCCCGATATCGCTCGATATCGGACCGCTTGAGCGCGCCATGGCCGCTTAATGCCGCCAATGCCACCGCCCGGACCGTTGAAGCCATACCCCTATCATAAAAATCGGGCAATACCTCCTTGCGCAGCATTTTATGCAGGTATTGATGCAGTTTCTGCTCGACCGCTTGCGGAATCGAATGGCCGGCAGCGCGCAGCCAATTAAACGCCAGCGCCGTATAAGCGCTGAGATAAGGGCTGACATAGGTGTCCTGCGCAAGATAGTAAGCCATGCCGCCGTTCGGGGCTTGGTAGTTCGCCGCCTGGGACAGCATAATTTCCGGCAAGCCGGCGCTCTCCGGCCAATCGATCTCGCCTTCCAACCAGGGTTTTATTTGCGCAAACTGTGCCGCCATCACGCCTTTGGTCAATTTTTGCTCCCAACAGACATAGGGATAATCGCGCAAATAACGGAACGCACCATCCACGTTGCCGATCACCGTCGGGGACAGCAATACGCTGATCGTGCCGCTATGCGGGTATATAGACGGTGGAATTTCGATCGATTCGCCGGCCTGATCGGCGGTTGTCGACCCATAATCGGCTGCCGTTTCCATCGCGCGCCGCTTTAACACCGGCAACTGAAATTCAAGACCGTCCGCATCGATTTGATCGTAAGCTTTGGCGGTGAAACGGATTTCCCCCCGGCCGATATCGCGCCGTTGTTCGGCAGGAAGCGTAGTAACCGGCACAAACACCGTCTTTCGCTGATAGGGCTGCAGCGTAATCGTTTGCTCACCCCCTGTCAACGGCTGCAGATTGCCCACAGCGCTAATCGCCACTGTTATTTTCCGCTGTTGATTGGTGCGGTTCATCACGCTGAATCCGGCTTGAAAAACATCGCCTTCGGTGACTTGATTGGGCATCACCGGCCTGATTTCGGTGGGTTGATTGACTTTGAAGTTGACGTCGCCCAATCCCATGCGCTCGCCTGGCGTCACCGCCAGCACCAAAATGCGCCAGCCGGTCAAATTGTCCGGCAGCTTAAATGCAATGTCGGCATTACCGTCCGCATCGGTCTTTATTGAGGGGTTCCAGTAGCTGACATATTTGAACATGGAACGCATACTCAGTGTATGGCCGCCGTCGCCGCCGGCATTTGCGCCTTTTTTCTCGAATTTTTGCCGGCCGATCAAACGCGTCAATAAACTATAGTTTTGTAGATCCAAATTATCCAGATGATAGAACCCGCGATACGGGTCAAAGTAGCGTTTGCCGGCGCTGATCAAATCCAATACCGCTTCATCCAGTACCGCCACCGCTAATTCGATCGGCTCCGGGTTTTCCGGATTGGTCAGCGTCGCCCGAATATGCGCATTGACCCAGTCGCCCGGCTTATACAGCGGAGCATCGGTGCTGACGGCGACATCGATTTGCTTGCGGGGATCGCTGACCGGCACTTTGACATAGCCGATTTTAAATGCCGGCTTGCCTAAATCGACCTGCCCATCCCCCAACGGTTTCGCGATCCGCGGCGACATCACCACTGCCGATAAATAAAAGCCGGGCAGCAAATCCTTATCGATCGGAAACTCGACGATGGCGGTACTGTCATCCCATTTTTGCAGCCATTGTTTGATGACCCCGTAGCGTTCCAAAGTTATCAGTGCATTGGCGCCGGGATAGGGGTTTTTAACCAGATAGCGGGCGGTATCGCCTATGTTATACTGCTGCTGTTCGGGAATGATCTGCAAACTGTTATCGTCGGGTTGCGCCCAAACAACCTGCCCTTTTCCGGCCACCCAAATTTTCAGTTCGCTTTGCTGCGCTTTGCCCCGGGTATCTTTGATTTTAGCGGTCAACCGGTAAGTACCGGGGTGCTCGGGTGTAAAACGGCAAGTCAGCGGCTCCGTATCGGACACGCCCTGGCAGCGCCCGGTTTCCCGCCATTGGGTATTGAACTGGGTCAGATAGGCGTTTCCCGCACCTTTGACGCGTGCGGCAACGGTCTCCTCGCGGTCAATAGTGATTGCCGCAGCGGTTCCCGTCGCCGGTCTCCCTTCGGCGTCAACCACCAGATAGTAAACATCAGCCGGTTTGCCGGCGTCGAACAGCCAACGGCTGCTTTTCAGGCCAATCAGCCGGTCTACCGAAACATAATCGGCGGATGCTGACGCGGCAATGTATTTGCCGCGGTCATCCCGGACGCTGCTTTCCACAAGTAATTTTCCGTAAACAATATCGTTGTCCGGCAGTTTTAATTGCCGGCGATTCTCGCCTTGGACATCCAACGACTGAATCTGCTGCAGCAGCATTTTATCCACCCGTTGTTTGTAACTGTAAAAAGCAAAACCTTTTGCCAGCGGATCAGTGGACGAAAAATACCGGCTCTGCAATTTAACCGTTACCCTGACCGGGGCATCGCTATAGGCACCGCCGGAATGCAGTTTGGCGGCGGTCAATATCTGCAATTCATCGCCCGGTTTGAATCTTTCGCCATTCAATCGAGTGCTGACTTTAAACGGAGATGGCGTAAAATCGCTGACCAGCACCCGCATCGGCTGCCATTGGTGCTTGCTGAAGTTCGACTTCAACCGAAAACGGTACCAGCCAACCAGCGCACTCTCCGGGATCTTAAACTCCCCGCTGTAAGCGCCGAATTCGGATAACTCGATATTCGGCAGCGTATGAATTGCTTTCCCGGCCGGATCAATGATTTCCAGTTGATAGTCCCCCTTTGGTGCGACAACAAAACGCCGGTTGTCCTGGTTACGCACATAAAATTTGTATTGCAGCGTATCGCCGGCTCGATAAACGCCTTGCGCGGTCATCCCCCAACTATGGATATGACCGTATTTGGTTTGCTGACGGGAGAAAACCGAGTACCCGGAAGCACGATAGGTATTAACCTCGAAATGCCGGCTTAACGGCAGCAGTGCCATGTCTTGCTGTTTATCGACTCGAACCATCAGGCGCGGACAATCATCCTTGAAACAACTCCAACTGAAGGTTTTCAGTTCGGGATCCAAATCGCTGCTGCCGGCCAATATCGCAATACCGTCCGCATCGGTGTTGGCGGTAGCCAGCAGCTTATCCGGCTGCGACAGATTCGCAACCGCATCCCGGTAAATGCTGACTTGGGCATCCGCTACCGGTTGCCCGCCGGCAAAATCAGTCACCCAAACCAATGTATTGAAGTGGCCCAGCTTGACATGCACCTGATAAGGCGAAACCTGCGCAAAAAAATGCCGCTCGTAAGCGGATTTGCCGATCTGCGGTTCACTGTCGATCCGGCCGTAAACCGCCCCGCTTTGCCCTGGCAACATATCTCGGACGTTCAACGGAACTGCAAAAGAAATATCTTCGACTTTCGGCAGCTCTCGGCCGGCAAATTGATTGGATAAAGCGCTGTCTCGGGTTAATTTCTTATAGTTTATTTTGAGTTTACGCAAGTTGGTCACATAAAGCGGCAATTCCGAATCAACTGATTTTTCCAGCACCGACTGATGGTGCGCCAGTGTAAAATCGGGCAGTCGGTGATCGGTAAAAAACGACATTTGCGGTTGTACTGCCAAAGACCTACCGAATTCGTCGTGAATCTGCTCGCCGGCATGGGTGGTCACCCGGTATAACTGGTCTGCTTTGAGTATTTCCGGCAACCAAACGTCATAGCTTTGGCCTTTTTTGTGAATGCGCTGCAGCCGCGAATAATCCTCACGGTTTGCCCAAGGATCATAATCTTTACGGCCGCCGGACAAATCCGGATTAAACCGGATTTTTTTGCTGATCTCCGAATTCAGTACCGGTACGGAAAAGCTCAGCGCCACGCGCTTCAAAGGGTCACACTTGCCGATTTGTTGATAATTGGCGTTATTGACCAGTATTTCCTTATTTTTAGTATTATGGCAGGCGATACCGTTAAATTTGAATTCAGGAAACGTGTCGAAAGCCACCACCACCCGCTGTTCGTTACCCGGAAGCGGACCGAACGCAGAGACCAAGCCCGGTTCGGATTGCAGTTCAACGGCGCTGTCCAATGGCAGAGGCTGTTGCGGTTGCAGCACCCAGAGAGTGCGGGCGGCACCGGCAGCCGTCGATATGGCTTTTTGTTGATCATCCGGATCCGGATGTACCGTCACCGCGTAATGCTGATCGGCAATGCTGAAAAACACATGTGCCGTTACCGACTGAGCGGTGACCGGCTGGTTAAAAACCGCGGCCATGACCGGAAAACCGGGCGCTTTCCAGGTTTTAAACCAGACTCTGCTGATTTTGGGACGTTCGGTGGTAAACCGGTGTGCGAAAGGTGTTAACAAGGTATTACCCTGCCGGTCAGTAATCCCCGGCCAGACGGTAATCGCGTAATCGGTTGCTTGCCGCAACGCTTTTTTTTCATCCAGCTGGCAGGCCAGCGAGGAGCGATCCAGCCAGCGCCACTGGCAATCGACCGCAGGGGAAATGGACACCCGTATCTCATCGCTGTTGCGTTGCATTCGGCCGATCGCCACCACGTCATGATTGAACTGGATCACGATTTGCCGGCCGCCCGGCACATTTTCCCCGGTCGGCGTGATGCGCACAACCTGCAGCGCTTCATTTTCCGCGGCCGGCAAGCCATGGAAAAGCAGCAGCATCAAAATCGACCAAAGGTATTTCATAAGCCTGGCGATCCCATAGCAAATATTAATAAGGATATTTCCGTGCTTTTGCCAGGTTGAATTGCGCTCAAGACATAAACTGGAAATTGTCCGCTGAGAATGGTACTGTAACTTGAAAAAATAGTCCGAGTAAAATTAAAGTATAACCGCTTTTTTATCCCGTTCCATTCTTCAATTGACCAGGAGACTGAATATTCATGGCAAAAACGAAAATGAGCACACAAACAAAATGCACCATATCATTGTGCTGTCTGTTTATTATCGAAATTTTTCCATTGCCGTTTACCGCATTAATCAGTTTATATGTTATTCGCAGACGCCCTAAATGGTTTCCGGGCGTAGTCGAAAGGCTTTATGCAGACAAACCGGTTGAACCGGCAACTATTTTTACCGAGGAATCATTACGCACCAGAAAGAAATGCACAATGGTACTAACTGCCATGACAATCGTAGACCTACTGATACCGGTCACCATTCCGACGGGCCTTTATATTATCCGTAGACGGCCTAAATGGTTTAACCATACTGCGAAAAGACTTTATGCCGACCAATCCCATCAACAGCAGATCAGCATCAACTACCCGATCGAAATCAGCGAGTCGCTCGGTCAACTCGATGCCCGGCCGGAAGTTGCGGCAGCCCAGTTAAAAAGGCATTTGGAACTGGAACGTAAAAACTTGAATTATGCTAAATCCACTGCTATTCGTAATTCGTTGAAAGTCAAACAGCGTATTTCACAGCCGTCAAATTGAGCCTGCGCATGCCCGCTTGCAGCGGACCCGATAGATAGCCGCTTACCGCGGGCATACGTCAAGCGTCATTCCTGTACGCCGATTTGCACCCTGTCAGACTGTAGGGAGATTACGGATTCTCCCTGCAGTACGGAAATCAGCTCTTTACCGACCATACTGGATCGCCATCCATGAGCAAGCGCACTGTTTTGCCGATCGACTAGAAACTGCTCCAATTCCTTGCGTGTCGCCAATACGGAAGGATTGAGCGAGTTCTCGTCCGCCCTGATACGTACTACAGCCCCCAGTATGTCGATTACCGCCTCCTGCTGCTGGGTCAGTTTAACCGTCCGCCTTTTTTCATCGGATTTTATGGCTGGACGTTGTAGCGCATCGGCAATTAATCGACAAATAGTGCTGCCGTAGCGCTTTACCGACCGTTCGTTGATACTGCGTATTTTGGATAATTCAGCCACATTGCCCGGTTGCAGTTTGGCTATTTCGATCAGCAGGTCATCTCGCAACAACCAATTGCGCGGCCGATTTTCCTTTTGTGCGGACGCTTCCCGCCACTTTGCCAAACTCTGTAAAACGGACAATTGTTTTCCGGTTAACTTATTAATGCCTTTTACTTTCATCCAGGCTTTATCGGGATGCAGCAGATATAACTCCGGATTGGCCAGTTCGGCAAAGTCTTCTTGCAGCCAATGCAGACGGTCAAGTTCAGTCAGGGACTGACATATTTTCTGATAAATTTGGACCAGATAAATCACATCATCCGCCGCATATCGCAACTGGTCATCGCTCAACGGCCTTGCAGACCAATCGGTACGCGTATGCGCTTTACTCAAATTGATGTTCAACAGGCTGGAAACCAACATGCCGTAGCCGGGATTTTCTTGGTAGCCTAACAGTGGCGCCGCCAATTGCGTATCAAAAATCGGACCCGGAATTTTACCGGTCAAATGATAGAATATTTCCAGATCCTGGCGGCAGGAATGGAATACTTTCAGCATGGATGGTTGATAGATGACCTCGAAAAGCGGCTCCACTGACGCCAACAGCAAGGGATCCACGCATGCAACCCAAGCCGGCGTTGCTATTTGCAACAGACAGAACTTCGGATAATAGGTTTTTTCCCTTAGAAATTCCGTATCAATCGCTATCCACGGTTCGCCGCTGACTCGCTGACATAAATCGTCCAGTTTTTCTTGCGTATCGATATATTGTATTGTGCTCATAGGCTATTGAACATCAGGTATTGTTGTAATAGGGTTTTATCCGCACCAATTCGGAAACGAACCACAATTTTCATTGTTAAGTGCTATAGTGACGGTTGAAATTGTTTTTTTACTATACCGGCTCTGCGATGAAATACAACATTATTCCCGTCACCCCCTATCAGCAAAACTGCACCATGTTAATCTGCGAACTTACCAACCGGGCGGCCCTAGTGGACCCGGGCGGAGATGTAGACTTGCTCATAGCGGCATTAGAACAAAGCGACGCCTCTTTGGAAAAGATTTTTCTCACCCACGGACATCTGGACCATATCGGAGCGACTGCGGAGTTGGTTAGAATATTTAACGCGACAGTAGAGGGACCGCATCATGACGATCAATTCTGGATTGAAGCATTACCCTCGCAATGCAGGAATTTCGGCTTTCCGCCCTGCGACGCATTTACCCCGGATTATTGGCTGCATGATGGCAATAAAGTGCAATTCGGTGAACAAATACTGGAGGTCATTCATTGCCCCGGACATACGCCGGGCCATGTTGTTTTTTATCATAAACATAGCCGGCTTGCGCTGGTTGGAGACGTCCTTTTCAAAGGTTCTATCGGAAGAACGGATTTTCCTAAAGGCGATTTCCACCAATTAATTGATTCGATCCGCAATAAATTATGGCCCCTTGGCGAAGACACCCTTTTTATTCCCGGACACGGTCCGATATCTACTTTTGGCGAAGAACAGAGAACCAATCCATTTGTCAACTGACTTGTGCGAATTAAACGCCATGTGTCATGTTCTGTACGCTTTTCCACTGGCGCTGAATCAGGACGGTTTGATGGGTTCGATTATGGTTCGGACCGACGATTCTTGAAGTGCGGCTGTTTTAGCGGGAGACTGGGCATTTCGTCTCCTCCCCTGGGTTTGTGTTTTCTCACTTCTGATAGGTTTGTTTTTCCCGCCCAAGCGTTTAATACTTAACGGCTGCTGGTTCATTTTTACCGACTTTAAATGGTTAAAAATGTCAGCCGGCATGCCTTCGGGAAGTTTTATCAAGGTGTAATGGTTATGGATATCGATATAACCAATATTTTTAATATCGACCCCTGTTTCCTCCACCAACATTTTCTTCAATTCATCCACCGCCACGCGATGTTTGCGGCCGACTTCCATTCGGTAGCGAACCATTTTCGGTTCTGCAGCAATTTTTGCCCTGTTAACGGCGTTAACTTCATTGACAGCTAATTGATTTCCATGATACCCGGCACTCTGATGCAAATAAGCGATTGCTGCGGCACAATCCAAAGGGTCAATGTCCATATCTGCCGATATTTGCGCCATCATGGAACGGTAAGCACTCAGATCCTGTTCCGTTATTACTTTTTTTAGCCTGTTCTTTAATTTTTTTTCAAGATGTGAAAAATTGTTATGTTCGGCTTTTTTGTATTTCATACAGGGTGGAATTTGATTAATTTAATCAAATTATAAACCTCTTATGCGTATATCGACATAAGCTTCATCCCGTAACCTACGCAACCACAACTCGGTTTCTTCTTCAATTTTGCGTTTTCTGATTTCGTCACGTGCCAAATTCTTTTTGAACTCTTCACTGTTATCCCTTTGTTGACGATCCAGAACTTGTATCAAATGCCACCCAAACTGAGTCTGCACCGGCTCACCAATTTCCCCTATCTGCAGTTCGTCCATACTCGTTTCGAAAGGTGCCACTAAAGCTCCCGGCGCAACCCAGCCCAGATCGCCGCCTTTCAATGCAGAACCCGGATCATCGGAATGAGCCCTGGCCAAGTTTGCGAAGTCATCGCCATCGACAATTCGCTCTTTCAAAACGGTCAGTTGCCGCTTGGCTTCATCATCATCGACCAGTTCATTGGTTTTAATCAGAATATGCCTGACTTTTGTCTGGGTTACCATGTGCTTACCTGCACCCGCACCCTTAATTTCAAGCATCTTTATAATATGGTAGCCGCTGGGGCTGCGGATCGGGTCGGATACCGTGCCTTGCTGCATTGTTTCCACTTCATCGACAAAGATCGTAGGCATTTGAGCTTTACTGCGCCAACCCAAATCGCCGCCTTTTAATGCCTGCCCGCCATCGGAAACGTTTACCGCTTTCTGTTGGAAATCCTGTCCGGCTCTTAGCTCGCTTACAATTTGTTCGGCTTTTTTCCTTGACTGCTGAATCTCCGAAGCAGAGGCACCTTCAGGGACCGAAACTAAAATATGCCCCAAATGGTATTGAATGTTGTCCCCCCCCGCTTTCCCTTGCGTTTCCATAAAGTGCTCAACCTCGCGATCCGTTACTTTGATACGTTCACCAATTTCACGTCCGCGTAACTGATTGATAATAATTTCATTGCGCACATTTTCGGTAAATTCCTGATAATCCATTCCCTGGTTTTCCAGTTCGGCGCGGAACTGCTCCAGGTTCATCCCGTTTTGCGAAGCGATGTCTATCAGCGAAGCATTGAGCATTTCGTCGGTGATGCGGATACCGGATCTTTCCGCCAGCAAGCGTTGTAACTTGGCGATTATCAAACGTTCCAGCACCTGCTTGTACAAAATATTATCCGGCGGCATCATCATATCGCTCGCTAATATTTTTTGCCTGACAATTGCCACTTCATTTCGCAGCTCGCTATCCAGAATCACATCATCTTCCACAACGGCTACAATACTATCCAAATATTCAGCCCCGACCGTTGGAGCGACAGTAAGAAAACTGACTCCCAGAAATACTGCCAGATATGAACTGAATATTGCTTTCTTGATCATTTTATACCGTACTACTTATTGTTTAGGGATTCGATAACCATACATATTCCTTTCGAGGAATTTTTCTACATTCGAACCGATACTGGTCATGCCTTTTAATTCCAATTGCACAAAAAAAGCGGTTTCCGCTTGACCTTCCTCTTGAGAAAGATCGATGGTTTCAACATTATTGACGAAACGTCTTCCTAAAATACGGAAACGCCAGCAACAACTTTCTTTTTCCAGACCGATAAAGCTGTCTACCGTTAAACCGTGCAGAATAGAATACTGCCAACGTCCGATAATGTTCCAATTATTATAGATCGGCAACAAAAACGACATATCACTTTGGTTAATGACTGTGTCTCGCGTCTGATTGTCCACACGATACCGATAACCCAGATTAACAATGTGATTCAGCTTGTTTCGATATCTGAGCGCGACATTGCCGCGATCAATGTTATTTTCATCCGGATTCCACTGTATGCCGGCACGAAACAGTAATTCGTCCGTAATCTGAGCGGTAAGTTCCGAAATCAGATTGGAAAATCGGTTGGTTTGAACTGCATCGGTCGCATTCAACTGCACCTCACGATCCCGAAAATAAATGATATTGCCCACACTGAAATTCAGGCGCTGAATACCTGAATCGGAATCTATCAGACGTGTTGTCAATGCCGCGGTTAATTGATTGGCGTCTTGAATCCGGTCCGGTCCGTTAAAGCGGTTCTGACGGAATAACTGGCTAAAGGTGAAGTCGTACTCCGACGTATCAAATAACGGTATGTCATCCTGATTGGTATAGGGTATATATAAATAAAACAAGCGCGGCTCTATGGTGTGTAAAAAGCTCGAATCACCGAATAAAAAATCCCGTTCGAAAATCATGCCGCTGTCAATTGAAGCAATCGGCAGAGTACGAGAAATACTGCTGGGCACACCTTGGTCCTGATCCTGAAGCCAGTATTGGGTATGCTGTACACTGATTTTCGGATTGACAAAATAACCCGGCGCTTTGATTGGAATACTAACCGAAGGTTTGACATTAACCCGTTGGGCATTTACCTTATCGCTGTGCTCAAAATAAACAAACTCATTGTCCATGTTCATGTCCAAAGGCATGAAACCGAATGAGTGGTTTAAATTCAGCAGCACTTGCGGCAGCCTGCGATAGGGTTTGTCGAAGTCGGAGATGGTTTTATCGATGACTTGATAATTATCGGCTCTGGTTGATAAGAACACCCCCGGCCGGCTGTAAACCACATCGGCAAAACTATATAAGTGCCGCCGGTTGAAAATACTCAGGCTATTACCCAAATCTTCAAAATAATCTTCATCGGAAACATAGTTTATATCGAAATCGGATCTGAGCTGGCTGGTAAATACCGTGCTATTTTTCAACCTTCCCTGCCAACGGGTTTTTTCTTTTTCACTGTCATAAGGCAGCACTTCAAATTCAACCGCTCCTTTTGTCATTTTGTTCAAATACCGAAAATCCCCGCCAAACATGCCTCCCCGCTTAGATAGGTAGCGTGCCCAAACTGTCGCATCATAATTCGGAGCAATGTTCCAATAAAAAGGGATATTGATATCTACTCCGTTACGCTCGGTACTTCCAAAAGAAGGCGTCAGTAAACCGGACTGCCTGCGATCATCCAAAGGGAAGGACAAATAAGGCAGATAAAAAACCGGCACGCCTTTGAATTCAAGCCAGGCATGTTTTACGGCACCCTTACCGGTCTGTTTATTCATTTTCAGACGTGAAGCATGCATCACCCAATCCTGATTTCCGGGTTTACAGCTGGTATAGGCGACCTCCTTGAAATGGTTCAAGACCGCACTTTCGCGATAAGCCACCTCGGCACTACCGCGCAACGGTGTTACCGGAGAAATAAATAGCGCCTTACGCAATCTGGCCTGATCTGAATCTAACTCCAACAAAGCGTTTTCACTGAATGCCGAAAGCGCTTCATCGCTATAGATTACATTTCCCTGTAAATCCAGAGTTTTTGAAACGGCGTCATAGGTTGCACGATTTGCAGAGACATGCTGGTCCGCCCGCCGTAAGTGCACATTCCCGGAAAAACTGGCAATTTCATTATCGAAAATTTCGGTATAATCGGCACCGACATCCAGCGGCGACCTGTCCCTTATCTCTTTTTCCGAAACAAAATCAGGTTGCGCACCGAGCAATAATGTGCAGTTTGCCCAGGGATCATATTTCAACTCCGCCTTTAATACATCGAAGCTCTGTTCCTGCTGTAAGTCAAACGCCGGTTCCAGCCAACTGAAATGTCCGACACCTTCGTCCATTATTTTGGCCTGTCCTTTGGGATCGGTACCGACCAGATTACAATCCCAGGTCCCCTGCTCCACACCTACTTTACAATTCCACCCTGACTTTTTTGATGTTTGAGAGGGCTGTACCGGCGCCGGCATAGGAATCGGAGGTGTTTGTGCTATAGTAATCTCCGCATCAGTAACCGGTTCGGACCAAGCTTGTTGGTCCTGAGCAGGCTGCGTTTGTATATTCGGACCGGCCTCCTCCGGTTTTAGATAGAGAGCTGTTTCAGTGCTTTCCGGAGCCGGCGTTGCTATATCGCCGGTTTCTTGTTTACCGGTTTCAATGTCCTGATCACTCAACATATCTTTGGGCCGCCCCGGTATGGCGGTGGCGGAATCTGGATCGGCGGATTGCGGAGTAATTTGTTCTTCGAGTTGTTTTTCCAGCGGTTTATTCGGTGTTAAACATGACCATTGACCGTTCTGATCCTGGCTGCAATTCCACTCTGAGGTTTCGGCAAAACTGATAAAAGAATATAAATTTAAGAAAAAAAACAGCGAATAACGGCAAAACATAAAGTTGGTTTTAGTTTCTTATGGTCTAATAGGTTCAAAATCGAATAGAATGCCGGTTTTTTATTTTACCTTAATTCACTCAGTCGTTAATAACAGATTCGAGCATGACTTTAAAACTGTCACCGTCCCGTATCCAAGAGGACGCACACCCCCGGATAAAACACGGTAATACTACCTTGTCACCCGATGCTCAAAGCACTGGTATAACCTTTGCGTATTATGGCTGAAGATCGGAGAATTTTAGCAATCCTTGCATGGCTGGAAAACGAATTACAATTACAGCCGAACTCATTTGCGCCGGCATCGAGCGATGCCAGTTTCAGGCGCTATTTCAGAGTAAAACATCAGCAAGGAACGCATATTATCATGGATGCGCCGCCTGACCGTGAAAACATACGATCATTTGTAACAATAGCAAAATTATTCAGTCAAGCGGGCATTAATGTTCCGAAAATTTTTCAGCAAAATCTCAGCCAGGGCTTTTTGTTGCTGGAAGATTTCGGTTCGCGCTGCTTTTTGGATGTTTTACCCTCCGGCAATGAATCCTGCCTTTATCGATCGGCGATGGCTGAACTGCTGCGTATTCAGCGCAATATTGACATTAAGCATTGCAGCCTCCCCGAGTATGACGAACAACTGTTAAGGAAGGAATTAGCGATATTTGAAGAATGGTTCTTAGCCGGGTTACTCAAGCAACAGCCTGAAACATCCCTTTCGCAACTACTTGAAAAAACCTGGTCGCAGTTGATTATCTCTGCTCTGGAACAGCCGAAGGTTTGCGTTCATCGTGATTATCACTCGCGTAATTTAATGTATGCCGGAACGGATACCCCTGGTATTATAGATTTTCAAGATGCCGTTATCGGGCCGATTACCTATGATCTGGTTTCCTTGCTCCGCGATTGTTACATAAGTTGGCCGGAAAGCTGCGTCATCCGATGGGTGCACGATTATTATCATAGTCTGCTGCAACAGGGATTAATCACATGCAGCGAGCAGCAATTCAAACGCTGGTTCGATTTAATGGGCTTGCAGCGTCATCTGAAAGCGATCGGTATTTTTTCCCGTCTGCACCTCCGGGATCATAAACCCAATTATCTGCAGGATATTCCCCGGACCATGCATTATGTCAATAACGTCAGCGCATTCTACCCTGAACTATCCGAATTCAACCAATTCATTCGGCAACTAATACAACAGAATCCATTGCTAAACCAATGAAAACTATGATACTTGCTGCGGGACGGGGGGAAAGACTGCGTCCGTTAACTGATCAGATACCCAAACCGCTTTTACCGGTTGCCGGGAAACCGTTGATTGAATATACCATTGAAGCACTGGTTAACGCGGGTTTTAAAGATCTGGTCATCAATATTGCTCACCTCGGTGCGCAGATTAAAAAAGTATTGGGCAACGGGCAACGTTTCGGGGCAGCGATTCAATATTCTGACGAAGGTGACAATGCCTTGGAAACAGCCGGGGGGATCATCAAGGCGCTTCCGTTACTAGGTGATCAACCTTTTCTGGTAGTCAATGGCGATCTTGCTACCGATTTTCCCTTTATTGAATTGCGGCAAAAACAAATTGATCTGGCACATTTGGTGCTGGTTGCCAATCCGGAGCATCATCCGCAAGGTGATTTTGGTTTACAACAAAATCTTATATCGGAAAACAGTCAAACACGGTACACTTTTAGCGGCATAGGATTATATCATCCGAATTTATTTTCCACACTCAGTCCGGGAAAAACGCCACTGGGGCCTCTGCTGCGTCAAGCTGCGACGCACTCCCGTATATCCGGACAACTGTATCGCGGGTTCTGGATGGATGTCGGAACGCTACAACGCTTAGAGGAACTTGAAGATATTTACAACAAGAGGAGAAAATGATGTCCGATCATATATATAAAAAAATAGAGTTAACCGGCTCCTCGCAAGTCGGCATACAGGAAGCCATCGAGAATGCGGTCAACAAGGCAGCTAAAACTCTGCACGATTTACGCTGGTTTGAAGTAATCGAAACCCGCGGCCACATCGATCAGGGAAAAATTGCGCACTGGCAGGTTACAATCAAGGTAGGTTTTACGCTGGATGATTAATCATTGAACCATTCCCTTTCAGCCCCGGTTTAAACATCTGCGGAATAACTGCAAGGGCATACCCGCCTGTTTTATGACAGGCGGGTATGCCTTAAGGGAGATGAAGCGGTTTGTCGTTTACGGTCCAAGGCTATTATTTACTAAAAGTAATGTATTGCCTTAATGGCGATCCTTTTTTCCATGCAAATGCTTCCGTGTAGTAATGCATTAACGCCAAATAACCCAACAACCCGAGCGTGATCGCTTTATGAATTTCAACGCCAAACAGATAGTCAAATATCCGATAAAAATAATCGTCGCCGTATCGCTGTAAAATATAAGCCAATGCAAACGATAAAGCCGGCAGCACGATGAAAATATTTATCTTTAAACTATTGGCGAAACGATAAATAAAGTTTTGCGGATAAACATGATGCCGGTTGTAATCATGCGTGACATAGAAAATATAGGCCGTTGCATCATGCACCAATCTGGGCACCAATATTGCCAAAAAATAATATTGCTGCAAATAAAGATAAAAACTGCTTAACACCAAAAAAGTATTGGCCCATAAAAAGACCTTACCAAATAGCGAAGCTATCGACCTTTGACAGAGCACCGTACTGGCGACCAGCACCAGACACAAAACGGCAGACATCTGCCTGATCATTTCCGCCTGTTCCGGCTGCAAACTATTTTTCAAAAAAATACCTAAATAAATCAATATGCCGGCAGCAATACTCAACCATAACTGCAAATAAAACCGCCAACCGGATAATTTGCAAATTCCTCTGGCAACGCCATGTTGTTGCTTTAACACATGATATACCGTCCATGAAGCAACCAATATGTACAGGGAGCGATAGGATAAAAATTGGCTACCGATTCCGAAAAACAAGGCAAGCGCAAGAGTCATCCACAGAATCTTCGCTTTATAAATGTTGAGATAATCCTTATTTGTCGTTATCAAAATAGTGCTGGCAACGATATGCGGTGTCCCGAAAAGGATTTGAAACAGTAGAAACCCTCTGGGGCTGGTCGGTAAAGCGTGCTGCAGATACCCTCCCCAAAAGGAATGATCCAATAACTGCAGTAATAAACTTACCGGGATAACGGCATACAGCCATAATAACAACCGAAACGACACAGACAGCATGTTGTCCTCTCTGCCCGCTGCATGTTGCAGTTGTGGTAAAGTGTGAACAGCCATAAATCACCTTTAGAAATTATTATCATAGAATGGGTCTATGATTTGTTCAGATTATTTACGTGTTGTTTTTTAAAGGGTTACATGTATACTAAATTATTTAATTCGATTCAAGGGGTATTGTAAACATTCTCCACTTGTTTAACCCCTCGATTACTGACTGCCTCTATGGAATTTCAATTACATCAACGACTAGAACAAGATTGCATTGAATTGGGTCGTTTCGAACTGTGCCGTTTATTATTGATGAATGATAAACAATACCCTTGGTTTATTCTGGTACCCGAAAGAGCGGGCATCTCGGAGGTCTATCAACTGGAACAAAATGATCGCCTGTTATTGATGGAAGAATCCAGTTGTTTGGCGAAAAATCTGGCCAATTTTTACCATGCGGACAAAATGAATATTGCCACATTAGGTAATTTGGTACCGCAGTTACATATTCATCACATAGCACGGTATACGACCGATAAATCCTGGCCTGCCCCGGTTTGGGGATTATCCGAAGCGATCCCTTATGAAGATTGGGAAATAGCGGAAACCGTTGCTTCACTTAAACCTATTTTGAATCATTGCCAATTTATTGCCCGCGATCTATGAAGCATATTCATTATATGCGCCGGGCGATAAGCCTTGCGAAGCAAAACCCCGAATTTCCTTTCGGCGCCGTTATCGTTAGACGACGCACCGGTGAAATCATGGCGGAAGGTTTTAATCAATCCGCTATCAACCCCACTTTCCACGGCGAAATTGTGGCTATCAATCATTGCGCTGCAGCAAACCCGACAATTGACTGGTTTGAACTGGATCTCTATACAACGGCTGAACCCTGCGCCATGTGTCAAAGTGCCATTGAATGGTCCGGAATCCGCACTGTCTATTTCGGCACATCCATTCCCTATCTACAAAACCTCGGGTGGTGGCAAATTGATATTCGCGCTGAACAGATTGCAAATCTGACGCCTTTTAGAAACACTACGGTCAACGGCGGAATATTGGAAAAAGAGTGTAATGCTTTGTACGATGCGATTCCAAAAGGAAGCCTTAATTATCATTTTCCGGAATGAGGCATTAATCTCCGAGTTCGTCCAACCTTGAACCATCCTTATAAAACCGATCGATCAGCACGCCGTGATTTGCAAGAATTATCTTTTATTTTGCCTTCAATTTAACAAAGCTGACACAGTAGAAATTGCATGAATACATTAGAAACAAGATCTGAATACTCGCAATTCATTCCACAAAAACTGTTGATATACTTCCGTGGCCTTATTATGTTGATATTAGGCGGCATCATCTCAATAGCATCTATTATGGTGCCAGGAGTCTATATTTTATCCGGAGCTTACGCATGGCTTCCGATAGCAGCATTAGTTCTGGTTGTGGTGGGGGTATTGGAATGTTACGACACTTATGTTTCGAGAAACTCGGAGAGGTTCATCGTTAATTTGCAACTCGCCATCATGGATACGGTCTTCGGCACAATCGTATTGTTCGAGCTCAGTCATGATACCTATAAGATGAGTGTACTGATAGCTGCATTTTTAATCGCCAAAGGTGTTTTTAGAGTTATTGCCGCTTCTGCTGGCCAATTCCCAAATTCAAAATCCACAATCTTGGGAGGTATGATTTCTTCCCTGCTCGGCTTGCTGCTATGGATTCAATGGCCGTTTACTTCCATCGGTTTCATATCCTTCTGTCTAAGCATTGAAATTGCCTTGCGAGGTTGGGCACTTATCCGTTTTGCTGCGTGGTTAGGAGAAGTCAAAAAAACACAGATAGGGAACAATCCATAGAATTAAACTTTCTGTCCGCAATCCACCCATTTTTACCATGAATGCCTGCAAAAACATTTTGAATGCAGCGACACAATGGTTGAAAAGTTTCGTTAGAGAGTTTAGCAGGATTCTGCCGAGGATTATTACCTGCAACTGTTGCCAATATACAACGGCAATTAGTGCGGTTTTCGATTTCGAAATGAACTGAACAACAGCAAAAAATATGATTAATTCAACTGGTCGGGGCGAGAGGATTTGAACCTCCGACCCCTACAACCCCATTGTAGTGCGCTACCAGGCTGCGCTACGCCCCGACATTGAATAGAGAATGATACTGCATTTTGAACAGATTGTGAACACAATCTGAGTATATTTCCGGCGACTGCTAATTTGACCCGCCGGAAAGCAGTTAGTTATTTGAGCAATTCCAGGATTTCCTCTAATTCACCACACATCTGATGTATCAACTGCTTGGTGCGTGTAGAGTCTTCCTTGGCATCGTCGCTGGATAAATGAACCCTTGCTCCACCTATAGTATAGCCCTGCTCGTACAGCAATGACCGGATCTGGCGAATTAACAGCACGTCATGGCGCTGGTAATAGCGGCGGTTACCGCGTCTTTTCACCGGTTTCAGCTGCGTGAACTCCTGTTCCCAATAACGCAAAACGTGGGGTTTGACCGCACACAGTTCGCTTACCTCACCTATGGTAAAATATCTTTTTGCCGGAATTGCCGGCAATTCATGGTTCTCACTCGGTTCCAGCATAAGCTTCTACTCGGGCTTTTAATTTCTGACCGGATCTAAAAGTTACCACGCGGCGAGCTGTAACGGGGATTTCTTCGCCGGTCTTCGGGTTTCTGCCGGGACGGCTGTTTTTGTCTCTCAGCTCGAATTTTCCGAATCCGGAAACTTTTACCTGCTCGCCATGCTCCAGCGAGCCTTTAATCTCTTCAAAGAAATATTCAACCATTTCCTTTGCTTCGCGCTTGTTTAACCCAAGCTCATCAAACAACCTTTCGGCAAAATCGGCTTTTGTAATTGCCATTCGTTTAATCCCTCAGTTTTGCATTTAATTTATCGGATAACTCACCTAACACGTTGTTAACTATAGCATCAATTTCCGAATCTGTAAGGGTTTGCGAGTGATCCTGCAATATTAGTCCCAAAGCAACACTTTTTTGTCCATCCGCAACACCTTTGCCGCGGTAGACATCAAAAACTATCGCATCCTGTATGAATTGCGTTTTAATGGATTCGATACAGCTCAAAATCGCTGACGAAGTGATCGACTCGTCAACAATAACCGCTAAATCACGCCTTACCGAAGGAAATTTGGATAATTGTTTAAATACCGGGACTAAACGGTTGCTTAGCCGCTGCACATCCAGTTCAAAAAGAAATACCCGGCCATCAAAGCCCAGCTTTTTTTCCAAGGTCGGATGCAACATACCCAGCCAACCAAGATGCTCCCCGTTGGCTGTCAGTATTTCAGCCGTTTGGCCGGGGTGCAAAGCGGGGCGTTTTCCAGCAATAAAACCGACTTGATAACCGGTAATGGCACAAATATTTTCAACGTCCGCTTTTGCGTCGAAAAAGTCCACCGCTCTGTTCTTATCGGCCCATTGCTCGGGATAAACATTACCTAAAATCAGCCCGGCCAACATTTTTTGTTGTAGTAGTTGGCCTTGTGTACGAACAAATGACAAGCCGGTCTCAAACAGCCTGACACGCTGCTGCTGGCGATTAATATTTTTCAATGCCGCTTGGATCAGACCACACCATAAAGTAGTGCGCATCACGGACATATCGGAGGAAATCGGGTTTTTCAGAGTAACATATTCTTTATCCGGATCGATAGCCTCTTGCAATTGTTGATCAACAAAACTATAGGTGATAGCTTCCTGATAACCCCGGTCCACGAGTAAATCCTTAAACCGATCCGAGTCAATGATCGATTCTTGCGCCTGGGATAATTCTGAGCGCAACGTAATACTGCTTTTCGGAAGATTGTTATAACCGTAAACCCGGGCCAATTCCTCAATCAAATCCGCTTCAATGGCGATGTCGAACCGAAACCCGGGCGGAGTTACCTGCCAGCCGTAATCCTCAACCTGAACCACCATCCCCAAACGGTGCAAAATATCGTTTATCTGGCTTTCCGGCAATGCAATACCCAACAGTTTGTTTACTCTATCGGCTCGAACCATAACCGGTGCTCTCTCCGGCAACTGTGCCGGATCGACCACTTCTGTAATGGGTCCGGCACTGCCTCCGGCAATTTCAGTAATCAACTGCGTTGCGCGCTCAATGGCTCTCGCCTGCAAAAACGGATCGACACCCCTTTCGAAACGATGCGATGAATCGGTGTGCAAACCGAAAGCGCGGGCCTTTCCCATCATTGTCGCCGGGCTAAAATAAGCACATTCAAGGAAAACATCTTTGGTATCATCAGAAACCGCCGATTCACTGCCGCCCATCACTCCGGCCAACGCTAACGCTTTGTTTTGATCGGCAATCACCAATGCCTCGTGATGCAGCTTAACGGTCTGGCCATTGAGCAATGCCAGCTCCTCGCCATCCAACGCTTTGCGTACCACAATATTGCCGCAAAGCTTGTCCGCATCAAAAGCGTGCAGCGGTTGCCCCAGTTCCAACAGGACATAATTGGTCACATCCACCAAAGGCCCTAAACTCCTTAAACCCGAACGGCGCAGTTTCTCCTGCATCCAAAGAGGCGTTTCGGCCGCCGGATTGACACCTTTAATCAATCGCCCCAGATAGCGGGGGCAACAATCCGTTGCTTCAACAACCACTGCAAGCTGTTGCTGGTGGGTAATGGCACTATTAACGGTGTCGGCCGTATTAAAAGACAGTTGATTTAACAGCGCCACCTCTCGGGCTATGCCCTCTACACTCAGACAATCAGCGCGATTTGGCGTCAAATCCAGTTCAATAATGCAATCATCCAACGCCAGATAGTTACGAACATCCTTCCCTACCGGCGCATCGGGCATCAGTTCCATGAGACCTTCGGCATCGGCCGCCAAGCCTAATTCTTTTTCGGAACATAACATGCCCAGCGAAACTTCACCGCGCAATTTTGATTGTTTGATTTTAAAATCGCCGGGGAGCACTGCACCTATCAGTGCGGTCGGTGCTTTCAAGCCTACGGTTACATTACTTGCTCCGCAGACTATCTGCAGCGGTTCTCCGCTACCCACATCAACCCGGCAGACGCGTAATTTATCGGCATTCGGATGCGGCTTTAGGTCGACGACTTCACCGACAACGACCCCGCTGAATTCTGCTGCTGCCGGTTCCACTGCATCAACCTCGAGACCGGCCATGGTCAGTTGCTCCACCATTTCAGCCGTGGTTATCGAAGGGTTTATGAATTCTCTTAACCAAGCTTCACTAAATCGCATGATTTACCCCTCGTTAATTAAATTGCTCAAGAAATTTAAGATCATTTTCAAAAAACAACCTTAAATCGCTGATACCGTAACGCATCATTGCCAGCCTTTCGACACCAATACCGAACGCAAAACCTGTATACTTTTCGTTATCTATATTTACTGACTTGAAAACCGCAGGATGAATCATGCCACACCCCCCCATTTCCAACCAGCCGGTTTGACCGCACACGCGACAGCCTACGCCATCACACATGACACAGGTAATATCAAACTCTGCCGAAGGTTCGGTAAACGGAAAATAGGATGGCCTGAAGCGCACTTGGCTGTCCTTTTCGAAAAAGGCGCGCAAAAATTCATAGATGACACCTTTCAACTCGGCAAAACTGACATCGGTATCCACCAGAAAGCCTTCCACCTGATGAAACATTGGTGTATGCGTGATATCCGAATCGCATCGATAAACTCGTCCCGGCGCAATCACTTTTAACGGCGGCTGCTTGGATTCCATGACGCGGATTTGCACCGGTGACGTGTGGGTGCGCAATACCGTATGCGCGTCGAAATAAAAGGTATCATGCATCGCCCTGGCGGGATGATGCGCCGGTATATTCAATGCTTCGAAGTTATGGTAGTCGTCCTCGATTTCGGGCCCTTCCACAACATCAAAACCGACACTGCTGAAAATCCGGTTGATACGCCGCAACGTCAGCGTAACAGGGTGCAAGCCGCAAACCTGTTGTCCCCTGCCGGGCAAAGAAACGTCAATACTTTCACCGGCAAGGCGCTGTTCCAACGCCGCAGCCTGCAGACTTTCCCTGCAGCTTTCCAAGCGTTGCTGGAACGCAGTTTTAGCTTGATTGACAGCTTGTCCGGCCAGCGGACGTTGCGCCGGTTCAAGCTTACCCAATTCCTTCATCTGCCGGGTAAATTCGCCTTTTTTTCCCAGGTAGCGGACACGCACCTGGTCGAGTGTCGTTAAATCTGTTGCCTGCTCAAGTTGTTGAAGAGCCTGAGCAAGCAGTTCTTCGAGGGTAGTCGCCACTGCCCTGGCCTCGCAATTGTTTAATGTGGGAGATACAGAAAAACCAAAACCGGCTTTGTCCCTGACAAAGCCGGTTTCACATGTTATTCCGGAAAATTAAAGATTCGCCTGAGCAATTTTAGCCAGCTCGGCAAATCCCTCTTTATCACGTACTGCAATATCAGCCAGCACTTTACGATCTATATCAACGTTTGCTTTATGCAGCCCGTTCATAAATCGGCTGTAAGACAACCCACATTCCCGAGCTGCCGCATTGATACGCACGATCCACAAAGAACGGAACTGCCGCTTGCGTTGTTTCCGATCCCGATAGGCATATTGGCCGGCTTTGATAACCGCTTGTTTGGCGACACGATAGACTCTGCTCCGTGCACCGTAATAACCTTTGGCTTGCTTTAAAACTTTTTTGTGTCTTGCTCTGGCTGTTACGCCGCGCTTTACTCTAGGCATGATTGTTCTCGTCTTCTAAAATTAACTGTAAGGCAACATACGTGCAGCCATACGCACATCTGAGGCATGAAGCATTGCCGCTTTGCGCAACTGCCGTTTTCTTTTTGTGCTTTTTTTAGTCAAAATATGACGACGATGAGACTGGTTGCATTTGAACCCGCCAGAACCGGTGCGCTTAAACCGCTTTGCAGCACCACGATTGGTTTTTATTTTCGGCATTTGTTTTCTCCAAGTATTTAAAATAAACAGCATCCTTGGCAACGATAAAGCCTGATAAGGCAAAATGCATGGCCCTATCCGGACATCTTCAATTCATCGATACCGATGAAGCAGCATTTCTCCATAAAATGCTGGGTTAGATTTGTGTACGGCAACGATCTGCGACAAACAATACTTCACGAATTGGCAATCTTCCCTGCCGCAGACAAGACAGCACCGGCTGATCGAGTAATTACTTCTTCTTTTTCGGCCCCATGACCATGACCATTTGCCGGCCTTCCATTTTGGGGAACTGCTCAACGGCGGCAATTTCTTCCAGGTCATTTTCGATACGTTTCAGCAATTCCATCCCAATTTCACGATGGGCCATTTCCCGGCCACGGAAACGGACGGTAATCTTGGTCTTGTTACCGTCTTCCAGAAAACGAGTCAAGTTGCGCAATTTAACCTGGTAATCACCTTCTTCCGTACCCGGTCGGAATTTAATTTCCTTGACCTGGATCTGTTTTTGTTTTTTCTTGGCTGCCTGCAGTTTTTTATTCTGGTCAAACTGGTATTTACCAAAGTCCATTACTTTACAAACAGGCGGATCCGCGTTTGGAGAGATCTCCACCAAATCAAGGTTTGCATTATAAGCGAGTTGTTTAGCTTCTTCTATAGCAATGATCCCCACCGGCTCACCGTCAGCACCTATCACCCTTACCCTTCTTGCAGTGATAGCGTCATTCAGGCGTGTTTCATTTTTTTTAGCAGCGATACCCAGATCCTCCTAGCTTAAAATTATTTTTTGTTTTCAATCTGTTGTTTTAATTTTTCTATGAATTCATCGATTGAAAAACTACCCAGATCATCACCTTTTTGCGTGCGCACAGCAATGGTTTGATCCTCTAATTCTTTATCGCCGGTTATTAAAAGATACGGTATGCGCTGCATAGAGTGCTCGCGAATTTTAAATCCGATCTTTTCATTTCTCAAGTCTAATTTTACTCGAAGACCTGCCGCATCGAATTTTTCCTTCAATCGCTGCGCATATTCGGCGTGGCGATCGGCAATATTCAGCAGCACCACCTGTATCGGAGACAACCACAGCGGAAATGTTCCGGCATGTTGTTCAATCAAAATGCCGATAAAGCGTTCCAACGAGCCGAGGATGGCGCGATGCAACATAACCGGCACCTGTTTGGAGCCATCTTCCGCAATATAGGTAGCGTCCAGTCTGGCTGGCATCGAGAAGTCCACCTGTATGGTGCCGCATTGCCATACCCGGCCGATACAATCCCTGAGAGAAAATTCAATTTTAGGGCCGTAAAAGGCACCTTCACCGGGCTGCAGTTCCCAAACAAGGCCCTTGTTGTTCAACGCCAGTTCTAATGCACTCTCCGCCTTGTCCCAAACCGCATCATCGCCCACCCTGTTTTCTGGTCGTGTGGACAATTTAATTAGAATCTCTTCAAAACCAAAATCTTTATAGACATCAAACAACAGATCGATAAAAATCGAAACTTCATCTTGAACCTGATTTTCGGTACAGAATATATGGGCATCGTCCTGTACAAAATTTCTGACTCGCATCAAGCCGTGCAGAGTGCCTGAAGGTTCATTGCGGTGACAGGAGCCGAATTCCGCCAAACGAATCGGCAAATCACGGTAACTTTTAATACCCTGATTGTAGATTTGAATATGACAGGGACAATTCATTGGCTTGACGGCATAATCACGATGCTCGGAATGCGTCGTAAAAATCATATCCCCAAATTTATCCCAGTGACCTGATTTTTCCCACAAAGAACGATCGACCACCTGAGGGGTTTTTACTTCGCTGTAACCGTTTAAAAACAGCTTATGCCTTATGTATTGCTCAACCTGCTGGTATATCGTCCAGCCCTTTTCATGCCAGAACACCATGCCAGGCGCTTCTTCCTGAGTATGGAACAAATCCAGCGTTTTGGCTAACTTGCGATGATCGCGCTTTTCGGCTTCTTCCAAACGATGTAAATAAGCTTTTAAATCCTTTTTATCGGCCCATGCAGTACCATAAATCCGCTGCAGCATTTCATTGTTTGAATCACCGCGCCAATAGGCACCGGCAATTTTCATCAATTTAAACGCCTTCAGCTTTCCGGTCGACGGCACATGCGGGCCGCGGCATAAGTCGGTAAATTCCCCCTGGGTATAAAGCGACAGATCTTCATTGACCGGAATGGATTCGATAATTTCGGCTTTATATTGCTCAGCCTGCTCACGGAAAAATTTCACGGCCTCATCCCTGGGCATTAGCGAACGACTGACCTGGCAATCCTCGGCAGCCAATTGCTGCATTTTTTTCTCGATGGCAAGGAGGTCTTCAGGAGTAAACGGCCGTTGGTACGCAAAGTCATAGTAAAAACCGTTTTCTATAACCGGACCGATGGTCACCTGCGCGTCGGGGAACAGCTGCTTAACGGCCTGTGCCAGCAAATGCGCTGTCGAATGGCGGATAATTTCCAGTCCGTCTTGATCCTTGGCAGTGATAATCTGTAATGCCGCATCCTGTTCGATTAGGGTACTGGCATCAACCAGCTTATCGTTTACCTTGCCTGCCAGGGTCGCTTTAGCCAAACCGGCACCTATCGAACTGGCGACATCCATTACTGAAACGGCATGATCAAATTCACGCTGTGAACCGTCAGGAAGGGTAATAACGGGCATTTATAAAATCAAATTATCCTAAGAAAGCGGCAATATCAAAAAATAATTGTAGGCTAAATTGCGACAAGAAGTCCAACTAAAACATTCCAAATCCAACCGATAGAAAGACATTCTCTCCCTTGCTTCCGAGACTTTAGCCGACTAAACTTGCGGGCGCATGCCCATGAATAAAAAAAGCACCGCCAATGCGATGCTTCGTATTCTGGTAGGCACGAGTGGATTCGAACCACCGACCCCCACCATGTCAAGGTGGTGCTCTAACCAACTGAGCTACGCGCCTAAAATGCCTTAGCAATTGAGCTAGTCATTATAGCTTTATATTGAAGGTTTGCAAAGCTTAATATTGCTTTTTTTCAAATTTAAACCGAATGAATCAGCCTCTATAAAAGCTGATGCGGGACCCGCTTTATGCCATCATTTCGGCTTCAAGTTGTTTGATTTGATCCCTGATTTTTGCCGCCTCCTCAAATTCCAGATCTTTGGCGCAGCGGTACATTTGATCCTCCAATCGTTGGATTTGCTTACCCATTTCCGCTGAAGAGAGTTTTTTGTAGGGAGGTTTCGGTTCCGCCACTTTACGTTGCCCGGGCCCCGCCCCGGGGATGGCAAGTTCCAGGATATCGGTCACCGCTTTGTATATGGTCTGCGGTTGTATTCCGTGCCGCTGATTGAATTTTTGTTGCTTTTCCCGACGGCGTTCCGTTTCATCAATTGCTTGCTGCATGGATCGGGTAATTTTATCGCCATAAAGTATCGCCTTGCCGTGGGCATTTCTTGCCGCCCGGCCTATGGTCTGCACCAAGGAAACCACAGAACGTAAAAAACCTTCCTTATCGGCATCCAAAATGGCAACCAAAGATACTTCCGGTATATCCAACCCCTCGCGCAACAGGTTGATGCCTACCAAAACATCGAATTGCCCCAAGCGTAAATCACGTATAATTTCGACTCGTTCAACGGTCTCGATATCCGAATGCAAATAGCGTACTTTGATATCATGCTCCATTAGATACTCGGTCAGATCCTCCGACATTCTTTTGGTCAGCGTCGTCACCAGCACCCGCTCACCCACGGTGGTACGGGCATTGATTTCCGACAACAAATCGTCAACCTGCGTTGTTGCCGGACGCACCTCAACTTCCGGATCCAACAAGCCGGTTGGTCGCACGACCTGTTCGACAAACACACCGGAATGTTGTTTTTCGTAAGGACCGGGGGTTGCCGAAACATAAATCCGTTGCGGCGACCGGGCTTCGAACTCTTCAAAGCGCAACGGCCTGTTATCCAGGGCCGAAGGCAGGCGGAATCCATACTCTACCAGCGTTTCCTTACGCGACCGGTCTCCTTTATACATGGCACCGATTTGCGGGATCGTCACATGGCTTTCGTCAATAACAACCAGCGCATCATCCGGTAAATAATCAAACATGGTCGGCGGCGACTCGCCGGCGTTACGCCCGGACAAATAACGTGAATAATTTTCAATCCCGGAACAATAACCCACCTCCAGAATCATTTCGATGTCAAATAGGGTTCTCTGTTCCAAACGCTGTGCCTCAACCAGCTTATTCAGCGAACGTAGCTGTTGCAACCGGTCTTTCAGTTCCATTTTGATTTGTTCGACAGCAGTCAGCAGCTTTTCCCTGGGGGTAACATAGTGGGTTTTCGGATAGAGGGTAAATCGGGCAATACGGCTGAGAATTTCACCGGTCAGCGGATCAAATAACGATAATCGTTCCACTTCGTCATCAAACAGTTCGATCCTTAAGGCTTCCTGATCCGATTCGGCGGGGAAGACATCGATCACTTCCCCTCTGACGCGGTAGGTAGCGCGGCGCAGTTCGGTATCATTACGGGTATATTGCATTTCTGCCAGGCGGCGAACAATACTGCGCTGATCAATCAGATCCCCCCTGACCAAATGCAGCACCATCTGAAAATAGGATTCAGGTTCGCCCAGGCCGTAGATAGAGGACACGGTTGCCACAACGATCGTATCCCTGCGTTCAATCAATGCCTTGGTAGCCGACAGGCGCATTTGTTCAATATGCTCGTTAAGCGAAGCATCCTTTTCAATGAAGGTATCGGAAGCCGGCACATAAGCTTCCGGCTGGTAATAATCATAATAGGATACAAAATACTCGACGCTGTTTTCCGGAAAAAACTCCTTCATTTCGCCATAAAGCTGTGCCGCCAGGGTTTTATTTGGCGCCAGAATCATCGCCGGGCGCTGCACCCGATTGATCATATTGGCAATGGTAAATGTTTTACCGGAGCCGGTTACCCCAAGTAACGTCTGATGCACTTCGCCGTCGGTCAAACCTTCAACAAGCCTGCTGATCGCTTCCGGCTGATCGCCGGCAGGCTCGAAACGACTCCGAATTTTGAACGGTTTATTTATTGACATAATGGCAACGATTAAAATTACTCCAACTGAGTAGGCTCAAGAATTTAAATTGCTATTATACATGGAGTATAATTTCATTTTTACAGGGCATCGTTCACTATCACGAGGAAACATGAGCATCCAACTTTCCGACAGAGTCAATACTGTTAAACCGTCACCGACCTTGGTCGTCACCGCCAGAGCCGCGGAATTACGCGCCGCAGGCAAAGATATTATCGGGTTGGGAGCCGGCGAACCGGACTTCGATACCCCGGAGCATATCAAGGCTGCCGCCGTCCGCGCTCTGGACGACGGCTTTACCAAATATACCGCTGTCGACGGTACTCCCGGGTTGAAACAGGCAGTTATCGACAAATTCAACAGAGATAACGGTTTATCCTATCAGCTTAATCAAATCCTGGTTTCCTGTGGCGGCAAACAAAGTTTTTTCAATTTGGCCCAGGCCTTGATCAATCCGGGAGACGAAGTCATTATTCCGGCCCCGTACTGGGTCTCTTATCCCGATATGGTACTTTTGGCTGGCGGTAAACCGGTAATTATCGAAGCCACCCAGCAACAGCATTTTAAAATCACGCCGGAACAATTGCGCGCGGCAATCTCCCCGAACACCCGCTTATTCGTCATCAACAGCCCATCCAATCCAACCGGCGTCGCATATTCGCACGACGAACTACGCGCGTTAGGGAACGTGTTAAGGGACTTCCCGCATATCATCATCGCTACCGATGACATGTATGAGCATATTATTTGGCAAAAAGGTAGTTTTGTTAATATTCTCAATGCCAATCCGGATTTTTATGAACGCACCATGGTTTTAAACGGTGTATCCAAAGCCTATTCAATGACAGGCTGGCGCATCGGCTATGCAGCTGGGCCTGCGGACATCGTCACCGCCATGCGCAAAATTCAATCGCAAAGCACGTCCAATCCCACCTCCATTTCCCAGGTTGCAGCAGAAGCGGCGCTTACCGGAGATCAAAGCTGTATCGACACAATGCTGGCGGCATTTAAAAAACGGCATGATTATGTCGTCGCCACATTAAATGACATGCCGGGAATTGACTGCTTGGCCACTGACGGAACCTTTTATGTTTTTCCGAATATCGAAGCCGTAATCACGAAACTGGATGGGATTAATAATGACGTGGATTTTGCCGAATATCTGCTAAAAGCCGCCGGTGTCGCACTGGTCCCCGGCTCTGCCTTCGGCTGTCCGGGACATATCAGGATTTCCATTGCCACCAGCATGGAAAATTTACAAAACGCTTTGGACAGAATCAGCAAAGTGATTTGAGCCGCTTTTTATCTTAAAATCGATGCTTAAACCACGACCAGGACAGGGACTATATCATCGGCCCTGTCTTGGCTCTTACCAAATCAGGTTCACTCCAATACCAGTTGCTTTAAATACGCCTGGAAATCCGCCTTTAACTCGTCATGCAGTAAACCATGTTCTACAGTTGCTATCAAATAACCCAATTTGGAGCCGCAATCATAGCGCTTACCTTGAAATTGATAGGCCAATACCGGCTCATCCTGCAACAGTTCCGCAATAGCATCAGTCAACTGAATTTCACCACCGGTTCCCGCACCAATTTTGTCGATTTTATCAAAAATTGCCGGCGTCAAAATATAACGCCCCACCACGCCCAGATTTGACGGTGCATTTTCAGGCTTGGGTTTTTCAATGATGGTCTCCACCCTACCCACTAGCGGCAGCATTTCCTTCACTTTGACAATACCGTAATTGACGGTTTCAGCAGGCTCGATCTTTTCCACGCCCAAAATGCTGTTTTGTTCCTTTTCAAACAAATCCACCATTTGCGCCATGCAGCCGCGCCCTGAATCTTCCACCAGATCATCGGCCAGAATCACCGCAAACGGCTCATCGCCGACTACCGGCTTTGCACAATTGACGGCATGCCCCAAACCCAACGCCTCGGCTTGACGAATAAATACGCAGCAAACATGCGGGGGAATAATCTCCTGCACGATTTTTAGCGTCTCGGTTTTACCTCGTTCCTGTAATTCTTTTTCCAACTCATAGGCTTTGTCAAAATGGTCCGGGATAGAACGTTTATTCCTACCGGTTATGAAAACCATTGTATCGATTCCAGCCGCTACGGCTTCTTCGACAGCATACTGAATCAGTGGTTTATCCACAACAGGCAGCATTTCTTTCGGACTGGCTTTGGTTGCCGGTAAAAAACGCGTTCCCAGACCGGCAACAGGAAAAACGGCTTTGGTAATTCTTTTCTTCATTCTGATTTATCTTTTCGGTCAATAATGATTAAAACAATAACGCTCTATTAAAGCTGCAGCCCATCGGGAAAAGCAGCGGAACTCAATAAATCCTCACCTTGCTGATTTAAACTAAGGATTGACACCGGTTGAGGATAAGGCTGCACAGTGGCCCTTGAACCTAATTCGTTCATCAATATCGGTTGATCAAATCCTGAAGTAGCTCTTACTTTTCAAGGACGGCACGGCCATATGGGTCATCTAACCTCACAATGTCATCCTCTCCCAGATAACTTCCCGATTGAACTTCTATCATTTCTAAAGGAATTATCCCGGGATTCTCCAAACAGTGCACCACACCCAGAGGAATATAGGTCGATTCGTTTTCTGAAAGCAATATCTGCTCATCCCCTTTGGTAACTTTAGCGGTTCCCTTCACGACAATCCAGTGCTCGGCACGATGATGATGCATTTGGCGTGAAAGTTTCGCACCCGGTTTGACGACAATACGTTTGGTTTGATGGCGTTCCCTGGTATCGACTGAATCATAAGTTCCCCAAGGACGGTAGACCTTGCGATGGTTGTCCGCTTCACATCGATGCATTTTTTTTAACTGCGCAACAATGCCCTTGACTTCCTGGACCCTTTCCTTAGGCGCCACCATTACTGCGTCGTCGGTTTCAACAATGACTAAATCATTAACACCGACAGCGGCAACTAATTTTTTTTCCGCATGAATAAATGACGATTTTGAATCGACGGTCAATACATCACCATGAATGACATTGCCGTTGTCATCTTTATCAGCCACATCCCACAGGGCAGACCAGGAGCCGACATCGTTCCAACCGGCGTCCAGTGGAACCATGACTGCCTGATCGGTTTTTTCCATTACCGCATAATCAATCGAATCTGCCGGACATTCGGAAAAAATAGTTTTGTCCAGACGAATAAAGTCCATATCCTTTTTGGCTGCATCAAACGCTTTGCGGGCAAAAGCCAGCATTTGCGGATGATATTTTTCCAGCTCCTGTAAAAAACGCTTCGCTTTAAAGACAAACATACCGCTATTCCAATAGTAATCACCACTGTCTACATAGTTTACAGCGCTATCGAAATTCGGTTTTTCAACAAAGCCGGCAACATCGAACGCGCCGCAATTTTTTTGCCCGCCACGCTTGATATAACCATAACCGGTTGCCGGTTCGGTTGGCACGATACCGAACGTAACCAGCATATCCGCAGCGGCCAATTGTTTTGCTTGTGCCACTGCCGCCTGGAAAACCGCTTCATTCCGAATGACATGATCGGCCGGTAAAATCAACAGGATAGCTTCTTCCGATTCTGCAGCCATGGCGGCTATGGCCGCCGCCGGTGCGGTATTTTTCCCTATCGGTTCAAGAATGATCGCTGCCGGGCGCACACCGATTTCGTACAATTGCTCCGCAACGATAAACCGGTGATTCTCGTTGCAGATGGTAATCGGACTTTGCAACGCCTCTATTCCCTCCAAACGGAGCATGGTATTCTGCAGCATGGTTTTATTTGAAACAAGGGGTAAAAACTGCTTAGGGTAATCCCCTCTTGATAACGGCCAAAGTCTTGTTCCCGAGCCGCCTGATAAAATTACTGGAATCATTTTTTCCCTACCTTGATAGACTACTGAAAAGCCGTAGCAGCAAAAACTGCCGCAAGACGGCAGTTTTCCAAATTCCTCTACGAAGCGTGTTTAATAAAGCCCCGTTCGTATGTTATTCAAAGCCACGGGGATTATTCTGTTGCCAGCGCCATGAATCAGCGACCATATCTGCGAGATTTTTTCTCGCCTGCCACTTCAATTCCTGTAATGCAAATCCGGGATCTGCGTAACATTCGGCAATATCACCCGAACGCCTGGGAGCTATCTTATAATCGATTTTTTTACCGGTCACACGTTCAAAAGTCTCGATCAATTCCAAAACACTATACCCTTTTCCGGTTCCTAAATTAAAGGCCCGGCAAACACCCCGACTGAAGCGCGGTTCAGCCAAGGCCTGCAAAGCCTTTAAATGTCCCTGCGCCAAATCAACGACATGAATATAATCCCTAACCCCGGTGCCGTCGCTGGTTGGGTAGTCATCGCCAAACACCGATAGTCGCTGCAATCTGCCAATCGCAACCTGAGAGATATAAGGCATCAGATTGTTGGGAATCCCATTTGGATCTTCGCCGATCAACCCGCTCTGATGCGCACCGATCGGATTAAAATAACGTAATAACGCGATTTTCCAGGGTGTTGTAACTTCGCTCAGCGCATCGGTCGCTGCAATGTCCCTCAACAAATCCTCAATCATCAACTTGGTACGGCCATATGGATTAGTTGCGGCTAAAGGGAAATTTTCGACAATGGGCACAGCGTGAGGATCACCGTAAACCGTTGCCGAAGAGCTGAATACCAGTTTATGCACGCCTGCCTCTGCCATGACTTCGGTTAACGCTACCGTACCGCAAAAATTATTGTCATAATAAGCCAAAGGACGCAGGCAGGACTCGCCCACCGCCTTCAGACCGGCAAAATGTATTACTGAATCGAAGTTCTCCTTGGCGAAAACCGTTGCCAGCGCGGCTTTATCCCTGATATCAAGCTGGTAGAAGTTCAGCGTTTTTCCGGTGATTGTTTCGATGCGTTCAATTGAGCGGATTTTACTGTTCGACAGATTATCGATAACAGTGACATTGTAATCGGCCTCCAGCAATTCCACGCAGGTATGACTGCCGATATAGCCGGCACCGCCGGTGACCAGGATGTTATTATTTATCGCCATAAAACATTATTGCTTGACAACGTTACGCTCAACTAATAAATCTATAACCAGATCGACACATTGTTCCAGATTATGCGTATCGGTATCAACAGTTAATTCCGGTTTTTCAGGTTCTTCATAGGGGGAGGATATACCGGTAAAATAGGCTATTTCACCTGCCCTGGCTTTCTTATACAAACCTTTCACATCCCGTTGTTCACATTTTTCCAACGAGCAACTGCAGTAAATTTCCAGAAAATCACCATGCGGCACAAGACTGCGCGCTTTGCTTCGATCCGATCTAAAAGGCGAGATAAACGCCGTCAACGTAATCACCCCGGCCTCCGTCAGCAATTTGGCCAGTTCTCCGATGCGGCGTATATTTTCGATCCTGTCTTGATCGCTAAATCCCAGATCGTTGCATAATCCATGGCGAATATTATCCCCATCCAATACAAAAGTTGAGCATCCCAAGTCATACAAACGCTCCTCCACCGCATGCGCCAATGTTGACTTGCCGGCTCCGGATAAACCGGTAAACCATAAAATAACACTTTTATGTCGGTTTTTCTCCTCTCTCAAGGCCCTGGTTACGGTGGCATGATGCCATACCGTATTAATGCTTTTTTTCATCCGTATGTTCCCTGTCTAATTTGTTATTACGAAAAATGTTCCCGGAATTCAGTAGTTATTCGGTCCATCTTCAACCTGACCCGACAACAACTGCTGTAGGCGGTTTTTATCCAATGATGGATTATCGACTTTCAAATAAGCCACTCTTTCTTCGAAATGCATAGCGACTTCTGCGACACCGTTTACGGTTAATAGCCGTGCCGCGAATTTGTCGGCATCCATTTCATCAATTGTATCCAGAGGAATCAGTAAATTGGCAAGATAACGCGGTTTTTTCATTGACAGCGAGACGACCAGCCACAGCGATGCGGCCATGGCAGTAAATAAAAAAACCGCTGTATTCCCGTATTCACCATGGATCCAGCCTCCGGCAGCTCCTCCCAGAAAGGCCCCCAAAAATTGACAACTGGAATACACGCCCATTGCCGTGCCTTTTAGATCCGCCGGTGCCGTTTTGGATATCAGCGACGGCAAGGTTGCCTCCAACAGATTGAAGCCGCAAAAAAACAACCATAAACAGCCAACTAATACCATTAAAGTATTATTTAATAGAAATAATCCCAAATTCGCCAATATTATGACAGTAATTGCACCGATAAACACGGCTTTCATCTTGCGTTTTTTTTCCGCCAGAATAATAAACGGAACGATTACCGCCATCGAAGTCACTAACACCGGCAAATAGACCAACCAATGCCGCTCCGGAAGCAATCCGGCATCTCTCAACTGTAACGGTACAATCACAAAACTGGCGGTTAAAATCAAATGCAAAATAAAAATACCAAAATCCAACCGCAGCAAATTGGTATTTTTCAGCACATGAAAAAAATCAGTGGTCACCAATTCGGCATCGCGGTGTATTTTTAACGCTCCGGGATCGGGCACAATAAACAGGATCACCAAAATAGCCAATATGGCTAACACAGACGTAATCCAAAATATCGCGTGGACGCCGGCAAATCCGGCAATTAACGGACCAAGCGTTATTGCGATACCGAAAGACACGCCAATACTGGCGCCAATCGTAGCCATGGCCTTGGTGCGATGTACTTCTTGCGTTAAATCGGCAAGCAACGCCATGACCACTGCCGCAATAGCGCCGCCGCCCTGTAGAGCTCTGCCTAAAAGAACACCCTGTATCGTTGTTGAAAGCGCAGCGACAATGCTGCCCGCAGCAAACAGCAACAAACCGATCACGATAATCTTTTTTCGTCCGAAACGATCGGAAAGCAAACCGAACGGAATTTGCAAAATGGCTTGCGATAATCCGTAAATACTGATTGCCAGTCCAACCAACAGTGGCGTGGATCCCTGCAATTGTTCCGCAAATAATGACAAAACCGGCAACAGCATAAACAGGCCCAACATGCGCAATGCATAGATGCCGGCAAGCGATAAGGTAGCTCGTCTTTCACGACGAGTCATTGAACTGGTAATGTCCTGTACCTGAGTCAAAATGAATTTCTCCGTTGCTGTCCAATAATTAAATGCCCGTATATTATCACAAGCACTATAATAATTTTTTTGTAAACTTTATTAGACGATCTCATTGATTAAGTCGTATATTAGCAGGTTGTTTTATTTTATGGATAACCGATCATGAATGTGATTCGTATTCAAGGCGCAAGAACGCATAACCTCAAAAATATCGATCTCGATTTACCCAGGGACGCTCTGATTGTCATTACCGGCCTTTCCGGTTCCGGCAAATCATCTCTCGCATTTGATACCATTTACGCGGAAGGACAGCGGCGCTATGTCGAGTCGTTGTCCGCCTATGCCAGACAATTTTTATCGATGATGGAAAAGCCCGACGTCGATCATATTGAGGGACTTTCCCCGGCAATTTCCATTGAACAGAAATCGACCTCCCACAACCCGCGTTCCACTGTCGGCACTATTACCGAAATTTACGACTACTTAAGATTGCTCTTTGCACGAACCGGCATCCCCTATTGCCCGCAACACCATATCGCCTTACAGGCGCAAACCATTAGCCAAATGGTGGATCTGATACTTGCACAACAGCCGGGGCAGCGTTGGATGCTATTGGCACCGGTAGTCACCGACCGCAAAGGCGAACATATCCAACTGATGGATGATCTGCGTTCACAAGGTTTTATCCGGGCCAGAATTGACGGTGAAATTCATGAACTGGATGAACCGCCGGTTTTAGACCTGAGAAAAAAACACAGCATCGAAGTCATCGTTGACCGTTTTAAGATACGTGATGATATCGGTCTGCGCTTGGCGGAATCATTCGAAACCGCATTGCGTCTCGCCGATGGGATCGCCATAGCGGCGTCGATGGACGAGCCGGGAACGGAATTGCTGTTTTCGGAAAAATATGCCTGTCCCCACTGCGGTTACAGCCTGACTGAACTGGAACCGCGAATTTTTTCTTTCAACAATCCCAAAGGTGCCTGTCCGAGTTGTGACGGTTTGGGCCAGAAACAGCACTTTGATCCGCAATTGGTGATACATAACCCGGACATCAGCCTCGCCGGAGGAGCCATACGCGGTTGGGACCGCCGTAATGCCTACTATTATCAGATCATCTGTTCTTTGGCGGAACACTATCATTTTGACCCGGAAAAACCCTTTGCCGAACTTGATCCGAAGGCACAGTCAGTTATTCTGTACGGCAGCGGGCGCGAAGCAATCAATTTCAGGTTTCTGACCGGAAACGGCAAAGTTAAAAACAAACGTCATAGTTTTGAAGGCATTATTGCCAATATGGAACGCCGTTATCATGAGACCGATTCAACTATGGTCAGGGAGGAACTGGCGAAATATTTGTCGCATAAAGTCTGCTCTGAATGCGGAGGGTCGCGGCTTAACATTTCCGCCCGAAATGTCTTTATCAATGACCATGCCCTGCATCAGATCACTGCATTGCCGATACGTAAATCACTGGCGTTTTTCCGGCAATTGGATTTACCCGGACAACGCGGCGTCGTCGCTGCAAAAATAATTAAAGAAATCTCACAACGTCTGGAATTTCTAGTCAATGTCGGCCTGGATTATCTTAATCTTGATCGAAGTGCGGATACTTTGTCCGGCGGTGAAGCCCAACGAATCAGATTGGCAAGTCAAATCGGTGCCGGACTGGTCGGTGTGATGTACGTCCTTGATGAACCCTCGATCGGATTGCACCAGCGAGATAATGCAAGACTGCTGGATACATTAATCAAACTACGCGACTTGGGTAATACCGTCATCGTTGTGGAACACGACGAAGATGCGATTCGTACCGCCCAACATATCGTCGATATCGGGCCGGGCGCCGGCGTACACGGCGGTCAAATCATCGCGCAGGGAAACCTGAACAATATTCTTAACTGTTCGGAATCATTGACCGGACAGTATTTGTCGGGAAAACAGCAAATCGTAATCCCCGAGCAGTTAACCGCGCCCGATCCTCTGAAACAGCTGATCATTAGCAATGCACACGGCAACAATTTGAAAAATATCGACGTTACTTTTCCGATCGGATTGTTCACTTGCGTTACCGGTGTTTCCGGTTCAGGCAAATCAACCTTAATCAATGACACGCTTTACCGCCAGGCTGCCAGGGAAATCAACCGCGCCGGAGAACTGCCCGCGCCTTGCGACGACATTGAGGGTTTGGATCAGTTAGATAAAGTGGTCGACATAGACCAGAGTCCGATCGGCAGAACACCGCGCTCCAACCCGGCAACCTATACCGGTATTTTTACACCGATCCGGGAATTATTTTCCGCTACGCCCGAATCCCGCTCACGGGGTTATTCACCGGGTCGTTTCAGTTTCAATGTCAAAGGCGGCCGCTGCGAAGCATGCAAAGGGGACGGTGTCATCAAGGTTGAAATGCATTTCTTACCGGATATCTTCGTTCACTGCGACATATGCAACGGTAAACGTTATAACCGAGAGACACTGGAAATCCGCTATAAAAGCAGAAATATTCATGAAGTCCTGGAAATGACCGTTGAGGAAGCCGCCGATTTTTTTAACGCTGTCCCTGTCCTGGCACGTAAACTCCAAACATTGATCGATGTCGGTCTCAGTTATATTACGCTTGGCCAAAATGCGGTCACGTTATCCGGTGGCGAAGCGCAGAGGGTTAAACTGGCCAGGGAATTATCGAAAAGAGATACCGGAAAAACCTTGTATATTCTCGACGAACCAACCACAGGACTGCATTTTCATGACATTCGGCAATTACTAAGTGTACTCCACAAATTGAGAGACCACGGAAATACAATCATCGTGATAGAACACAATCTGGACGTCATAAAAACAGCTGACTGGCTGATCGATTTGGGCCCGGAAGGTGGAGACGGCGGAGGCACACTTGTGGTCCAAGGTACGCCAAAAGAGGTTTCAGCGTGCGAAAAATCCTATACCGGACAACACCTGAAAAGTTTTTTTAGTTGAAGTTAAAAACGTGTGCCGTATTAGCGGCACACGCCCCTAATTTTATTAACCCTTTACCGTTTCTGCAATTTTACCTAATTGTTCGACACGGGATTTACCGGAAGTGGCAAGATCAATTCCGATTTCTACCAACATTTTGCAAAGCCCCGGAATTTTGTACACCGATAACCCCAAGTAGGCGATGAGCGGAACAGCGACGGCAGCCGCTATAACACCGTTCAGACCAAATGCGGTCATTACCTTTATAAATAGTGCGACGGCATCCAACGGTAACAACAGCAGCGCTCCGAAATAAGTCAAAACCATAAAGGTAAATAACACAAAAACAACGAACTGAATTAGTCTTACCAAACCGACATTAACATTTTTCATATTACTTTCAATTTCCTAAAACAAGCATGAAGCCTGACTATTAACCTGAACTAATCAATGGAAACAGGACATTAAGAAACCAACCCCTTTAAACAGCCCCATTATTGAAGCATGGCATTATACATGAATGTAAAAAACTGATCCTCGTTTCTTTATAAAAGCCTCAAATTTCAGTCGGGTTTCTGCGCAGAAAAAACTGATGCAGCAGCATGCCGGCAATAAAACCACCCAAATGCTCCCACCAGGCAACGCTGGTGATTGACTGGCTGTCAACGATCGATAACGTGGCATTTTGCATTTGCAGAATTACCCAAAAACCCAAAAAGGCAATAGCCGGAATTTCAAAAAATATCGGTAAAAAAAACAACGGGATCCAAATAACGATCCGGGCAAATGGATACAGCAAAAAATAGGCGCCCATCACACCGGCAATTGCGCCTGACGCGCCTACTACCGGTATCGTTAGGCTCGGATTAAAATAAAACTGCAGCAATGAGCCGATCAGCCCGCAAACGAAATAAAACACCAGGAAACGGAAATGGCCCATACGATCCTCGATATTATCAGCGAAAATCCAAATGAACCAAACATTCATAATAATATGCAGCCAGCCGGCATGGATAAACATGCTGCTGATAAAAGAAAAATAGGCATCATCGGCAAATCCCATATGCCGAGCCCATTCCGGGTGGCTGTAACGGGCGGGTATCATACCGTAATGAAAAAGAAATAATTGCCTGACATGTTCAGGCATAAATTGGAGCAGCAAAAAAACAATGCTGTTAATCGCAATCAACGCCCAGCTGACATAAGGTCTGCTATAACAGGGTATGGTATCTCGAATCGGGATCATTGTAAGTCACTTATAATACAGCGTTTTTCAACGATTAAAGGTGCGGATCAGATTAGTTTCAAGGTTGAACGCAGCCCATTAAGTCAATATCATTCAGGCATCAACATCACAGCGGCTTGGATAACTTACGGTAATTCAACAAAGCATCGGTGACTCCGACACAGGCTAAGCCAACCACTGCGAATTGGGGCATAAAAAATAATAATATATAGGGAGGCAACAAGTAGGCGCTGCTGTAACCTTTTTTCTCGGTAGTGTAATGGAATATTGCCAAACCCTGAAAAAGATACATCATAGCGGCTATGATTGCCAAGTCATACATCAGGTTTATGTTGAATACCGCAAACACGGCAAGCAACGCAAGCCAAAGATATAAAAATTTTCGCGGTATCATGATGAGCTGAAACTCCTCTTTAAAGCCGCCGGGATGATAAAGTACCGCCTGTATCCACCGCGCCAGCAACAAGCTCAATATTGTTGAAATTCCCAGCAGCATGGCAATCAAGCCGTTCATAATCTGCAGCGTACCGTTTTCTTCGAATCCCTCCACTGTCGCTCCTTTTACACCCTGAACGGCGTTCCGCAGCCACTCGGCCCACCAAGCGACAGCATTTCCGGAATATATCTGCACGCCGATTGCCAACAATGCGGCACAAATCCCGACAGCAGCTATCGCCAATCCCTGGGATTGCGTGGTACGCAAGACACTTGAACTGATAAAGGCAGGAACCAGCAGAATCAATGCGATCGGAAATTCCAGCCCCGGCTTGCTTTCAATCACCAAACTCATTTGATAAATGATGACCGCGGCTACCAACATCACCCAAAAGCCGGCGCGTTCACCTTTACGCAATATAAATAAACAAACCATTGCGGAACTGACTATCGATAGCGGCAGCATCAATTGTGCAAGCCCTCCCAATACACCGGCTACGAGCATCGCCAGATAGGGCCTCTGAATAGTAGATTTAATTAATTCAAGCATCCGGAACTCCAAAACCAATTTTTAACCACAGTGTACTATTTAATGCGTTGCTTGAACAACGAGCAGCAAAGTTTAGAATAAAGTGAATAACAATAAGTGCGGCGTTTCTTCTTGCTGGTATCGACCCAAATCCGATGGCGGCATCCGCCGTTTGCTGATACTATCAATAACCGCCAGCAAACGACTCAAGGTAAATTTCAGTAAATATTCGCGCAGGATGTGTCAATGAAAATAACTAATCAGCCGCCGGCCGGAGGCGGATTGCTTGACCGGCGGCTTTTTCTGAAAAAAGGTCTACTATTCTCGACTGCGACGGCTCTCGCGCCACAAATGGCATCCGCCGACCAAAACCGGCATTTGCCCGATTGGATGCGGACCCCAGGGGGACCCTTTACCAATTACGGCCAGCCTTCCTCGCACGAACGGCATACCATCCGTTGGACGATGGCAAACAGCATGATTGCGGGAAATGGTGTTTCCTGGTCACCACTACATGGCCTGGAGGGCATGATCACGCCTAACGGCCTGCATTTTGAACGCCATCATAACGGCGTGCCTCAAATCGATCCGCAACAGCATAAGTTGCTGATACACGGCATGGTACAAAAGCCGTTGTTTTTTTCCGTGGAAAGCCTGCTACGCTATCCGATGCATTCCCGCCTTTGTTTCATCGAATGCGGCGGCAACAGCAATGCCGGCTGGCGCAGCAAACCGATTCAAAGCAAAGCGGGCCACTTTCACGGTATGGTTTCCTGCAGTGAATGGACAGGGGTGCCGTTGGCGCTGCTGCTTGAAGAAGCCGGCTTAACAAAAACCGCAAAATGGATAATTGCTGAAGGTGCCGATGCGGCAATCATGAATATCAGCATTCCTGTGGCAAAAGCGATGGACGATTGCCTGGTTGCCTTATACCAGAACGGTGAAAGAATCCGACCGGAAAACGGTTATCCGCTTAGGCTGCTGGTGCCCGGCTGGGAAGGAGTAACCAACGTCAAATGGTTGCGCCGCGTACATTTGACGGATAAACCGTCAATGGTCAGGAATGAAACAGCCAAATACACCGAACTGCTGCCATCCGGAAAAGCCCGGCAATTCACTTTCGTTATGGAAGCAAAATCCTTGATTACCAACCCTTCGCCGGGATACCGAATGGAAAAACCAGGACTCTACCAAATCAGCGGTTTGGCATGGAGCGGCCGCGGCAAAGTAAAAAAAGTGGAAGTCTCGGCCGACGCCGGTAAAACCTGGGCCGAAGCGGAACTGCAGCAACCGGTTCTGGCAAAATGTTTCACCCGGTTCCGCATCCCCTGGCAATGGGACGGTCAAGCCGCCGTCATTCAAAGCCGGGTCACCGATACAACCGGTTATGTGCAACCAACAAGAAAAGCCCTCGTTAAACAGCGGGGGCGACACGGCTATTTTCACTATAATGCCATCGTCAGCTGGGCAGTTTCGCCCGACGGGAGTATCAGCCATGTCTATGCGTAAACTGCTCGCAATACTCATGCTGAGTCTGCCCAATGCCGGTTTCGCGGAACAAGGCGACGGACCCGGCTTAGGCGTACCTGCGCGACCGGATACGGTCAGCGCCTGGGATTTGGACATTTTCCCCGACGGAACAGGCCTTCCTCCGGGAAGCGGCACGGCAATTGCCGGAAAACAGATCTATGAACAATATTGCCAGTTTTGCCACGGAGTTGAAGGCAGCGGCGATAGCGCCGACGAACTGGCCGGTGCGGCACACGGCCTGACCGATGATCCGCCGGATAAAACCATTGGCACTTATTGGCCTTACGCAACAACGCTGTTCGACTTTACCAGCCGTTCAATGCCGTTGAATCAGCCGGGCGTTTTAAACAACGATGAACTGTATGCGGTAACCGCCTATCTGCTTTACCTGAACGGCATTATCGGACAAAACAACGTGATGAATGCTACAACACTGCCCAAAGTAACCATGCCCAATCGTAACGGCTTTATCAATATTTATCAAAAATCCCAATAAAGCCGGATTTCCGAAATGGTGCTCGGCCGAATCAAATTACCTTGGAAAATTGTTGTTGTTTTTGCGCGAGGTAACGATCGAACACCATACAAATATTACGAATCAGCAACCGGCCGGCCGGCAGGACAGTAATGCCCCGCCCGCTTTCGATCAGTAGTCCGTCTTGTGCCATCGCTTCGATGGCCCGCAATTCATCGCCAAAGTAATCGGTGAACCGTATCGCGAATCGCTGCTCAATATCGGTAAAATCTAATTCAAAATGACAAATCAATTGGGTAATGACCGCGCCGCGTATTTTATCGTCCTGATCCAGTTCCACTCCTTTAAAAATCGGCAATCTGTCCGCCGCCAACAATTTTGCGTAACCCCCGGTATCTTTCACGTTCTGCATAAACGCATCGCCAACCCTGCCGATCGAAGTAATGCCCAGCCCGATCAAATCACAGTCGGAATGCGTCGAGTACCCTTGAAAGTTCCGGTACAGCTTACCTTCGCGCTGGGCAATAGCCAGCTCATCGTCGGGGCGGGCAAAATGGTCCATGCCGATATAAACATAGCCGGCGTCCAGCAATCGCTGAATAACCATTTGCAATATATCCAGCTTTTCAGACGGTGCAGGAAGATCGGCCTCATTGATTTGCCTCTGGGTCTTGAAACGTGACGGCAAATGAGCATAGTTAAACACCGAAAACCGATCCGGCGTTACGCTCAAAACTTTATCCAGGGTTTTTGCAAAGCTGTAGACGGTCTGCAGCGGTAAACCGTATATCAAATCAATACTGGTCGAGCGAAAACCTTCGCTACGCGCCGCGTCTATCACTGCGAAGGTTTGCTGCTCGCTTTGTATGCGATTAACGGCCTTTTGCACGGCAACATCGAAATCCTGCACACCCAAACTGATCCGGTTAAAACCCAATTGGCGAAGTTGTGCGATAGTGTGATCGTCGGTCTCTCGTGGATCCACTTCAATCGAATATTCGCCTAAATCATCATCTCTCAAATTGAAATGCCGGCGAGTCTCAGTCATTAGCCGATGCATTTGTTCAAAGCTCAGGAAAGTCGGCGTTCCCCCTCCCCAGTGCAATTGATCGACTACCCGGTTTGGGTCAAACAAAGCCCCTTGTAACGCAATTTCCCGCTGCAGATTATCCAGGTAGGGTTGTGCATGTTTACGGTTATTGGTGATAATTTTATTACAGGCGCAGTAGAAACAAACGGTATCGCAAAAGGGAATGTGTACATACAGCGAGAGCGGCCCGCTTCTGGCATTGGATAAATTGATATGACGCCGATAGTCCTGTTCGGTGAATCCTTCATGTAATTCCAACGCTGTCGGATAGGAAGTATAGCGCGGCCCCGCTTTGTCGTAACGGTGGATCAGCTCGAGGTCGAATTTTATGGATTGGTCCAAAATATATCCTGTAGTGTGTTAATTAATGGCTTCCTGCAGCAAATTTTGTATCATCTCGTCCGCTTCAAGGCTATCCCAGTCCAAAGCTCCCTGCGAAGCAAATCTCAGGTTTCCGTGTTTATCGATCACAAAGCTGGACGGGTAATATTCCACCTGCCACAATTCCGCGGCTTTTGCGTTGCCGTCCTTCAATACGGTCAAATCCAGGGACATCCCCCGCATAAAACGTTCAATCGCTGTATCACTCTGATTGACATTAACCGCCAATACGACAAGTCCCCGTTCGGCGAAGCGGTTCGCCAGCCTTTGCAAAGCCGGCATTTCTTCAACGCACGGCGAACACCATGATCCCCAGAAATTCACCAAAACAACCTTGCCCTTATAGTTATCCAACTTATGTTGCCGTCCGGTTAAATCTTTTAATATTAAGGGCGGAGCAGGGTTTTTAGAACCGTTTAGCTGAAAAGCGCGGGCGTCAGCTGCGATTGGAGTAAACATTAACACCAATAAACAAAAAAAACCAATAACAATTGGCTTATCCGGGATCGTTTTTGAATTAAAAGCACGGGGAATATCTGAGACCGCCATTGCAACAACGAATCGCGCCATACAATACTCGAATAGGAAACGAAGACTACCGGCCTCCCTGCCGGCAATCCTCAAAGTGCTGTTAACTTCGTGCAATACTAATCGTCATTGATTTCGTTTTCATGGCACAAAGTACAACTGACCACATCTCCTTTGGACAAATGCAAGGTTCCGCCTACACATTGCCCCCAGTTTTCATCCTTGCATTCCAGCGTACGGTCAGCTGCAACCCGTGACAGCACGCTGCCTTCGCCATTGATGCCATGACAAGCTCGACAGCTGTTCCGATTGTTACCCTTGTCCACTTCTTTGTGTTTTTCATTCCACATCGGATCGTTGACCGGATGCATGCCGTGGGGGCCTTTCATTTGCCCGTTAGCATCAAGATTCCCTTTAAAGTCATCGATGCCAAAACTGTTTTCCCCATGACAAGTGCTGCATTCGATCAACGTGCCGTGATGGCCCTGTAACTGGTCCGACGCCACATTATCATTGGCGTTCGCCATCGCATTCGGCCAAATAGCATGCGTGCTGTTGTGGCAACCCTCACACATAACCTCGCCATGTCCTTTGCTTAAGCGATATAGTACATCCACCGTTGCACCATCGCCATTGACGGCCTGATTTTCGGCGAATCGCGACGTTGGCGATTTAATCGTTGCTGCCACATCAACGTCATAGGGAATGTTCGAAACCGTAATCAGTTCCGCTTGGTAAGCCTGCAACAAACGAATGCCGTCATCCGCTACCAAAACAGGTCCGGCAGGATGATTCTTGTTCAGCGCATCGCCGGTATGACAGGATTGGCAGCCCGGTTCGAAAGCCCAAGGTACACGCAATGAACCATCCATGACAAAATCGCCTGGATTTCCGCTTGACACGCGTATGGAAAAGTCGTTGCCAACTTGAGCCATATTGCCGTGACAATCCTGGCAGACGACCCCGCCGGCAAACATCGCGCCCCTTAAACACTGAGTTTTTTTACCGGGATGACATTGATAGCATGTCTCGTTCAATACCTGTTCGGCCACCATTGGATCGCGGGGCTCCGATGTCGTCGTATCAACAGGCGCCGGCATTTCCGGAAACAGCGGTTCACCGTTAAAATACAGGCGTCCATGATGTCCGTGCATCGCACGTGACATAGTGACATGCCTGGTTTGCTGGCGTCCGTTCGCTCCTTGTTCGGGTTCATCCTGAGGTCCTTGCTGCGTCAAATCCAGCGCCGGCGAATAATGGCATTGCGAACATTGAATGGCGCGTCGGTTATCAAGACAAAAATCTCCCGGATCATCGGACGGATCGGCACATTGCCGCGAAGCACCGTTCGCAGCAGTATATACACTGCCGTATTTCGCATCATGCAAACGCAGGATGTTAATTTTCGCAGTATTGCGTAAATCTTCGAGCACTTGTTGCGCAGTTGGCGACGAGTTGCCGTAATCCGGTAATTCCTCCACGACAAACGGAATCTGCCCAACTGCGGCACCAATACATTTCGAAGGATCGACCAGGCTCGCATCACCGGTAATGTCCAAAACTGCCTGACAATCCAGCGGGTTAACATGACAATTTTGACAATCCGCCTCAGATGCCACCGGCGTTACCACGTCCAGTGAAGACAACGCGTTGCCGCTCAAATCCTTCGCAGTCACCTTCATTAACGGATAAGAATTAGGATTGCTTGAATCATCGACAGGTAATACAGGTATACCGTCGGCTGCCCACCAGTTTAAACCGGGCAATTCGGCGCCGAACGCGAAACCGGTATAAAACGGCACCGTCGTATCAAAACGCGCAAAAGCCTGGTCCGTATTTGCCAGCCCGGGCATCTGTTGTTGACTGGCCACCAGAACACCCGTTCCCAGTTCCACCAGATCTGGAACCGGAATGCCGACATCGACGGGAATGGGCTCGAACAGATCGAGAATGCTCGGACAACCTGTCGGCGTAACCGGATCGCTGCATTCACTACTCAAGTCCACTGGGGGATCAAGCAACATCGCCGCAAGCACACTGGGATACAAAGGTCGATAAGTCAGCCCGCCCCAGGTATTATTACCGGCAATAAAACTAACCGGATTGGGAGAACCGCTATCGTCCCAAAAGTTGCTTTTTCCCGCACTGGTGGTATTGATCGAGAAAGGCTGCACCGGATCGAAAGGACTTGAAGTCGCCGAGTAAAAAATACCCGCCTGACTGTTATCGATGATAGCCGGCAACGAATTGGATGAGCCTTTTTTGATCAACTGGGCATGAACGACATTAAAAGGCGGCAAAATACTGAAAATGGAAAAATCCAAATCGGCGCAATGCATACCCAAATCATTGGCTGCCAGCACGGTAAATTCTCCGGATAACGGCGGAGGCGGCGTGCCGCCATTTTGTAATACACTAATATTACGCGTCACTGTCGGACAACCGGCCCCTTTGGTATCCGTTGCATTGAGCACGGCGATATAATTTCCCGGCGTGCCATAGTTAACGAAACCTGGGGCTTCCTGGTTTGACGCTGCAGGGACGCCACCGGCAAAACTCCAATTAATATTGAGCGCATCGCCGTCGTTATCGGTAACGGTTGCGGTAAAATTCACAACTTCACCGGCATTAATGGTAACGTCATTCGCCGGGGTATCAATCGCGCAGACCGGAGCATGGTTTGTTTCACCGCCTGTGCAGTTTTCAACGTCCGCCGCCGCGGAAACTCGCGGCCTGTCGACATCCACCCTGATCCTGCAAGGCGTTGCATCGTGCTCGACTTTAATTTCGAACTCGATCTCTCGGTCCCTAGTCCGCTCACTTCTTGCCAATAACACCTGCTCATCGGTAATGTCATACAGAGTGAACCGGTGTCTTTCTGACCGTTCGGAAAGGCGTGCCGAAACAACCAGTTTATCTCCATCAATTCCAGCCTTGGTGATGCGCAGCGAGATTGACTTATCCCGATCCTCATCCGCTAACACCCCAAATGACAACGTTATCAATAACAAAACATTCAGGATTATTGGCAGCCAACCGCCAACTGCCTTTTTTAACCAATAAATTGACCAACTCATTTTCATTCCCCTTATTAAATAAATGTCGAAACATTCGTCTCGGCGGAAGTTATGAATCTATTAAAATGACTGACGTGCAAACTAAAAAAAATCGGTATCGACAAACGGAAATCTTTTCGCACCGCTGAAAATAACCATTAGTTTATGTTTATTTAATGATATATATAGGCAAACTAATGCCTTTTGTTTTACACATTCAAGTAACCCGAAATTTTATTTCAGTTCAGTCTTATGACTGTCGCGATAGCTAAAACCCATGCACTACCGACAAAAATGCACTACGTAGGAAGACAGGCTGTCAAATAAAATTTCCATTCATCCGGTAAGGATTATAGCGATATTTTTTGCATTGCGCGGGATAAATTTCCACAATTGTGACGATGTTCGAAAATTTCGAAATCTACAAAACTGCTCGCGCAAGCGTAAGTAGTTTTTTTAATCATAGAAACACTGAAAACACCCAGCAAATCAACAGCAACGTTCCCATTTCGATATACTATTAAAAAATATAAAATTATTAATACCATTAATAAATTCAACGCTCCAGGAAAACCCGGAATTTATAGCCGGAACGTTTAACCTGTTAAAATGCAATGACTAATGGGAATTTACAGCAAATCGAACAACTGTTTTTCATTGATCAACAATAGCAACCAGTAGCAATCATGGCAAAAACTACAAAGCACCTACAGCCTTCTAAAGAAACGCAGGAAGAAGCGATAAAAATTGCGCGGGGGATTCAACAACCGGGACAAACCAAGGAACAAACCAAATTAATCGCCCAAGGCATACAAAAAGGGATTCAGTTATATAAAAAACAATGTAAAGCAAAAGCCCGGGAATGGGACAGACAGGCAAAAAAAACCCGGCATCAGGTAGGCGAAGCGCATGTAGCCACCAAGCAAATCGTTCATTACAAACAACATTGGCTACCCTGGGTGCTTCTGGCATTAACGTGGATAGGTCTTGGCGTTTCTATGTTGTTTCTAAAATGTGTATTTAACTGATAAGGCCGATAACCTACCGCCCTTTATTTAAGCAAAAACTGTAACAATTCAATCAGTCTCATTGTTTACGTTTTTTTTCAATAACTGCACTATCCGTTTTCGATTATTAACCAGATAGTACAAGCCCAACAATAGAAAGGGCCAAACTAAATACGCTACTAGTTTAAAAATCTCCGGCCACGGCATGATCACTCTCCAGCATTTTGTTTCAACAATTAAACGATAGTTACATCTTAGCGGAGTTTTTTCTCGCAACCAAGTGCTAATATAGTAATGCAATTACCGATATGCACATATAGGATATACTGAAAGCCGGTTAACAACAGATCGATATAAACTGAGGCCGCACAATGTCAAATCAGCATAACAATAGTTCTTTGTCTGAAATTGTAGCAACCGGAAAAGATTTGGTAGCAATGTTGAGGGATGCACTACAGCTATTGATGGCAGTTTTATTAATCGGTTGGCCACAGACTATTAACAACATCCTCGTGGAAGCCGGTTTTGAAGAAGGAAGCTTTGCTGGTGTAAAATGGAAAGCTAAATTGACCAAATCAGATTCAGCTTCGCTGACCGAATCAATTTTAACCGGATAAGTGAGGTATTGGCTTTCCCGCCCATCGGTTTAAACCACCGGAGCGCCCGGAACATCGCCACTGATCGGCTCCAACCGCTTGAGTTCCCGCTGCTGCTGCAGTAGTTCCGCCAATACCGCCTTCATTGTCTCATAGCCGGCAGAAAGCATGAGATTATTGAGTTCCATCGGATCGACAGTGACATTGTACATTTCATATTCGACCTCAGCGGGGTCATACTTGACACTCTTGGTCCCCGTAGCAGGTTGATCCCCGGGGACATCAGGCGTATTATCCAGACTTATTACCACATCTTTTGGGGGGCCGTTGGTAGGATCCGGGTCACTCCAAAACTGAATGTTGTCGAAATAGCGGCTGTACTTCCAGACCTCACCGTCGATTCTGACAATAACGGATTCGATGTGATTGGACTGTTTCACCGAGTCGTAAGCCACGCCGTAAAAATTATTCTGATCCAGGCCCCGACTCGGATCATCGTCGGTCATGAAATAAATGGGATCCTCGACCTTGGCGATATTGCCCAGTACCAATTCACTGAGATCGCGTCCCACCAGAGGCAGAGGATCGCTATGGCCGATGGCAACCTCGGGCAGGAGTTGGTTCGAATCCAGCCCGGCCAGACCGAGCAAGGTAGGTAGCAAGTCCACATGACTGGTGATACTATGTACCGAGGACGGTTCCTGGAACAATCTCGGATTGGAGAAAATCAACGGTACCCGCAGAGCCTCATCGTAAGCCTGATACCACTTCTGATGCATGTAGCGATGGGAACCGAGCAGATCACCGTGATCGGAAGTGAATACGACGATGGTATCATTGAAAAAACGCGAGCCGCGCAACGCGTCATAAACCGTCATCATGTCCCCGTCGACATTTTTTTGCAATTGGTAGTATAAGCGGAAATAATCGTCAGGTGGGATACCCTGCATCCAAATGTGATAAGATTCTTGATAACTTTTCTGGCACTTTGGCTTCTTGTCAAGGTCATCAAGCAATGTTTGTGCAAATAGAATTGGATCGAACAGTTCGTTAAAGGCCGGAACAATATTCTCCACGGAAAAATCGAACAAACCGCTATGGCGGGCGAAATAACCCCACAGAGCGATATCGTGAGGATTAACGAAGGAAGCGACCATAAACCAGGGCTCAGAGCGCCTGCTATTATTCAGTTGCTGGATAAGCTGCGCGGCCTGATCGGCAAAGCCTACATCGCGCCCTTGTCCCTGCGCCGGGCTTGATCCTGTATTGAGCGGCGCTTTTCCGTGGGGTTCTGGGCCTATCCAGCCGTTAAAGCCAAACCCGTCGAGGCGATCGGCTTCCAGATAGAGCTGTTCTTTCTCGGGATCGGGATTGCCCTGATCATCGTAACTGACTAATTGGTCATGGGTTCCGGGTATCTGCATGTCGGCATTGGACGCATGCCACTTGCCTTTGTAGTAAGTACTGTAGCCTCCGGCACGAAAATAATCGCCCATGGTTGGAACGCTATTAGGGTCGAGCCAAAATACGTCCGGGTCGTTAGCTTCTTTAGCAGCACCGGTCGTGTTCGTGACGCCATGCAAGGAAGGATATTGGCCGGTAAACAGCGAGGCACGGCTGGGGGCGCAGGCAGTGGATGCCGCATAGTGCCGGTGAAATTCGACACCGTGGGCACGGAGCATTTCCTGGGTAAGCAGATAATCCCGCCGAAACTGCTTTGCGCCTTCGCCTTCGTAAACCGGCGGATAACGCATCTCGTCAACCATCAATAACAGAATGTTTGGGCTCCGAGAGTGATGCCATAGGTGCGGCCAACGGTATTGTCCGACCTCCGGTCTGAACGCACCGGCTGCAGACTGCAGCACTCCGCCGGCAGCTAGACCGGTACCTGTCTGTATAAAACGTCTTCTCGACGGATTTTTTGGCTCGGCCATTTCGTGTCCTTAACTAGAAAATTCAAGTGATATTTATAAGTTAACTATTTACGGCATGAGATATAATTCTAGGTACAAATCCCGAATAGTCAAGAAATCAACAGCGACCGCATACCAATCGCTATGCAGCTCGCTGAAGCCGGTGTCGATTTGCGTGGTGGTCACCGGGTTGGCAGTGTAGGCGGCAGAAATTCGTTGTTGCAGTGGGCTGCGACGCAGCCTTTGTTTGTACCTGTCGCTCACAACGCTATAGAAAATATATCCTGCGGTTGATGCTTTTTTTGTCTATTTACTATTGGATCCGAAATATTTGAAAAATGATGAATAACCGAGGCGGTTGGTTCGGCTATTATTGGAAATCAAAATGACAAAACTAATACCTCATCTTGTTTCTAATTTCTGCCTCTTTTAAACCCGATTGACCTGCCCCCGCAGCACTTTTAGGTTATTTTCTACTCGAAACAAGGTGCAATGAAATTATTATAATAATAGGCGCAACAACTAACCATAAGATATACCATAACCACTTAAATATTAAATTATCAGGCCAATATAAACG